>CAJOJQ010000005.1 GCA_905234985.1 uncultured Christensenellaceae bacterium
CCAATAGTGCTGTCACTATTGTAGGGCATATAGTCGGGTGGCTCAAATATTCGCTGGCATTTTAGCGAATGTGGCTCAAGTACATTTTAGCATTCACAGCGAAGAATCCGCTTACCTGTTCGCGTACATCCGCTGATAATACTTCTGATATTCGCCGCTGATGATTTCCTTCCACCAGGATTGGTTCTCCAGGTACCACGCAATGGTCTTTTTGATGCCGTCCTCAAATTTGGTTTCCGGCAGCCATCCCAGCGCATTGTGGATTTTCGTGGGATCAATGGCATAGCGAAGATCGTGCCCTTTTCGATCGGTCACGAAAGAAATCAAATCCTCGCTCTTATCCAGGGCGTACACGATCAGTTTCACGATATCAATGTTCCGCATTTCGTTGTGTCCGCCCACATTGTAGACCTCGCCGACCTTTCCGTTTCTTACGATCAAGTCGATGGCCTTGCAATGATCCTCCACATACAGCCAGTCCCGCACGTTCAGCCCTTCGCCGTACACCGGCAGGGGCTTATCATGCAGCGCATTGATAATCATGAGCGGGATCAGCTTTTCGGGAAATTGATAGGGACCATAGTTGTTGGAGCAGCGGGAAATGGTAACGGGCAAGCCGTAGGTACGGTGATAAGCCATCACCAGCAGATCGGCGGACGCTTTGGAAGAGCTGTACGGCGAGGATGTATGAATCGGCGTTTCTTCCGTGAAAAACAGATCCGGACGATCCAGGGGAAGGTCGCCGTACACCTCGTCGGTGCCCACCTGATGGAAACGCTGAATCCCGTATTTCCGGCAGGCGTCCATCAAAACAGAAGTGCCGATGATGTTGGTTTGCAGGAAAACGGAAGGGTTTTCAATGCTCCGATCCACATGGCTTTCGGCAGCGAAATTGATCACCACGTCCGGCTTTTCTTCCTCAAAGAGGCGGTACACGCCTTCTCTGTCGCAAATATCCAGCTTGACAAAACGAAAATTCGGATAGTTCATGACCGCCGACAGGGTGCTTAAATTCCCGGCATAGGTCAGCTTGTCCAGGCAGATCACCCGATCCTCCGGATGCGCTTTCAGGTGATAATAGATGTAATTTCCGCCGATGAAACCGGCGCCGCCGGTAACGATAATCGTCATGATCAGTGCCTCTCTTTTCTTTTAGCCAGCCAAGCTGACAATACGCTTTATTCCTGCCCGTTTCCGGTCTTATACTTTTTCAAAGAAAGTATCCGGATGGGCCGGATCAAACATTTCGTTGGCCCACATCACTGTGACCAGGTTTTCCGTATCAGATAGATTGATGATATTGTGGGTGTAGCCCGGCAGCATGTGAACGGCCTGGATACGGTCGCCAGACACTTCAAATTCGATCACTTCATCCGTGCCGATCCTCCGTTTCTGAATCAGCCCGTGACCGGACACCACAATAAAAAATTCCCATTTGCTGTTATGCCAATGCTGTCCTTTGGTGATGCCCGGCTTGGAGATATTTACCGAAAACTGACCGTGATCCGCCGTTTTCAAAAGCTCCGTAAAGCTGCCCCGGTCGTCGCAGTTCATTTTGAGATCAAAAGCGACCTTCTCCTTGGGCAGATAGGACAGATACATGGAATAGAGCTTTTTCTCGAAGCTGCCGTCGGGGATGGCGGGCATGACCAGCGTTTGCGGCTGATCGTGGAAGGTGTGCAGCAGCTCCACGATGCGGCCCAGGGTGGCCTTGTGCGTGACGGGCGCATAGCAATAACGCCCGTTTTCCATAGGCCGGGGCGTCAGGCCGTCATACGTTACGCCATCGACGGTTTCTCCTGCTTTCGGATATTCTGCCCGGTGCGGATGTCCTTCCAACGCGTCATACATTTCTTCGATCAGGTCGTCGATGAAAAGCATTTCCAGCTCTACGGACGGGTCGTTGACGGTGATCGGCAGCTCATGGGCGATGTTGTGGCAGAACGTGCCTACAGCGCTGTTATAGTTGGGCCGCACCCACTTGCCTACCAGATTGGGGAAGCGGTACACATACACCGGCGCGCCGATATCATCGGCATATTGGAAGAACAATTCCTCTCCGTCCCGCTTGGAAAGGCCGTATTCGGACGTACCGAAACGCCCCGCCAACGTCGCCTGCAAAGAACTGGACAGCATCACGGGACACTTGTTGCCGTGCCTTTTCAGCGCATTCAGCAGTTTAGACGCGAAACCATAGTTCCCCGCTTTGAAATCCGCCGGGTCTTTGGGCCGGTTTACCCCTGCCAGATTGAACACGAAATCGCAGTCCGCGCAAAAAGCGCCCAGCTGTTCGGGCGTATTCTCCATATCGTATTCGTAGATACGATCAATGTGGATGTTTGGCCGCGTCCTGTTCTTCCCATCCCTGATATTTTTCAGGTTTTCCACCAGGTTTCTGCCCACGAAACCCGCGGAACCGGTCACAAGGATGTTCATACGTCTTTTCTCCACACCATCTTATTGACCACGCCGACGTAGGACTGGATGATCTTGACGACCTTGTCGGACACGTTGATGTCCGTGTAGTCCGGCACAGGAACCGCGCCGCCGTTCTTTTCTTCCTTCACCATCTCCACCGCCGTATCGACCGCCTGGAGCAAGCCCTTCGTGTCAATGCCGGACAGGATAAAGCAGGCCTTGTCCAGCGCCTCCGGGCGCTCTGTGGATGTGCGGATGCACACGGCCGGGATGGGATGCCCGATCGACGCAAAAAAGCTGCTTTCCTCCGGAAGCGTTCCGGAATCGCTGACCACGCAGAAGGCGTTCATTTGCAGGCAGTTGTAGTCATGGAAGCCCAGTGGTTCATGCCGAATGACACGGGGATCCAGCTTGAAGCCGGACGCCTCCAGCCGTTTCCTGCTCCGCGGATGGCAGGAATACAGGATCGGCATATCGTACTTTTCCGCCATGCGGTTGATGGCCGTGAAAAGAGAAGTGAAGTTCTTTTCGGTGTCGATATTCTCCTCCCGATGGGCGGACAGCAGGATATACCGCTTCTTTTCCAGGCCCAGCCGGGCATGCACATCTGACGCTTGAATCGCCGCCAGGTTCTCCGTCAGCACCTCCGCCATGGGGCTTCCGGTCACATAGGTGCGTTCCCTGGGCAGGCCGCAGTCGGCGAGGTATCTGCGGGCGTGTTCGGAATAAGCCATGTTCACATCGGAAATGATGTCCACGATGCGGCGGTTCGTTTCCTCCGGCAGGCATTCATCCTTGCAGCGGTTCCCCGCTTCCATGTGGAAAATGGGGATGTGCAGCCGCTTCGCGCCAATGACGCTCAGGCAGGAGTTGGTGTCGCCCAGCACCAGCACGGCGTCTGGCTGCTTGGTCACCATCAGCTGATAGCTCTTGGCGATGATATTGCCCATGGTTTCCCCAAGGTCAGCGCCCACGGCGTCCAGATAGATTTCGGGATCGTCGAGCTTCAAATCCCGGAAAAAAACGCCGTTCAGGTTATAATCATAGTTTTGCCCCGTGTGGGCAAGGATTGTGTCAAAGTATTTCCGGCATTTCCTGATCACGGCCGCTAAACGAATGATTTCCGGCCGCGTTCCCACGATGATCAGCAGCTTCAGTTTTCCGTTTTCTTTCCAATTTGGGTATTCCATCATCGTTTCTTTTCCTCCGCGCTTACGTTTCGACAGCGTGGGGGCGGCCCTCCAATTCTTCCCGCACGTAATCCGTGGTCATGATCTTCTTCACAACGCCGTCCACGTCGAGCCGGTTTGTGTTGTGGCTGGTATACGCCTCGTCCGCCTCGGTCAGCACGTTGCCTTCCACATAGAATTTATCATAATTCAGGCTGCGCCCGTCGGGTGAAATGCGGAAATAATTGCCCATATCCGTGCTGCGGAGGCGCTCTTCCCTGGTCATCAGGGTTTCGTAGAGCTTTTCCCCATGGCGGGTACCGATGATCTTCTTCTCCGTCTGTCCGAACACCTTCATCACGCCGTCGGCAAGATCGCCGATCGTGCTGGCGTCCGCTTTCTGAATGAACAGATCACCCGGTTCGGCATGCTCAAAGGCAAAGGCCACCAGATCCACGGCTTCGTCCAGGTTCATGAGAAAACGGGTCATGTTGGGATCGGTAATTGTTATGGGCGCCTGTCTTTTAATCTGATCAATGAAGAGGGGGATCACGCTGCCTCGGCTGCACATGACGTTGCCATACCTGGTACAAGCCAATACAGTGCCTCCGCGTTCAAAGGCCTTCTGCGCCCTTGCCTGCACCACCTTTTCGCCAACGGCCTTGGTCATGCCCATGGTGTTGATCGGATAGGCGGCCTTGTCGGTGGAAAGAAATACGACGCGCTCGACCCGGTTTTCAACCGCCGCTGTGATTACGTTATCAGTCCCGATAATATTCGTTCTTACCGCTTCCATGGGGAAGAATTCGCAGGAGGGCACTTCCTTCAGCGCCGCCGCATGGAACACATAATGGACCCCGTGCATCACGTCCCGAACGCTGTCCACATTGCGCACGTCGCCCACATAAAACTGAACTTTACCCGCATATTCCGGATAGCGCGCCTGTAACGTGTGCCGCATCCAGTCCTGCTTCTTCTCATCCCGAGAGATGATCCTGATTTCCGCAATATCCGTGGTCAAAAAATGCTTAAGGACAGTGGACCCAAAAGAACCCGTGCCGCCGGTGATCACCAGCGTTTTGTTTTTGAAAGAATCGTTAATGTTCATGAATCGCAGTTTCCTCTCTGTCCGCGGAACAATACCGCGGCTTTCTGATCGAAGCGCCGGTTTCACCCGCCGCTTATTCTTCAATCCCCTCTTCAATCCCAAACGCTTGATAGAGTTTCCGTCTTTCGTATGCTTCCTTGCTCATTTGCGCAAAGTCCAGCTTTTCCCGTTTGCCCGTCAGGATGCGAACGCCATACCGGGCCACCGAATACACCATGCCGAAAAAGAGCAACACTTTATTCTTCTGCGTCCGGGGCCAATGGTATTCCACAGCGTTCCGCAGAGTGGCCATCATATTGCCAATGCCGCTTCTGTGCCCGACGCGAATAGAGAACCCTTCTGATACCATCCAATCCGCTTGATCGAATTCACGATTGAAATCGTAATCGCCGTCGCGCAGAAATTCATCCATCAGCTTATCAACGGCGTCCGCGTCAACATCACCCGTCCAATCGTTTTTCTTTGATCCCAAATATCGCTCGCACACCGCCGTCAGCACTTGCGCAAATCGCCAGACGCGCAGGCTTTCAAATTCCTGCTGAAACACACGCCGAAACTCGCTATCGTCAAAACGGTTTACAAACGCGGCCCAGTCGCACAGATGCCGCAAGCCCAGGCCGCCCGACAGAAGATGAGAGGCGGTGTGAAGCAGGATAATCAGGCCGTGGTGAAAATCGGAGGGGATCACGATCTCCCCGGCCTTGCTTTTCACCCATTGCCGTTCGCGAACAGCGCCCTCCAGCGCCCGAAGAAAAGGCTCCCCTTCTTTCCCCCGCGGAACGCCGGATATCGCGAAGTGAAGCTCATATGAAATCCCGTGCTTATAATACAGCCAATCATGGTGACGCTTCAAGTCCTTTTCTTCGTATCCGTTGGCAAGCAGGAGTTCACGCGCTTTGGCCCTGTACGCGTCTTCAACAAAAAAATCCACATCCCCCATGGCGCGGTATTCCGGACGCGGATAGTAGTAAGCGGAGGCATAGCCTTTCAGGCACACCGTGGGAACGCCGTTTTCCTCCAGCAGCTTGCAAACCTTGCTGTGCGCCTCCATCACGCGGAAGCAGGCGCCGATTCCGTAATACGCCGCGGCACGCCACTGTTTTCTTGCTTTTTCCGGAATGGCGTTCTTATCCATGCAGAAATAGCATATGGCGCATACGCCCTGCGCCAACGCTTCTTTCAGGAACGCCTGCCAGTCCAGAGAAGCGGGCGGCGCGGCCGGGCATTTCTCCCTGCGAAGAAACGCGGATAAGATTTGCAATATGTATTGCTGTTCAGTCGTCATTGCGTTTATGTTTCCATCCCTGTCTCTTATGCAAAAGGCAACGTATGAGGTCTTGAAAGTTTCTTCCAGCGTGCGGGTTCTTGTCATCCATTTCGCCGACCGCGGTAATCACGCTTTTCCTTCCCCCGCAATGGTCAGCAGATACTGGCCGTAATCCGTCATTTTCAATTCATCGCCCAGGGCGGCAAGCTGCTCCGTGGTGATGAAGCCGCGCCGCCAGGCGATTTCCTCAATGCAGGACACATAAAAGCCCTGCCGGTCCTGCACCGCTTCCACGAATTCCGCCGCTTTCAGCATATTGCTGGGCGTTCCTGTATCCAGCCATGCCATGCCGCGCCCCAGCAGCGTCACGTTCAGCTCGCCCATTGCCAGATAGGCGTTATTGACCGCCGTGATCTCGATTTCACCCCGGGGGGAAGGCTTCACGTTCTTTGCGATGTCCACCACCCGATTATCATAGAAATACAGTCCGGGGACGGCGTAATTGCTCTTGGGATGCTGGGGCTTTTCCTCGATGGAAAGCACCTTGTTGTGCTTATCGAACTCCACCACGCCGAAGGAGCGCGCGTCCTTCACCGGATAGCCGAAAACCGTCGCTCCGGTTTTGTTTTCCATGGCTTTCCGCAGCGTTCTCGTCATGTCCTGGCCGTAGAATACGTTGTCGCCCAGGATCAGGCATACGCTGTCATCCCCGATGAAATCCGCGCCTAAGATGAAAGCGTCCGCCAGTCCCCTGGGCGTTTCCTGCACCTTGTAGGAGAACTTCATACCCAGCCGACTGCCGTCCCCCAGCAACTTTTCATACAGCGGCGTATCCTCCGGTGTGGAGATAATCAGCACTTCCCGAATGCTCGCCAGCATCAGGATGGACAGCGGATAATAGATCAGCGGCTTGTCGTAGATGGGCAACAACTGCTTGGATACCGCCTGGGTCATGGGATACAGCCGCGTCCCTTTGCCGCCAGTCAAAATCACACCCTTCACCCCAGCAGCCTCCAGAGCCTTTACTTCCTTCAAGCGCGGATATCCGCGTTTTTCATTGATTACTTCCCCACGATTCGGGAACGAACAACAGAAAAAGCACGGTCAAACAGCACAGAAACAACAATTGTAATAATAAAACAAGTGGAAAGATATAAATACCGGTTGTCAATTTTATCTTGCAATAGTATCATAGGTATTCTTTGCAAAATGTAGATACTAAAAACATGGCTACCCAAAAAGTATAGAATCTTATTGCCAATTCTTATTTTCATCGTTAATAATATGACAGATGAAGCAAATAATAAGGATAACAGTATATAGCCAATGTCAAGGTCAAAACGCAAGTAAATCCTAAAGAGAATCAGGAAAAGGGAAACCACTGGAATTGACACGATGAGATGATTTTTAGGCTTTTGGAGAAAAACATCTATTTCCTTCTTATACTGGGCAAACCACATGCCAAGAGGAAAAGCTAACAATGTATTCCACCAATAGCTCTCCTTGGTAAAGAAAAGAATCGCCGTTAAAGTGCATGAAGCAACCGAAAATAAAATCAAATTGCTTTTGCCTGGCAAAGATTTGATAAATGAGAAGAAGACAAGCAGATACAGCGCAAAGGTATCAAACATGAACCAGTTGGAATTGCCAATGCTTGTCCACCCGGTAAACGCGAGGATAACATGTCCGATCGAGTATGAACTTAAGCTCCCTATCGCTAAATCCATAACCAAAAACAAGCCTACGCAAATCGCAAATTGAACCCAGACCGGCAAGAATCGTTTTTTCAGGAACCCTTTGGTATACCCCCCCTGGTTTTCCATAATCTTCCTATATATTCCAAACCCTGAATAGAACAAGAACATGACGACCATGAGTTGTCCGATCCATGAATTGAGAATCCGAAATGCCTCGTCCAACTTATTACCCGTCCAGGTAACATAACTCGAAAAATGACTAATGAATACCAAAATGACAAAGATTCCTTTAATCGAAGTTGTCTGCTCACGGGAACAGTATTCAGAATTAAAATGCACGAAGCGTGCACCATATATACAAATTCCAAATATTAGAACATATGCAAATATCATAACAATTCACCGCAGAATTCCTTTCATGCCGCCGCATTTGCCTATAGTTTGGCTTTTTCAATCAGAAAATCTACAACCCGCTCAGAGTTTTTTCCGTCTGTCGAATAATTATATAAATCCCGTACTTCACGACGTTCCTGCTTTAGGCGATCCACGCCTGTAGCAACATCCTGCACGAAGTTTTCCAGTTCTTCAAGCGTATATATTTTGACTCCGCCCTTCATCGCCGCGTCCATATCAACCGCAAATCCAGGATTTTTCGCGTATTCCTCATAATCTTCCCAGATCAAACCAATTGGTTTGTCACAAAGCGTATAATCAAAGTAGATAGAGGAATAGTCGGTCAACAGCGCATCGCAGCTTCCGACAAAGCGATAAGATGTAATGTCATTTTGGAGAAAAAAATCATCGCTAATAAAGATAATATTACTGAGATCAAGCGCCTTTATTGCGGAAACATCCTGAGCAAAATGGGGTTTCAAAACAACCAGCACGTTGTTTTTTCTTGCGCATTCATTAAGGGCAATAGCTTTTTCAACATTCCATAATACTGGAAGAGCATGAATCGAGCCATATTGTTTCCCGCTCTTATGCTGCCGAAAAGTTGGATACCAAACGATAATCTTATTAAAAGAACGCTTTGGGAAACAAAAATGCAAATCTATAGGCGGCAATGACAAAACATCATTTCGCGGATAACCTAATACTGCTATTTTTTCTTTTGTAACTTTGTGTTCCTTTCATCTTCAACTCACTATTTATGGCCTTACGAAGAAGATCAAGTATAAATAGTTCATCAATAGTCAACATTAAATTCATCTACCTTCTTTAAATGCAAGTCATTAATATCTTAATCAGGCCTTCTTCCGTTTTTGTCTAATTAACATCAACAAATCATAGATTTCTTTTACTTGCAATATATTCATCATAAGCAAATAGACCGCCACGCCAATAGCCGCTGAGCAAGCAAGTGTTAAGTACTTATTAAAATGGTATACCCAGAATATTGCACGCGGAACGAAGCATGATACAGTAGACGCGAAAAAAACCTTTAAACTCGTCGTAATCAATAGCTTTCTCTCAATTTTCACATATTTTTCTACTGCTGACATACGTATGAGAAATGTGAGAATAGCGGAAAGAGATGTAGCAAGCGCAAGTCCGTTTACACCTAGGAAGCGAATCAGTATGAGATTCAACAACACGTTAATAAGTAAGTTTACAATGCTAATATGCATTGGAGTTTTAGTATCACCATACCCATAGAATATGTTACTAATAACAGTATTACATGCAACAAAAAATAGGCTCAAACTATATAAAGCAAACACATTTGCTGTCAGTTTTGTACTAGTTTCATCAAACGCGCCCCGTTGAAAAACCGCAGAGACCAGCTCATATCTAAAAGCTACGCAAGCAATTGTGATAGGAATCATTAATACACAGAAGATATTAACAATCCTAACAATAAGCTTTCCCAATTCCTCTTTCTTATTTAGGCTTATTAACTCTATCATTTGTGGATACATAGCTGTTGCAATAGCTGAAGAAAGAAGTCCACTGAATACATTCAACAATTTATGACCATAGTTTAAACCTGAAACTGTACCTGTCGGCAAAGTGGATGCCATTGCCTTATCAACTAACGTATTTAACTGCGCAACACCAGCTGAGATTAATGCAGAAGGGAGTCTTTTGAGCATCAACCGAAATTCAAGCGTATTGAAATCTGTATCTGGCTTAAACCTGTAACCCCATCTCACAAATGGTAGTTCGATAAGTAGGCGTAGAACACTCGCTATAACCAATGCTATAGCCATAGCTTCGATGCCAAAAGTACGATAAAAAAAGACTGCAGCAATTATAGTTGGAATATGAGACACTACTTCACGAATTTGACTACCTAAAAACTGGTCATGGCACTGTAACACCGATGCATACACAGCCGCAGAAATAATGAACACATACATTGGAGCAGAGATCCGAACCAGTCTAATGCATAGTTCTCTCGTTTCACCCTTAAATCCAGGTGCTACAACAGAAACGACCAACGGGGCTAGAACAAATAGCAAAATGATGACTACAATAGATATCAATGTGAAGAACGAAATAGTTTTGTTTGTCAAAGAATCAGCTAAACTATATTCGTTTTTCGCAATATGGCCTTTATAAAGTGGGAGAAAAACTCTCCATATTCCTACACTCATCATCGGGTAGACAACAGCATGAACGCTCCATATCATATAATAAGCATCGCTCTGAGAAGTCGTTCCAAGAAATGCAGCCAAAACGGCCTCTGAAATAAAAGATGCAAACTTTGCAACTATTCCAACTGCAATTATAACTATTGTTCCATTCAGTATTTTATTACCTATTGACTTTTCCACGTTATTATTGTCCAATCAAATAATGATAGCTCTTTCCGTTTTAATTTCATCAGGGAACTGGTGATGGATTTACGCGACTGATTTGCCACAAAACTAAATAAACATGTAACCAATCCTCTGTATGTATAAATTGAAACTGATCTCTTCTCTAATTATTTAAAACCCGTACTTGCACACGGTGCCTATCGCAATGATGAAATAATTACGAATCATCGCAAAAACGAACGAATTATATATTATTTGAAACAGAGTAATAGTCAAAATTGAGTCAGCGAAAAACAAACTTTAAGCCATATAGTCTAAAAAAGTCCTGTTACGCGTAGATTCTTTAGGCTTTTAAGCAGTTTTCCAACATTTGAGTATTATCAGGCACCGCGTGCAAGTCTGGATTTTATTATTTATTCTTTTAGCTCTTCAATATAGAATGACCTATTCATCATTTTGGCTCGATATTCCTCAGATGGGTATTCCAAATAATTCCCATACATTATTGTTAGGAGTTCTTCTGCTCCGCTTGGAATCCTTACTTTGTAGTTTGCATATTCATGGATTTCATATCTCTCAAAATAACTCTTATCATAAATCGCCCCTTGCCCCATTACTCTTCCAACATAATTGGTGCTGAATACATCTATCTTTGCACAAAGCTGATCTATAGATTTTATAATGAATCCCATGGAAAATGGAGCCGCTAATACTTTTATTAATATAGCCCCAATTCTTTTCCTCTTGCTCTTTTTGTAATATTGTGAAGGATTAATTGATTTTGCTTTCCAAAGAATCCATAAAGTCCTGCCCCGCTTAGTTAACAGTTTTTGCTGAAATTTATTGTCCGGTAAGCCCGACATTCTAAATACATCAATATGTAATATCTCAGTATCATAACCTCTCAACCCTATTCTCGGAAATGGTTTAGGTACAATCCCCTTGTCTCTAAAATCGACCCAATACTTGTTGCTTAGTTTTGCTTTAACAGCAGAAACAAATCTTCCTATTTCATTTTCCGGAACATAAATATCAATATCTGGGTCCCATGGGATAGGTCCACTATGCCTTATCGCTCCAAGCAAAGTACCATATACCACATAATATGATATTTTTTCTTCTTCACATAGTTCTGATATGCTCTTCAGCATTTCAATACAATATCCATGCATTTCTTCAATAGTAAGGTATAAATCAGCCATTCACTATTCTCCTTGCCGAATTTATATTATGGAATCCAATAAGTACAAAAAGCATCCAGTACATTGGTTGCCGAGTATTAACTAAGAACACTGCTTCTGACATTAGTGCAGCAAAAACGAATTTATATTGTGCTCCTTTTATTCTATTAATCATCCATCTTGCAAATAGAGCAAAAGGAATAATGCCATAGTAGAATAGGGGGCCGATAATTGAACTGTGGATTTCAAGCCATGTGTTAAATCTTTCAAAGCCACCTTCTCCTGCACCGATTAAGAAATACTGAGGTGAGGCAACAACTCGTGTCCATCCTCTATCCGCCAAAAGTGTAGAACTATCTTGAGAACGTGCGAAAAAATTGAGCTTACTAATAATACGGATATACATACTATTTGATGTAATATACCTTGGAAGCGGCAACTTCCCATAGCTCAGCAACACAAACCCTATAATAAAAAATAGCAGTACTATTCCCCATACTATTTTATCATGATTATTTAAGCTCTTGACCACGGAAAGATACAGTCCTCCCCAGAACACCAAAATACCAAGCATTGTTCCAGTTGAAGTAGACGGTAAAACCAGAGCCGTACCTAAAACACACCATATAATCCATTTCTTCTTATTTGTATACTTATCAATTAGAAATATCATCAGAAAGGTAAAAAAAATGAAAACACTGTATTGGTTTGGATCGTTAAATGATCCACTGTATCTTGTTGCATATGCCCATCTTCCCAAACCAGATAGTAATAATCCTAATTGTACTATTAATGACGCTTTAAGCGTTCTACCGATCTTTTCCATAAAGCAAAAACGATTATCCATATGCAGAAAAGACGAAAAAGATATAACAACAATAAAATTATAAAAATAATAAGCAATTGGTTTAAGAAAACTTTGATTATGAAGAAATGCAAAATACAGCAGATTTATAATGGCAATAAGCAAAACATAAGCGATTAGCGGATTGTTAGAACGATCAACAGATATTCTACCTTTCTTAGTAAATACCAGGTGCATAAAGCAACCTGTCATCAACAAAAGATCTCCGATTTGGAAGCTTCCAGAGGGGAGCAAGTAAAACTGTTTTGCAAATAACCCTATAATAAATATGTATTCTGGAACTGTTATTGTTTTTTTTTCATTAATTAGAGCCTCCAAGCTAGGACCTCCCATGAAATCATGCTTATTATATATGTAGCTGATTGATTGTTGTTTCAACTACTTTTGTTTTGTCGAACACACTTTCCACATGTTTTCTGCCAGCTAGACCCATATTTTTTCTCTGTTCGTTACTCATTTGCATAATCGTTTTCATGGCATCATATAAGCTATCTACGTCTTTAGGCTTACACAGCAGCCCAGAAACTTCATTAATTACAGCTTCTCTACACCCAGGTATATTTGTTGTGATAACTGGCCTTCCACTTGCGGCACATTCAAGATTTGTATTAGCCATACCCTCATGGTAGGACGGTAGGACAAAGCAATGAGTCTCTGCAATAAATGGTCTTATATCGCTTTGCCATCCCTCGAACCTAATATGCTTATTGTTCTTTACAATCTCAGAATAGTCTTCTTCAAGACTACCCAAAATTGTTAAAATACATTGCTTCCCTTCTTTGTTTAATCTTTCAATGGATTCAATAACCTCATTAATTCCTTTTTCACGCATTACACGCCCGACGAAAAGGAAATTGAAGACATTTGTGTCTTTAGGATATTCTTGATAATAAAACCTTTCCAGATTCACACCAGCTCCATGTAAAACACAAATCTTATTACAATCAGCTATTTTATCTTTAACGAATTCATCTTTAATAGACTCATTCTCACAAAAAATCACATTCGCGTTTCTTAAGGCCTTTCGATACATGTAAATGAGAATTTTTTTAATTCCATCAGACTGAAATCCTGTACCCAGTCCAGTTATATTTGCTGCATAAGGAACTTTTAATAGACTTGCTATAGTCCCTCCATAAATATTGGGCTTAATCGTATACGTAATCACTAATGTCGGATGAAGCTCACGGGTTTTTTTTAAGAAATCTTTCAAGAGTATTATTTCATTTACAGGATTTAACCCTCTTCGATCAAACGGTATAGTAGAGACTTTACAGCCAATATCCCGAAGGTCATCGACTCTGCCTGTATCACCAGCAAGTATTTCTACTTTATATTTTTTTAGCAAGCATTCTATTAATTCTCTTCGAAACATGAATAGTCCATTCGTTGTATTACTAATAATAAGTATGGTTCTCTCCATAATAACAAACTCCTTGGTGAATACTGTCTTCTATTCAAATCTCCCGTTGATATTTCAAGAAACCAATGAGTATTGATGCTAACACCCCCATGCTTTATCGCACACGTTAGGCACCTATTATTAATCGAAAGCTCATCGAATAATTCCGTATAGTCAGCAAGCAACCTCTTTTTGCCGATTAATACTCTGAAAAATGCATGAAATGCAACAAAACATAAATATAAAGCAGATTTCTAAGTACTAAGAAGGATGCAGCACGAATCTCTGCGTTCTTAGCATCTTCTATATTCCTCTTTTAGGACATAATGTTTAAAACTTATAAAACCATCTTTCCGAATTTTTATCAAAACAAACGCCACCGTTCTTTTCACAAACGATTTTTGAGGCTTCATTAGCTTTATCAATTGTTAACAAGATTTCCTTAACTCCAATTTTCCTTGCCTCTTCTAATAACAGTTTTAATAATACCACACCATATCCTTTTCCTCGCTGAGACCGCCTGATAGCATATCCAATATTTCCGCCATTTGCCCTTGAAATATCTGTCAGCTCATGTCGGATTTTACCTATTCCGACTGGGAAGCCATCATCATATAGCCAATATATGGATTGGGCAACGTAGCCTTTTGGCAACATTTCCCCACGATCCCATTTCTCTTGTTGAAACAGCCAATCCTGGTATTCCTGAAACGTCATTTCATTTGCTGGATTCGTAAAGGAATTCTCAATTGGTTTTATTTCCTTTAGCATATCAAATACATCTTCACCGTCGGAATGAGACAGTTTTTGCAGATATAGCATCATATTCCCCCAAAGTCATAGTCTGAAACTGGAGCGTGCTGTGCTCGCTCATCTAGTGGCGGAAGAGTCATATAATCCCCGTAAGAAAACCGCAGATATTCATCGTAGTTTTCTAGTCCAACAAGCTGTTTACCTTCAAAAATGAAATCCTTTGTTCTTCTAAACCATTCTTTGGGCATTCCATAGCGCTCTTTAAGTGGATGTTTATAATAAAGTTTTCCGATCGATGTATAGCACAGTGTCCTAACTTTATTTGGAGACTTATTACTACTCTTTTTTGCATACCATTCAATCTGCCTAAATACCGAGTCTACTGGGATCTTTGACAATAAATAGTACCATGTCTTTAGTAATCCCTTTTCATTATTTTTTCCAACTTCAGACCAAAGAATTTTTCTTAAAACAAAGCAATGAAAATCTTGAAGCATTTGTCCAAATGTATTCATTGGAATATCATCCAAAGGAAAAATATCAATAAATACTCCCGTCTTACATTTGATATGCTCCTGGCCTAATCTTATGTATTTGGTTCCAGTTCTTCTCAGTTTTCCATATTGCCAGCGATATTCGGGGTCGTTGTAATGATCCTGAAAGAAGCATATATCTGGATTTAATTGATCCGCAACTGATCTAAACTTTTCGTATTCTTCTCTTAGCATAACAATATCTGCATCGTCATCCCATGGTATAAATCCTTTGTGTCGTACTGCGCCGAGCTGTGTTCCCGCCCATATCTGGTAAGTAATATGATTTTCCTTGCAAACTCGATCCAGTTCCATCAGCAGATCTAACTCAAGAAGTTGAAGCTTTCTAAAGTCCTCACCCTCGATTGTCTTTTTTGTTTTCATATAGGTTCTCTTTTCTTGAAGAAATGATGAAAGTAACCGACTCAAATAACGACCATTATATCCCAGTATAATTATGATTGTAGAACTCTTCTACTATTTTTATGATATTCTCTGATACATCATTATTGATATAGTAGCTTTCTTTACCGCTTTCAATTGCTTTCGCAAAGGCAACAATTTCATATCTAATTCCCTCGCCGTCAAGCTGATAAAAATATCGCTTATTATTTGCTGGGTTTTCATATCTAACCTCAAAATAATCAGTTTTCCACCACGGAGCAGGTACATAGATATAGCCTTTCGATCCTGTAATAATCAGTTCACCTTCTGCTTTTGCAGCTTTTCCGACTTTTACAGAAGCAACCGAACGATCGTATACAAAATCTATCTTTGTGAAGCCATCGAACTGTATCTTTTCATCTATTATTTTGGATACAATGTTTTTAGACTGATAATCGGTTCCCAACAATTGAAATATTGGGAGCATTGCTGTCGGGCCCCAAGCGCATATACTATTTTGTTTTTTCGATAGATCTGCTCCTGCTTCACCTGCTCCATTTGATAGGCTTGTACATACAGAATCTACAGAAACAATATTGCCGATTCTTCCGCTCTTGGCAACCACCAGAAGACGAGAATATGCTGTCGAATATGCTGTTTTTATTCCATCTGCCAAGACAAGTCTGTTTCTTTGTGCAAGCTCTTTAAGCTCTTGATAATCTGCTATACGCAAAGCAATCGGTGATTCGCATATTACGTGCTTACCCGCCTTCAATGCACTCTTTACATCGTTATAATGTTGACTCGGATGTGTAGCAATATATACAGCATCTACATCATCGAGCGAGTTTATTATTTCTTTATACTCAACGCCGTTAACATATTGCATTTCTCGAATGAATTTTTGACATAGCATTCCATCTCCAAGTGTCCCTATCACCAGTTTTCTTTTTTCTGCTCTGATTTCAGAACTTGAAATCCCTTCTGTACGAGGGAGATATACCACTTTACAATACTCATTCAAGTAATCAAAATAACCAACCCAATCAGAACCAACGGTAAAAATATCTACGCTCAGCCTACGAATGTCGTCAATTTTCTGCCCCTCATACTCTTCTACGATAATCTCATCAGCAAGACCTGTAGCCTTTACTGCCGCAATTCGTTCGATTAGTGACTGTTGATTGTTAATCTTTCCCCTTGTTTTATCATAATCATCACTAGTAATGCCTACTATTAAATAATCACCGAGTGCTTTAGCTCTCTCCAGCAATCGAATGTGTCCGTAATGAAGTACATCGTACGTTCCATAAGTAATGACCTTAATCATACTTGTTCTCCCAAGGCTTATCTATCTAATTCAAGTAGGGCCTCAACAAATTGTTCCATGTATTTCCGTTCTCCTATCGAAACTCGAAGGCAATTACCAAACTGGCCAACATTTGGGTAAGCCTTAATCAGTATCTTCTTTTCAGACTTCATCTTATCTACTATATATTGAGCATCTGTCTTTGGTTTGATGAAAATAAAGTTGCCAGCTTCACCTTTGTGAGCATATTGATTTTTATCAAGTTCATCAATTAGGTACTGACGTCCCTCCTGGAAGTTAGAAATCAGTGTATTCAATATCTCTGGGGTCTCTATTATTGCTTCAGCAAAATGCAAAGCGAACGCATTTGTATTGTGAGGTGTGCATAATTTTTGCACCATTTTTACTCCCTCAGGCCAGCCAGCCACATAACCAAGCCGACAACCAGCCATTGAGAACAGTTTGGAAAATGTTCGTGTTACAAATACATGTTCACCTTCAAGCGCATATTTAATGAAAGTTTTTGGATAAAAATAGTGATAGGCTTCATCAATGAGAATGTTTACCTGTTTCTCCTTTGCAGCATTTAATATCTTTTCAAATTCTTCATCCGTGTACACATTACCCATAGGGTTATTAGGATTGAGAAGAATAAGCAACTGTGTTTCCTCTGTCAAAGCGCTGATGATATTGTTAACATCCATGCTGAGATCTTCATTGTAAGGTACCTGCACGAAATTCCGTCCATACATTTCTGAATAAACCTGGAACATAAAGTATGAGGGTACAACGCCCACAATACGGCCACCAGGCGCGGTAAAAGCCTGTATGATATATCGTATCCCTTCTGCAGATCCATTTACTAAGCAAAGGTGACTAATATCTGTACCTAGAAAGTGCGCCAAAACCTGTGTAAAATGAAGGGTTTCCGGGTATTGAGCTACGAATTGAGGATTAACTTTATCAAGAGCTTTTTTGATAAAATCTTCTGGAAGGCCACCAGGATTCTCGTTAAGGTCAAGTCTAAGGTAATCCTTACGCTCATTTTGGTCAAAAATGCGATAGAGTTTCTCAATTTTCGGATCTAAATAGTACATAATTTCCTCCCATTTTCTTTCAATTATTCTTTCATGCCTACATGTTCATGGTTCGTTTTTCTTGCATTCATATCTGGCATTTTCATATACTCGTCATACATGGTAGAAAGGAATATATCCCATCCAGCAATCCCCATAAAGGTGTGATCTTCAAATAGGATATCTATATAAGAATCTATTACATATAACGGGTATCTCATATGGTCAATGCCACTGTATGAGCCATTAAATCGTGCTATTGTATCTGCACGTATATCGCGGTTTCCCCATTGAGAAACCGCATCATACCACCCCTGCTTAACCTTTCTTGGGAGTATCTTCCCCATTGTATGGGTAGCAAAAAGCATTGCTTTCTTTTGAACAGAAAACCCTTCATATATAATATTTGTCTTGAGCATTCCCTGAAGAGTTTTCAGCAAAAAAACCTGCCATTTCTCTTGTATTTTATCATGAGGAACCTTGTCAAAAATGAACAGATCAATACAACCCTCTGGTGGAAAAGAGTTCTTCTTTGGATTGTCTTTCCTTGTTATTCTCCTAATCCATATATCGTGAATGATTTCATATTCTTCCGGCAAAGACTCTTCTGCTGTTTTAATAAACTTTCTGAAATTCTCGCGATCAAACGTGATATCAATATCATCATCCCAAGGAATAAACCCTTTATGTCGCACCGCCCCCAGCAAAGTACCATCGCTAAGGGAATACTTAATGTCGTTTTCCCTGCAAAACTTATCTATATCGATAAGTATCGGGAGCAGATACTGCTGCATCTGTAATGTGCCATATTCATTATTAATATCCATACATATTATCCTTCTTGCACTGTGAGAATTGCAGCAATTTCATTTATGCTATTTACAAACTGCATGGTACCTTCCGTGTAATACAACCCATCCACATTCTTAAACCATAGACGTCTCATCCCCAGCTGGTATGGTGCCTGAAAATCCTTTACAGGGTTATCTCCAACATAGACAACATCAGCAGGGTTCAGTCTCCACCGTGTAGTCATTATACGGAACGCTATATCACAAGGCTTCCGGAACTGTACTCCTCCAAGCTCATCAGTTATAATTACATCATCAACATCCAAGCCAAGAGCATCTAGCTTATTTCTCTGTCCTTCGGGTCTTCCATCGGTGATGACACCAACTTTGATCCCTTTAGCTTTTAGTCCCTTTATCATCTTAGCCACACCAGGGTAAAGATGAATATCAGGCTTGTGGGAACGATATACTTCTAATACTTCTACCTTCTCGTTATCTCGTCCCAATTCTCTCAATAGCTCATCAATAGCTGGTTTACCATCCTCAAAGAAACTCCACAGCTTATCTTCATAACCACCGCCAAGGTAGTCACTCACAGCCTTATAACCAGATCGTACATACTCTTTTTCGCTGTACAAAGTATCATCTAAGTCAAAGATCGCACCTTTTATCTGACCTCTACCTTCGGTAATACATACTGATTGATCAAAACGGCTATAGATTGCACCATCGGCAATCTGCCAATCTTCGATATCTTCTCCATCGAGAAAATGCAATATCGCCTCCGCGCTTCTCGCTCCAGCTTTCATCGATAGAGGCGCCCCACCGCCATATCGAGGATTAATTTCAATGAACCAATCAATGCCAGCTTCGTCCCTGATCAGCTGCACCGTCATCGGGCCACAGGGCTTGAAAGCTTTACAAAGTATATTCACTTCATCGATCATGGTTTGGTCCATGCAAATACGAGTTTTTAGAACTTCACCTGCTCTAATCTGAAGCCGCTCTCTTGGAACAATACTGATCGGCTCACCCTGCCAATTACAGAAAGCATCGATTGTATATTCTCTTCCGCTAACAAAAGGCTGTACAATGTAGTCCTCTACTTGTCCTGCGTAAACCTCAAGCTCCTCTTCATTTTCAATTTTAAATGCGTTAATGGAGCTACTTCCATCCTTAGGCTTAATAAAAGCAGGGAAGCCACTCTTATACTCTCTCCAATCATTCACAGGCATTGGAGCATGAAGTCCACATTTAATGAAGAATTGACTTGTATTATTCTTATCTCGGCAAATACGGATTTTGTCAGGATCAGAAATCATCACCCGTGTTCCGATCTTGTCAAACTTCTGTTTGTTCTCGGACAACACTAACAGATCTGTATCGATCGTAGGAATAAGAAGGTCGATTCTATCATCGATGCAAATCTGTAAGAGATTGTCGATATACCCCTCGCTTTTCATTGCAACAACACGCCTTGGAAAATCGCAGAAGGCTAAGGCTGGAGCTGTTCCGGCCATATCCGCCCCATAAATTTTCAAGTCCTTATTCAAAACCAATGCGGCATTTCGGAAAGCTTGTATTAGTTCAATACGCCTTCCAACTCCCGTAAATAGAATCCGCATCATTCTTCCACCTTGCTTCCAGTAAATTCTTCCATTGTCGCTGATGTGTTAGAATTAATACCTTCTCGGTTAATAACGGTCTTTATTGTTTCAAAAATGATTTTCCAGTCTCCGAGAAAACTAATGTCATCCACGTATTTAACGTCCCAATCGAATTTTTCTTCCCAGCTAATTGCATTTCTTCCATGCACTTGTGCAAGCCCGGTAAAACCCGGCCTGACTTCATGTCTTCGCGCCTGATGTTCATTGTAAAGGGGTAAATACCGTGGCAAAAGTGGGCGTGGTCCACACACGGCACAGTCCCCCCGAATAATGTTAACCAGCTCGGGGAGTTCGTCCAAAGAAGTACTGCGCAACCATGCTCCAAAGGGTGTGAGCCGTTCTTCGTCAGATAGGAGATCTCCATTCTCATCACGCTCATCAGTCATAGTGCGGAACTTATACATCTTAAAAATCTTGCCATCTTTTCCCGGGCGCTCCTGTGTGAAAATAACAGGAGTGCCTAATTTATGTCGTACAAGTATCGCTGTGATGAGCATTACCGGACTTAGCACCACAGTAGCCAATGAAGCACAAATCAAATCTTGTGGACGCTTTATATATTTCTCATAGAATCCCTGTTTATGAGCCATATTATGCTCCTCATCTAAAACACCTATGGATTACATCTATAATCACATCTTGCTGTTCCGAGGTCATCTTGTTGTCGCTCGGCAAACATAGGCCTCGGTTAAAAATGTCCATCCCAACATCGACAGTTTTCCGCTCTCTTATGTATGCATTGCTTCTGCCTCTACCGTTACCGTCTTTAGTGATATACCCGTGAAGTCTATAGGTAGGCTGCATGTGCATTGGCTTCCATATCGGACGACCTTCGGCATTTATGGCTGCTATCGCCTCAAGAATTTCTGTTGGGCAACTTTTGCCCGGTTCATGGATATACAATGCGTCTTTTTCACCACGAACCTGTTTGCACATTGCATCAGAATCAACCGTCAAACATGACAGCCAGAAGTTGGGGACACTGTTCTCGACATCATAAGGATTCATCTTGACTGGCAGGTCTTTCAGTCCTTCTTTATACCTCTCATAGATTGCTCGCTTCTGTGCTATATGAGTTTCCAGGAAAGGGATTTGTCCACGGACAACGCCAGCAATGATATTACTCATCCGGTAGTTGTATCCCATCTCCTCATGCTGATACCAAGCAGCATTTTCACGGCTTTGTGTTGACCACTTTCTGGCCTTGTTTGCAGCCTCCGTATCTTCAGTCAAAAGCATTCCGCCTGATGAGCCTGTGATAATCTTGTTCCCATTAAAGGAGATCGCATTATAGTCACCAAAAGAACCGGTTTGCTTCCCTTTATATGAAGCTCCAAGAGACTCTGCCGCATCCTCCACGATCAGGGCATTGTGTTTCTTGCAAATCGCTCTGATTTCATCTATTTTCCCAGGAGTTCCATACAAATGCGCAACGACGACGAGCCGTACATCTGGATATATCTCAAACGCTTTTTCGAGCGCCACAGGGTCCATATTCCAAGTGTCATATTCAGTGTCAATAAATACCGGCTCTCCGGATTCGTAACAGATCGGATTCACTGTCGCGTCGAACGTAGTGTCGGATGCGAACACCCGATGCCCTTCAAGAACGCCATGCCCAATCTTCGGTTGACCGTAGATTCTTTCCCCAGCCAGTTTAATTGCAAGATGCAGAGCTGCTGTGCCTGCAGAAAGACCAACTGCGTTTTTGCAGCCTATCTTCTCGCTGATCAGTCTTTCAACTTCATTGATATTTTCTCCTACTGTACTTACCCAATTTTTCTGGATTGCATCATCAACCCAATGCTGCTCCATCCCATGCATTGTTGGGGAAGACAACCATACTTTCTTCTCGAAAGGTTGAATGCCTGCAAATCTCGCGTCTTTTTTTAAATCGTGCATGCGGATTTCCTTATCCTTTACTTATCAAATGACTATATGCTGATTCTATAGTGCTATACTTATAGCTGCTTTCTAAAAGCATGCTTATCCTGCCCCATCAAGGCATAGCTTCGCCATGACGGCATGAAGTTCATGCCGCCCGGAAGCGATGTGCGGGAGCATCAGGCGGCCCAGCAAGTGGCTTGGTGCCGCCTTCCGATGCTTCGTTGTGCCGGTCTGGCTTGATCGTCCCGCGGACGCGGTACGTTCCAAGAGCGTACTTTTGCATAAGACAAACAGTGAGTTTTTAACCTCACAGAGGCATTATAGCATAAAACACGCCATAAATCAATAATAGATGCGCCAAATTCGCAATATATGCCAAACTCGTATTCATAGTCAATAATAAACAATAACAGGCATAAATGTTGAAAAACCGCCGTGCTTTCGCACGGCGGTCTGTCATTCAAGGGAATACCGGGATGGATTCAGCGATTATTTCGCGTTGAAAGCATCCAGCAGGCCCTGCCAAACGGGAGTCTTGGCTTCCAGGAGTTCGGCGGGAGTGCTGCCAGCCAGGCTCCACAGGAAGTCCTGACCTTCCACGTCGTTCACGGAACCCAGGTACAGCACCTTATCAGAGGAGCAATGTTCGGGCTCGCGCAGCATGGCGTAGGTTTCCAGCACGGCGCGCTCGTCGGTGTAGTTCAGCTTGTTGCCGACCCAGCCCAGTTCGTCGTCATAGCCGGGGGTAGCGGCGGACCACAGCTGATAGATGTAGGACAGCTTGGCAACGGTTTCAGCATCGTACACGTTGGGGATAACGGTCACGTTGTCGGAAACGACGTTGGTGTAAGTGGTGCCCTTGGGGCCGACGGGGAAGGCAACGCAGCCCCACGCGTCAGCCATATCGGCCATTTCGGAGTTGTCGTTGAAGCCGCCGTAGGTCTGGTACATATAGAAGCCGCAGAAGCCCTGCTTCCAGGCATCCTTGTAGTAGTCCCAGGAGCCGTCGGCGGGCTGCTGGTAGAAGTAGGTGTTGTAGATGTCCTTGCTCCAGGTCAGAGCTTCCAGGGTGTTGTCGCTGCCGGCAGCGATGACCAGCTTGCCGTTTTCATCGGAATCGAAGAAGCAGCCGCCGTTGGCGAACACGGCCACGCGGTACATATCCACGTTGGAGCCGGTCATGCCGTAGATGTCGATGATGCCGTCGTTGTCGGTATCCTTCTGGATCTGCTTGAGCAGGTTTTCAAAGGCTTCCCAGGTCCACTTGCCTTCCTTCTGCATGTCGTAGATGGTGTTCCAGTCGATGCCCGCTTCTTCCAGCACGCGCTTGTTGAAGTACAGGCAGGCGCGGGGTTCGCTGTTGCCGGTGGACACGCCGTAGGTCTTGCCGCCAACGGTCATGAAGCTCACGGTGGCAGCGTTCCAGTGGTCGCTGGTCAGGTCGATCATGTCGTTATTCCAGGCCGCGAACGCGTTCTGAGCCATGGGGCCGCCCACGAAGTCCGGGGGCAGGATGTAGAGGCGCAGAGAGCCGTCGGGCGCGCCGAAGAAGTTCACCAGCTGGGAAGCGTTGCTGCCCCAGTCGCCGTCGGCGATCTGCTCGATTTCGCAGTTGTAGGTCTTCATGATCCAGTCACGATAGTCGTACTGAGCCTTTTCTTCCTCGTTGGGGTTTTCCTTCCGGGCGGAGGAAGCAGTCCAGTAGTCGTAGATCCAGATCTTGGCGCCGCCGAAATCGATGCCTTCCTTGATTTCGGGATAGCCTTCGGGAACAGCCTTCGCGGCAGCGGCCTTGGCGGCTTCCTCGGCAGCCTTCGCGGCTTCCTCGGCGGCCTTGGCGGCGGCTTCTTCAGCAGCCTTCAGTTCGGTCTTGGCCGTTTCCAGATCCTTCTTGGCCGCGTTCAAATCGGAAGTGAGGCTGGTCACTTTCGCGGTCAGTTCGTCAACCTTCTTCTGCAGGTCGGCCTTCTGCGTAAAACCAATCACGCCAAAGACGATCGCAACAACCGCGATGACCGCCAACACGATGGGGAGTGCCTTTTTCATAGTAGTACCTCCATTTTTTATTTTCCACGCGTGTTTTCCGCTTTCGCGCAAGAAACGCGCATAGAGACGAATTTTGAGAACGGCGTCCGCAAAGATCGCGCTGGATACGTTTCTCCTTCATTGCCGTTCAGGACAGAATACGTTTTAGCAATTCAAAGTATACACCGAAGCGCCGAGAAATGCAAGCAAAATCCGACACATTTTTTCTAATCCGTTGCGCAAAGGCTGCGCAAAATTGCGAAAACCAAGACGGGAGCCGGAACGCCCCGCCCGCGGCGGTTTTGCTCCGGCCCCCGGTTTTGCGGGATCAGGATCATTCCTTGGAGCCGCTCATGGCGATGCTCTGCACGAAGGTGCGCTGGGTGAAGCAGTACAGGATCACCAGCGGGATGCAGCACACCAGCACGCCGATGGAAATCAGCTGCTGCTGGCGGCCCACAGGCACGATGATGGGCTTGGAAGCGTCGCTGGAGAAGTAGCGGCTCATGCGGGAAACGATGGTGGAAAGCTCGGTGGAGAACAGGGGACGGGTGGAGGTGGTGAGGAAGTTGCGGGTATAGAACAGATCCGTCCACTGCCACACGAAGGAGAACAGGAAGCAGGACAGGATGGTGGGCATGGCGTCCGGCAGCATGATCTTGACGAAGGTGTGCATGGTGTTGCAGCCGTCCACATACGCCGCTTCCTCCAGGGACTTGGGAATGCCCTTAAAGTACTGGCGCAGCATGTAGATGTACAGGCCGTCCTTTAAGCCCATGCAGGTGGCGCTCATCAGGGCGTAGGGCACAACCGAGCCGCGCAGGTTCAGGCTCTTTCCTGTGAAGAGCTTAATCAGGCCTAAGATATCGAACTGAGCGAAGTACGTGTACAGGGACGTCTGCATGGTTTGGGGAGGAATGATAATCAGCAGAACCACGCAGGCGAACCAGAACTTTTTCAGCGGGAAATCGTACCGGGCGAAGCCGTAGCCCACCAGCGTGCAGGCGATCACCTGCAAAACCGATACCAGTAAGGAAGTCCACACCGTGTTAATCATGGATTTGGGGAAGGTGGTCAGGTCGAACACGATGCGGTAGTTATCCAGCGTCACGTTCCGGGGCAGCAGCACGATGGTGGAATCGTACAGATCCTTTTCTTCCATCAGACTGGTGCCCAAACGGGTGAGCATGGGCTGGATAATCATGAAGCACAGGCCGAAGAGCAGCAGGCCCCGCGCCAGGGAAACCACCAGCTTCTTGGCCTTGGCTTTCAGCAGGTAGCCGCCCGAACGCTTGTTGGCCGATTTGAAGGAGGTATTAGTCTTCATAGTAATGCACCCCCTTGGAAATAATCAGCGTAGCGACGCCGATAAAGGCCATGGCCACCGCGAAATAGATCCAGTTCATGGCGGATACGTGGCCGAATTCCAGCCGGTTCCATAGCTCGTTGATGCGCTCCATGACCCGGTTGTCGTTCTTCATGAAGAAGTCGATGATGGTGTAGATGGCGTTCACCAGCAGCAGCGGGCTGACCATGGGGAAGGTAATTTTCCAGAACGCTTCCCAGGCGGTGCAGCCTTCCACGTCCGCCGCCTCGTACAGGGACGGGGAAATGGCCTGCAGGCCGGAGAGGAACACGATGATCTGGATGCCGCTGGCCATGACGATGTCGTAGATGGCGTCGATCATCTGGAACAGCACGTCGAACACGCCGCTGCCCACCCCGGACACCGCCAGCAGATCCTGCAGGGTGGCGGACAGGTTCACGCCGGAGGCGGTGGCGATTTCCTCGTTGATGCCCTGCATCATGTTGTAGAACTCATTCTGGCTTTCGATGCCGGGCAGCACGCCGGAGGACAGGATCACGGGCAGGAAGAAGATGGCGCGGGCCAGGGTCCTGCCCTTGAAATCCTGGTTCAGGATCACGGCGATGACGAAGGACAGCACCAGCGTAGCCACCGCGTTGATGGCCATGCGGGGGATTTCCTCCACCAGACGCATGTTGAAGTAGGGATCCACGCCCAGAGCGTACTTGAAATTCTCCAGGCCGATGAACTTCCGCTCAAAGCCGCCGCCTGCGGCCAGGGTTACGTTCTCGAAGCTCATCCTGAACGAATCGATCAGCGGCACGAGCATGAACGTGAGGAAGCCGATAATGAAGGGCAGAATGAACATCACGCCGTGGCGGGCGTTCCGGGAGCGCATGGTGCTGTACACGGAATTGCCGGGGATGAAGGTGAGGATGGACTCTCTCAGCCCCCAGCTTTTGCGCTTGTTTTTCTTATTCCGCGGGCTCATTTGGTTTCACCCCCTGTCACGATGTAGCTCCGGGCGGGAACGGTGGCGCCCGCCGCCGCGTAATCTTCCGTGCCGTAGTTGACGTACACCTTCGCGCCGTTTTCGTAAACGGTGACCTTCACTTCTCCGCTCAGGATCTCGTGGCCGGTGATGCGCTGCTGATTCAGCCCCGCCATGGCGGTCTGGTAATCGGCGATGATCTTCGCGGCGTCGTCCTTCCAGAAATCGTAGGTGGCGCCGTAGTAGTTGGTATGGAAGGTATCTTGTAGGATCTTGGCGTCCTCCGCCATGAAGCTGAAGTTCAGGCCCGCGCCGTATTCGGCGCACCGGAGCAGCTCGGTCTGCCAGTCGCTGTCCAGGTTGATGGCCTCGCCCGTGTAGTTCACCGTGCCGTGAATGGCGATCTGGTAGAAGGGCACGGAGGCGTCGATGATGGAATACGGGGTGCCCTCCAAATCCATGTCGGTGATCAGGTCGGCATAGGGCATAACGTAGTCGAAGCCTTCCTTAATCATCACCTTTTCCCCGGCGGCCCTGGCTTCCGCCACGGTGTCCAGGTTCATTTGCTTCACCTGTTCGCGGGTGGTGGTTCCCCTGGGGTTGTAGTCGCCGCTGAGGATGTAGCCGATATCCCGGAAAGCGATGCCGTCGGCCTTCGCGTTTTTCAGGAAGCTGATCAGGTTGCTGGCCTTATCCTGGGCGTAATGGGGTTCCACCAGGTAGAAGGGATCAATAGCGTCGTAATCCATGGGCTGGAAGGTAATGGCGGAATAGGGATAGATTTTGATCTGCTCGCGGGTGGTGAACCGGGCGGCGTCCCGGAAGGGGATGAAGCCCTGGAGGATGCCGCTCTTGTAGGCGAAGCAGGAAACGCCGTCGAAGTACAGGCTCACGCCCATGTCCTTCACGTCGCTGATGAGCCGTTCCATGCCCCTGGTTCCGCCCAGTTCGCCCAGGACCCGAACGGAGGAAAGCACCTTCTGGTTCACGCCGCCGTTGCACCAGCCGGTGTAGCGCACGTTCAGGTTCTTCACGCCGCTCTGCACCAGATCGCGGATGATGTCCGCGGCCTGGGTGAAGGTGGTGGTGGCCTCCACGGAGTCCACAGGCATGCCTAACTTCACCACTTTCTTGTCGATAGCGCCGATCATTTCCACGTTGACGGGCATATCCGCGCCGGCGTTTTGGTCGTTCAGCTCCGGATACTTGGCCCGCAGATAATCGCCGTAGGCGTTGGCCATAGCCACATAGCTGTCGCTGTCGATGAAGCGGTAGCGCTGCACCACGGTGTCCTGGGGCAGTTCCTTTTCAAACATGTACACCAGGCGGGCCGTCTTGGCGGATACGTTGTACTTGTCGCTGTGCAGCACGGTATACTTGGCGCAGATCCAGTTGTAGCTGTTATAGCGCATGCTGATATCCGCCTGGATGCCGCCGTAGGAGGGCGCGCCCTCCATGATGCAGATGAAGGAGCCGCCGTTCTTGGCCATGCCGAAGACGGGGAAGGTGTTCTTGGTTTCGCTGACGACCTCCGTGCGCTCGCTGCCCCAGTCCCAGCCGTACAGGTTGGCGTAGTAGCTGTTCTGGGAGAGCTTGCCGTTGTTGTAGTTGATCAGCGCGCCGCCGCCCTCGGGAATGAACATGAAGCCCTCGTCCGCCGTGCCCGCCGCGCCGAACATGGGCAGCACAGTCACGCCAGTGATGGGGTATTCCGTCCGGTAGCGCATGGCCTGGTAAGGCACGCTGACCACGAAGTCGCCGCCCTCCAGCCGGTATTCCACGGTCACGTTGAAGATGGGGTTCAAGCTTTCCTCAACCCCGGCCACCAGCAGCATATCCTGCTCGTACTCCTCCTGGTTGTAGCCGGCGTCCGCAAACAGCTCCTGCAGCTTCTTTTTGTTGCTTTCGGAGGTGCTGCTGATGAGTACGTACAGAGCCTGGTTTTCCGCTTCGGGATACAGGGCCAGCAGGGCCTCGCGCTTGTCCGCCTCCATTTTGGCCACGCTCTCCGGGGTATAGGAGGTGTAGGCCTTGGAAACCCACAGCTTCACGTCGCTTGCCTTCATGCGGGAGGTGAAGTCCTGATAGCGTTCCGCCGTGATGGCCGTGGGGATCACATAAATCTTTTCGATTTTGCCCACGGAGTATTCCACGGCGACGCTGCCGTCCTGTCGCTGCTCCACGGT
The DNA here is from genome assembly GCA_905234985.1 of uncultured Christensenellaceae bacterium. Classification (GTDB taxonomy): domain Bacteria; phylum Bacillota; class Clostridia; order Christensenellales; family Aristaeellaceae; genus RUG563. The sequence continues at coordinate 28,781 of CAJOJQ010000005.1, forward strand.
GTAGTTGCCGTTCTGGATGGAATACTGATAGTTGTTGTAGTCGATGACGCCGTCCGCGGAGGAATACGTCACCACCAGGGTGGACTGCAGCAGGTTTTTGTTGGCCGCCACGGCAATGGGATCGCTGGCGGCGTTTTCCGGATTGGAACGCCACACCCGGCCCGTGGCCTTTTCGGTCAGCGTGAACTGGGTGGTGCCGGTGTCCAGCTCAAAAAGCAGGCTGTCGTTTTCCATGGTCAGCTTTTTGGGCTTTTCATCGAAATAGGAAATTTTCGGCGGGTTTTCCGTGACCGTTTCGCTCTGGGAGTACAGCGGAATGCCCACAAAGACGACCAGCGCCGCAATCAGCGCCAGCGCCACGGCCCACGGGATCAGGCGCCGCAGGATGGATTTTTCTTTGCGCATCTTCTCACCGCCTCCTTAATATAGCCTGAACACGATTTCCCGGTACAGAGATACGAAGAAACCGATCGCGTCGCTCAAAAGGCTGAAAAACACCAGGATCAGGAACAGGATCACCAGCGCGCCGAAGATGGTGAAGAACAGGAAAATGAGCGTTTTCCCCGGGGAATAATCGTGTACCTGCATCAGGCCCACGAAAGCCAGGAACAGGCACCAGATCACCGATACGCTGGCCAGCACGGAATAGTACGCCGCCTCGTCGAAGGAGATCATGTGGCTGATGAGGATCATGGGCAGCTGGATCAGCACGTAGGGCACCAGCGCGTAGCACATGGCCATGTAGATGTCCTTGAACCGGCCCTTGCCGTCAAACAGCGTGGACAGCGCCCAGTTGCTCAGGCACAGGATCAGGAAGGGCAGCAAAAGGGACGCGCACTGCTCGTAAATGTTGATGTACTGGATGGGCGCGGTGATGAACTGGAAGTTGGTCAGCATCAGCCGCATCACGTAGGTGAGCAGGAACAGGAACAGCCAGGTGTGGGCGGCCAGCAGGCTGCCCCGCTTTTCATGCACCAGATCCCAAAAGCCGTCGAAGGGATGGAAAATCACGTAGGTGCCATATTTGAGGGTGGCCAAATACCTGCGCCAGCCCTCTCCCCTTGCGCCCTGGGCGGATACGTTATCGAGCGACTTTGCGGCGTTCATACGCTTCCACCTCCCATTTCATTTTCTTCACGCGGCCGACAGCCAGGGGGATGATCAGCAGGCAGGCTGCGATCGCCACGATCCAGCCGATGTTCTTTTCCACCATGACCTTGCGGTAATAGCGGTAGGCCCGACCGTAGTTTTCCCGGTCGTGGGCCATCTTGAAATACTCCATGGCCTCGCCGTACTTTTCCTGCCGCATCAGCGCCCGACCGATGCCGATAAAGGCTAAATTGTAGTTGGCGTTCAGCTTCAGCACCTCGCGCCAGGTATCGGCGCTGCCGTCGTAATCGCCCTTTAAGTACTGGTCGCTGGCCTGATAGATCAGATTGCCGTACTCGGTGGGGGTGAACACGGTGATGCTGCATTCGTTTTCGTCTAAGCAGATCAGGTCGGTGCCCATATGCTCAATGGACACGGCGCCTAAGAACGCGCCTTCGCTGTTGCCCTTGGTGCCGAAAGCCCACAGCATGATGCCCTGGGGATCGTAGCCGAACAGGCGGCCCCTGGTGCGGTCAAAGGCGATATAGATATCGTTGTCCAGCACCGTGATATCCTTGAGCTTGGAGGGGCCGTATTCGATGCTTCCCTCCGTCCACTGCAATTCGCCGATGGGGGGATAGCGGTCGTTTTTGATCAGGATATCGCTGCCGATGGCGTTCAGGCGTCGGATGGGCTTGGCCGCGTCGTACAGCAGTTCGTATTCGCTGAACACGGTGTTGGTGGCGTAGATGAAGCCTTCCTTGTCGATGTAGATGTTCTCGTACTCGGTGGGCACGAAGGACGCCTGCTGGGCGCGCTGCTCCTTGGTGGTGAAGAAGGTTTTCCAGATATAGTCCCACATATCGTACTTCACCGTGTTGGCCCCGATGAAGCCGGTGAAGGCGCCGTCCGCCTCGAATTTGACTAGGCCCTTGTTCACGTTGGTGGCCAGCACGAACACGCGGCCCACAGCGTCGGTCACGATCTTGCTGGGCAGGAAGCTGAGCTTCTGGTCGAAGGTGGAATCGTCGGGCTTTAAGAAGGACTGAATATAGTTCAGATCATTGTCGGCCTTGATCACCCGGTTGTTGTTGGTGTCGGCAATGTAGATATTGCCCTCGCTGTCCACGGACACGTCGCTGGGGGTGCTGAAGGTTTCCGGTTCCGCGCCCGCCACGCGGTCAATGACGCGAACCAGGGAAAAATCCTTGCCCTCCCGGCGAAGCTGCAGCACGCGGTTGTTGCCCGTATCGCACACATACAGGTCGTTTTCGTGTACGAACAGGCTCTGGGGGCGGCGCATGGGCGTGTCCAGTTTCAGGCTGGCGCTGTAAATCACCTGATCCACCCGGTAGGCGTCCGGAGATTCCCGCAATTCGCCCCAATAATCGTAATTGTAGGTATACGTGCTGGAAACGCCGTCGTCCGCCAGGGCGCAGCCCAGGGGCAGAGCCAAAGTGAGAACAAGAAGCATCGCCAGCAGCCGGATCATTCTTTTCACTGTTTTTCTCCCTCCCATCTTATCGTTCAGGATCACCGTCAATCCTTCAGGCCCGAGCTGGCCATGGTTTCCACGATCTGGCCCTGGGAGAGGATGAAAATCGTAATGGGCACGATCATGACCACCACGGTGACCGCCGCGGCCTGGCCCGTGCGGGCGATGCCGCCGGCCTGAATCTGCTGCAAAGCGTACACCAGGGTCTTTTTGGACTCGGTGCGGATCACCGTGGCCGCGTTGGTGTTCCACAGGCTCTGCACGGAGAAGATGCTGATGGTCAGCCAGGCGGGCTTCACGTTGGGCATGACGATGGACCAGAAGATGCGCATTTCCCCCGCGCCGTCCAGGTGGGCCGCCTCGATCAGGGAATTGGGCAGACTCTCCATGAACTGCTTCATCAGGAACAGGCCGATGGGGGCGGCGAAGGCAGGCAGGATCACGGCCCAGTACGTGTCGATGATGCCGATCTTGCTCATGATGACGAAGTTGGGAATGCCCGTCACGTAACCGGTGAACATCAGGGCGGTGATAACGATCTTGAAGAACGTTTTCCCGCCGGGGAAATCATACTTCGACAGCACGAACGCCGCCATGGACGCGATCAGCACGTGGCCGAAGGTGCCCACGAAGGTGATGAACACCGTGTTGATCAGATAGCGGGAGAAGGGCACCCAGCTTTGGCCCATGGTAACGATCAGGTCGCTGAAATTGTCGAAGGTGGGATGGTCGGGAAACACCTTGGGCGGGAAGCGGAACAGCTCGTCCAGGGGTTTCAGGGACGCCGCAATGGAGAACACCAGCGGGAACGCCATGGCCACGGCGATGATGAACAGCAGGGTGTAGATGCCCAAATCGCCCCAGAAGCTGCGGTTGGGCTTGCGGCGCTTGGGCTGCAAAAGAGTGATGAAGGCAAAGAAGCCGTAGATCACCAGGCCCGCGATGGCGATGACCCGGATCAGCAGCATGATGGACGACCAGCTGTTCAGCTTGGTCAGATCGTCCGCCGTGACCTCGGCAACGCCCTCCCTCGCCGTCTCGATGCCCTTGCCCAAGAACAGGATCAGGGAACGGGAAGTGGTTTTCAGATCCACGTTGGCCGTTTCGATGGCGTTAAACAGGAAATTGGAATACACCAGCACGCCCGCCAGGAGCGCCAGGACGATCAGAGAGATGATAGCGAACTTTTTCTTGTTCAGCTTGGGCTTTTCTTCCTCGATCTCGCCCCGGAGCTGCGCCAGATAATGCAGCCGCGCCGCCCGGGACTGGGTTTTGGGCTGCTCGATTTTGACGATCGGTTTCTTCGTACTCATGTGCCCACCTTCCTCAGCGCAGACTGGATCACTTTGTTGCAAAGGAGCATAATCAGGAACAGCACCGTGGCGATGGCGGAGGCGTAGCCCATCTCAAACCGGGAGAAGCCATAGTCGAACAGGTGCGTCACGATGGTGCGGGCGGCGTAGTCCGTGCTGGGGTAGCCCGCCAGGGCGCGGGGCACGTCGCTGACGTTGAACGCGCCGGTGATGGACATGACCGCGCCGAAGAGCAGCATGGGCTTCATGCTGGGCAGGGTGATGAAGTACAGCTCCTGCCAGCGGTTGCGGATGCCGTCCACGTAGCCCGCTTCGTACATGGCGCGATCCACGCCCTGCAGGCCGGCCACGAAGGAGAGGAAGCCGGAACCCATGCTCATCCAGAGGCTGACGATGATGACCACCGGCAGAATGTACTTGGGGTCCAGCAGCCACAGATAGGGCGCGTCGATCAGGCCGAACTGAAGCAGGACGGAGTTCAGATAGCCGTAGGCGTCGCCGCGGAAAATGATGCTGAATACAGCGTAAGCGCCGCCCGCGATGGACGGGGCGTAGAAGACCACCACGGCGATGGTGCGCAGCCAGCGGGGCAGTTCGTTAATGAACCAGGCGAACAGGAAGGAAAGGATGTATCCCACAGGGCCGATGATCACGGCGATCACGAAGGTATTCTTCACCGCCGTCAGGAACACCTCGTCCTGCAAAACCAGGTTGATGTAGTTCTGGAAACCGATGAAGCGGGCGGGTTCCAGGATGTTGTAGTAGGTAAAGCTGTAATAAATTGAAGTGACGATGGGCAGGATGATGAAGGTGGTAAACAGCACCGCGTAGGGCAGCAGGAACAGATAGCACACCTTCATCCGTTTGGCCTTGCCCCAGTTATAGTGCAGGTTTTCCCGTTTCATACTCCAGTATTTGCTCAAAGTAGACTGCATACGGTTTTCCTCCTTTCTCCTCTCATTCGTACACGGGCAGGTTGAATTCTTTGCGCTTGACCTTGATTTCCTCGTTGATGGTGCGGGCGTAGGTCAAAAGCGTTTCGCGGGCGTCTTCCTTGTTGTTGATGACGCGGCGGATGGCGTTGGTCATATGGCGGGTGGTGGAATAGCCGCCCGCGATTTCCCGGAAGCCCACCGTCTTTTCCATCTGATCCTCCAGCACCTTGAGCTGATCGGCGCTCCAGGCCAATTGCTTGAGCGCCTCGGTGTTAGCGGTGGTGTAGCGGGCGGAGGAACCCAGCACGCTTTCGATCTCGCGGCCGAACCGCACCTGGGTTTCGGTACTCACCCACCATTTGAGGAATTCCCAGCCGTTGTTCTTCACGTTCTCGTTATCCGTGGCGATCATCATGCAGCACAGGCCGGAGGAATGCACGGAATGGTCCACCGTGCCGTCGGCCTTCAGGGTGCCGGGGAAGGCGGCGAAATCCCACAGGTTGCGGATTTCCGGCGCGGACACGGACAGGGTGTTGAACTGGCTGTAGGTCGCCAGGGCGATGGGCATTTCGCCGGAACGGAAGCGGCTGACGAAGTCGTACACCGTGGGCAGGCCGTAGTCGTTGTACAGGGAGGTGTACAGCTTGAAGGCCGTCACGCCGTTTTCGCTGTCGATCATGGTGCGCATGGCCTGATCGTCATAAATGGCGCCGCCGTTCTGATAAATGAGGGAATTGAGGATGGACATATCCACCGTGGTGATGTCCGGGTAAGGCACGCCCACGGAGAGGTTGTTGCCCTGAATGGTGGGCAGGAGGGCGATCAGGTCGTCCCAGGTTTCGGGCGCTTTCAGGCCCAATTCCTCCAAAACGTCCTCGCGGTAGAACAGCACGGAGAAGTCCTGAGTCTCCGGCAGGGCGTATACGCCGCCGTTATACTTTAGGGAGGTGAGGGCGCTTTCGTAGAAGGGCTTCACCACCTGGTCAAAGTCGGCGAACTGGGTCAGATCCTCCACGGCGTTGCGCATGGCGTAGTTCACCGGGAACCAGCTGCCCACGGAAAGCACCACGTCCGGCCCGTTGCCCGCCACCACGGCGGTGAGCAGCGTATCGGCCACCACCAGCTTCACGTTCACCCGCACGCCGGTGGCGGGGGTGAAGGTGTCGTCGATCATGGTTTTCAGCACCGTACTCTGGTCGCGGCCCGTGGTGATCCACACCTCGATCAGCTTGTCGGCGTTCTCGCCGTTTTCTTCGTAGGTATCGCCTAAGGCGTTGTAATCCACAAAGTAGGAAGCCACGGCGGAGCGGATCTCATGGGCCGTCTTCTCCAGGAAGCCGTCGCGCACCTTGGGCAGCACGGCGTTTTCGCCGCTGATCACCAGCAGGTCCACGTCCAACTTGGTTTCGGCCATATTCAGCATGGCGGTGCCCAAGCTGGTGATGTTGTCCTTGAAGTTGGAGAAGGACTGGGTGATGCGCTCGGTGTGGGCCACGAAGTTTTCCAGCTGCACGGCCAGGGTCTGGGCCACGGCCACGCGGTCGCTCTTCTGGCCGGTAATGGCCACCGTGTCGTCCACCAGCTTATACAGGCGCTTGCTTTCCAAGCTCATGGCCTCGATCACTTCGGGATACACCTTTTCCAGGCCGTAATCGCGGAAACGGTCGGGGTTGGGACCGGTGAGCACCAGGATCTTGCGGTAGATCAGGTTCAGCCGGTAAATGCTGTCCTCCATCTGCTGCAGCACCGTGCCCATATCGCCTAAGGTGGCTTCCATGCGGATGGTGTGGGCGCCCTTGGTCAGGTAGAAGCGGTAGGGAGTTCCCTTTTCGTCCGAAAGGGTGCGCATTTCCCAGGAAGTATTATAATCGAAGGCCACGTTGCTCATGGCGTCGAACAGGATCTCCCCGTCGATATACACCATGCGGCTGGAAATGGCGCCGCGCTGGTACGCCTGGCGACCCTTGATGGACAGGTTGTAATACCCGTCCTCCGGCACGTCCACCTGCCACTCGATCCACTGGCCCGCGTTGTTCCAGGGGTCGCCGCCGATGTAGTTGAGTACCGTGTTTTTCACGCTGTAAGGCTCGGTGGCGGGAGAGGACCGGTCATACCGGGCGTACAGGGAGGGTGAGGAGCGCAGGGTGCTGCTTTCGCCCTGCACCGTCACCTGCCAGCTCTTGGCGGCATCCGACATGGAAGCCTGGGGCTGGGCGGCGGTGTATTCCGCGTAGGTGGCGAACACCTGCACCGGGGTCAGGGTGATGGAGCCGATGATCATGGGTTCGTTCACCGCTTTGAGGGACAGGGTGTTTTCCCCCGCCTCAAAGTAGAACTTATACGGCTCGGCCGCGTAGCCCATATCGTCCTTGCAGCGCACGCGCTGCCAGTCGAAGGTCTCCACCTGGGTGGGGCGGATGTCGTTGCCCTGGTTGTCCTGGCGCACGGCCGCCCCGTCCTTCCACAGACGGGTGAAGCACAAAGAGCGCGCCCCCGAGAAAGGAAGCTCGCCGTTGATATACAGTTCGCGCTCGATATCCACCCCGCGGGCGGCGGTGGTCAAATAATCCAGCTGGATGTTGTACATACCGGCCTGCTCCACGTTCACCTTCCAGGTGACGTAAGAGCCGTCCGGCGTATACACGCAGGGCACGCCGTTTTCCTCCCGCAGCTCGGCGTCGCCCTCAAAGGCCGTGATGTCGATCACAGCCTCGGTGCTGCCGCTGGGCGCGTCCTTATGGGCCTGGAGGTAATTGGCGTAGGTATCCTCCCGCCCCATGCCGGACACGTCGGCGGTCAGGTCCACGCCCTCATACTTCTCGTGGAAATCCTGCGTTCCGCCGCCGAGCAGAATGATTGCCGCGATGACCGCGGCAAGGCACAGAATCCCGATCAGCCAGCCAAATCCTTTCTTTCGCATAGGCACCTCTCTCCTGTCAGATTCGTCCATTTGTGATGGCCGTCTTTCATTTTCTGTTTTCTCCGTTTCCTTCCGCAGTTCAGCCGCGCTTCCGGGAATGCGCAGGGCCGGTGGCGCGGGGCGGTGATCTTTTCTGCGGAATGAAAGAAAGAAAACATTTGGGCTTCCGCCGAAAACACGGAATAAGCGGGCGGAACCGATACAGAATCGCGCAAATTCTCCTTTTTTGCACACTTTCTGCCATATTCCTGTCCATTATACTGTGATAATTGGCCTCTGTCAATCAATAAAAAACTATGAAACGCGCTTTCCGTTTTCTTTTTGTTCTCATTTATTGCGCGTCCTGCCGGCCCGGGATTCTGTACCCGGAAAAAGGGCACCTTTCCCCCGCCTCCGCATAGAATGGGACTGTAAATCAGGAAAGGGGTGGATCACATGTCCGAAACGCCAACCAATTGCGCCTACCGCTATACCGTCCGTCGGGGAGACAGCTTCTATCTCATCGCCCAGCGCACCGGCGTGCAGCTGCGGGATCTGCTGGAAGCCAATCCCGATATTCCGCCCGCCCGTCTGACCGTGGGGGACGTGCTGTGCATCCCCTATTGCAGCACCGCCGATACGCCCGCCGCCGACCAGCCCGATCAGGACGGCGGAAAAACCGACGGCGGCAATGACAATGGCGGAAACGCCGACGGCGGCAGCGGTTACGTCTGCCCCGCCAACCGCCGCGCCGTGGTGCAGGAGGGACAAACGGCCAGCGATTTGCAGCTGCGCTACAACCTGAGCTATCACACCCTGAAAACGGCCAACGCCGATAAGGATTTGGACAATCTGAACGGCGGCGACATCGTGTGCGTGCCCGAAAGCAACATCGCCTGTCCCCTGCCCGCCAGCGTGGTGTTAGGCGACAGCGACACCCTGGAAACCATCGCCACGCAGTACAACGTGCCCATCGCTTCCCTGCTGCGGGTCAACCCTTGCCTGGCCCCGGAGGACTTTACAGCGGGCATTACGGTCCGGCTCCCCGACTAAAGGAAGGGGAGGGCCGCTGCCGGACGGCTCTCCCCCTTTGATCTATGCAGAGTTGAGAGTTAAGAGTTGAGAGTTGAGATGAAGAAACGATGACATCCTCCTATTGGCTGACTATATCAATCTAAACTCTCCACTCTCAACTCTCAACTCCTTTTCAAACGAAAATCGTCCATTCTGTATCGAAGCCTGCTGAACCGTTAATTTCCTTTCAAATAATCAACGTATTCTTCCAGGCAATAGTCCATCTCCCGCATGGCCTGGGCATGGGCGACGCCCACATAGCGGATATGCCATTCCTCGCCGGTGATGCCGGTGATGTCGTCCTTTTCGTCGGTATAGCGCATGATGAAGCCGTAATCCCAGCAATGCTGCTTGAGCCAGATATACTGGGCGGTATCCGAAAAGTACTGGCCCGGCACGTTCAGGTCGAACGCCAGGCCGGTATGATGCTCGCTGGCCCCCGGGTCGGCCACCTCCCGCCGGGTGATGCTCAGCGCCTGGGCATGGGTGTTCCCGGCCTCCTCATAGGATTTCACGCGGTTGTTGAAAATCCGCTGCTGATCGGCCACCGTGCGGTAGGCTTCCCGCAGCTTCCAGGGGGAAACGCCGTCCTTTTCGGCATCCCGGATCATGGAAATCAGGGCGTCCACCGCCTCCCCCACCGCCTGAATGCTGTCCTTTTCGTAGGTCATCAGGTTCCCCGCCTTCTCCTTCACGTTGACCAGATTGGCGGGTTCAAAGCTGACGGGCAGGGGATTCTGCTTGTTCACCAGCAGGGGAATATCCCCTTCCAGCGTGTCCACCGGGCCGGGCTTGGGCAGGGCGCTGTCGGCATACAGGACGGTCAGGGTTTTCGCGCCCACCACGCCGTCGGCTTTCAGGCCGTTCACTTCCTGAAACGCCTGCACCGCGTTTTTGGTGCCGCTGCCAAAATCCCCGTCCAGCTTTCCGCTGTAATAGCCCAGGGCTTGCAGGCGCTCCTGAAGCCCTTTCACCGCGTCTCCCTTGGCCCCGGATTTGAGTACCCCGGGGGTTGCTGTGGGGGCGGGGGTGGGCGTCGGCGTCGGCACGGGGGTAGGCGTGGGCGTCGCCCGATTGGGATCCGGCGTCACGCTGATGGGCAGCACAGTGGGGGTGGGCGTGGGCGTCACCGCCGCCTCCGCCGCGTACACGTTCCAGGTGTTCATGGCGGTGGCCCCCACCGCCGCTAAGGCCGTAAGCAGCAGCGCGCAGAGCAGGGCAAACAGATAAGGGGAACGGCTTTTTCTTTTTGGAGAAGAACGGCGGTTGGACATTGTTTCCTCCTATGAATCGTTTTGCATTCCGGCGATTTTCAGCATTTCCCCCCGCAGGTACTCGCACAGCCTTTCCTTTTCCTCGTTGGCGGGAATATCCGGGTTGTAGCGGGTGGGGGTGCCGAAGGTGATGGTGCGCTTGTGCCTATCGGCGTACAGGGGCACGAACAGGGGGCATTTGCCCGTTTTGTTGTAATACAGCTGGCCGACCATGGTAAAGCCGGTAAAAAATTCGTTCACGCCTTCCCGGGCGTATTTCTGCTCGCCTGACGCCTGGGGGTTTTCCGGGAAAATCAGGATGTTGTCTCCCGCCTGCATGGACGTCACGGTTTCCCGGAAGGTCTGCATCAGCTGGCGGGGATTGTCGTGGTATACCGGAATGCTGTCCAGGGATTTCATCACCCAGGCGATAAAGGGCGCGCCGATCTTGCGCATGATCCAATCCAGCATTTTCCGCGGGAAGCCCTTCACGTTCTGAAACGCGCCGTTCATGGATCGGTCGGCAATGCAGTTCACGTCGGCGATTTCATACGTCACCCAGGTGCGGAAGGAAAAGGGGATGTACAGGGTGGCCACCACCGGGCCGTAGATTTCCCCGTGATTGCACACGAACACGCAGGGAATATCCTCGTCCAGCTTCACCTTTTCCTTGCCCTTGATCTTGTGATAGCACAGGGGCCAGAGGGTGAAAATGACGGCCTTGATGCCGTAGCGTTTCAGACTCCGCTTCACCACCACGGCCTCCAGCTGGTCGTGGAGCGGGGCGTTTTCCCGGCCCTCCTGCTGCAATGCCGTATACCGGCGCAGCTTTTCCAGATGCTGCCGGGTCAGGGGGAAGCGCAGGGCGAACAGGATCGCCGCGCCCACCAGGAGCAGGGCGGGCAGGGTGAGCAGGGGGCTGAAGGAGCGGAAAGCCGCGTCCCATTCGTTGGGAAAGTCCGTGGCGGTGAAAATGCTGATGAGGGTCAGCCCCGCCAGAGCCACCATCTGGCCTAAGAGGGCGGCAAATTCAAACCGCGCCTGCTGGGCCAAATCCACCGCCCCGCCGGGATCGTGGCCCATAGCGAAGGCCGCCACCCGGCGCATATCCTGTTCCAGCCAGGTCAGCACCCGCACGCAGGCCGTGGCCCCCGCGGTACACAGCGCCAGAGAAAGATAAGCGTCCACCGACTTGGGCGCGTCTAAGGAATTGATAAACAGCACCAGGCCGTACAGCCATAGGACCAGCCCGATCATCAGCAGGAAATTGGGATCCGTATTTTTTTTGATGCTTTTGCGCAGCAGGCTGTCCGCCGCGGCGCTGGCCCCATAGGTACACAGCAGGGCGATGCCCATGCACAGGATCAGGGCCTTGGCGGTGAGGGCGATATAGGTATAGCTCATGACCTGGGTGATCTGCAGCGCCGCCGCCACCACCAGCATCACGTTCTGGAACATGCGGTAGGCGTGCGCCCCGCGCAGGGCGGCAATTTCCCGCTTGTCTTCCTCGGTAAAGGCCCGCATCCTGCTGCGCAGACGCCCCAGGGGAAAGGATTCCAGAATGCCGCTGACCGCGTACCCCCCCACCAGCGCCCATACCGCGTTCCGGCTCATGGGGCTGAGCAGCAGCATGAGCAGCAGCGGCGGCAGGAACACCGCCTGCACCCCCGCGATGCGCAGCAGGATATTCATGGTTTTTTTGTTGGCGATCAGGGCGCGTTCCAGCACGTACCGGGTCAGGCCCGGCCGCAGCAGCATGCACAGCACGATGCCGCCCAGCCGCCAGAAATCGGGATTGCTTAATGCAATAGGATATACCGTAATCAGCGCCAGCAGCAGCACCGCCAGCACGATCAGCAGTGCCGTACCCAGCCGACGCATGGTTTTGGATACGACGCCCTCCTGGCTGGGCCGCCGCAGGTCGCCGAATAAAAGGGCGCACTGGCCCGTCAAATACAAAGCGCCGCCCATGATGGGCATGTTCAGCATCACGTTGGACGCCAGCATGCAGTACAGGCAGGAATACAAGGTGCCAATGGTCATAAAGCCGCGCACGGCGTTGTCCGCTTGTTTCTCTTGCCGCAAAATCGCAGCCTCCTCTCCGTATACCCTCCCATTGTACCGCGAAACCCCAAAAATCGCAAGTAAAAAACAGCGCCGCGCGGCGCTGCTTAGAGTTGGGAGTTGAAAGTTGGGAGTTGAGATGAAACAATGTTTCAAATGTCGTAAGTCGACCAGGAACAAACCATCTAAATCTCAACTCTCCGCTCTCAACTCTCAACTCTTATTCTTATTTCCCAACGACCGGCGTCCAATACGCCTGCTGGTAAATATCGGTGATCCGGTAGGTGACCAGGGCCTTGCTCTTGTCGGGCAGGTACACGCTGCTCACTTGCAGCTCCCCGTCCACGGTGACGGACTTGCCGAAGGCGTAGCTGGCGGTGTAATTCTGGTTGTAGTCGTACAGGTCGGCCAGGAACACGATTTCCGCGCCCTGTTCCAGCGCGTCCACGGCTTTGGCGACGGTTTCCGTTTCGTCGGTATACACAGCCCGTGCCCCGGCCACGTAGCCGTCCTCATGCTCGTTGTCGAACACGATCAGCAGATCCATCCGCACGCCGTCCACCATGGCGGGCACCCGGCCCGTGATGATCCAGCCGTTGTTGTCCAGATATTGGCTGGTTTCGTGGTAGTAGGGCACGGGCTGTCCGTTGATCGCCAGCCAGGTGCCGTCCATGTCGGCAACCAGGCGGCCCAGGTCGTCAAAGGAGAAAATATTGTCCAAGCCCAAGTCCACGTAGCCCGCGCCGTTGTCGTAGAACACGTTCTGATCCACGCCCGTGACCAGCGCCCACTGTTCCGGCGTCAGGTCCAGCGCCCAGTTTCCGTCCGCCTGTTTGAACACCAGCTTTTCGGCGTCGAGGATGTGGGCGGTCAGGTATTCGGTCAAATCATTGCCGCTCAGGCTGCGGCCCGAAAGGAAGCCGGTGTTGCCGCTGTTCAGGCCGGAAACCCGCCCGTACCCGCCGCCTAAGAAAGCGGACAGCAGCTCGCTGATCATATCGTCGGAGGAAGAAGACGCGCCGCCATAGGAGGACCCGAACAGGGAGGGGATCACGCTGCCGCCGCCAACAGACACGGCCTGGCCGCTGGCCTCCACCCCGGCAAAGTCCCGGATGGCCTGGGAATAGCTGTCGTCCATGCCGATAGCGGCGTAGGTGCTGACGGCCTTATCCACGTTGGAAATTTTGTTGTAGGGGAAGTAAATGGACAGGCCGTAGGCGTTGGAAATGTTGCCCACGCGGTTGTATTTCACCGCTTCCTTCAGCGCCTTCGCCAGGGCCTGGCTTTCCCTGGTGTTCAGGTGAGTACACAGGTCGGTCAGATCCACCTGGTCGATGCGGCTGGAGGTGGCAAATTCCCGGCAGCCGTTGCGGGCGGCGGACACGGTCTGGTATTCCTTGTTGGCGATCAACGCGGAAACGGACTTGGAGAAGGCCGTCAGCTTGTCGGGCACGGTATGCGAAAGCTCCGCCAGGTCGATGACGGACAGGGTGGTCTGCTGCCCCCGGCAGGCGGAGGCGCACTTGCTCACGAAGTCGTCACAGATCTTCTGGCCGATATCCAGGGTGTCCATGGAGGTGTTTTTGCCCAAGGCGGTGAGCCAGTCGGTATAATACCAGCCGATGCCCGGCTCGGTTTCCTCGGAGGCGATCAGATAATCGGCGTGCTTGCTGCACATGAGGGCGTTTTCCACCGTGGCCATCAGGCAGGCGTCGAAGCCGATGAAATCAAACTTCACCCCGCCGTTTTCAAAGGCGGTGTTCAGCCCGGCCAAGGTCATGGAGCCGGAGCGGGTGTTCTTTTCGTCGTAGCCGTAGCCGCTGACGGAGCCGTTGCCGTGATCCCACAGGATCAGGGCGTAGCGGTTGGCCTTGAAGTTTTTGGCGCAGTACTGGATGAAGGAGGAAAGGGTGGCGGGGCTGGTCATGGAGGCCGTGCCCGCGTTGTCCTCCAGGCACTTCATTTTGCCGTTGTCGATTTGCCAAATTTGGTTCACCTTGGAGGAAACCTTATCGTTGCGCCAGGAGGTGCTGCCGCCGGTGTACACGATCAGCTTCACCTTGCTGCCCAGGGTGGCGTTCAGCATTTCCTGCAAGTCCTTGGTACCCATGCCGCTGCGGCTTTCCAGGTCGGCCCCGCACATGTACACCATCACGGTGACCTTATCCTTGCCATCGCCGGTGATCGTGGTATATTTATCCCGGCTGCCCGCCGCCACATTGCGGTTCAGCAGCCCGGAAATTACGGTGGAAACAGCCGAGCCTGCCGTGGACGTGCCGCCGTACCCCGTCTGGCCGCTGTACCAGCTGCCGCCCAAGAGGGAGGAAAGCAGGTCGGAAGAAGACGCGCTTGCCTGGCTGGTTTGGCTGGAGGAGCCGCCCATCATGCCGGAGAGAATGGCGGACATGGTGTCCCCGCCGCTGCTCTGGCCGCCGGTCAGACCGCCCAGCAGGGAAGAAACGGCATCGCCGGAATTGCTTTGGCTGCCCGTCAAGCCGCCCAGCAGCGAAGAAACGTCGCTCTGGCTTCCGCTGGGAGAACTGTCGGAACCGCCGCCGAACAGGCCGGACAGCCCGCCGCCGCCCCCCAACAGCAGCACCGCCGCGATAATGATGATCAGCAGGGGACTCTTGCCGCCGCCAGCCCGCTGGGCGTTCTGACCGTTCTGCTTTACGCCGCCGGACACGGGAGGACGCTGGCTGGACGCCGGACGGCTGGCCGTTTGCTGGGGCCGCTGCTGCTGCGCCGTCTGCTGGGGCCGGGCCTGCTGGCCGAAGGGCCTTTGCTGATTCGTCTGCTGGCCGAAGGGGCTTTGCTGGGTGCGGCCCGCGAAGGGATTGGGAGCCGCGCTGCCGGGCCGTGTCTGCTGAGGCCGCGCGCCGCCCACTGGCGCGCCGTGGGTGTTCATGCTGCCGCTTGCCTGGCCGGACACGTTTTGGGGCCGGGCCATGGGCCGGGGCTGGGGACTGGTCTGCCGGTTTCCCCCGACCTGCTGTTCTTTCCTGTCCTGATATCCGTTTGCATCGCCCACCGGGCCGTCTGTCATGGCCGGGCCGTGGGTCTGCATGGCGCTTTCATCCGCCGTGCCGGTTACTTTCTTTTTCCGATTCAAAGGGCCGTTTCCCTGCATATTGATCCCTTCCTTTTATAGATCGCTCCGCGCGCGGCGCGGAAATGATTTTTAATCATTATACCACGCTTTTCTCCATCCGTCAAAAAAAGAAAGCGCGCTGTGAAACGCGCTCCTCAGGACTGTTCCTCCTGCCCCCGAGGCTTGAGCTTGGCCTCGTGGCCCTGGTCGCTGGGGAAATAGTATCGGGCGCCGATTTTATCGCTCGGCATGTATTGCTGGGCCACCCAATGGCCGGGATAATCGTGGGGATATTTGTATTCTTCCCCGGTTTTCACACCCAACCGTTCGTTGCCCGCGTAATGGGAATCCCGCAGGTGGGCGGGCACGGGACTGAAACCGCCCTGCTCCGCGTCCTGCCGGGCGGCGTCCATGGCCATGACGACAGAATTGGATTTGGGGCTGACGCACACGGCCAAAATGGCCTGGGTCAGGCTCAGGCGCGCTTCCGGCATGCCCACCGTTTCCAGGGCCTGAGCGGCGGCCACCGCCTGGAGCATTGCGATGGGATTGGCCAGCCCCACGTCCTCGCTGGCGTGGGCGATGATGCGCCGGGCCAGCATGCGGGGGTCGGCCCCGGCGTACAGAAGCCGGGAAAACCACAAAAGCGCCGCGTCGGGGTCGCTGCCCCGCATGGACTTGCAGAAGGCGGACAGCATATCATAAAACTCCGTATCGCCGCAGCGGATGACGGGCTGCTGAATGCTGTCCTCGGCGATGGACAGGGTGATATGAATGTGTCCGTTCACCGTGGGCGTGGTGAGCGCCGCCAGCTCGATGGCGTTCAGGGCGGTGCGCACGTCGCCGTTTGCGATGCGGGCGATATGGCGCAGGGCTTCTTCATCCGCCTGCACGTGCAGCTTGCCAAGACCCCGTTCCTCGTCCGCGATGGCGCGGCGCAGGGCCTTTTCCACATCCATCTGGGTCAGGGCTTGAAAAGCGAACACGCGGCACCGGCTCACGATGGCGGGGGTCATGGAGATCATGGGGTTTTCGGTGGTGGAGCCGATAAAGCGGATGAGGCCGCTTTCCATAGCGGGCAGGATGGAATCGGACTGGGCCTTGCTCCAGCGGTGGCATTCGTCCAGCAGAAGATAGGTGGGCTGGCCGTACAGCGCCCGCCGGTCCGCCGCCTTTTTCAATTCCTCCCGCACGTCGGAAACGCCGCTGGTGACGGCGTTCAGCTTGATGAAGGCGGCGTTGGTCTGCCGGGCAATGATGCCCGCCAGGGTGGTTTTGCCGCAGCCGGGCGGCCCGTAGAAAATGCTGGAGGTGAGGCGGTCCGCTTCGATGGCCCGGCGCAAAAGACGGCCGGGACCGACGATATGCTCCTGACCAAAAAATTCATCCAGGGTGCGGGGCCGCATCCGGTCGGCCAGGGGCGCGCCCGCCTGTTCGTTCTGGGTAAACAGACTCATGGCCTTTCCTCCGCGATGAGGGCGGCGATTTCCTTGCCCTCGCCCCAGCGCATCACGTGGCGCTGATCCCGCGCCCCCAGGGTCATGTGCAGCATGGCGATGCCCATATCCAGGTTTGCGCCCGCCCGCGCGGAGGAAAGCGTCAGCGTGTTCCCCGCGAAGGACAGCCGCCAGGGCTGCAAATTCACCGCCGAAGGGGCGACGCGCACATATTCCGCCGCGTTATAGGCCCAAAAAGGCCAGTCCGCGGGATTGGAGGCGCAGATTTCGGAAAGACGCTTGCGCTTCCGGGAGCCGCCCTCCTTATCCGGCACGCCCAAGGCGATGACGGCCTTCACCTTTTCCCCTTCCTCCAGAGGAAGGTTCACCCCGCCGCGCTTAAAAGCGGCCACCCAGCAGGTGCCGAGGCCCAGGGACACGGCCTCCAAAATGAAGGCTTCGCCGCTGATCCCGGCGTGAATCGCCGCGTGAGGCACGCGCTCGTCCGCGATGACGGCGGCATAGCGGCGGCTGCCGTGAATATGTTCCACCAGGGGCAGGCGGCGGTAAAGATCTTCGGCGGGCGCTTCGCTCAGGGCGATGCGTACCCCCGGCAGGGCCACCCGCGCGGCGGCGTAATGCAGGGCGCTCATTTGCCCCACGTCCGGGTCGCCTTTGAAAGCGCGCACGCTGCGGCGCTTTTGCACGGCGGCGCTGTATTTTTCGATTTGCGCGGATGAAAAAAAGCCGTTTACGGCACAGGCGTCCATGTTCATCACCTTCCGTTGGCATTGTAGCATGTTCGTTCTTTTCCGTCAATGATTGACAAAGGTTTCCAGGAACAGTATAATCCGGATGAGCGCACGGGCGCAGCCGTGGCGCGTCCTGCCGCTTCCGAATGGAGCAGCGGCAGGCATCCCGAATGAAAGGAGGGGACCCCCATGAGCTTCCAAATCGCCCTGACCCAGGTGCTGCTGACCCTGTTTTATATCCTGCCGGGCTATGGGATCAGCAAAATGAAAAAGGCGTCGGCCCAGCATTTGCCCACGCTGTCGGCGGTGCTGGTGTACGTGTGCGGCCCCTGCCTGCATATCTCCGCCTTTATTTCTATGGATTTTTCCTGGGAAGGGCTGCGGGACATGGGGCTGGTTTTCGCGCTGACCTTCCTTTTGCAGGCGGCGTTCATGGCGATTCTGTACGTCCTCCTGCGCCGGAAACAGGCGGATGGCCGCTACCGTATTTGGAACATCGCTTCCACCTTGGGCAACGTGGGCTTTTTCGGCCTGCCGGTGGTAAAGGCCCTGCTGCCCGATCACCCGGAGGCGGCCTGCTATTCCGCCATCTTCTGCGTGAGCATGAACGTGCTGGTCTTCACCATGGGCGTGTACTGCCTGACCAACGATAAAAAGTTCATGAGCCTGCGCTCGGCCCTGCTGAACCCCACCATGTTCGGCTTTGCATTAGCGATTCCGCTTTACATGTTAGGCGCGAAAAACTTTTTGCCCCGGCAGGCCCTGGACGCGGTGGAACTGCTGGGCCGCATGTCCACGCCCCTGTGCATGTTCATCTTAGGCATTCGCCTGGCCCAAAGCCCCTTGAAGCGCCTGTTCAGCCAGCCGTTGGTGTACGCGGTCAGCCTGTCCAAGCTGGCGGCGTTCCCCCTGTTCTGCTTCGCCGCGGTGTCGTTCCTTCCCTTGGCCATGCCCATGAAAGCCAGCATCGTGATCCTGTCCGCCGCGCCCTGCGCTTCCATTATATTAAGTTTGGCGGAGTTGCACGGCAGCGGCGCGGAATTTTCCGCCAACTGCCTGCTGGTGAGTACCCTGCTGTGCTTCCTGACCATGCCCTTGTTTACGCTGCTATTGTAATCTTACCGCTTCTTCCGCCGCGTTTTTCGCCATGCGCCAATGATAGCCCTTTCGCGTCAGCGATTGGGCGATTTTTTTCGGGTCGTTTTGGAATTTGCGGCACAGCTTTTTGGCCTGCTCCACGGCGCGGCGGTATTCGTCTTCCTCGGAGAGGGTATTCAGGGCAGTTTCCGCTTCCTGCCGGTCAACGCCCTTGACGCGCAATTCCTGGGCGATGCGGTTCTTCCCATACTTCCGGGAACGGGCGTGTACCCAGGCTTCCGCAAAGCGGGAATCGGAGACTAAATCGTGCAGCCCCAGGGTGTCCAGTACTCGCTGGATCGTCGCTTCATCGTAGCAGGAGCGCCGCAGGCGGGTTCGCACCTCCTGTTCGCTTCGCTCCCTTAGGGCCAGATATTTCATGGCCGCTTCCAGGGCGTGGGGATAGCCCCGTTCTTGGAGATACAGCCGATAGGCCTCCGGGTCGATTTGTTGATGCGTATGCAGCCGCCGCTCCAGAAACAGGGCGGAGGGCGCGCGCAGGGTTTCGCCGCTTTCCATTTTGATCGTAGCGACGCCGTTTTTCCGTTTGATTTCCGTAATTTTATCGCTCATTTCTGCACCCCATCAGCATGCCGATCATTGCACGGTTCAAATCGGCCAGCACGCCGTTGCGCGCTTCGCTGGCCCCGGTGGTGAGCAGGGCGAACCCCTTGCCCGCTTCCGGATCGAAGAACAGGCCGTGTACCGCCCCGTAGGCCATGCCCTGGTGGCCGTAAATCACGGGTGCGGTGAAAAATCTGTCTTGCAGGATGAAGGTGCCGATCCCCTGGGACAGGTTGTGCGCCCGTTCCCCAAAAGGCGCGATCACCCGCCGCATTTCATCCAGGCTCTCTCGGGGCAGGAATCCCGGCGTCATGCCCGCTATACCTAATTTAGCCAGCTCCGGGGCGGATACGCACAGCGAACCGTGGGCTAAATTGTAGTGCTTTTCCGGGTTCACTTCGACCGGCGGCAAGGGCCGGGAGCGGCGTTCCGCGGCGTTGAAGTTGGGCGTTTTGCTCCTCGGCAGGATGCGGACGGCGTCGGCCAAATCCCCCCGCACCTTCTGGGGGTAATAGGTAGCCTTCACGCCCAAGGGCCGGAACACCGTTTCCTGCATGAGCGTTTCAAAATCCGTTCTCGTGGCGGCTTCCATGACCACGCCCGCGATGCCCGCGCCGAAATTGGAATACTCCCATTGGGTCCCCGGCAAATGGTCGGTGAAGCTGTCGCCCTGCAATAATTGGGTCAGCGGGACACCCTTTGCGATGCCGCCGTTGTAATCCGCCCCGTCGTGGACGCCCGCCGTGTGGCTTAGCAGCATGCGCAGAGTAATGGGCGTGTCCGGCGCTTTTGGGTTCCGCAGGGAAAAGGGAAGATACGCATTCACGTCCCGATCCAGGTCGATTTTCCCCTGCTCTTTCAGCTTCATGGCCCCCATGGCAGTGACGAATTTGCTGACGGAAGCGGCACGGAATACCGTCTCCGGCTGAACCAATGTATGCGGCGCGTGGGAAATCCCAAAACTCAGCGTACCGGTCGCGCCGGTTTCGTCGAACAGGCACAGGGAAGCCCCCGCGCAGCGAAAACGGCGCAGCACATGTTCCGCCGCATGGGCAATTTCCGGCGGCAAATCGGAAACGTTGATTTTTCCTTTTGCGGGAAGAAATTGAAGAAGCAACCGATACAGTCCCCAGTTTTTCATAGACCGTCTTCCTATCTTTTTCAGTATAAGCAGCCGTTTTCATGCGCATCCTAAGGCCGTACCCAATAAAAAGGAGGGAAACGTCATGCCCAATCAAAGCGGATGCGCCCTGACCAGCAAGGATCTGAGTGTGCTGGAGGACCAGCTGACCCACATCGCCATGAGCTGCCGGGTGGCTATGCACCACGCCAACGCCTTCCAAAGCCCGGAGCTGAAAAACTTAGCCGCCACCGTGGCCCAGCATCACCGCCAGCACTTTGACGCGCTGTTCGCGTTTCTCAACGGCTGCCAGTAAAAGGAGGAAAGCGGCATGAATCAGCAGAACCAAACCTGGAACCAGAACCAGAAAGCCCAGGCGGGCCAGAATCAGCCCTTGAGCGACCAGGAGCTGGCCTTCGACCTGCTCTATCAGGAAAAATCCCTGCTGGCCAATATTGCCTCTGAGGTGCTGGAGGCCAGCCAGCCCGGCATGCGCCAGGTGCTGAACGACTGCTATATGCAGATCGGCCAGGATCAGCTGGAAATCTTCAACCAGATGCAGCAGCAGGGCTGGTATCCCGTGAAAAACGCCCAGCCCCAGGACGTGCAGACCGCCAAGCAGAAATATCAGCAGATGCGGGGCACGCTCTAATCGGGTGGCGAAAAAATTTCGCCACCCGACGGAAGCAAATTTCATTTGCTCCTCGGCGACGTACACGCCGCCGCCTGCGGATTGAAGTCGAAGGGGCTGCGGCCCCTTCGAGCTACCCCAGGGTTTTTGAAATCTTAGACGCCTTTCCCGTCTGGGAAGGGCGCCGTTTCTTTTTTGGGGAAAGCCCGCCGGTGTTTTCGTTTTGATTATAACACACCGCAGTAAAAAATGAAAAGAAAATTTGCTTCGGTTTTGCATACAATATGCAGGATGCTTTTTGTTCGCCTGCCGTCAATTCCTTATTTCTGACAAATTTGATTGATCTGTTCAGTTTTGATTATTTTATTATTTTTTATAATCAATATTGCAGGAATTATGAAATCCCCGGCGAATAGAAAAGCAGAAAATCATTATCATACAAGGAGGACAAACCACAAATGCCGAAGTATAATCAGGAAACACGGGAACGCGCCATGGCGATCATGGCGGAAAAGGGAGCGAAGGCCGCCAGCGAGGAAATGAACATCAACATCATGACCCTGTATAAATGGCGCAGGGAAGACAACGGCGCCGCCCCCAAGGCCAAGGCCGCGCTGGAGGGAATGGACGCGCTGCTCGCCGAAGACGTGGCCGCCAAGGATCGCCGCATCGCCGAACTGGAAGCGGAAAACGCCCGCCTGAACGAGACCGTCAAGGGCTTAGAGGAACGCGCGTCCCGCTTCCGGGCGATCATCGAAGCGCTGATTCGCTGAACATATTTCTCATTCCGGCATTCACCGCGCGTTGGGCCGCTTTATCCCTTTCACGCTGTCCGACGCTGACCAATGAAATACCTTGAATCCGCGCCGCATAGATTGGGCGGGAGAAAGGGCGCTGTTTTGCGTACCCTTTTCCCGTCCTTTTTGCGGTCGTTCAGGAAGGAGACTGACAGCCCATGAATGATTCCCCGGAGCGGGAAGACGCGCTGATTCCCTCCATATTCAGCGATGAAACGTCCCTGTTCTGCTCCCCCGCCGAACCGGAAATCGGGGACACGGTGACGGTGCGCCTGCGCCTGCGGAAAGGCGCCAAGGTACAGGTGACGCTGCTTTCCGGCTTTCCCGCCCAGGTGCTGCCCATGGAAAAGGTGAAGAGCGACGGAGCCTTTGACTGGTATGAAACGCATCTGCAATGCCGGGATGGGGCGGCGGTTTTTTATTCGTTCCTCATCGCGTGGAAGGGAAAATATATTCATTACCGCAAAACCGGCGCGGTGCTGACGGATGCCGTGCCCTTTCCTGATCCCGCTCATTCCTTCCGCCTGCTGCCCGGCTTTCACGTGCCCGCCTGGGCCAAGGGCGCGGTGCAGTACCAGATTTTCCCCGACCGCTTCCGCAACGGCGACCCCGAAAACGACGTGCTGGACAGGGAATATCACTATACCGGCGGCTGCGTGCGGCATATCGCGGACTGGAACGCCCTGCCCCAGGAGGGGGATTTCCGCTGCTTCTACGGCGGCGATTTGCCCGGCGTTATGGAAAAGCTGGATTATCTGCAATCCCTGGGCGTGGAGGCGCTGTACCTGAACCCCATTTTCGTTTCTCCCTCCAATCATAAATACGACGCCCAGGATTACGCCCATGTGGACCCCCATCTCACCGTGATCGCCCATGACTGCAGGGTGACGCTCAAAAAGAACGAGCGAAAAAATATTCGCGCGGCGGGGTATATCCGGCGCACCACCCTGCCCGAAAATCTGGAAGCCAGCGACGCGTATTTTGCTTCCTTCTGCCAGGATCTGCACCGCCGGGGCATGAAGATCATTCTGGACGGGGTATTCAACCACTGCGGCTCTTTCCACCGCTGGATGGATAAGGAAAAGCTGTACGAAACGGCGGGCGGGTACCAGCCCGGCGCGTTCGGCCATCCGGGCAGCCCCTACCGGAATTATTTTCAGTTTTGGGACAATAAGCATTACGACGGCTGGTGGAACGTGGACACCCTGCCCAAGCTGAATTACGAAAATTCCTGGGCGCTGTGCGAGGAAATCCTGCGGGTGGCGGAAAAGTGGGCCTCTCCCCCGTATGCTATCGACGGCTGGCGGCTGGACGTGGCGGCCGACTTGGGCCACAGCCGGGAATTCAATCACATGTTCTGGCGGGAATTCCGGCGCAGGGTGAAAGCGGCGAACCCCAATGCGCTGATCGTGGCCGAGCATTACGGCAATCCCTCCGAGTGGCTAAAGGGCGAGGAATGGGACAGCGTAATGAATTACGACGCTTTCATGGAACCCGTCACCTACTTCCTCACCGGCATGGAAAAGCATTCCGATTACCGGCGGGACGACCTGTACCAGAACGGCGAAGCGTTTTTCGATACCATGCTGGAAACCATGTCCCGCCTGCCGCTGCCCGCTCTTCATTGCGCCATGAACGAGCTGAGCAATCACGACCACAGCCGATTCATGACCCGCACCAACGGCCGAGCGGCGCGCCTTTCAGACGCGGGCAGCGCCGCGGCGTCCGAGGGCATTCGCCCGGCGGTGTACCGGGAGGCGGCGGTGATCCAGATGACCTGGCCGGGCGCGCCCACCATCTATTACGGGGACGAAGCAGGCCTGACGGGCTGGACCGACCCGGATAACCGGCGGCCCTACCCTTGGGGGCACGAGGATCAGGGCCTGATCGGGCTGCATATCGCCTTGGCCCAACTGCGCAGGGAATTGCCTTTCCTGCGGGAAGGCAGCTTGAAGCCCCTGTGCTGGGGCGTCGGATTCATCGCTTACGCCCGGTTCGACGGGGAATACTGCGCCGTGGTGGCCTGCAATAACGACGACGCGCCCCAGGTGATCAGCCTGCCCCTCCGGGATATAGGCGTCAGAGACGGCACGGAGATGATACGCCGCCTGCTGACCGACGAGGACGGCTACCGGGAACAGCCCGTTTCCGTTGGCCCGGTGCGGCAGGGCAAGCTGCTGCTTCGCCTGACGGCCCGCAGCGCGGCGGTGCTGATCCCGGCAAAAAAAGAGTTGAGAGTTGAGAGTGAAGAGTTGAGATTTATATAGTCAACCAAACAGGGTTGTCCTGTGATAACCATTTTATCTCAACTCTCAACTCTTAACTCTCAACTCTGACTTCAAAACTCAAATCTCTCCCATCACTTTTGCCACGCTGTCCCGAATCACCAGGGAAGCCCGGCTGTCGGCGGGAGTGGGTTCCCGATTGACGACCACCAGGTTTTTGCCGCTGAAATATTGGAGGAAGGACGCGGCGGGTTCCACGGACAGGGAAGTGCCCGCCACGATGAGGGTATCGGCGTTGGAGATTTCCCGGCAGGCCCCCATGCACACGTATTTGTCCGGGGCTTCGCCGTAGAGTACCACCGAGGGCTTGATCACGCCGCCGCATTGGGGACAGCGGGGAATGCCTTCCGATTCAAGCACCGCCCGAAGGGGATAGAAAGCGCCGCAGTCCATGCAGGCATTGTCATGGACGCTGCCGTGAATTTCGTACACCCGGCGGTTCCCGGCGGCTTTATGCAGGCCGTCGACGTTCTGGGTCACGACGCCGCGCAGGATGTCCCGCTGTTCCCATTCGTACAGTTTCAGGTGGGCGGCGTTGGGGCGGGCGTCGGGATAGACCATATACCGCCGGTAAAAGGCGAAGAACTGCTCCGGGTGCAGGTAGAAAAAGGATTTGCTCAGGATCATTTCGGGAGTGAGGCCCTCAAAATCCCCGGCATACAGCCCCTCCGGCGAACGGAAATCCGGGATGCCGCTTTCGGTGGACACACCCGCCCCGCCGAAAAACACGATGCGGCGGGATTTTTCAATGATTTTTCGCAGTGCGGCTGCGCTTTCCTCATACTCACAGGAAACGCGGTCACACATTGTCTTTTTCGTGGGACCAGCACTCGTTCACGGCGCTGCCGTCCCGGTAGACGGCGTCCCCCTCGGCGGGCCTGGGTTCTTCCTCGGGGATGCTGTCGCCCCAATCCCTTTCCTTTTGCTGCTTTTTGATTTCGCTCATTGTTCCATGCCTCCGTTTTCCGTTTCCCGCGCCGCTTTGGCGTGGGCGTTTTCCACCTTTTCCCGGGCGGCGGCGCACAGCAGGATATCCTTGATCAGTTTGTCCAAGGGAGCGCCGTCCCGGTAATCGGCGGGGGCGAAATATCGGATGCGGTTTTCCCGCATCATGCGGTACACCTTTTCCCGGCTGCCCGTGTCCGGATTGTATACGCCGACGGAGAAGCCGCCGTAGGTGTTCACCAGCTTCATGCAGGGAATGTCCGTATCGCTGTCCCCGATATAGATCATGTTGCGGAAGGGCACCCGCAGCTGATCCGGGGGAAAGTATTCGTTCACGCCGGGGTCGTTTACGTCCAGGACGCCTTTTTCGATGCGGAACAGGAACTGGGTTTTGTTGGTGAAGTTGACCACCTGGGCAGGCCAGACGGCGATGCCCCGGTCGTTATAGCAGAAGGCGCTGGCGTAGATTTTTTTGAACGCGTCGTTTTGGGCCGGTTCGGTGCCCTCGATCATTTCCTTGAGGCCGGAGGAAATGATATAGTGTTCCACGATCACGCCGTTTGCTTCACCGAAGGCGCGCAGGCGGCCAAACCATTCGTTCACGCCTGGAAACAGAGCCACCTTGGCCCCATAATCCATGAGGGCGGCCCGGCTGAACACGAAATGTCCCTCCGCCTCCCGCACCATTTTGTGCATGTAGGCCAGGTTCTGATCCATGTCGTGGGCCACGGCGAAGGCGTCGGATTCCTCCCAGAACCGCTCCACGTCAAAGCCCACGGACTGAATGAACCCCTGGGCCTGCATATCGTCCGGGGACAGGGTTTTGTCAAAATCATAGCAGATCGCCACCACAGGCAGGGGTTCCTTGCGTTCCCGGGGAAAAGTCATGGCGTCGGCCTCCTTTTTGCTTATTCCGCCAGTGTTCCCATGGGATCCCAGGGTTCCAGGGCGATGGGTTCCTGTTTGGCGTATTCCGCCAGCTCGCCCAGGTATTCCTTTTCGATGGCGGCCTGGAACACGTATGCGTCGAACCAGGAATCGGAACAGATGTAATAGCCCTTTTTCCCATGCTCGTCGCCCCAGCTGTTTTCGATCCTCCAGCGGGTGGGCTTGCCGTCTTCTAAGTTCACGCCGGTGATCACCATGGCGTGATCCATGGCGGCGAAGCCGTAGTCTAAGCTGTCCTCCTTGGAAATGGTCAGGTCAAGGCCCGTTAGCAATTCGGCGTTGTAGCTTTGATCGTCCCAAATGCCGTTCTCCCGATCCCCGAACTTGCCCACGTCGCTGCCGAACCAGACCACCTTGCCCGCCTGAAGCTGGCGGATGATAGCGCCCTTCATTTCATCCATGGTGATGTTCAGGTGCTTGACGATATTGCCGCCCACCACGTTGCCAAGCATTTTGATGGTGAAGGTCTTGTGCCAGGGCTTATCCTGAGTGGGGGCGTTGATCACGCTGACGGTATCGTCCAGCAGGGAACCCACGTACTTTTCGCAGAAGCGCTGGGGCGTGAATCCTTTTTCGATGTGATACTGCTTGTCCTTGTCCACGTAGGAAAAATCAAAGGTTTTGGGCGGCTCGGTGTAGCAGGAGCAGAGGAAGCCGTAAATTTTCTCCAGCATGGCGGCCTTTTCCGCCTGAATGTCTGCTTCTTTGGCCCCGGCAGCAACCATCTTCCGCAGCTTGGCCGCGCAGATTTTCAGGTTGCGGTTCAGGACGTGGTTCATGTCATGTGTGTTGGAGCTTTGGAAGGTTTCGTCATACACGTCCTTGGGCACCACGCCGTATTTGCGCACGATGTTGGCAAACATGTCCCATTGGCCGCCGTCATGCACGCCGGTGGCGAGAACGAAGGCCACGGTGCGATCGTCCGTGGGGAGAGAAGCCGTTTCCAGCATGCATTCCAGGAAATAATTGGCCCGCTCGAATTTATCCCAGAAGGCCAAATAGCTCTGGGAAAGCTCAATATTTTCCAGGTTCAGCCGCTTGGCGATGCGCTCCCGCAGCACGTTGGTGGCGGCGAACAGCCAGCACCGGCCGCTGTGCTTCTGGTTGGTCACGGGCAGGGTGGGAATTTCAATAGAAAACTTGTGCCGCATAGCGAAAGCGCCGACGGGAGAATAAGCCGCGTCGTTCACGCCGGCTTTCGATAAGGCCAGGGTGGCGATCTGCCGGGCTTCGGATGCGTTGTAATGTTCAGACCAGGCGGTAAGCTGTTCCTGGGTAATGGGTGTTTTCTGCATAATCAATCAACCTCCGTGCAATCTCTATGATGAAATTTATTATACCCCTTTGTTTTGCCGGGGACAAGCGATAATTAGAAAAAAACTCCCCTGCCTCGCATGGAAGCAGGGGGAGAAGGAGACCGGCAATCAGCCCACGACCTGGTAGCCCGCGTCGGTGACGGCCTTTTTCAGCACGTCGTCGGATACGTTCTGATTGAGGGTCACCACGGCGGTGCCGGTTTCGTGGCTCACATTGGCGCTCACCACGCCGTCGATGGCTTCCAGGGCCTTCTGTACCCGGCCAGAGCAGTGCATGCACATCATGCCTTCGATTTTCAACGTCTTTTCCATGGTTTTTCTCTCCTTGATCTTGATTTTTTTATCCCGCTTCGCGCTGTACAGGTCAAAGAAATTGAGCCGCAGCGCGTTGGATACCACGCAGAAGCTAGACAGGCTCATAGCCGCGGCCCCGAACATGGGGTTCATGGTCCAGCCGAACAGGGCGATGAACGCCCCCGCCGCTAAGGGGATGCCGATGATATTGTAGATGAACGCCCAGAACAGGTTTTCGTGGATGTTGCGCAATGTGGCGCGGCTCAGCCGGATGGCGGCGGGCACGTCGGTCAGGCGGCTGTTCATCAGCACCACGTCCGCCGCGTCGATGGCCACGTCGGCCCCCGCGCCGATAGCGACGCCCATATCCGCCCGGGTGAGGGCCGGGGCGTCGTTGATGCCGTCGCCCACCATGGTCACCTTGCCCTGCTTTTTGAGCTTTTGGATCACCTGCTCCTTGCCCTCTGGCAGCACGCCCGCGATCACCTCGTCCACCCCCGCCTGTTTGCCCACGGCTTGGGCGGTGCGTTCGTTATCGCCGGTGAGCATCACCACCCGAATGCCCATGCTTTGCAGCTGCCGGATGGCGACCGGACTGTCTTCCTTGATTGTGTCCGCCACGGCGATCACGCCTAAAGCCTGACCATTTTGGGCGAAGAACAGGGGCGTTTTTCCTTCGCTCGCTAAATACTCCGCCGCGTTTTGCAGGCTGTCGGGAACAGAAACTTTTGAGGAAACGAATTTCTGATTGCCGCCTAACAGCATTTCGCCGTTCATCGTGCCCGACAGCCCGTTGCCGGGCAGGGCGGTGAAGCCGTCGATTTCCGCGACCGTCAGGCCCTTGCTTTCTCCGTATGCCACGACGGCCCGAGCCAGGGGATGCTCGCTTTTCTTTTCCAGGGCAAAGGCGGCGGTCAAAAGCTTCTGTTCGGAAACGCCGTCCAGGGGCAGCACGTCCGTCACCTGGGGTTCGCCCCTGGTGATGGTGCCGGTTTTATCAAAAGCCACGATTTGCGTCTTGCCTGCTTCCTCCAGGGAAACGGCGGTCTTGAACAGCACGCCGTGCCGCGCGCCCAAGCCGTTGCCCACCATGATGGCGACCGGCGTCGCCAGCCCCAAGGCGCAGGGGCAGGAGATCACCAGCACCGAAATGCCCCTTGCCAGGGCGTAACCGAAGGGTTGGCCCAGCAGCAGCCAAATCACGGTGGTGATTGCCGCGATGGCAATGACCGTCGGCACGAACACGCCGGACACTCTGTCTGCCACCTTGGCGATGGGGGCCTTGGTAGCTGCCGCGTCGCTGACCATTTTGATGATCTGGGAGAGGGTAGTGTCCTGGCCCACTCTCGTTGCCCGGCATTGCAGGAAGCCGGACTGGTTCACTGTGGCGGCGGACACGCTGTCGCCCTCCGCTTTGTCCACGGGAATGCTCTCCCCCGTCAGGGCCGCTTCGTTCACCGCACTGCCGCCGGACAACACAACCCCGTCCACGGGGATGCTTTCGCCGGGACGGACGGTGAAAATATCCCCGGGCCGCACCTGATCAATGGGTACGGTCGTTTCCTGGCTGTTCCGCAGCAGGGTGGCCGTCTGAGGAGCCAGCTTCATCAGGCTTTTCAGGGCGTCGGTGGTTTTGCCCTTGGACCGGGCTTCTAACATTTTGCCCACGGTGATCAGGGTCAAAATCATGGCGGCGGATTCAAAATAGAATTCGTGCATGTAGCCCATCACCGCCGCCCCGTCTCCCCTGGTCTGGGCTGCGGTCATGGCGAACAGCACATACACGCTCCAGCCGAAGCTGGCCGCCGAGCCTAAGGCCACTAAGGTGTCCATGTTGGGGGCCTTATGCCACAGGCTTTTAAAGCCGCTGATAAAGAATTTCTGGTTGATGACCATGACGATGGCGGCCAGCAGCAGCTGGGCCAGGCCCATAGCCACATGATTGCCTTCCATGAACGCGGGCAGGGGCCAGTTCCACATCATGTGCCCCATGGAAATATACATGAGTACCATCAGGAAGCCCAAGGAGGTAAACAGCCGCCTTTTCAGTTTGGGCGTTTCGCGGTCGGCCAAAGCGTCCTCCCCAGTCGCGACGGACGCCTGAACAGCGGTTGATCCGTCCTTGCTTTGCGCTCCGTAGCCCGCTTCCTCCACGGCGCGAATGACGTCGCTTTCGCTGGCCGTGCCCTCCACGCCCATGCTGTTGGTCAGCAGGCTCACCGCGCAGCTCTGCACCCCCGGCACCTGACTGACCGCCTTTTCCACCCGGGCGCTGCACGCCGCACAGCTCATGCCCGTTACGGTATACTGTTTCATATCATCCCTACTTCATCAATTTCTGCAGCGTCGCCAAAAGCTCGTCCAAGGTCTCGTCCTTCCCCGCTAAAATATCCCGTTTCACACAGGTTTTGATGTGCTGGCCCAGCAATTCCCGGTTAAAGGCCGCCAGCGCCGCGTTCACCGCCGCCACCTGTACCAGAATGTCCGGGCAGTAGGCGTTTTTTTCCACCATGCCCCGGATGCCCCGCACCTGCCCTTCGATGCGGTTCAGTCGATGGATCAGGCAGGTGTATTCTTCTTCCGTCCGCTCCCTCACCTTATGGCAGGTGCATTCTCTTTCTTCCTGATTCATTATACCCAGTCCTCCGGTTTATATACCCCATTGGGGTATATAAATTATATACCCCCCGACGGTATATGTCAAGCGAAATTTTACAAAAACCGTGGAATCCTCATTTTTCGCTTTCTTTTTTTGACGTTCCGGACAAAGTGTGCTATACTATGCGCCGAGCGCAAGCTCTATGAAAAAGGAGGAAATACGCATGAAAAAGTATCTTGCCGAGTGCATCGGCACCGCCACCTTGGTGATCTTAGGCTGCGGCACCGCCATGCTGGTGGGCTGCAACGCGGCTGCTGGCAGCGGCTATCTGCTCACCGCCCTGGCCTTCGGCCTGACCATCGTAGCCATGGCTTACTCCATCGGCAACATCTCCGGCTGCCACATCAACCCCGCCGTTTCCTTAGGCGTGCTGCTCACCGGCGGCATGAGCGCCAAGGAATTTGTGGGCTATGTCATTTCCCAGTGCGTGGGCGCGCTGGCGGGCGCGGGCGTCCTGGCCGCCATCTTCGGCCTGGGCAGCGTAACCGACATGACCGGCGGCCTGGGTTCCAACGGCCTGGCGGGCGTGGGCGGCAGCGCCCTTGCCGGTCTGGTGGTTGAAATCGTCCTCACCTTCATCTTCGTCATCGCCATCTTGGGCGTCACCAGCAAAAAAGCCAATCACGGCTCCTTCGGCGGCCTGGTCATCGGCCTGACGCTGGTGGTTGTCCATATCCTGGGCATCGGCCTCACCGGCACCTCCGTGAACCCCGCCCGTTCCTTCGGCCCCGCCCTGGTGGCCGCCATTCGCGGCAACAGCGTGCCCCTGGCCGATCTGTGGGTGTTCATCGTGGGTCCTCTCGTAGGCGCGGCCCTGGCGGCCTTCACCTACAAGACGCTGGAAACCAAATAAGGTTCTGCCCGTTCTCTTCCCCTTCGCCGAAACCCGGCGGAGGGGTTTTTTACGCCGTTCAAAATTTTTGCTTCAAACTAAAAAGCCGCCGTTTTCCCGAAACCTGTCGATTTGCACAAAATGCCAGCGTATTTTCACCCGGTTCGGTCAAAATAGCATTGATCCTGAATGAAGGAGGTGAAAAAGCAATGAACCAGTCTGGCAGCAATTCCGACAGCCGGGTCAACGTGCCCGAAGCCCGGGGCGCCCTGGACAACATGAAGTTTGAAATCGCCCGCGAACTGGGCATCAACTTCAAGCAGGGCTACAACGGCGACCTCACCAGCCGCGAAAACGGCTATGTGGGCGGATACATGGTCAAGCGTCTGATCGAGCAGGCGGAGAAGCAAATGGCGGGCAAGTAAGGCGATAAGGGAAGGGCGCGCCTGGCGGTCGGCGACGCGCTGCTTTGGAAGGACGGATATCATCCGCCCGGACAGAGGAGGGCAGAGCTGTTCCCGTCAGGAAGGAAAGCTCTGCGTTGATCGGCAAAAAAAGCCGGGAACCGCAGGGTGTTTCCCCTGACGGGATCGGGCGGATGATATCTATCCTTTCCGTCCGGCGCGCTTTTCCCCATTCCCGCCGGGGAGCGGCAAAAGCCGCACGATCCGGCGTATGCCCGCAAGGTGTTTACCTGAAAAATCAAAATAAAGCATCGAACAGGAGGAAATCGTCATGTTCAATTCCAACAACGGTTCTATGGCCGCTTCCAGCAATTCCAGCAACTCCAACCGCGCCAACGTGCCCGAAGCCCGCGCCGCCCTGGACAACATGAAATATGAAATCGCCAGCGAACTGGGCATCAACCTCAAGCAGGGCTACAACGGCGATCTGCCTTCCCGCCAGGCCGGCTATATCGGCGGCTACATGGTCAAGCGCATGATCGAACAGCAGGAACGCCAGATGAGCGGCAAGTAAGCGCCGAATGAAAAAGGGCCGGAATGCGCATAAGCCGTCCCGCGCCCTTTCCGCCCGCTTTCCGGGAAACCGGGGAGGGGGCGTTTTGTTGTCAAAGCATACAGCCTTTGCTTTAAGAAAGAAACTCCCGGTTGACTTCTCCTGTTTTCTTCCAAAAAACAGCTTCGGGCGTGACTTTTTGTTCCGGGTATTCTTATGCGCTAATATGCTCGTCAGCAGTGTTTCCCTCTGCCAAACACATGCTGAAATCTGTTTTCGCTAACTTGCATCAGCGAAACAAACTCCTCGTAGCTTTTTGCCTCCACGGGGATTCTCAATCCGCGCTTTGTAACAGAAACATCGTCTCTCGGCATCACATTCGATTCGTAAGTGATTCCCTTATTCATCCATAGCGGCTTGTCATCGACTTCTGCTGTCTCCGGATAAAGATAATAACCTGTCTTTGCATCGAAGCGGAACATATATGCCAATACTTGTAAATAATCTTTGTTTCCAATATGATCGACCGGCTTATATTTCGCGTCGGCGACGATTCTCGTTTCCCTGTCCTTGCTTATGAAATCGGGATAAATCAGACCTGCGTGACCGCCGAACAACCGCTGCGCTCCTGTCCCATTTTTGTTCTTTGGATGATAAAAGCAGTCTTCAATCAATAAGCTGATATATTCTTCCCAAAGCCAAGCGCCGTCGAACAAAATGCCGTATATCTGCCTTGAGCCTGCGCCGATTTGGTGCTTTTGATGTTGAAGAATCAAAAGGCACAGCCGCTGGAGCGCGAGGTACTCACGGAAGTATGCATGCCGGACAGCGTTCTTCTTGTTCGCTTCGATGATTCTCTGCCGGTCATAAGTCTCGTAGCGCGGTGTGGAATTGATTACAAGTTTGATTTCATCCTTCACTCTGACAAGCAAATTGTTCCCGTAAGGCTTTCTCCTGATGAACTCAATCGTATGGCGCACCAGCTCCATAAGGTTGTTGTCATATGAGAACTCTCTCTGGCTGTAGGCAATATTTCCTGTAAAAGGGGTATTTTCTTCAATGTGTCTCGCGATATCAATGGTTCCTTTCACATTTTCATCATTATAGCGATTGCGGATATACTGTTTGAAAAGCCCTTTTCGCATTGCCGTTTTCAGATAGTACGGAAACAAAAACAGCAAAAAATTGAACAGCCTGTTGTTCTGATCGGCATCCGATTCCAAATCCACAACATTTGGAAAGTCCAGCACCCGATCAAGAAGATACTGAAAAAAGAAGTCCTCGCCTTCGCCGCAAAATCGGGAGTTGATAACCAAACGCTCGTTTCCGCAGCCAAGGAACCCCATCACATTTCCAGTGCGGTATGTATCATTTATGCTTTGAAGGATCATTTGATCCTTCGTAATATCCTCGGCCTCCGCAACAAGTTCAGGGAAAACAAACACGCCTTCCCGTTCAAGCTGCTCAAGCGTTTTGTCAGCGATTCTGCCAGCAAGGTTTTTGATATCTGAAAACGATTCTTTGATCGTTTGTGTATTGTCCCTAATCTTTAACAGCTTCATTGGCGTCACCGTTCACCGGCTCCTGATAGCCGTATGCTTTTGCAAAGCGATTCATGATGCCGTCTTCATCATACATTCCCTGAACATACTCCCGGAGAAGAGGCTGCAAATAATCCGTCCATAGCTGATCGAAGGTCAATGTTTTCAGTTTCAGAAAGTATGACGCGCCAATTTGATAGTTTTCATTTAAATCTTCAACAGCGGCAATTTCCTTATTCAGCGCGGCCATGCGGCTGATGGCTTCCGCCTCCAAAGCCTCGTCCTCCAAAGAGGCCAGCATTTCCAGACGTTCATCCGCCTTTAATTCCACAAAGCGAAAACGCCTGCGCATAGCAAAATCAAAGCTGTCCACAGATCGGTCGATATCATTCATCGTGCCAATGATGTAGACATTTTCCGGGATATAGAGCTTCTCGTCCGGGTCAGCATGGAGGTTGGCATACTGTGTGGATATTTCCCCGGCTTTGCCTCTGTATCCCGGATCAATTGCAAAGAATAGTTCGCCAAAGATTTTTGAAATCTCGCCTCGATTGATCTCGTCGATAATAAAAATGTATTTCTTTAGCTCCGTGTGTTTTGCTCTCGTCCTTGCCGATATTCCTTTCTTTGCCTTGATTGCTTTATAGATCGCAAAGTCATAGGAATATGCCTGCGTTGAAAAAGACTTGCCGAAGAAAGCAGTGATATCCTTGATCTTGGTAAACTTGATTTCAGATTCAAGCATTCTCCTGATTTCGTCCATGCTAAGAGAAAGCCTGTTTACAGTCGCGTTTCCAGGAATTGAAATATTGATATGTTCCTCATCAACACTCGTAATTGAAAATTCGTTGCCATTGATGGTCCTGAAAGTGTCAACGCCAAGTTCAATGCCGGAAAAAAAGTCCCTCATGGCTTCCTGAACCGATACTTCTTTCTCAATGGCTTCCGTGGATTTCTGGGAATCCTCATAATTCTTTTTCGCGCGGGCGATAAACTTTTTGAAGATACCATCCTGCAATTCAAATCCCATTGTGCCGTCGTCATTTACCTTGGGCCGAAGGCCCTCAACGAAATCAGAGTAGTCATAGCTCGGATGAAACTGAACAAACTCCACCTGCTTTTTCTGTTCATCGGAAAGTTGCGTGTAATTTTCGTAATAACCGTTGCTGACAATATCGGCCGCTATCTCTTTTGCGAGATAGGATTTCCCTGTTCCCGGAGCGCCGCGGAATATCAGGTTTTTGGATTCAATCAGCATGGAAGAAAAAGGATTGTTATATCCCTTGAATTGTTGAACAAGTTCTTCCTGCGCCGCAGCTTCGGCGGCAGGCATCTGTTCTTCCTGCTCGTCCTTTTCCCTATAGGTTAAAATCATTCGATCGCCCGGCTCGCCAAAGCGTTTCAAGCACTCCTGAACAAACAGAATCGTAGAAAAGATATTCCAGCTATAGAAAACGAACTGTCTGCCGTTATCATAGGTATAGACAAGATACTCTATTGTTTTTCGATGCTGCCTGAACTCCTCAATGCTGGAATAGATACCGCAAATCGTTTCGCTGGCTGGACTGTATTTGCAAACAGGAAAGTTTTCCTTATTCTCGACAGACATGGAGGCCAGCTGCTTTTCAAATACCTGACAGGTAATGCGGGGCATCGTCTGATTTGAGTTGCGCCGTTCGCCTTTGCTGTAAGCGCGCTTTATTATCTCGCCATTTGCTTTCTGGAAGTATGCGCCCAGCGGTTTGTATTTGTCCCCAAGGTAAATGTTATCCATCGAAAAACGTTCATCGGTAGAAACGACGCGCTCTGCGGTAATGGTTAGCTCAAACTTTTCCTGCTTTATTTCAATGGTAAATCCATATCCTTGCAGAAAGCTTTTTGCTTCGATTGCTTTGAATCTATCTGTAGCAATATCTATTCCATTGGCAAGATGGTCGGCGACGGCTATTACATACTTCGGCGGATACTTCTTTCCGTCCTCAGTAACCAGTTCATATTTGGTACTTTTATTTGAGGCAGGCACCCCATGCTCATCAATATACTGCAATGCTTTGATAATATCCTGTCTTTTTACATCTGGAATAGCCATGCTGCACCTCCGTAATTGACTGACAATTGCTCTTTTGGTTCAAGGCTGCCTGGTTTCGTTTGAAGGTTAAACAACCTGTTTCCCGGTCGCTGCGCCGTCATAGCCCACGGTCAGCGGATCGTAGGATTTCCGGCACTGCACGGTAACGGAAGCCTCCCGGAAGCACAGCAGCATATCAAAGCCGCAGGGGGCGTTGCCGACGGCCCAGCAGCGCACGCGCAGCAGACCCGGCTCCACCCAGCCGCCGGAGGCCAGGGCAGGCTCGTTCGCCCAGCCGGGGTATGTGATCTGCAGGTTCGTTCCCCGCCCGAAGGGCAGCGTCACCGCGCCCCGGGCGTTTTCATAATACAGGCAATCGTCCTTTAGTCGCAGGGTGCGAAGTTCCAGGGGATTCCCTTCCTCAAACCGGTATTCCGGCGTTTCGGCGACGGCGTATTCCGCCCGGTCGGGCAGCGCGGCCACGGTCAGGTTCAGGGTCTTTTCTTCCATATCCTCCTGACCGATCCACGGATACACTTCCTCAAAAAAGGCGTTGTAGAGCCGCTGCACGCCAAAGGGGTCCAGCCGGGTATCGGCGATGGTGGAAAACACGGTCTTCTTGTCCGGGCATACGACGGCCAACTGTCCGCCTAAGCCGTACATGGCCCAGCCCACCCGGGTGCGCCAGCATTGCCAGCCGTAGCCGTAGCGCTCCTCCTCGTTGGTCTGAAGAAGCGTTTCCATATGCTTTTTCCCCATTTCTTCCGCGTACCAGGCGGGCACGATCCCCTCTCCCCCGTTCAGCAGGCACAGGGCCGCCCGGTGCAGATCCCGCAGGCTCATGCACAGGCCAGTGCCCCCCTGGCAGCAGCCGGAAGGGTCCCGCAGCCAGTAACGCCTGTCTTTGCAGCCCAGGGGCGCGAATAATCTTTCTTCCAGGAAATCTATGACCTCCTGACCGCTGACGCGCTTGACCAGCGCCGCGAACGCCTGGGAGCAGCCCGTGTCGTAATGAAACACCGTGCCCGGTTCATGGGTGGGGGCGCCGGTAAAGAAGGGCATGGCCCAGTTTTCGTCCACTCCCTCCCGATATTGGGTCCACCGATAGCAGGTGGCCATGCGAAGCATATCCCGAATGGTCAGGCGCAAAAGCCGCGCGTCGGGGTTTTCCGGCAGCCAGTCCCGAAAATAATCGGTGATGGGATCGTCTAAGCTGATTTTTCCCTCGTCCGCCAGCATGCCCACGGCGATCCCCGTGAAGGTTTTGCTGATAGAATACATCCGATGGGGCTGGCCTTCCCTGAACGGGGCATAATAGGCGTTGGCTTTCTCCTTTCCGTCCACGGTGAGGATAAAGCCGTGCAGGTTTACATCCTCCCGCTCAAAACGCTTTACAAGCTGGTCGATCCTGTTTGCCAAACGGTTATCCGGCATGGTTTCCGCTTCCTTCCCGCAGGTATTGTTCTTCACAGGCCGCCTGAATAAAAGCGCCTGTGGCCTTCAAATCGAAACTGACGATGTTTTCGCTGATATAGTAAGCAAAAGACCCGTCCCGGCCATTGCTTCCGCCTAAGCCAGCGCCCTGGCAGCACTTGGCGATGAAGCATTCGCCGTTTTTCATTTTGCCTACGAAGTGGCGCTGGATGGCCTCAAAGCTCTTTTGCGCCTCCTTGCCATATGCTTTGGGCAGCAGGCCCAGCCGCGCGCCCTTGAGCAGCGCGTAAACGATCAGGCAGGAACCGGAGGATTCCGGGTAATTGCCGATTCTGCCGGGACAATCCAGCACCTGGAGCCATACGCCCTCCTGCCGGACGAACAGGAGCTTTTCAGCCAGTTGGCCGAAAATCTCCAGCACTTCCTGATAATGGGCGTTTTCTTGCGGCAGCAGCTCCAGGCTGTCCGCCAGCGCCGTCATGTACCAGCCCGCGGCCCGGCCCCAGGCGTGGGCCGCCCGGCCCGTGACCGGATCGGCCCAAATCTGCTGTTTCGTTTCGTCCCAGCCATGGCAGGGCAGGCCGGTTTCCGGATTCAGCGTGTGGCGGTAGGCCAGAATCAATTGATTCGCCGCGTCGGTCTGGGCCTTTTCATCAGGCCCGAAAGCCGCTTCATATTGAAGGTAAAAGGGAATCGCCATATGCTGGCCGTCCAGCCACATCTGGTAAGGGTAGATCTTTTTATGCCAGAAGCCGCCGTCGGACGTGCGGGGCTGGCCGTCCAGCTGGGAGAAAAGCAGCGCCGCCGCCTTTCTGAATTTCTCTTTGCCTGTTTTCTGCCAGAGATAAATCAGCTGCCGCCCGATGCACAGGTAATCCAGGTTATACGCTTCCCGATCGTACCCGGCGGGCACGCCGTTTTCCTCCACCATGCCGTCCAGGGTGTCAAAAATGTACGTGAAGTACTTCTTGTCCCCGGTCAGGGCGTACAGCATTTCCATGCCCCGCCAGACCACGCCGTAATCGTAGCTCCATTTCTTATTGAGCAAGCCAAACCGTTTGATCGTGCAGTCCGCCAATATCTCCGCCGAACGGGGCAGGTACGTATTCAGCATAGCACGCTGTCCTCCCGGGCGATCAGGTCATTATAATCATTGGGTTCCACGTTTTCCAAGGCTTCCTCCGTCCAGCGTGGATTTTGCATGCGGGAGAGGAACAGCGCGGCGATCCGGGACGCGCCCTCCTCCTGCAAATGGCTGTTGTCCGCAAGCCCGTCTGGGTAGTTTTTGCTGCCCGCGGGCACATGGCAGAACAGGCGCTTGGTATTTTCAACGCCTGCTAAAGAAAACATCTGGGCAGTGGCCTTTTCCAGATCAATGAGCCGCACGCCGCGATAATCCGCCAAATTGCGCATAGCGTCCGGGTACGCGCCGTGGGTGGGAATCAGCTTGCCTTCCGCGTTGAACAGCCGCCGGGGGATGGGCGTGACCAGAATAGGTTCCGCCCCTTGCCGCCGCGCCGCGTCGATGTACATGCCAAGGTATTCGGGATAGGTGATCCGGGGATCGGTATTCCGCTCCGCGTCGGGCTTTTCATCGTTGTGGGAGAAGGAAACGATCAGCTTGTCCCCCTTGCGCAGGCACAGCTCGATGAAATTCAGCCGCTTTTCGGCGACGAAGCTCTTGCTGCTCCTGCCGTTCACGGCGCAGTTTTCCACATACACGTTATCGGAGATATGCGCCTGCAGCTTCTGCCCCCAGCCCATCATGGGATAACGGTCGACGGGATAATCCGCCATGGTGCTGTCTCCGCACAGGAACCAGGTGGGAACCCGCTTTTGGGGCTGCCAGTTGTCCCATCCGCCGATGACTTCCGGGATGGTCAGGCATGCGGCCTCTTCCGCGGTCATGCGCTTTTGGCTGGGGTGGCGGGTGCTTTGATCCGCCCGCGCGCCGGTGGTGCCGAATTCCGCGTAGCGCTCGGTGACCACCTTCACATCGTCCCAATCGGAAAAACCCAGGGGGGCCACATGCTCGTCCATCTCGCAATGGAGGAACACAGTGCGGGCGAACCTGCGCCAGGGGCGGCCTAAGAAGCCCTGGCCTTCCTCACATTCCCCGGTCAGCTTGCAATTGTGGAACACCAGCCCGTGAGGCTGCCCCTCGGCGGTATTGGCGGCGGTATACATGCCGCCCCGGGCGTTCATGAACAGGGTGCAGCGCTCGAACCAGCACCGGTAGGGGCCGAAGATAAAGTCCACGTCCCCCTGAATGAAGCAGTCCTCAAAATACTGGCGGCTGGATGTCACGGGGCTGTCGCCGACGGATTCCACCACCTCCGCCCGGCCCTGCCGGGGCGCGATGAAATGCACCACCTTGGGCATCAGCGGCCCGCAGAACAGGGTATCCTGGTGGGCGATCATGCGCACGTTGCGCCACACGCCCCTGTCCCCCGCCGCGTACACCGCCACGGCCTGGCCCACGTCGCGCCCGTCCCCCGCGTCGTTGCGGATGGTCAGGTTTTCCACCTCCACGTTATGCCCCGTCACCATGAAGGTGGCGCTCAGGAAGGTGCCCCGTTCCTTTCCGTTTTCGTCCAAATCCTTGGCGCAGCCGGAAGCGGTGATCACCGTGCGGTCCCGGGCTTCGCCGATGATGCGCACGTTGTCCTTATCCACCACCACGCGCTCATGGTATTCGTCCATGCGCAGGAGCAGGATGGTGGGCGCGCGCCCGCCCCCCGGGATCGCGTCAATAGCCTGCTGGATGGAGGTAAAATCCCCGCTGCCGTCCTTGGCGATGATATACACAGCGCATTCCTCTTTTCTTCTGTTTATCATTATGGCACAAGCCCCAACTCCCTCAGCGCTTCCGCCGTCATGCGGGCATAGGCTTCCGCCCCGGCGCGCTGGGTATGGGTATCGTCCGCGTTTCCGTTTGGCCAGGCGGGATAAACGCCTTTTTCCAAGTGCAGGTACAGCTTCTTGCTTTCCTCGTCGCCCAATTCCCGCACGTACTGAAAGCTTTTCGCGTATATGTCGATCAGCGGCACGTTTCGCTGGGCCGCCAGCACCCGAATCGCGTCCGGGTAATCCTCATGGGATGCCAGCAGCTTTCCGTCCCGCCAGTACCGGCGGCAGATGGGCGTCATCAGCACGGGCCGCGCGCCGTGGAGCAGGGCAGTGTCCACATAGATTTCCAAGTTATGATAAAAGGACGTCCAGGGGTCGGTATGCCGCCACACCAGATCGCTTTCGTCATTATGAGAAAACTGGATCAGCAGCAAATCGCTGGGCCGTATTTCCGTTTCAATCTTCTGCAGGCGACCTTCGGCCAGGAAGGATTTGGTGCTTCTGCCAGGCATGGCCCGGTTTTCCACCCGCACGCCCGGCACAAATTCAGGCAGCGCCTGCCCCCACCCCGTAATGGGCGCTTCCTCCGGCTTGTAGCTGGCGGCGGTGGAATCGCCGCAGATATAAACGGTCATGCGCGTTACTCCCTTCTGTAAGATTTTCCCCGCACCCTGTCGAAAAGGCCGCTCCCGCAATGCGGCCCTTTCGACAAGACGCCGGAGCTGCCGTTGGAATCCGGCAGCCCCGGTAAAGGGTGTTGCGTGAAAGGAATCAGCGGGCCATGAAGCGATCGTAGGCGCCCTGGTAGGCGGCGATCAGGTCTTCGATGCCCATCTTCTGCAGCTGATCCATGTAGTTATCGAAGTTGGTCAGGGGTTCTTCACCGGAGATGAACTTCTTGGTCATGTCAGCGATGTATTCGTTGATGTCGTCCAGCTGAGGAGCGGCCTTCTTCTGTTCGTCCACGCTCAGCACGATGGCGGCAGGATATTCCAGTTCGTTGCTGGCTTCGCCCCACAGCTTGGCAGAGGCCACAAAGCGGGGTTCACGGGTAGCGGCCAGATAGTCGCCGGCGCCCCAGCGGGGGAAGGACACGTGACTCATGGCGTAGCGGTACTTGTTGGCGAACACGCCGTCATAGAAGTTTTCGGTGATCTGCTTGGCCCATTCGGTTTCGTGCTTCACGCCGTTTTCGTCGATGGTGTAGGTGCCGTTGCCCTTGGTCCAGGCGGTATCCTCGCGGGAGGTCAGGATGGGATCGCCGTCCAGGATGCCCCAGGTGGTGCAGTTGGTGCCTTCTTCGGTGAACATGGCGTCGATCAGGCGGGCCACCGCTTCAACGTTCTTGCAGTCCACAGAGATGCAGGTGCTGTACTTGTCGCCGTAGCCGATGTCGTAGTCGCCAGCATACGTGCGGCCCTGAGCGTCCTCGATCCAGGGGAAAGCCACGAAGTCGGCGTTGGGGTTCTTTTCCAGGACCTGGGGCAGGCGCTGCTCCCAATAGTTGCTCAGGCCCAGCCAGGAACCGGCCAGATCGGCGTAGATCGCGGCGTCCTTTACTTCGGCGGGGGCGAGAGAGCCGTCTTCGGCCCAGATGTCCTTGATGAGGCCTTCGGAATACCACTTATTCATGGTTTCCAGGAATTCCTTGTAATTCTGGCTGTATTCGCCGAAGCCGACCTTGCCGGTATCGGGATCGACGTAAGCGCCATTCAGGATATCAAAGGCGGGCATGAAGTAACGCAGGCCGCTCTGTCCGGCGTCGAAGGGGATTTCATCCTGTTCGCCGTTGCCGTTGGGATCCAGATCCCGGAAAGCAACCAGCATTTCGTACCAGCCGTCGATGGTGGTGGGCAGTTCTTCAATACCCACGTTTTCCATCCAGTCCTTGCGGCCCTGGAGGCCCTGCCAGATGGCGGAAACCCTTTCATCAGGGGTATTCAGGGGGTTGATGGGGGTGAAGTACAGGTAACGGCCTTCGTCGTCCTTCAGGGCCTTGGCCACGTCGGGATTGGCTTCCAGCAGCGCCTTGTAGTTGGGCATGTACTTGTCGATGACGTCGTTCAGCTCGATGATGATGCCGTCGGCATACAGCTGGGGCACGTCGCCCACATAATCGTACCGGTGTACCCACTGAATCACGTCCGGATACTTGCCGCTGGACAGCATGGCCAGATACTGGGCCTTGATTTCATCGCCGCTGCCGCAGACGACGGTCCATTCTATTTCCACATCGGCCATCTCCTGGATCTTCAGCAGGCCGACCAGCCCGGGATAGATGTAGGGCTCGTACTCGGCGGAGCCGCCGCGCACGTAGTAGGTGACCTTATCGGTCGCCAGGGCGGTGCTGCCCATTGCCAGCAGCATCATCAGAGCCAACAGGAGTGATACGATTTTCTTCATACGAGAAAACCTCCTTTTTAATATTTCCAGCGGTTCACTGCCGCTTAGGAACGGGGAAATATGAATACGCTCTGTTTCACGCCGTTTGTATTATTCTGCGCGAAGCGGGAAAAACCTTCGGGCGCGTTTCCCTTTTTTCGGGCGCGTCACATGCCCGTCAGGCCGGAGCGCTCCACGCCCTCCATGAACCGCCGCTGCAGGAACAGATAGGCGATCAGGATGGGAATGATGCACAGGAAGGTGGCCGCCATGAGCATGGCCTCGTTGAACACGATGCCCTCCAGCTCGTTCATCTGGATCATGGTGTGGTTTTCCTGGTTGAGCAGGGCGTACAGGTTGGGCAGGACGCTTGGCAGCATGCGGTAGGCGGGGGCCGTGATATACACGCCCGGTTCAAAGTAATCGTTCCAGTGCCACACCAGGGACAGCACGCCGCACACCAGCAGCGGGGCCTGGGCCATGGGCAGCATGATGCGGGCGTAGATGCGCAGCGGGCCGCAGCCGTCCACCCGGGCCGCTTCCTCCATTTCGTAGGGCAGGCCCATAAAGAACTGCCGGAACAGGAAAATGAAGAAGCCGCCGTTGAGTCCCATGCCGAAAAACGTGGGAACGATCAGGGGCAGAAAGCTGTTCAGCCAGCCCCAATCGGAATACTGCTTGTACAGGGGAAAGATGATCACCTGCACCGGCACGATCATCATCAGGATCACCAGGGCGAACAGCGCGTTTTTCAGCCTGAACTTATACCGGGCGAAGGCGTAGCCCGTCAGGGAGCAGGAAAGGGCGTGGCCCACGGTGGCGGCCCCGCACACGATCACATTGTTCCACACGTAGGCCCGGAAACGCATGCGCCGGAACGCGATGTCATAGTTGCTCCAGGTGGCCTGGGAGGGCAGCCATTTCACGGTGATATTATACAGATCGTCGTCCGTCATCAGGGATTTCACGATCATGGTGATGAAGGGATAGAGGAAAATGAAGCTGAGGGCCATCAGCAGGAAATAAAAGCCCAGCCGGATAACAAAGGTCCGCGCAAACCGGGACGCCTTGCTTTTCCTGCCGTTCTTTTTGATCAGGGCTTTGTCCATTTCTCGTCCCCCCTTCCGTCAGTTCTTGGCGCCGGAATCGTACACGTACCGCCTCATGAGCAGGATGGCCGCGCCGCACAGCAGCAGGGCGAACACGAAGTAGACCCAGCTCATGGCCGCCGCGTTTTCGTACATCTGGTTGGTAAAGTTCATTTTGTAGATGTAATCCACCATGGGATTGGTGCCGTCTGTGAAGAACGCCACGATGGTATACACCACGTTCATCAGGATGATGGGCGTGATCATGGGCAGGGTGATCTTCCAGAACATTTCCCATTCCGTGGCCCCGTCCACCTTGGCCGCTTCATACAGGGAACCCGAAATGCCCTGCAAGCCCGCCAGGAACAGCACGATCTGCACGCCGCTTTTCCACAGCACCACAGTGATGCGATCCAGGAAGCCCTGCACCACGCCGGTGATGCTCACGCCCAGCAGATCGCTGATCAGCTTCGGCACCATGATGCCGGTGGTAATGGTGGCGCCGTCCGCCCCCATGCCCAGCAGCTGCTTCATGATATAGCCGCTGCCCAGCAGCACGGGAATGAAGAACGCCGTGCGAAAGAAAGCGCGGCCCA
The DNA here is from genome assembly GCA_905234985.1 of uncultured Christensenellaceae bacterium. Classification (GTDB taxonomy): domain Bacteria; phylum Bacillota; class Clostridia; order Christensenellales; family Aristaeellaceae; genus RUG563. The sequence continues at coordinate 72,626 of CAJOJQ010000005.1, forward strand.
CCATTTTCCGGTTGATGAGAATGGCGATGACCAGGGAAAACACCATGCAAAGCGGCGTGTTCAGCAGCGTATCGTACACCACCTGCAGGAAGGTCGGCACGAAATTGATGTCAAAGAAAAAGATGTACTCATAATTTTCCAGCCCCACCCACGCTGTGACCAGCCCTTTGAAGGAAACGATCTTGGAAAAGGAGAGGCGCACGGAAGTGAAAATGGGATAAGCAAAGAAAACGCAGATTCCGATCAGCCACGGGATCAGAAAGATATACGCTTCCAGGGACCGTTTTTTGTCGATCCCCATTCTCCTTCTGCCCTTCCCGGCAGCCGACGCCTTAACGCTCATGGGCCGCACCTCCACTACATCCGGGGCGGAACAGCCGCCCAGCTTTGCGCGCCGATCTCAACGCCGTCCTGAACCACGGGCTGGCCGCCATAATTCACATAGACCGCCGTTCCGCTTTCATAGGTCACCTTCACCAACGTATCGCTGAGCCGTTCGTGGCGCACGATCAATTGATCGTGCAGTTCGGCCAGCGGCCCGACCGTAAACTGCTTTGCGGCCCAGGCCACCCGATCCTGCCAGGCGGTATACTCGGCGGAAAACAGGCTCTGGTAGTTTGTATACATCAGTTCTTCCGTGTTGTCATAGGTCAGCTCAAAGAAGGGCGTATAGCCCATTTCCACCCAGCGCAGCACTTCTCTTTCCAAATCGCTGCTCAGGTTGCCGGGCCTGCCCGCGTATTCCACCAGCCCATGCAGGGCGATTTGGTAGAAGGGCACGGAAGCGGTGGTGATCTGATAGCCAAAATCCTCATAGGGCACGTAGGTGAAGAAATCCGCCATGCCCAGCAGGCAGGTATCCCCGCCCTCCGCTTCCGCCGCGCCGAAAGCGGCCTTTGCTTCGTCCGTCATGGCCCGGTAAATCCCTAAGGTATCCTCCGCGGTCAGGTAACGGCGGCTGCCGTAATTGTAGGCCACGTATTTGCCCATGCGCTCAAAGCGCACGCCGTCCAGGTCGAAATCAGCCGCTTTTTTCAGAAAGTCCGTCATCTTGGCTTGCGCCACGTCAGGGCTGAGCATGAACACCGTTTTTTCCCGGTCGGTCATGATGATATGATTGCCGGTATACACCACGTCGTTGCGGTGGGAATAGCCGCCCTGATCGGAGGCGGCCTCCAGGAAATTGGCCGTCAGGGAAAGGGAAGCGCCTAACTTGTGGGCCGTTTCGATGAGCCGCCTCAAATCGCCGTCGTTGCCCACCGTGCCGCTGATGGGAAAACGATCCGGCGTTTTGCCGTAGCCGTCCGCCGTCCAGCCCTTGAGCGAGGCGCGGATGTTCCGAACGCCCAAGCCGTCCAGGGAGAGCAGAATCTCTTCCGCCTGGGAAAGGGTGGTCACCGTGCGGGGCACGTCAAAGAGCAGCCCTTCCTCCGGCGCGTTCATGAAAAGATCCACGGCCACCGAGGGCGCGTGCGTCTTGCGGACCACCACGCCGTTTTCCAGCAGATAATTCCGCCAGACGCAGGCCATGGCGCTGTAATCCGGGTTCTCCTCTTCTAAGAACAGGATGCGCAGCTGGTAATCCGTTTTGATATCGTCCTTATCGAACACCTTGATCTCGCGGTCGGTCACGCGCTTATCCTCAAAGGAACGGCGGTACTGAAAATTGGCGAACAGATAATTGATGCCGATGATGTTGTTGGAGCTGTTCACGGACACGCGGGCCGTTTCCGCCCCTTTTTCGATGATCGCCAGCATGCCGTGGCCGCCCCGGTTCATGCCGAACACGGGGAAAAGCACCTGGGGCGCTTCCTGAGCGAACATATCCAGCAGCGCGGGCTGCTTCTGATAATCGCCGTACACCGGATAGAGCCGGGTCGATTCCTTGTAATGGGCGTAATCCTGAAATTCCATCACCGCGCCGCAGCCGTCGGGGTACAGGAAGAAGCCCTCGCTGCGGTCCGTGGCGGAAAAGAGGAAGGGCAGCACGTCCAGGCTGACCAGGGAAAAATCCCCCGCTTCCACAATTCCCTCGTAGGGCACCCGCACCAGCAGGCTTGGACCGTCCAGAAGGATTTCGATCTGAACGCCCACCTGATAGGTGCCGTAATGATACGTCAGGCGCACGCCGTTATCAATCAGCTCATAGGAGGCGGTCAGCGCCTTTTCCGCCAGCAGGGCCATATTATTCACCACGCCCAAGCCGGACTGCAGATTGGTGCAGTTCACCGCCAGCAGGGATGCGATTCTTTTCTGCTGGGCGGGAATGATCTTCAGGCCCTCCGCCATTTCGTCGTTCATGGTGGAGGACCAGGTTTTTCCGGTCAGGGCGTCCTCGATCTCCACGGCGCAGTATCCCGGGGAAAGATACAGGCTCAGGCGGTCGTTGGCGGCGACCAAAAGCCTTTCCGTTCCTTCCTCCGCCGGGGCGGGCACAGCAAGCAGCAGCGCCGCACAGCAGCACAGGATCAGCAGAATTTTTTTCACGCCGCGCCCTCCTTCCTTACAGGCGATAGACGATTTCAAAATACACTTCGCGGATCATGGTGACGAACTGGGAGCTGATCGTGAACAGCAGCACCGCCGTGGCCCAGATCACCGCCATGGTGAATACCGTCAGCAGCACCACCAGCAGGGTTTTGCGGATGGTATATTCGTTCATTTCCTTGATGCCGATGATCATCAGCGCTGCCACCCACACAAGCAGCCCGCCGGTCATGATGAAATACAGGCCCGCCTGGCCCCCGTCCATGATCCGGGACAAAAGCACGGCGGGAACCGTGAACAGCACGTAAGGCACCAGGGTGAGCGCGTTGTACAGCATGGCTTCGCCGATTTTCGTGGCCCCGTCTAAAATGGTGGTCATGGCGTAGGAGGCCAGCACCCAGGTAAGCACGGGCACGAACAGCTTGCCGCATTCCAGCAGCAGGTTGGCCTTGCGCACGGAAACGGTCGCCAGGGGATAATGGGTGAAATAGATGGAAAAAAGGTTCACGCCCAGCGCCAGCGCTAAGATGGAAAGCACCAGGATCACGGTCAGGCGTTTGAATTTCTCATCGCCGCGCTGCCGCTTGATATGCTCGCTCACCACGATGGGATGGAACAGCATCATGACGCACAGTTTCAGGCCCGTCATTTCAATCCCCTCCCCATCTGCACGTCGTCGGCCCATTGATCAGCCTTTCGCTTCGCCAGAGCCAGCAGCTTCACGAAACAGAACACAGCCGCCGCGGCTAAGATCACGACCAGCAGGAAATGATGGCGGAAATACTCGTGCCGATATTCGGCAAAGGCTTCGGAATAGCCCTCTCTGTCATTTGCCAGCTCATAGGAGCGCAGGGCGCTTTCCCAATCCTCCTGCTTGCCCATGATCTTTGCCACGCCCCGATGGGCCAGGGCGTAATTGCTGTCGATTTCCAGGGCCTGCTTCCAATAAACCAGCGCCTCGCCGTACCGCCCTTCCCCGTGCAGCGTGACCGCCTGATGCACCAATTGGATGAAATGGGTGGGCTTGAATACGGTGATTTCGTTGTTCTGATAGTCCAGCACGTAGAGATAGCCTTCGCTGTCCGCGTCAATGCTGACGGGGATCTGAAACAGCCCGCCCGCGTCGCCCTGGCCGCCGAAGCAGCAAAGGAGGTTGCCGTCCTGATCGTACTGATAGATCAGGCCCGTGCCCCGATCCACCACGGTGATGATGCCGTTGTCTTCCACCGTGATATCCGAAAAGGTGGGTTCCAGTTCCTTCTTTTCAGCCCCCGCCGCCCGGTTGGGCAGGGTGAAGCCGTAGGTCTCCTCCGGATAGGTGTTGGTGCCCACCGAATTGAGCTTTCTGATCTGGGCGGTGTTCTTGTTGGACAGGATGCCGTACACCATATTGTCCGCGCCGATAAAAAAGTTGGAATAGCTGGCGGGTTCCTGCTTCACCGTGCGTTCGATCTGGCTTTTGCTGCCGAACAGGCGGATCAGGAAACGGGACAGGGAAAAGCCCACCTTGTCCGCGCCCAAATAGCCGCGGAAATTGTTGGCTTCGTCCAGGGCGATCAGGTTCGCACCCTTGAGTGCGTAAATGTAGCCCGTGTTCGCCACGAAGATTTTCTGCACGTCGAAAGTGAAATTTGCGCCCAGCAGGCTGGAATCCGGCTTCACGTACACCTTGCGGTCGGAAAGATCGGCATTCAGGGTAACGATGCGCAGGTTTCCCGTATCGGCGATCCAGATGCTGCCGTCGGTATGTACATACACGCCCCGGGGCTTTTTCAGCTTCATGCCGCAGCCCTCGGTGATTACCCGAAGCACCTGCCCCTCCCGCGTCATTTGCAGCACCCGGTTGTTTTCGCCGTCCGCCACATAAACGGTATCGTCCGGGGCCAGAAACAGGTCCTCCGGATGATTCATGAACCCGCTTTCCCCTAAGTTTTTGATGGTGGTATACACCTCGTATACGGCGGGAATGGGGATGAAGCTGTTGCCGGGATCGGCGGTGTCCGTATCCGCCACGAAGGCGTCCATGCCCACCACGGCGCAGGCCGACGGCAGCCACAGGAGAAGAAACGCCGTCGAAAGGAGCAGAAGTCTTTTCATCTCTCTCCCCCCTTATGACTTGATGCCGGAGAAGGACATGGTTTCCATGACCTTACCGCGCATAAAGGCGAAAACCAGGATGGAGGGTACCGTGGTCAGGAACGTGGCCGCGCCCACCGTACCGGCCCGCGCCACCACCCCCGCGCCGCCGGACAGGGTTTGCAGGGCCAGGGGCAGGGTCTTGAGGGCGTTGCTGGAAATGAAGATCAGGGGCGAAAAGTAATCGTTCCAGTTGTTCACGAAGGAAAACACGGCCAGGGTGGTCCAGGCGGGCTTGAGCAGCGGCATGGCGATGGTCCAGAATACGCGCAGCTCCTTCGCGCCGTCAATGCGGGCGGCCTCTAAGATGGAATCCGGCAGCTGTTCGCAGAACTGCTTGACCAGAAAGAAATTGTACGCCACCGCGATCTTGGGAATAATCAGCGCCAAATAGGTATTGACCAGGCCCAGCCGGTTGACCACCAGATAATTGGGGATCTGGGTCACATGGGTGGAGAACATGAGGGCCGCCAGCACCACCGCGAAAATGGGGCCGCTGCCCGCGGGCTTATGCTTCACCAGGCCGTAAGCGCCCATGCTGCATACGATCACGCTGATGACAACCGTCACCGCCGTGGTGAACAGGGAATTGAAAATATACCGAGTGAAGGGCACGGTGGAGGAGGAAAGGGAGGTGAGCAAATCGCTGAAATTGCGCAGGGTGGGATTATGCACGATGAGCCGGGGCGGATAAATGTACAGCTCGTCCAGGGGCATCAGGCTGCGGCACACCATGGCGAACAGGGGAAGCCCAGCGATGACCACCAGCGCGGTCAAAAGCACATACAGCATGAACCGGGAAAAGGTCAGCTTTTTCAGGCGAAACCTGAACCACCGGGGTTTGTAAACGGCTTTGACAGTCACTTTGTTTTCCTCCCTTGCAAGCAGGGTCAGGTGTTATCCTTGAACACATGCATGCAGACGCGTCCAAGGGTAAAGGTGATCACAAACAGCGCCATGGCCACCGCGCTGGCGTAGCCCATATTGAACCGGGTGAACGCGTAATCGTACAGGTGCGCCACGATGGTATGGGCGGCGTAGTTGGGGCTGGGCATGCCCGCCACAGCCGTCGCCACGTCGAATACGCCGAAGGCGCTCACGATGGCGTTGATCGCGCCGAAGAGCATTTGGGGCTTCATCATGGGCAGGGTGATATAGCGCAGCTCCTGGAATTTATTCTTGATGCCGTCCACCCGCGCGGCCTCGTACATGGCGGGGTCCACATTCTGCAGGCCCGCCAGGAACACCAGGAAGCCCGTGCCCATGCTCATCCACACGGCGATGATCATGATGACCGGCAGCACGTAGTCGGCGTCCTTCGTCCACAGAATGGGTTCCAGGATCAGTCCCATCCGCAGCAGCAGATTGTTGATGTAGCCGTAGCGGTCGCCGGAAAACAGAATCAGCCAGATGGTCGCCATGGCGACGCCGCTGGTCAGCGACGGGGCGTAGAACATGAGAGAAAAGAACCCGCGTCCCCGCTTCACCAGCGTGATCAGCCACGCCATCAAAAAGGAGGCGAAATAGCCGATGGGACCGGTGATCACGGCGAAAATCATGGTGTTTTTGAGGGAGATCAAAAACACGTCGTCATCCAGGATCAGCTGAGAATAATTGCTGAACCCAACGAACCGGGCGGGCTGGATCATGTTGTAATTGGTCAGGCTGTAATACATGGCCACGGCCACCGGCACGATCACAAATACCGCGAACAGGATCAGGAAGGGCAGCAGAAACGCATATCCTGTGCCGTTCTTGCGCAGCCATTCCTTAAAAGCGTTCTTTTTTACCGCCGCCTGCATGGCGCTCACCCCTTTTTTAGGTAGGAAGTAGGAGGTAGGAGGTTGATATAGTCTGTGTAAAAATCACAAAGTCGGCGGAAAGAAGATTAGGGGGAACAATATGAAAAACCTCCTACCTCCTACTTTCTACCTCCTACCTCAATTTACTCCAAGCCGAATTCAATCCGCTTGTTTTGCAGTTCCTTGTTGATGTCCTTGACCGCCTTTTCCAAAGCGTCCCGGGCGTTTTCGTTGTTGATGCACACCCGGTTCCAGGCGTTGATGATGTGTCGGCCCGTGAAATAGCCGCCGGGCACGATCATCTGTTCCTCCGCGGCGTCCATCTGCGCCTTGATGACCCGTTCGTGCCGGGCGTCCCAGGGCAGGGAATAGAAGGCGTTCACATTGGCGGTGTTCCACCGTGCGCCCATGCCCAAGATGGCTTCCAGCTCCCGGCCGTACCGGGTCTGGGTTTCCTCGCTGCTCCACCATTTGAGGAATTCCCAGGCGGCGTCCTGCTTTTCGCTTTGCGCCAAAATGATGTCCGCCGTGGCCGCCGTGGTGCCCACGGTGTGCTTCACCGTGCCGTCCGTCTGCCGGGTACCGGGCACCGGGGCGATGCTCCAGCGGCCGTACAGCTCCGGCGCGGAGGTCATAAGCTGCATATAGGTGGTAAAATTGCCGATGCCGATGGGCATAGTGCCCGTGCGGATGCGTGTGAAGAAGTTGCTTTCCGCGTCGATCTCATAATTGGCGTACATGTCCGTCCAGGCCTTGAACGCGTGATAGGCTTCCGGCGTGTCCAGGCCGGAGGCTTCCCCCTCGCCCCGATAATACGCGCCGCCCATTTGCAGCAGCAGCATGGTAAACCCGCGCAGCGCGCCGGGGGAATTGCTGGAAACGGAGGTGTCCACCGGCAGGGAAAAGCTCATGTTGTTTTCATACAGGCGCGGCAGCACCTTCTGGTACAGGTCGCTCCAAGTTTCGGGCAGCTCGACCCCAAGCTCGGCCAGCACGTCCTGGCGGTAGATCATGACGGTAAAATCCATGGTCTCCGGCAGAGCGTACACGCCGCCGTTGTATTTGAAGGGGATCAGGCTGCTTTCATAGAAGTTTTTGGTCACTTCCTCGAAATCCGGGAACCGGCTCAAATCCGCCGCCGCCTCGCGGAAGGCGAATTCATTGGGCAGGTTGTATTCCACGCTCAAAGCCACGTCCGGGGCGGTACCGCTGGCGACGGACAGCATGATGGTGTTCACGGAACCGGTGGATAATTGGCCCGTAGGCAGCACATGCAGGTTGATCACCACGCCGGTTTTGGGGGTAAAATCCTCGTCCGCCAGTTCCTTGAGGATCTCGCCCCATTCGGTGCCCCGGGCGATCCAGACGTTCAGCACGGTGGTTTCGGCGTTTTCGCCCGCGTCGTCCACGATCAGGCCCACACTGTCATAGTCCTTCGTAAAAGAGGCCAGGAAGTTTTCGCCCGTCACCGCCATGCGCTGAAAGAAATTGGAGGTGGCGATGTCCATGGTCACGTCCGGGGAGGACAGCACCAGGTAATCCATGGCCATGGGGCATTTTTCGATGGTGGAAATGTACGTGCCCAAATTGCTCTGGGCGTTGTCCAAATCGCTCAGCGCCTTGGGAATGCGATCCACGTCCTGCGCGAAGAACAGCAATTGGTCGATGATCTGCCGGAAATTGTTTTCCATGGAGGTTTTTTCGCTGGAAATGGAAGAAAGCAGATCAGCGCTTTCCCTGAGCCGCCCGGCCAGATAGGTTAGCTGGCCGCTCAGCTCCGGCATGGTGCGGTACAGATCGTATTCGTAATTGTAATCCGGTTCCGAGCCGGTGATTTTTACGATTTCCCGCTCCAGCTGGCCCAGATACGTGGTGTCCTTTTCCGTCCGGCGCATGATTTCGCCAATGGGGCCTAACTTTACCGTGGCGGTGAGGGTGTGAACGCCCTTTTCCAAATAGAACTGATAGGGCGCGCCGTTTTCATCCCGCAGGGTTTCGCCGTACCAGTGGCTGTCATACGGGAAGGAATACAGCTTCATTTCCTCGAAAGGAATTTCGCCGTCGATCATGATCTGCCGGTAGGAGGGCATGCCGGGGTCGGTGGTCTGCAATACCTTAAAGTGGATCGCGTACAGGCCGGATTCCGGCGCGTCGATCCGCCAGCTCACCGCCGCGTTGCCCAGCCGCCAGCGGTAGCCGCCCACGATGTTCAGCACCCGTTCCGCGCCGGAGCGGGGTTCGGTCAGGGGATCTGCGTCGGATTCCCGGCGGATCACGTTTTCACTGCGCCAGGCGCTGTTTTCCGCCTGGAGCTTGATCACCGTGTCCGAAGATACGGCGGTATAGCCCAAAGCCTGCCATTCCGCCAGCTTTTCCTGATAGGAAGGATATGCGCGGGGAGAAACGAAGCTGGCTTCCAGCAGGATCACGGGCTGGTCCACATAACTCAGGGTGATTTCATGCTCGCCCTCGGACAGATAAAACCGCAGGGGTTCCACGTAAATCGCCTGCTGATCCACCGCCCGCACGGTCTGCCACACCTGTTTTTCCCGCATATGGGGCCAAACCTCGTCGCCGATGGCATTCACCCGCATTTTTCCGTTTTCCTGCACTTCTTCCTCATATACCCGATAGAAGCACAGGTTATTGGCCTCTTCAAAGGGCGTTTCCCCGTCGATGGCGATTTTGCGCTGCACCTTGGCTTCGTTGCCGCCTAAGGCCAGGTAAGTCACCTGCAGCTCGTACAGGCCGGGCTGCTCCACCTGAACGCGCCAGATGGCGGCGCTGTCGCTGTCGCCGGAGGAAAGCGCCGTCCGGTTTACCTTCTCTTCCGCGCCGCTTTTTTCATACAGGAAGGGATAAGGACCAAGCTCCGTTTCCACGTCCCCGATCAAACGAATATCGCCCGACAGCTCCGCCGAAGCGAGGTCCAGCCTGATCTCAGCACCCTGGGGCGCGGGGGCGTACACGTCGGGCTGCTTTGCCCATTCTTCCTGCAAATCGCCGTATTCGATGGCGGTTTCCACAAACATGGCATACAGATCGCTCCAGCCGCCGTCGGCTGTTTCGCCCCGGGCGCTGAAAACTCCTGCCAGGCAGAATATCGCCAGCATGATTCCCGCAAGCCGTTTCACCGGACGCGCCTCCCCGTTATTCATTGGATATCTTCACATATTTCACGTCCGCCCAGCCGCCCCATCGGCCCTGGGTGTTGAGCGTGAACAGGCCGGGGCGCGCCCCCGTCCAGCCGCCGCAGGCCATGGGGTATTCGCCGCCCATGGGCCGCAGAGAGCGCTGGCTGCTGCCATAGAAGAAGCTCACGTTGCCGTGCCGCACCCGCATGCGGAACAGGATCTCGGCGTAAGACCACATGGCGTCCGAAATGGGCGTTTCGATCACGCGCTCCGGCACCCAGCGGCTCACCGGCGTGGCCATCCCCATTTTCAGGCTCACCCGACCCTGCCCCAAAGCAATGTAGTAATAGGTGTACCCCATCATGCCCACCCCGGCGATATCCCCGTCCTGGGCATGGGTATAAAAGAGTACGTCCATATCAAAATCATGGTACTGCATCAATTGAGAAAGGAAATTGCCCGCGTTGAACAGGCTTTCCGCCGGCGCGGCATGCAGCCGGAGGCCCGGCTTTAATTCCGTATACCAGCTTTTATTGGGGTTGGCCTGCCATTGCCACTGCATGCCAAGGCCCTGCTGAAAATCGTCGGAGGTAGGGATTTCCGCGGTAAAGGGCGGCAGGTCGATTTGCCCGCCCAGCACGGGGACTCCCTTTTTCCCCATGACCGGCCATCCGTCCGACCAGTCGATGGGCTGCAAATGCGTCACCCGGCCATAGGCGTCCATATCCTGAAAATGAACGAACCAATCCTTGCCGTGGCCGTCGTTTACCCATCCGCCCTGATGGGGGCCGTTGATGGGCGTGCCGCCCTGGCCCAGCACCACGCGGCGCTCGTAGGGGCCGTAAATGTTTTCGGAGCGCAGGGCCAGCTGATAGCCGGGCTTTACGCTGCCCGCGGGGCACAGAATCCAGTAATACCCGTCCCGTTTATACATCTTGGGGCCTTCCACTGTAACGTCGTTGTGATCCGCCCCGTCATAGATCATTTTGCCCTTATCCGCCACGCGCAGCCCGTCCGCGGACATTCGGTGCAAATACAGCACGTTGTTGATCCCCGCCCGGCTCGCCGCGAAGCCATGCACCAGCCACACCCGCCCATCGTCGTCAAAGAAGGGGCAGGGGTCGATCCAGCCCGTCACATCCTTGACGTAGTGGCATTCCCATTCCCCGGCGGGGTCCTTGGCCGTGAACGCGAATAAGCCCTCGTCGGGCATGCAGACGTAAATATAAAACATGCCGTTGTGCCAGCGCAGGCTGGGCGCCCAGACGCCGCAGCTGTGGGCGGGCCTGTTGTACCGTTCAAAGGGCAATTGCCGCGCCGCGTAGCCGATCAGCTCCCAATGCACCAGATCCCGGGAATGAAGCACCGGCAGCCCGGGCACATAGGTAAAAGAAGACGCGGTGATATAGAAATCCTCTCCCACCCGGATCACATCAGGGTCCGAATAGTCTCCCAGCAGAATCGGATTTGTATAACGCATATCGTCATCGCACCTCCCGTTTTTGCGCTGTAAAGCCCAAACAGACAGAGCAAATATTATCACGGACATCATAGCACATTTATTTCTGGACCGCAATAGTTTATAATGTCAATTCAGGTCATCTTTTAAAAATAGTTTGACCAATTTATACATTATTCGGTTGATTTTGTTTTTCTTCTTTTATGAAATGTATAATCTGGTAATCATAAAATATACAAAAACCAGATTATACATGTTTTTGCCGGTCCCTCTTTCAATTGCGTCCTATAAAATACCGGCCCGCGAAGCGCGGGCCGGCAAAGGATCATCCTTCGGGTATGGTTTTTATTTCTGGACAGGATTGAAATCAACGTCGGTCAGGAAGTCGATGCACACACGGATCTGCTGTTCCGTCAGAGTCTGCACCGCGGCCTTGGGGTTGGGCGTCATGTTGAACTCGATGAAATAGCCCTTGTAAATCGCCAGGATGTCCACGAAGTCGGTGTCGCTGCCGGTTTCACGGGCAACGAGCAGCTTGGTGCCGTAGCCGGTTTCCCTGTAGGTAATTTCCACGTCGTTCATTTCCTGGAAAGTAGCTTCCAGCAAAGCCAGATCCTCGGCGGACATATCGTTCATCCGATCCACGTCGCCATAGAGATCGTCGTAGGCGATGGACAGGTACATCTGGGGCTTGGTCATATCCTCGGAAGTGACGGAGGCGATGATCTTGTCCCCGCGCACATTGACCACCTGCAGCGAGTAGCCGTCCGGGATCTTGCAGGTCAGGTCAAATTCGCCGTTGACGTTCAGGGAACCCAGCTTCTGCTTGCCGCCGGAGGTTTCCTTTTCAGTGACGTACTGCTTGGCCAGCTTGGCGGTGTACTTCTTGAAGATGTAGCCCACCTTGCCCGTTTCAGGATCGCGGGCGCGGTACCAGTTGGTGGTTTCGCCTTCAACGATCAGCTCCGTGCCGTCGGTCAGCGAACGGATGCGGGCGGTGGTGGAGGAGGGGCCGGTGCGGAAGTTGACCCAGCCGGAGGAGCGGGAGGGACGAACCGCGATGTAGAAGGGCGTCGCCACGTCCTTTTCGCTCTTGATTTCCTTGTCCAGCTTCTGCTTTTCCGCTTTTTCCTCGTCAGCCTTGGAGGGGCTGGGCGCTTTGCCGGGATTGTAGTCTACCAAGTAGCGGGCCATGATGTAGCCGTCGCCCATGCTGCCCCACACGACGCGGAACCAGCCGTCGTTTCCGGCATAGGACCAGTCCACCAGCACAGAGTGGCCGTAGGGCGCGCTGCCGATCACGTTGTCGCCCTTGCGGGGTTCGCTGCGAACCTTCACGGGTTTGCCGTTTTCCGTTTTCACATACATGATGCTGGTTCCGGCTGCCGACGCAATCGTGGGTACGGCGGTCAAAACCAGGGCGAGGAGCAGTACCAGAGCCAGAAATTTCTTCAACATCTTTTTTACCTCCCGTCGTTTTGTGCATTGATTTGAATTGTTACTCGAACCCAGCTTCAAGGAAACGCCCTTTCCCTCAAAAGCTCCTATTCCATTTGACAATTCGCCACCGTCCCCTCCTTTTCCTGCTTTTTCACAGCATTTTTCCAATAAGTGTCCAAGGCAATTGCATTTTTTGCATGCGCGGGCGCCCGTTTCCCACGGTCGAAGTCCCTCTGCCCAGAGGTGGAAAAAAACGGTTTATTGGGTTTTGATAATAGGGCGTATCGGGGACAAACACTTGATAATTCCCTTTTCCGGTCGTATAATCAGGCTGTTCAAGGATCGGAAATTTGAGGGAAAGACGGGGGCGGCGGCAGGTCGCGGACGCCGTTTTTCCAAAAAAGAATCCCTTTGGGGAGGCAAGGATATGATGAAGCAAGCGCCCCGTTCCTTCTTTGCGGCAATCGTTTCCGCGCTGATCGCGGCGGCAGTGTTGATTCCCGTTCTTCTTCCTGTCGGCGCGGCAAGGGCGGAGACCACGCAGTACAAGGAGAACGAATGGAATTATGTGGACGGCTCCATGGACGTGACAAACGGCATCCCGGAAAACGCCGCCGGCAGGCTGGCGCGCATCCGCAGTCTGGGAAAGCTGATCGTCGCCACGTCGCCCTATTATCCGCCCCAGGAATACATCGACGAAACCAAAACGGGCATGGATCGCTTCGTGGGCGCGGATATGGAATTGGCGCGGCTGATTGCCCAGCGCATGGGCGTGGAGCTGGAAATCGTGCCCATGGAATTTACGGAGGTGCTGTCCTCCGTCGCGGAAGGAAAATACGATCTGGCGGTTTCGGCGCTGTCGTTTACGTCGGGCCGGGCGGCTGTGCTGGAAATGTCCAAGGGGTATTATTACAGCGGCGAGCAGGCCTCCAGCGGCCTCATCATCCGGGAAGCGGACGCAGAAAGCATCCGTTCGGTGGAGGATCTTTCCCAGCGGGACATTGTGGCCCAAAGCGGCTCATTGCAGGAAACCATGGCCGCCGACAATATTTCTTTTTATCGGAAATTCCGCAGGCTGCCTTCCGCCGGGGACGTGTACGACGCCGTGATGGAGGGGAAAGCCGACGCCGGGGTGGTGGATATCGCCATCGCCCGGGTATATATCGAAAACCATCCCGGCTGCGGGCTGGTAATCGTGCCGGACGTGAGTTTTGCTTTGCAGTCCCAGTATACGGGGGACCGGATCGCGGCGAAGAAGGGCGAAATCGAGCTGATTTATTTCGTCAACGGCGTGATCGACGAGGTGCTGGCGTCCGGCCAGTACGAAGCCTGGTTCGCGCGGCACGCCCATGAAAGCGCCGCGCTTCAGTGAGCCGTTTTTCCCCGTGACGGGGAAGGAGGTTGGATCGGATGAAGAAATGGAAAACCTGGAAGATCGTTCTTTTTATCGCTCTGTGCGTGCTGCTCAACGTGGGAGGAAGGCTTTTGTCCGTCTGGCTCACCCTGCCCCTGTGGGCGGATTCCTTCGGCACGGCGCTGTGCGCGTATATCGCGGGTCCCGTCTGCGGCGCGCTGGTGGGCCTGACGGGCAATTTGGCTTACGGCACGGTCAATCACCTTTCGGCGGCGTATTCCATCACCAGCGTGGCCTTAGGCGTGATCGTAGGCATCGCGGCGCGGCGGAAATGGTTCGATCATTTTTACGGCTTCATGAAGGCCGCCTCCATGGCCGTGTTCGTGGCGCTGATCGTGTCCGTGCCGGTGAATATGCTGCTGGTCGACGGATATACCGGCAACGTCTGGGGCAACGGCTTGATCGACTATCTGCTGGATAAAAACTGGCCTTTCTTCCTTTGCGCCATTTTAGGCCAGCTGGCCATCGAGTTTGCCGATAAGGTGCTGACCATCGCGGCGGTGTATGTGGTGATCCTGATCCGGCGCTGGCAGAGAAACCATCAGCGGGAGGAAGCGGCGCGGCGCGGCGGCGCGGCGGCGGCGGTCCTGATCCTGTGTTTGTCCCTTGGCCTGTCCGCCCCAGCCCGTGCGGAGGACGCTTCCCCCCAGGCTGAGCCGGTGGATTATAACGATTACGTGCAGAGCGTGTACAGCAGCAACAACGGCCTGCCCTGCGGCGAAGCCAACGACATCGCCCAGACCAACGACGGCGTGCTGTGGATCGGCACCTATGCCGGGCTGTACCGCTACAACGGTCGCGAGTTCCGCTGGGTGGACAATTTTGAATCCGTCCGGAACGTGAACTGCCTGTATGTGGACGAGGAAGGCCGCCTGTGGATCGGCACCAACGACAACGGCCTGACCATCGTGATCCGGGAAAAGGTGGTGAACGTGCTGGATCAGTCCAGCGGCCTGCCCTCCAATTCCGTGCGCTGCATCATCCGCGCCTCGGACGGATATTATTACGTGGGCACCACCGGCAGCCTGCAAATGCTGGTGATGAACAACGGCCTGAAGGCGGCCAACACCCTGCAGGAAGTCAACTATGCTGACAGCATCACCGCCGACGATCTGGGCAACGTGGCGGCCATCGCCTCCGGCGGGCGGCTGTTCCTGATGAACAAGGGGCAAATTTTGTGTTCCATGCGGCTGACGGACGGGCAGGAGCTGTTCAACTGCTGCGCCTTCGCGCCGGACGGAACCCTGATGGTGGGGTCCTCCACCAATCACATCTACCGCTATGACGTTTCCGACGGGGATTTTGAATTGCTCAGCGTCATGACCTGCGATGACGTGGCCAGCATCAACAACCTGAACTATTTGAGCGACGGCACCCTGTTCATCTCCACCGACAGCGGCGTTTCCTATGTGGACGCAAGCGGCTATCATCGGGTGAACACCAACGATTTCAACAATTCCATCGACAATATGCTCTACGACTACCAGGGCAACCTGTGGTTCACGTCCTCCCGCTTAGGGCTTCTGCGGCTGGCGAAATCTGCCTTCAAAGACGTTTACGGCACCATCGGCATGGAGCGCCGGGTGGTCAACGCCATCGTGATGTGGCAGGGCAATTATTATATCGGAACCGACAAAGGGCTGGACGTGGTGAACAAAGCCTGCCGCGGCCAGATCGAGAACGAATTGACCGAAGCGCTGAAGGGCAAGCGCATCCGCTGCCTGTATGTGGATGGGAACAGCCATCTGTGGGTGTGTACCTACGGCAGCGGCCTAATGGAGTTTTCCCCGGAGGGCGAAAGCTGGCTGTACAACGCGGAGAACGGCAGCTTCGGCAACCGGGCGCGCATCGTGACGGGCCTGACCGACGGGACGATCTTAGCGGCGGGGGATACGGGGATCAGTTACATTCGGGATCATGAGATCAAAAAGACCATCCGCAACGAAGACGGCCTGATCAATTCCATGATCCTGACCATTACGGAACGCGGCGACGGCACCATTCTGGCGGGTACGGACGGCGACGGCATGGCCGTGCTGCGAAATGGCGAAGTGGAGAAAATGCTCACCCGGGAGGACGGCCTGAGCAGCGGCGTGATCCTGCGCACCGTGAAGGACCCCAAATCCGAAGGCGTGTTCATCGTCACCAGCAACAGCCTGTGCTATTTAGACCCGGACGGCTCCATCCGCGTGTTGGACAAATTTCCCTATTTCAACAACTACGATATCTGGGTCAAGGACGAGGACACGCTGTTCGTCATGTCCAGCGCCGGTATTTATGTGGTGGAGCGGGACGAACTGGTGGCGGACGGCGATATGGCCTGGGAGCTGCTGGACGCCCGGAGGGGCCTGGGCACCTCCCTCACCGCCAATTCCTGGAACTATTACAACGGCAACGGCGAATTGTTCCTGCCCTGCGACACGGGCGTTTATGTCATCGACGTGGAAAAATACAACAGCGACGTGCGCTCCTACCGCATGCAACTGGCCTCCGTCCGGCTGGACGGCGTGCTGCAGCCCCCCGTCCGTTCCGGGGCCATCACGGTGGGCCAGGGCGTCAGCCGCGTGGAGATGGGTCCGGAAATTTTGAACTATACCATTCAGGAACCCAACGCGGGCTACTTCTTGGAGGGCTACGACACCCAATGGACCATCGTGTCCCAGAGCAGCCTGACCAACATCATCTACACCAACCTGCCCGTCGGGGATTACACCTTCCATTTAGCCATTTTCGACAGCGCGGGCGAGCGCGTCCTGGAGGAGCGCAAGTTTGAGCTGATCAAAGAGGGCGAAATCTACGAGCAGCCCGGCTTCAGGATCTACATGCTGATCCTGCTGTCCCTGTTCATCATCTGGTTTACCTGGCTGGTGGTGCAGCGTCAGCTGAACAAGCAGCAGATCAAGCTGAATATGGCGAACGAAACGGTCATGGCCATCGCCAACGCCGTGGACGCCAAGGACGTGCGCACCCACCAGCATTCCATGCGCGTGGCGGAATAATCCGTTCTGATCGCCCAGGAAATGAACTGCTTCAAATGGTGGCAGCGCCGCAAAATGCTTTCCAGCCTGCGCAAAGCGGCCCAGATGCACGATATCGGCAAAATCGGCATCCGGGACAGCGTGCTGAACAAGGTGGGGCGGCTGACGGATGAAGAATACGCGGAAATGAAATCCCACGTGACGCGGGGCGCGGAGATTTTAAAAGATTTTACGCTGGTGGAGCATGTGGAAGAGGGCACCCGGTACCACCACGAGCGCTACGACGGGCGCGGGTACCCCGACGGCTTGAAGGGCGACGAAATCCCCCTCTTCGCCCGGATCATCGGCGTGGCCGACGCTTTCGACGCCATGACCTCCAACCGCGTGTACCGCAACCATATGGACACGGACTACGTGATGACCGAAATGGCTCGGGGCCGGGGCACCCAGTTCGACCCCGAGGCGCTGGACGCGTTTTTCCGGCTGGTGGAAAAGGGCGCTATTGACCTGAACAAGATCTACTCCCAGAAGCGCGAGGATATCCAGAACGCGGATCAGAAGGTGCAGGAAGAGCTGAAACGCCGCGTGGAAGAGGATAAAAAGATTCAGGCCGCCGAGATGAAGGAAGAAAAGAACGCCGAAAACGCCGAAAAAAATGCCTCTGCGGATGGGAAAGGAGCGTAAGGGATGAAGCGAGTTTATATCACAGCCGCGCTGACCTGCCTGGTGATCCTGGCCGCCGTCGTCGGCTGCTTTCGGCTTTTGAATCTCAGCGGCGGAAGAACCGGCGTGAAGGTGGGCTTCGTGTACGACAACGACGAAAGCACGCCCTACACCTATAACTTCTCTCTCGCCAAGGACGCGGTGGAACGGAAATACGGGGAGCGGGCGGAAATCTTCACGTGCAGCAACGTGCTGGACGATCAAATCGAGGACCCCATTCGGGAGCTGGCGGCCAAGGGCTGCGATATCATCTTTTTCAACGGCTACGGCGAGCTGGTGCGGGAACTCGCCCCGGAATACCCTAACATCCAGTTTTGTCAAGCGTCCTATATGGACATGAGCGATCAGACCGTGCCCGCCAATTACCACACCTTTAAGGGAGAGGCCTATCAGGGCCGCTATGTGAGCGGCATCGCGGCGGGCATGAAGATCAAGGAAATGATCGAAAATGGGATCATTTCGGAGGATCAGGCCATCGTGGGCTTTGTGGCGGCTTTCCCCACCTCCGAAGTCATTTCCGGCTATACCGCCTTTCTGTTGGGCGTGCGCTCCGTGGTGCCAAACGCCGTGATGCGCGTGCGCTATACGGAAACCTGGAGCAGCTACGCCCAGGAGAAAAGCGCGGCCCAGCAGCTGATCCAGGCGGGCTGCGTGATCATTTCCCAGCATACGGACACCATCGGCCCGGCCATTGCCTGCGAAGAAGCGTTTCAAAGCAAGCCGGTCTATTTCGTCGGCTATAATCAGAGCATGTCGGAGGTGGCCCCCGCCGCGTCTCTGGTCACGTCGCGCATCTGCTGGGAGCCTTATGTGCTGACCGCTGTGGACGCCATCGTGAAAAACCGGAAGATCGAAGCCGCCGTTTCCGGGCGCGTTCACGGAACGGACGTCTCCGCCGGTTTTGAAAAGGGCTGGGTGGAGATGATCGACCTGAACCTCCAGGCCGCCGCCCCCGGCACCCAGCAGGCTATGGACAGCGCCATCGAGCAATTCAAGCGCGGAAAGGGCGATTTTGTGTTCAAGGGCGATTACATCGGCGTCGATCCCGATGACCCCAAGGATACCTGCGATTTGCGCGGCGGCTATGTCGAAAACGAAAACACCTCCTATCCTTTGTTCCATTACATCCTTTCGGACATCATCACCATTGAAAATTGAAGATTTCTCAAAAAACGCCCGCTTTCCGAAGTGCCGGAAGGCGGGTGTTTTGCGTTAGGGGAAGGGTTTTTTAGAAATCATTGGGCTTTGTTTTCCGCGACCGGTCCTGCCTTGACCCGCAGGGCGCGCATGACGCGCCGGTAGCAGGGGAACAGAAACAGGTCGGCCAGCACCCAGGCGGCGGGGTTGGCGAAGCACGCGCCTGTAAAGCCCACGGCGGGCACCAGCAGCACGGCCACGGCGGTGCGGGCGATCATTTCAAACAGCCCGGCCAGCATGGCAACCCGGGTGTAGCCCATGCCCTGAATGGACAGGCGCACGATGTTCACAAACAGCAGCGGGATATAGAAGGCGGCGTTGATCGTGAGAAACTGCGCGCCCATATCCGTCACCGCCGCTTCCGCCTGGCTGTCCACGAACAGGCCTATCAGGGGCCGAACGAACAGCAGCACCACCAGAAACGCCAGCACACAGTAGCCTATGCCCAAAATCGCCGCGTCCCGCAGGCCCTCGTTCACCCGATTCAGCTTCCGCGCCCCCATGTTCTGCCCGGCGAAGGTCGCCATGGTGGAAGCCAGGGCGTCGAACACGCAGGCGAACAGCGCGCTCAATTTGCTGGCCGCGCTGACGGCTGCCACCGCGTCGACCCCCAGCCCGTTGACGGAGGTCTGCACCATGACGGAGCCGATGGCCGTGATGGAGAACTGCAGGCCCATGGGCAGGCCCACGCCTAACATTTTTCCCGCCGTAGACAGGGAAAGGCGCTTATCCTCCGGCTGCAGGCGCAGGATGGGGAACCGGCGCTGCATCACGATCACGCAGCCCACGCCCGACACCAGCTGGCTGACCGCCGTAGCCACGGCCGCCCCGGCCACATCCATTTTGAACACGATGATCAGCAGCAGATCCAGGACGATGTTCACCAGGGAGGCCAAAATCAGAAAGAACACCGGCGTTTTGCTGTCGCCCAAGGCGCGCAGGATGCCGCTTGCCATGTTGTACAGCACGCAGCAGGGAATGGCCGCGAAAATGATGCGGATGTAGCTGGCCGAAGCGTCCAAAATCTCCTCCGGCGTGTTCATGAGCCGCAGCAGCGGCTTGCAAAGGAGCGTGGCCGCCAGGCCCAGCAAAACGCTGATCACCGCGCTGAGTACCACGGCGTGCCATACGTGACGGCGCAGGCCCGGTTCGTTCTTCGCGCCGAAATCCTGAGCGATGGGGATGGAGAAGCCGGAGCAGAAGCCTAAGCACAGGCCGATGATGAGAAAATTGACGGAGCCGGTGGCCCCCACCGCCGCCAGCTTGGACGCGCCCAAATAACGGCCTACGATGGCCGTATCCACAAAGCTGTATAATTGCTGAAACAAAACGCCGAACAGCAGCGGCGCGGCAAAGGAAACCACCAGCTTCATGGGGTTCCCTGTGGTCAGATCGCGGGTCATGGTGCGGGACATACAATGTTTCCTTCCTTTTCCGCAAAGCTTGTGCTTTGCACGCACTTTATAGCACGTTTTGTCTCATTGCACAAGCGGGGAAATGTGGTCGGAAACAAGCCGGAAAATGAAGACCGGAAAACCGATCAAAGGGTATTCGTGCCCGCCAGATACGCGCAAACCTCCCCCGCTTCCGAAAAAGCCCGGATTTCCTTTGGGGACGCGGAAACAGGGATCGTCCTCTCCTCCCCCGGTTCCAGGGGCGTATCCAGGGGAAGCGGCTCGCCGTCGGCCAGTATGGCGGCGACGGGTTCCTCCAGCGGGTTATACAGCCACAGCCGCCCGCTCTCGACCCGGGCCATGACAAACGCGCCCGCCCTGAACAGGCAAATGCCTTCCGTGCTTGCGCCTTTCAGGGCGCTGATATCGTTCAAAAGGGTGACGCCGGTGCCGCCCTCAAAGGCGTGCAGGCCCATGACCGTTCTTACCTTTCTTTTCCGCGCGCCCTCCGCCACCCGGCGCACCCAGCCGCCGTCCTTGCCGTAGGCCTGGGAATAGGCCATAGGCAGGGCGAAATCGTACAGCGCGGCGGCGTCCTCGTAGCTCTGGCCGTAATGCAGATCGGCAAAGGCCGTATCGTCATACGCGCCCTCGGGCATCAGGGCGGCGCTGACGGCGATTTGTTTCCGTTCAGCGCGAACCGGCAGGATCAGTTCTTGGGCGAAGCGCCGCACGTCCTCCCGCCGAACCCGGGCCAGGGCGCGAACGCTTTCGTCGCCCGCCCGCAGCGCGTCAAAGATGCAGTTTTCCTCGTTCTTTTCTCCTTGCAGGAAGGTACGTTCCATCAGGGCGCGCAGATGGGCCGTATCCGCCCCGGCGGCGGCGTAACGCTTCACGTCCCTTTCGTCCCAGCCGTAGGTCAAATGGTTGTACCGAATATAATCCAGGTGCAGGCCGTCGATCTCGTAATGCCGCGCCACCTCTCCCAGGACGCCGCGCATATAGGAGAGATACCCTTCATCCGTCAGGGAAATCAGGCCCTTGTCCTTTCCCCGCACATAATGGCAGCGCCCGCTTTCCGGATAAAGGGCCTTATAATGCTCGTCGTTGGCCGAAGTGAACCAGGCGTGTACCCGAACGCCCTCTTTATGCGCGGCGGAAAGCAATTCCCCCAAAAGATCCCGCTCCTGGCCCCGCGGCGCAATGCTGCTGCGGAAGGAAACCAGGCCGGACAGCCCCTTTGCAAGAAAAAAGATATCCGTGACCCCCATTTGGCCGCAGCGGCGAAGCGTTTTCTCCGCCCCGCTTTTTTCGATGGTTTCCGGCCACATCCAAACCCCAAGAACCGGCATGGAACAGCCGCCCCCTTTTCTGCTTTTTTTCTTAACCGGTTGACTTAGAGTAAACTCTAAGGATTATGATGATCCTATCACAGACGCGCGCCGCTGCCAACCCACGAAACGGCAGCCGGAAGCGGTCGCGGGAGGGAAATGCTTTGACTCGTTTTTCAGAAGTGCTGCGCATCGTTCTGCCCGTGGTGCTGATGCTTTTGATTGGCATTCTGTGCCGGAAAAAGCGGCTGATCGACCGGGCGGGCATTGACGCCCTGAAAACCGTAGCGGTGCAGATCGGTCTGCCCGCAGTGCTGCTGCATACCTTCGCGGCGGCGGAATACTCCCTGGCGACGCTGGTGGTGCCGCTGATCATGTTTTTGCTGTGCGTTCTGGCGTGGCTGCTGGGAAAGCATTCGGGCAGGGCGCTGCGCATGGGAAACCGCTTTCTGCCCTTCCTGACCACCGGCTTTGAGGCGGGCATGTTAGGCTACGCCCTGTTCACCCTGCTGTACAGCGCCGAACGGCTGGCGGATTTCGCCCGGATCGACTTGGGACAGGTGCTGTTCGTTTTCACGCTCTACAAGCTGCTGCTGGGCATGGACGGCGAGGAAAAGCCCGGCCTTAAACAATTATTCAAAGAAATGGCCCTCTCCCCCATCATCCTGGCGATCTTTGCGGGCGTGCTGCTGGGCGTGACGGGGATATATCAATCCTTGATCCCCTCCGGCGCGGCGGGGGTACTGGACGCCTGCACAGACTTTATTTCCGCTCCTGTCAGTGCCCTGATCCTGCTTTCCATCGGCTATGATCTGGTGTTCCGGGATATTCCCTGGCGGGAAGCGCTGAAGGCGGTGGGGCTGCGGCTGATCATCATGGCCATTCTGGGGGCCGCCGTGCTTGGCCTGTTCCATCTGCTTTGGCCCCAGGCCCAATGGGATCGGGCGGTGTGGCTTATGTTCCTGCTGCCGCCGCCCTACGTGCTGCCCGTATTCTCCACGGACGAAAAACAGCGGGGCTACCTTTCCTCCGTGCTTTCCCTGTCCACCGTGGTCACGCTTATGGGCTTCGTGCTGCTGGCGGTGATCGGCTGAAAAAATCGGGGCTGCCGCTTTTTGTCAATGCGGCAGCCCCATGCGTTTATGCGGTTATTCCGTTGCGTTCTTCAATATAGCGCTTGATGTTCCGGGCGGTTTCGATCTTCTCGTCCAGCTCGGCCTCGCTTTTGGGCGTCAGCTGGTGAACGCCCTCCCGGATATAGTCGCTGGCATGGAAGGACCGGTCCCGGTACATCTGATCCACGGTTTTCCGCGACCCGCGCACCACGAAATGAATGCAGTTCGGGTGATGGGTAATCAGCTTTACGCCGCCCTTGGAAACGACCACGCGCTCAATGTCCTCCATGGGAATCACCCGTTCCGCGTTTTCATACACGGGGAACAAACCGCCGTCGCAAACGGTGGCAAGAACCACCCGATCCTCGTACACCTCGCAGCGGTTATGATTGTGCTTGTTGACGCTGCCGGTCAGCGTATACAACGGTTCGCTCATGAAACGTTTTCTCCAAAAAGGGCAAAAGTCCCGCGCTTTGGCGGCGGGACTTTGCTTTTCGTTTATTTCTTGGTCATGTACTTGCGCATATCCAGGATGCAGGCCACCAGGATGACCGCGCCCTTGATGATGTAGGCGACGCCGCCGGAGATGCCCAGGAAGGTCATGGCGGTCATGATCAGCTGCATCATCAGCACGCCTAAGATGACGCCGGAGATCTTGCCGGTGCCGCCGACAAAGGACACGCCGCCGATAACCACGGCGGAGATGGCGTCGTTTTCATAGCTCAGGCCTAAGGTGGCGCTGGAGTTGCCGATGCGGCAGGCTTCGATGAAGCCGGTGTAGCCGTACAGCGCGCCGGCCAGCATGAACACGCATACGATGGTGAACAGCACGTTGACGCCGGAAACGCGGGCGGCTTCCTCGTTGGAACCCACAGCGAACATGTTCTTGCCGAAGGTGGTCTTATTCCAGACGAACCACATCACCACCGTGATCAGGATCGCCAGCAGCACATACCACGGCACGGGCTGGCCGCTCACATAGAACATGGGCTGATTGGCAAAGCTGCTGACGGCGATCTGCTTGGAGTTGGACACCGTCAGGTACAGGCCGTAGATCATCAGCTGAGTAGCCAGGGTGACGATGAAGGGATGCAGCTTGAACTTGCCCATGCAGAAGCCGTTCACAAAGCCGATGGCGATACCGGTGACCATTACGGCCAGGATGGCGACCACGGGGGACATGGCGCCGCCGCTCATGGCGCCGATGATGATGGCGGCGATGAAACCGGCCAGACCCACCATACGGCCGCCGGAAAGGTCGGTGCCCGCCAGCACGATACATCCGGCCACGCCCAAGGCCATGGGCAGACGCGCCGCGGTCAGCTTCAAAAGGTTGATGATGTTCGCCAGCTTGACGAATCCGCCGTTGGTCCTGATGGCGGTATAGATGCCCAGCAGGATGATGATCAGGATCATGGCGTGGTCAAGGATCCACTCCAATACTCTCGTAGTCGAGACGGATGACTTTTTGACGGTGGTCATATTGCTTCCTCCCTTACACATACTTGGCAGCCAGAGTCATGATTTCCTCCTGAGTCGTGTTGTCCGCGTCCACTTCGCCGGCCAGGCGTCCGCCTGACATAACGAGGATGCGCGAGCATACGCCGAGCAGCTCTGGCATTTCGGAGGAGACCATTATGACGGATTTGCCCTGTTTCGCCAGGTTTTGAATCAGCTGGTAGATTTCATACTTCGCACCGACGTCAATACCGCGCGTCGGCTCGTCCAGGAGCAGGATATCGGGTTCGGTCAGCATCCAGCGGCCGAAAATCACCTTCTGCTGGTTGCCGCCGGAGAGGGATTGAATTTTGGTTTTCTGGCTGGGAGTCTTGATCGCCATGGCCTGAATCATGCTGTCCGTGGCTTTGCTCATCTTGCCGGATTGCAGCAAAATGCCGTTCAGATACTTTTTCAGGCTGGCGACCACGGTGTTTTCCTGAATATTCAGAATGCCGAAAATACCGGTGGCGCGGCGTTCCTCCGTCACCAGCGCGAAGCCGTTGGCGATGGATTCGCGGGGGGTGCGGTTCCTGATCTGTTTGCCGTCCTTGACGATGGTGCCGCTCTTGCGGGTGGCCGCGCCGAAAATGTTTTCCAGCAGCTCCGTGCGGCCCGAGCCGTCCAGGCCCGCCACGCCGAGGATTTCACCCTTTTTCAGGGAGAAGCTCACGTCCTGGAGTTGGGAGTACTGGGCCGTCAGCCCTTCCACGCGCATGATATCTTCCGTGTAGGGATTCTGGATCTTGGGAGGGAATTGGTGGGTCATTTCGCGGCCCACCATCAGGCGGATGATCTCGGCCTTGGTCAGCTCGGAGGCCTGGCGGGTGGTGATATACTGCCCGTCGCGCATGATGGTGACCTCGTCGCTGATGCGCAGAATTTCGTCCATCTTGTGGGAAATGTAGATGATGCCGCAGCCCCGGTCCCTGAGCATGTTGATGATGCGGAACAGATGCTCCACTTCTTCTTCGGTCAGGGATGAGGTAGGTTCGTCCAGCACGATGATCTTGGAATTGAAGGAAACCGCCTTGCCGATCTCCACCATCTGCCGCTGCGAAACCGGCATCCGGCTCATCACCGTGCGGGGATCCACATGAATATCCAGCTCGTTGAACACGCGCATGGTGTCCTGATACATCTGCTTTTCGCTGACCAGGGGCAATCCCTTCATCAAGGGATAGCGGCCCAGCCAGATATTGTCCATCACGTTGCGTTTGAGCGCCTGATTGAGTTCCTGATGCACCATGGCGACGCCGTTATCCAGCGCCTCGCGGGAATTGGAGAAATTGACCTCCTTCCCCTCCAGATAAATATGCCCTTCGTCCTTGTGGTAAATGCCGAACAGGCACTTCATCAGTGTGGATTTGCCAGCGCCGTTTTCGCCCATCAGCGCGTGTACCGTGCCCGCTTTTACACTGAGCTGCACGTTATCGAGCGCCTTCACGCCCGGGAAGGATTTTGAGATGCCTTCCATCCGCAGTAGTTCTTGGCCCTGTATCATTCGCAGCGGCTCCTTCCTGACAGGATATGGTTCTGTATCCGCAGACGCGGAGAGACTGTTCAAGCCTCTCCGCGCCTGTGAAATATGGATCAATGGATTATTCGCCGGTGTACATGGCGTAGGGGATCTGCACGAACCAGCCGTCCACCACGCGATAGTTTTCGTTCAGGCCGTCGAACTTGTCCTTGCCAGCGATCAGGTTGGCGGTGATGGTAGCCACGGCGTCGGCCATACCAACGGCGTCCTGCTTGATGGTACCGGTCATTTCGCCAGCGTTGATGGCAGCCTTGGCAGCTTCAACAGCGTCCACGCCGAACACGGGGATCACCTTGCCGTTGCCGTCGTTGTAGCCCACGGTCTTGAGGTAGTTGATGGCGCCGATGGCCATATCGTCGTTGTTGGCGATGATCAGCTCGACCATGTTGCCGTTGGCTTCATTATACTGGGACAGGATGGTGCCCATGTATTCGTAGGAAGCGGTGTTGGACCAGGTGCCGTTCAGGTCGACCAGGTACTTGTTGGCGTTCTTTTCGTCGTAGAACTTGAGGGCGGGCTTGCCAGCGGCGGTCAGCACGGCGTCAGCGTTTTCCACGCCGTACTTGGTGCGCAGGATGGCTTCCTGGTTGGCGTCGTCGCCCTTGAACATCACGTAGGAAATGACGCCGTCGCCGTTCAGGTCGATTTCGTCATAGTGCTCCAGCACGTACTGGCCGATCATGGTGCCCTGCATCTGGCCGGCTTCTTCAAACTTGGTTCCGATGAAAGCGGACTTTTCATAGCCCAGGAACATGGCGCCAGCAGCCTCGTTATCCGTGGACACGGCGCGGTTGAAGAACACGGCGGGCAGGTTCGCGCCCTTGGCCACGTCCAGCAGGGACTGGGCCACGGAGATGGAGCCGGATTCCACCAGGTTGATGACCAGCGCGTCGGTACCGATCAGCACGGCGGTGTTGATGTCATCGGTCTGGGTGGTCTGGATGGCGTTGGAGTCCTTGTCGGTCACGGCGATGCCCTTAGCGGCAAAGGCTTCGTCCAGAGCGGTGCGGACGCTGGTCAGATATACGTCGCCAAAGGTGTACCAGGACACCAGGGCCTTGCCCTCGGCGGACGCGACAGCGCACATACCAAGCAGCATGGACAGAGCCAGAACCAGGGCGAGCAGCTTTTTCATGGGAAACTCCTCCTCATTTTTGCGGTTGAACCGCTATTATTCCAAACGGCGCGTACGCCGATCAGATACTGTAAATACGGATCAGGATGTTCATCTTTTGCGCGGATAAGATGCAAATTTGTTCAATCCACAGCTATTATAATAGATTATCACCAAAAATACAAGCACTTTTTTGTTGTATGCGCCGTTATAGCATTACCAGCGGTTATGCACTTTTTCCGCAAAACCGGGGAAGCGGCGGATGCGGATTTCCCTGCCACCGTCCAGCACGGCGCGGCCCGTAAAGCGACCGAACACCTGATGCTGGTCCGAGCAGATGACGCCCAAATTGATGTTGGCGCAGCGGTCCATGATGGGTTCAAAGTCCATCTCAAAGCGGTGGTCGTCGCTGGTGAATTTCCAGGGGGACAGATAATCTTCTTTTCCGTCCTTCATGGGGATTTCAAAAGTGACCTGGCTCAGTTTGTGGGCCTCGTCGTCATAGAACAGCATGTTTTCGCTGGCCGCGCTGGTGTCTCCGAAGCCGTAACCGATATTGAAGCCGAAGGGCACGCCCTCCGCAAGCCCCGAGGCGGACCCCCAATACCAGGTATTGTCATAGGTCCATACGCCGCGGCCCCAGTCCAGCACGGCGAAGGAATGGGCGGGAGAAAACAGGTATTCTCTGTCCCCGTACACCGCCTTGCCTTCCGCCCGGAGGCAGTTGATCTTCTGATTATAATAGAACGCTTTGGGATGCCCGGCAAAGGGCGTGGCGATGACCATGGAATCCCGGGGCGCGCCGGTGAGCGTCACGTCGAACAGCAGGGGCTTTCCGTTTCCGTTGGGAAAGCGGTCCACGTGGCCGTACAGGCGGCGGCTTTTTCCGTTGTTTTCAAAGGTGAGGGCGTAGCCCTTCCCGGACACGCTGATATCCCCCACGGCGCTGGTGGCAGGCAGCTTCCGCCCGCCGAAGGGCGGCAGGATGCCGGACCAGGTGGCCTGGCTGTGATCGTCAAAATCCAGGAGGGACACGCTGTCCATGTACAGATAGCCGTTGTCGGCGACGGTCAGGGCCAGGGCGTACCGGTCCGACACGATGCAGTAATAATCCCATTCCTTGATGCGGAAGGAAGGAGCCTTCACCGCCTCGCGGTCATAATCCTTGACGAGGGACAGGGCGTAGCCTCTTTCCGCCAGTCGCCCGTTTGCGTCCAGCAAAGGGCCGGGGGCGGTCATGCGATGCTGCATAAAAACCTCCTTTTCTGATGAAAAAGTGAAAAGCGGAAAGTGAAAAGTGAAAATATAAATGGACAGCGTCCCTAGTGGCAGCCAACGGTATTGCCGACTATATAGCTCTCCACTTTCCACTTTTCACTTTCCACTTTTATGTTCGCGGATCGCCGCGCAGAATGGCGTACAGCGCCACGTCCACATATTTGCCCTTGTTTTTCACCCGCTGGCGCAGGACGCCCTCGTACTGCATGCCCACGTGGGCCATCACCCGGCCGGAGGCGGGGTTGTCCACCTCGTGCTGGGCCTCAATGCGGTTCAGGCGCAATTCATGAAAGCCGAATTCCACCACCCGCCGCAGGGCCTCGGTCATAACGCCATGGTTCCAGTACTCCCGGCTCAGGCTGTACCCCACCTCGGCGCTCTTGTATTCATGGTTGACCCACATAAAGCCGATGGTGCCAATCATGCGACCTGAATCCTTCAGCGTGATGGCGAAGGAACCGGGCAAACCCTGGCGGTACTGCCGGATGGCCCCCCGCAAGAACTGGCGGGAATCCCGCAGGGTTTCGTGGGTGTCCCACAGCACGTAGCGGCTCACCTGGGGATCTTTGGCGTACGCGAACAAATCCCTGGCGTCGCTCATGCGCAGGGGGCGCAAAATCAGCCGTTCCGTTTCCAGAGCAGGGAGCTGGGAAAAAATTCCCTGAAAAAACTGCATGGACGTATCGTTTCCTTTGAATGTTAGGTTAAATGTGTTGTGTCGGCAGGCCCGCGAAGGGGCCGCCGCTGCCCGTCAGCAGGGCCAGCGTCAGCAGCCCCACGCCCAGGGCCAGCAGCAAAAACAGGATGAAAAGGATCAGCCGGTATACGGGATGCTTCTCTTTTTTCATGGTGATATTCTCTTTTTTTGGCAATTATTTGGCTTCCCGGGATGAACAGGCGCTTGTGAACCGTTGTATGGCTGTGGAAGCGTCCAGCAGCGGCTTATCCGCCGCCGCCAGGACCTGATGGGCCATCAGCAGCCCGATCACCGTTTTGCTGTCCCGGAACTCCCCGGACATACAAAGGGACACGGCCTCCGAAAGGGGCATCCGGGTCAACCCCAAGAATTCGTCCGCGTCCGGATGGGCGTTCCGCTGGCTCAAGCCGGTGGCCAGATAAATAGAAATCTGCTCGTTGCAGAAACCGGGGGTGGTATAAATTGAAGTGAGCTTTCGCCATTCCGCGGCTTGCAGCCCCGTTTCCTCCTCCAGCTCCCGCTTGGCGGCGGCGAAGGGGTCCTCGCTGAGAGAATCCAGCTTGCCCGCCGGGATTTCCCAGGTACACTGGCCGATGGCCACCCTGTGCTGGCGCACCAGCGTGACCATGCCCTGATCATCCACCGGCACGATGGCCGACGCGCCGTTGTGGCGCACGATTTCCCGCATGGCCGTTTCTCCGTTGGGCAGCTCCACCTGCCACTTTTCCACGCGGATGATTTTGCCGGGATATATTTCTTCACTGGAAAGGAATTTTTCCCGCAGCGATTCGTCCCTGATCATGTTCTGTTCCTCCATTGTAAACGTTCCTGCTCTATATTCAACGTCCGTTTCTCAAATCCTGCCTGACGTGGGGAAATATCCGCGTCCGCCCAGCTTTTTCATGGGCCGAAGCATTGACACGAATTGTATTCTGTAATACAATTGAAACAGTTTCGCGGTTATTCGATGATTTCCGAAGGAGGCATCGCGTTATCATGAAAGGGATCATCCGTATCGTTTCGCTTTTCCTGGTTTTATTCTGCCTGCTGCTGCCCTTTGGCGCGCTGGCCGCTTCCGCCCGGGACATGAGCATTTCCGTGCAGTGGACGGACGAATCCGGCGCGGTGCAGTGGAGCAATCCCGCTGTACCCGTCACCGATTCGCCCCAGGAAACCCGGTTTTGGCTGGCGCTGTCCCCGGGAACGCCCCTGACCGGCCTTACGCTGAACATCAGCGATCTGACCGGCGGCGTAGCTTATTTCGAGCCGGGCCAGGACTCGCTTCTGGAATATGTGACTGACGCCATGGGCAGTTTGGATCAGCCCTGCGTAAACATTTCCGGCTATAACGCCGCGGGCGAGCTGGTGGCGGTTTATTCCCTGTACATTTCTTATCAGCCGCTGCCCCAGGAGACCCCGGTGCAGCCCGCCGCCGTCACCGTTCATTATGTGGACGAAAACGGCTATCCCCTGTTGGCCGATCAGACCCTGACCTTCGGGGAGGGCGTTTCCTCCGTATCCGCCATGCCCATCGGCGGCTATTCCCTGACCGGCGCGGACGCATATACTGTTACCGTGGATCAGACCGGCGCGCATCCCGCCGACGTGACCTTTACCTATACCCGCATTGTGGTATCCGCCGCCGTGACCGTTCGTTTTGTGGACGAAAACGGCTATCCCCTGCTGAACGACCAGGTCATCAATTACGACGCGGGCCAGCATCAGGTGAACGCCCCCGCCATCGAGGGGTACGTACTCACCGGCAGCGCCCAGTACGTTGTCACCGTGAATGAAAACGGCGCGGACGCCGAAACAATCACCTTTACCTACGCCCCCTATGTGGCCCCGGCCAGCGTGACCGTCCATTATGTGGATGAAAACGGCCAGCCGCTGCGCGCGGATGAAGCGACCGTTTTGGAGGGCGGCAGCCACACGCTGCATGCCCCCGCCATCTCCGGCTACACCGTGCAGGGAAGCGGCGATGCGGCTGTGACCGTCACTTCCGAGGGCGCTTTCCCCGGGGAAGTGACCTTCTGGTACAGCCGGGAGGTGCTGCCCGCCGCCGTTCTCGTCCATTATGTGGACGACGAAGGCAAGCGGATCGCCGAGGATATGACGCAGACCGTACAGCCCGGCTACAATCAGGTGTACCCCGCCGCCGGGATTTCCACCGAGCTGTATCAGTCCGCCGCTCCCGAAGCCTATGAGGTATTCGTCACCGCCGACGGGGCTTCCCCCGCGGAAATCACCTTCACCTACCGCCGCATCGTGCAGCCCGTGAACGTGACCGTGCATTATGTGGACGACCGGGGCGAATCCGTCGCGCCGGATGAGGTGCGCACCTACGGCGAGGGCGAACACACCATTACCCCCGCGGTCAAACTTGCCTCCGCGGAGGATTATCAGGCGGCACAGCCCGCCTCCTATCCCCTGACGGTGAATCTTTCAGGCGGCAGCGTCAGCGAGGTCACGTTTACCTACGTCCGCAAAGTCAAGCCCGCCTACGTCACCGTACACTACACCGACGCCCAGGGAATGCCCGTGGCCGAAGATTCCCAGCTGCTGTTTGAAGGCGGCAGCTTCGTGGTGTTCCCCCAGCCCAAGACGCTGCCGGACCGGTATTTCCAGGCGGCGGGCGATCCCGAATTCCAAACCGTGACGGTAGACGCCGACGGGGCGCACCCCAGCGAAATCACCTTCATCTATGAATACAAGGCCGTTCCGCCGGTGACGCTGCCCGTGTACTACCGCGACGCGGAGACCGGGGCGGACGTGGCCCTGAGCGGTACGGTCACGCTGCCCCCGGACGCTGTGACGCCCGTCGCCGCCGCGCCGGAAAGCCTGCTCCCCGATTATATCCTGCTGGACGACCCCACCGTGTACGTTACGGTGAACGCCGACGGCGAAGCGAATCTTTCCGAAATCGTGTTCCTCTATCAATACCTGGCCCCCACGGCGGAACCCACCGCCGAACCCACGGCGGAACCCACTCCGGAGCCGATCGCCGAACCTACCCCTGAACCCACCCTGGAGCCGACGGCGGAACCCGCCCCGGAGCCGACCGCCGAACCCACGGCGGAACCCACCCCGGAACCGACCGCTGAACCCACGGCGGAACCCGGCCCCGTTATGGTGTATGTGTACTACGCAGACCCGGAGGGCAACGACGTGGCCTCCCCCGGCGTGGTATGGTGCGGCTTGGGCGATACGGAAATCACCGCCGCGCCCACGGACCTGGCCGACGGCTATCTGCCCGACGGGCCGCAGACCGCCCTGGTACACGTGGATGAAAACGGCCCCGATCCCGCCGAAATCGTGTTTACTTACCGCCTGATCACGGAACCCGCCGCTCCCAAGGTGGCGCTTGTCACCGTAAAATATCTTTCTCCCACGGAAGAAGTGTTCTATTCCTATTTCGCCACCTGCGTGGAAGGCCAGGAAAACAAGGTGGACGTGGACTGGGAGCAGGTGGACGGCAGTTTAGGCTATGAGCTTGCGTCCGATCCCGCCGTTTATGTGGCTGTGGACAATACCGGCGCGGCTTATCCCGCCGAAGTGATCTTCCGCTTCCGCAACGAAGTCAACGCCTATGTGACCATTCATTATCTGGACGCTGCCGACGGGCGGGCCGTAGCCTCCCCGCAGCAGGAAATCTGCTATGTAGGCACAAACATCATCGAAAAACCCCCGCTGGATTTGGAAGCGAACTACGTTGCCGTTCCCGGCGCATCCTCCGCCACCGTCGTTTTAGACGCGGAAGGCAATCTGACGCCGAATGAAGTCACGTTCCTGTACGCTTCCGTTGCCACAGCCACCCCCGCGCCCCAGATTCCGGCCTATGATACGCCCGCGGACATCTATTTCTATCCCTCGGGCAAGTCCATCAACGTGCGCTCCACGCCCACCACCGTGGAAGACAACATCGTCGGCGTTGTGAACGCCGGCATGTTGGGCCACGCGCTGGGCAAAGTGACCAACAGCGACGGCAAGGTCTGGTACGCCGTGGAAATCAACGGCATGATGGGCTATATGAGCGAAAGCGTGATGCGGCCCCTCAGCGAAGCGGAAATCGCCGCCCTGTTCAACTATACCCTGGCGCCCACCCAGGTGCCCACGCCCGCGCCCACGGAAATTCCCGACAATATGGTGATCGACCGCTGGGGCGCCACCGTGGATTCCGTCAACTTCCGCAAGAAGGCCGGTCGGAACGGGGATAAGATCAGCAGCGTGAAAAAGAATACCCGCGTATGGATTTACAGCGTGCTGAACGCCGACGGCGAACAGTGGTATGCCGTGCGCTGCAACGGCGTGGACGGCTATATGATGGCCAAGTACGTACAGGTTGCCGACGAGGCGGAAAGCGACGCCATCCAGGCCCAGCTCGCCTCCCCCATGCCCACCCAAACGCCCCTTATGACCCCCGTGCCCACGGAAGCGCCCACCTTGGAACCCACGTTGGAGCCTACCCTGGAGCCTACGGAAGAACCCACCCAGGAGCCTACCGCCGAACCCACCCTGGAACCCACGGCGGAGCCTGCCCCGGAACTCACCGAAGGGCCTACCCTGGAGCCTACGCCCGAACCCACTGAAGAACCCACCCCGGAACCCACGAGCATGCCTTCCTACCGGGGTTATGCCGTCACGATCGCCCAGACCGCGCTGCGCACGGGCGTGAGCCAGACGGACGACACCATTCTGGAAATGCTGCCCGCCGAGGCGCTGATCCTGGTCAACGGCGAAACCTATGTGGACGGCGTCATCTGGGATTCCGTACAGGCGCTGAGCAGCGGCAATTGGGGCTTCATTCCCCAGTCCGCCCTGCGGTTCATCAACACCGAGGAGGCCCGGTACTATCTGGAGCTGCTGCAGCCCACCCCCACCCCCACCGCGCTTCCCATGGAGCATACCGAGGGCCTGGCTATGACCTTGGGCAACGGCGTGCCCATGCGCACATTCGCGAATACGAATGGCGAAATCATCGACCTGCTGCCCTATATGGCGGTGGTGTATGTGGATCAGCAAGTATACGCGGGCGGCGTTGCCTGGCATGTGGTGCAGTACAACGGCGCGTGGGGCTACATCCGCCAGGATCAGCTGCGCATGATGAGCGCGGAAGAAGTTCTGAGTTACGAAGAAAACCTGGCCGCCGGCACGCCCACCCCCACCGCCGAACCCATGCCCACGCCCATGCCCGTGACCGAAGACAGCCTGAGCAGCTACGGCCATGTGCAGAGCAGAAGCGGCAAGGTGAACCTGCGCAGCGAACCCACCACCAAGAACAGCAACCAGATCCGCCAGCTGGATAATTACGCCTTCGCCCTGGTTTTGGGCGCCGTCATCAACGAAGAAGGCACCTGGTACCACATCAATCAGGGCGGCATTGAAGGCTATATCCGCAGCGATTACTTCCACGTACTCACCCTCGGCGAGCTTTCCGATTTCCTCCAGAGCAGCGAATATCTGAACGCCAGCAGCAATAATACCACCACCAGCGCCGACGCCAGCCAGATCCAGCCCGTGGAGGATTATAACAGGACCGTGTGGCATAATCCTGCCGCGACGGCCTCCTACGAACCCTTCAATCCCTTCGCCACCCCCACGCCGGATCCGGAGAGGCTGGCCACGGAAGCGCCTACGCCTGCGCCTTCCCCCACGCCCACCCCGGAAATCGCCCCGGTGGTGCCGGACAACAGCACGATCCTGCCGCAAAACAACGTGCAGCAGGGCGGTTCTCCCTGGCCCTGGGTGCTGGCGGCGCTGGGCGTCGCGGGCGCGGGCGGCGCGTATTACACATACGTGCGCAGGCAGAATGAAAAGCGCAGGCAGGCAATGCTGGCCGAACAGGCCCGCGCCGCGCGCAGTGCGGCGGGCCGTCCCCAGATGCGCACAGCCCAGAACAACCCCGGCCAGAATCCTCCGCGGCCCGCCTATCCCAATCCCAGCGCGCCCTTCATGCCGCCCCAGGGCGGCTCGCCCCAGCCCACGCAGAACGCTCCCCAGGGCACCGGAATTTACCGTCCCGCAAGCGCGGCCGCGCGGCAGGCGGAAGAGCAGGGTAATACCCTCGGTTATCAGCCCGTGCGGCAGGCCACGCAGACCTATCAGCCCCTGCGGCGGGAAAACGCTTCCTATCCGCAGACCACGCAGGTTTATGGCCGTCCCGCCAGCCAGCCGAAGCCGGAAAGCCCCGTTGGCGGAGAATCCTTCCGGCCCGCCCCGGTGGACCCCAACGCCCGTCCGCTGAACCTGCAAATCAAAACAGCCAAGGTCAGTCTGGAGGATACGCCCATCGCCCGCGAAACAGCCGCGCCCACCGTTCCCAGCAATGCGGCTGCGCCTGCCGTTTCCAGCGAAGCGACCGCGCCTGCCGCCCCCAGGCAGCGCATCCGCCGCACGGAGCGCAATAAGAACCTGTACGACAGCTACGGCAGCGGCGACAGCAGCGACCGCAACGCGTGATTCCCGCGGGGCTGGAAGTCCGTCTTCCGGCCCCGTTTTCCATCAAGACGGAGGTAGAAAAAACCATGCGTCCATCCATCATGCTCCTTTGCCTGCTCCTGTGCGTTTCGCTGCTTTTCGCGCCCGCCCTGGCGGAGGGAAGCGAAAACAATTTTTCCGCCTATGAAGCGGGAATCACCCTGGGAGAGGGCGAAACCCTGATCCAGCCCGCCTATCCGGTACCCGATTACGTGCTGTGGCTGCTGGACGCGGCCCGGGGAGAAATCGGCTATACGGAGGAACGCAGCGGCGTGACCAAGTACGGCGCCTGGGCGGGCTATCCCACCGCCGAATGGTGCGCCGAATTCCAGTGCTGGTGCGTGTATCAGGTGGATAAGCTGCACAGCACCAAGCTGCTGAACAAGGTATACCCCAATTACAGCGGCACCAACGTGGGGCGGGACTGGTTCATCGCCCAGGGCCGCTATATCGCCCGCACGGGCTTCCTGCCGGGCTACGGCACCCAGTGGTGGAGCGGTACAGGCGAAGCCATCGAAAAAAACAGCTACATCCCCCAGCCGGGGGACTGGGTGTTCCTCACCGATAACGCCAGCGGCGATACCAGCCACGTGGCCATGGTGGAATACTGCGCTTTGGACGCTTCCGGCAAGGTGCGCGTCCACGTGATCGAGGGCAACAACGTGACCAAGCCCGCCCCCCAGGGCGTGGAACGCAACGATTACGCCATTGATTACTGGCGCATCTTAGGCTACGGCACCGTATACGATCTGGCCGATTATTCCCTGAAATTCGGCCACGACGGTCCGAAGGTGACGGCCCTGCAAAAGGAGCTGGTGCAGGCCGGGCTGCTGGAGGAAAAGTATACCACCGGCCGTTACGGCGCGATCACCACGGGCTGCATCAAAACCGTGCAGCAAAAGTACGGCATCCAGGAAACCGGCATCGCCAACCTGGAAACCCGCATGGCCCTGCGCCGCATGATTGAGGAACAGTCCGGCCAGTAAAGCAGGATTTTACCGTCCCGCGTCGAATAAAATATATTTGACGTTTTATTCTTGTGTCAGTAAGGGGTGAACACCCATGCGCGATATGCTGCTGGTGCTGAATTTCGACAACGACGCCAGCCGGGCCGTCACGCGGAAGCTGCGTTCGGAAAAGGTTTTCTGCAAGATCGTGCCGGGAAATATTTCCCTGGAGGAAATTCAGCGCCAGGAACCCTTGGGGCTGCTGCTGGCCGGCGGCGTATCGGGCCAGACCCCCTCGGGGCTGGACAGCCGCGTCCCGCAGGCGAATATTCCCATCCTGGCCCTGGGCGACGCCGCAGGCCTCCTGCTGTCCATGTTGGGCGGCACGGTGGGCGATATCGTCTATCAGGGCGCGGTGATGCCCGTAAGCTACGCCGACTGTTCTCTTTTGGCGGGGATGGAAAGCGGGGAAAGGATGCTGCCCTGCGTCCGGGAATTTCATTTGCCGGGTCAGGTTCGCTCCCTGGCCTCCGTTCAGGAAACCGTGGTGGGCTTTGCCCACGAAAGCCTGCCCCTGTACGGCGCGCAGCTCCAGATCGAGCAGAACGACCCGGAAAGCTCCCTGATCCTTCGGAACTTCGCCCTGACCATCTGCGGCTGCACCCCCTGGTGGGACGACGACGCTTTCGTCAGCCGGGCGGTAGAAGAAATTCGCCGCGTGGCGGGGAATGGCCGCGTGGTGTGCGCCATGACCGGCGGGCTGGACAGCGGCGTGAGCGCGCTGCTTGCCCACAAGGCCCTTGGCAGCCAGCTCAAATGCATTTTCGTGGATACCGGCCTTTTGCGGGAGCGGGAGGGCGATGATTTTATCGCCTATTACCGGGACGAAATCGGCATGGATATCACCCGCGTTTCCGCCAAGGACAGATTTCTTGACGCGCTCAAGGGCGTCAGGGACGCGGAGGAAAAGCGCCGCGTGATCATCCGCCTCATCCAGGCCATCCTGCGGGAAGAAGAAGAAAAACTCGGCCCCATCGCCGCCCTGGTGCGCGGTACCAGCTGCAACGATATCATGTACGGCGGCGGCGCGCTCAGCCCCGCCCTTGGGGAACAGGTGCCCCTCATCGAACCGCTTCGGGAGCTGTTCAAGAGTGAAATTCGCCAAATCGCCGATTCTCTGGATATCCCCGCCGATCTGATTTCCCGCCAGCCCTTCCCCGGCAGCGGCCTGGCCCTGCGCATCTTAGGGGAAGTGACCGAAGAAAGGCTTTCCACCCTGCGGGCGGCGGACGCCCTGTTCCGGGGCGAGCTGCTCCGTTCCAGCGCGGCCAAGCGGCTGTGGCAGTACTTTGCGGTGCTGATCCCCATGCCCGGCTGCGAGGAAAAATCCGTCATCTGCCTGCGCGCCGTTCAAGCGGCGGAAAGAAGCCTCACCTACGCCGCCCGCCTGCCCTACGACGTGATGGAAAACGTGACCGAACTGATCCTGCGGGATCAGAAATCCGTGTGCCGGGTCACTTACGACCTGACCCCCGCCTACAAATATTCCGGGGTGGAATGGTAAAAAGTTACCATTCACCCTTCGGGTTCATGGTAACGCGCGGGCGGGTATTGCATACCCCCCGCGAATCCGCAGGCTCAATAGTCGCAAGTCCGCTTCATGCGGACATTGCTCCTGCCGATGAGATTCCCGCCACAGGCGGTCATCGGCGGTTCGTCCCCCCGCCCGGTTTTTCCTAAAATCCCTGCAGGATTTCCGGGCGGAAAAACCGCAAGGACGAAAAATTTCTTTCAGTTGTCTTCGCTCCTTTCAGTAATTTTTCGTCCTCGCGGCGTACACGCCGCCGCTGCGGATTTCAGTCGGGGGAGTACCCCCGACACCCTCCGATAGTTACCGCCAATCTGTTTTGTTT
Source organism: uncultured Christensenellaceae bacterium (assembly GCA_905234985.1). Taxonomy (GTDB): domain Bacteria; phylum Bacillota; class Clostridia; order Christensenellales; family Aristaeellaceae; genus RUG563. The sequence continues at coordinate 110,699 of CAJOJQ010000005.1, forward strand.
TACCGATACCTACTGAAGCAAGGGGAATTCTATGCGTATTACCCATCCGCAAGCCGCGTTTCAGGGCATCGCGCCTGAAAATGTGTTCTTTGTCGCCAATGACCAGCAGATTCAGCTGGGCACGGGCTATGTGATGCAGTTTTTCCAGGGCGAATTGTACCCGGAGCGCCCCAATCACCTGTTCCTGCAAATCGACTGCCAGCCCTCCGCCCGGGCGCTGATGTTCGGCGCGCTGCTGGCCCGGGCCTATCAATTGAAGGCCCAGAATCCGGGGCTGCCTGCCCGGCTGTACACCCAAGTGTCCCCGGACGATTTGCAGATGCTGCGGTTTTATGAATCCTGCGGCCTGAAAAACGACGACGGGGAAGATATGTTCCGTTTCCTGCCTCCTCCCGGCGTGCCCCAGGCCCCTATGGGCATGGTGTTCGCTTCCGTTCCTTTGCAGGACGAGGCCAGCCAGAACGCTTTCCTCAGCCGCGTCAACGCCCAGCGCATCCAGCCCTTCACCCGGGATTATCTGCAATTGTGGCAGCAGCAGCAGCACTTCATGGCCTTGGGGTTCTACCGCAACGGCCAGCCCGTAAGCGAATGCATCCTCACCGGCGCGGGCAGCTCCGCCACCCTGCTCATGATCTATACCCGTTCCGAATACCGCCGCCAGGGCATGGCGAAAAACCTGCTGGGCGCGGCCTCAGCCCTGCTGCGGGAGAGGGGCGTAAACACCATGTATACCCATATCTTCCGGCGAAACGCGCCTCAGGTGGCCCTGATGCGCCGCCTGAACGGCGCTTTTGTGCGCACCGTCACCGCCCTGCCGGGGATGAACCTGGATTGAAGACGTTCACGAACACTTTACGAAAGAAAGGGGTATCGTCATGGACAAGGCATTGCTGAAAGCGCAGCAGAACTGGATTCGGGAAGAACTGAACCGCAGCGCCGATTTCTGGATCAAAAACGGCTGGGATCGGGTGAACGGCGGCGTGTACACCTGCCTGGACCGGGAGGGCAAAATCTACTCCACCGATAAGAGCGTGTGGATGCAGGGCCGCTGCGCCTGGACGTACAGCTACCTTTGCCACTTGTACGGCAAAAAGCAGGAATGGATGGATTTCGCCAAGTCCTGCCTGGACTTCATGGAAGCCCACTGCATCAACCGGGAAAAGGGCAACCGGATGTACTTTACCGTAACCTTTGACGGCCAGCCCCTCCGCCAGCGCCGTTATTACTTCTCCGAGAGCTTTTACGCCATCGCCAACGCGGAATACTACGCCCTGACCGGGGAAAAGGTGTATTTGGACCGGGCCAAGCAGGCTTATGAGCTGTACTGGGGCCTGTTCCGGGGCCTCATCGACGACCCCGTGGGCATGGGGCCTAAAACCATCCCCGAAACCCGCACGGGCCGCAGCTTAGGCCTTGCCATGATCTACCTGAACATCTGCTCCGTCCTGCGCCGGTGCGACCCGGAAAATACCGCCCTGTACGACGAACGGGCCGAAATCTGCGTACATGACATTTTCGCCTACCACCACAAGCCGGAATTGGGCTGCACCCTGGAAAATGTGGGCATGAACGGCGAATTCCGGGGCGACGTGACCGAAGGCCGCATCGTGAATCCCGGCCACGACATCGAATGCAGCTGGTTCCTCATGGAATACGCCAACCACAAGGGTGATAAAGCCCTGCACCAGCAAGCTGAAAACGTGTTTAACCTCGCCATCAACGCGGGCTGGGACAAGGAATATAACGGCCTGCTCTACTTCATCGACGCCAAGGGCCTGCCCCCCGAAGCCTATGAGCATGATATGAAGCTGTGGTGGCCCCATAACGAGATCCTTATCGCCTCCCTCATGGCCTACCGGGACACGAAGGACGAAGCGTATTACGACTGGTTCTGCAAAACCCTGGATTATTGCCGCGAGGTGTTCTCCGATCCCCAGTACGGCGACTGGTACGGCTATCTCCGCCGGGACGGCAAGCCCACCATGCCCTCCACCAAGGGCAGCACCTTCAAGGGTCCCTTCCATCTGCCCCGCTCTCTGGCCATGACCGACCAGATAATCAGCCAGCTTTTGGCGGAATAACGTCCCTTTCAGCATCATAAGACCGGTTCCGACCGGTCTTCAGACTGTCGAAAAACCCTGGGGAAGTATGAAGGGGCCGCGGCCCCTTCATCAACAAATCCGCAGGCGGCGGCGTGTACGTCGCCGAGGAGCAAATGAAATTTGCTTCCGCTATCAATTTCTGGCCGAAAAATGAGCGTTTTCGCTTGCGAAAATGCCATTTTACAAGAAATTGATGCATCGAAGGAAATCGGAATCCTGTTTCCGATTTCCTTCGCAGGGTGTCGAAAATTCTTTTTCGACACCCTGAAGACCGGCTCCGACCGGTCTTTTTTTGTATTTCCTTGCGCGTCGGAGAGGATTCCGGTATAATGAAGCAGGAATTGCCAGAAAGGACAGCGCCCATGAACGTGGATGTGAATCAGGCCCTGCGCTACGCGGGCGTAAAGGAGCCGGAGGTCAACGCCCTGCGCGCCGCACAGCGGGCGGCGGAACAGGTGGAAAAGCGCGCTTCGCCCCGGTATACCTACCGGGTATTCAATATCGCGCACACCGAGCAGGGCGTTTCCCTGCCGGAGGCGGGATTGCTTCTGCCGGGAAAGCTCGCAGAAACCATGCTGGCGGACTGTAACCGGGCCGTGCTGCTGCTGTGTACCTTAGGCGCGGAATTTGACCGCCTGCTGCGCACCGCTCAGGCCCGGGACATGGCCCAGGCGCTTTATATTGACGCCTGCGGAAGCTCTTTTGTGGAGCAGGGCTGCGACGCGGCGGAGAGGGAAATCGCCGCCCGCCATCCGGGCCTGTACCTGACCGACCGGTTCAGCCCCGGCTACGGCGACTTTCCTTTAGCTTTGCAGCTCGATTTTCTTCGCACCCTGAACGGAGAAAAACGGTTAGGCGTCTGCGCCGCCCCCTCGTATCTTTTGAACCCCATGAAATCGGTCACGGCGGTGATCGGCCTTTCGGACAAGCCCCAGCCGGCCCGCATCCGGGGCTGCGCCTTCTGCGCCTTCAAACAAAACTGCGCTTTTCGGGAAAGGGGAATGACCTGTGCATCTTCAACCTGACCGCATCACTTTATTGGACGGGGCCATGGGCACCATGCTGCAAAAAAAGGGCATGGAGCCGGGGACCGTGCCGGAGCTGCTGAATTTTACCCAGCCCGACTGGATCAAATCTATTCACCGGGCGTATTTGAACGCGGGCAGCCAAATCATTTACGCCAACACCTTCGGGGCCAACCGCCATAAGCTTTCCCGCACGGATCGAACCAGCGCGGAGGTCATCGCCGCCGCCGTGGGACTGGCGAAAGAAGCCGCTCAGGGCACCGGCGCGTTGGTGGCGCTGGATATCGGCCCCATCGGCGAGCTGCTGGAGCCGCTTGGCACCCTGACCTTTGAAAGCGCCTATGATATTTTCGCCGAAATGATGGAAGCGGGGGCAAAGGCGGGGGCCGATTTGGTGGTGATCGAAACCATGACCGACCTGTACGAAGCCAAAGCCGCCCTGCTGGCCGCCAAGGAAAAGACCGGCCTGTCCGTGTTCGTCACCATGAGCTTTGAGGCCTCGGGCCGCACCTTCACGGGCTGCACGGCGGCCTCCATGGCCCATACCCTGACTGGCCTTGGGGCGGACGCCATCGGCGTGAACTGCTCCCTGGGGCCGAAGGAGCTGCTGCCCCTGGTGCGGGAGCTGCGCCGCCATACCGCCCTGCCCCTCATCGCCAAGCCCAACGCGGGCCTGCCCGACCCGGAGGATGGGCATTACGACCTGCCGCCAGAAGAATTTGCCGCCGCCATGGCCGATCTGATTCAGGCCGGAGCCACGATGGTGGGCGGCTGCTGCGGTACGGATGAGCGATACATCGCGGCCCTAAAAGAAGCGCTGCCCGAAAAACCCCCGGTCATCGCCGTCTCTCCCCCACCCTTGGTCTGCACCCCCACCGCCGCCGTGACCTTAGACGGGGTGCGGGTGATCGGGGAGCGGGTGAACCCCACGGGGAAAAAGCGCTTTCAGCAGGCTTTGCTGGAAAACGATCTGGATTATATCGTTTCCGTGGCCGTGCAGGAAATGGACGCGGGCGCGGATATTTTGGACGTGAACGTGGGCTTTCCGGGGGTGGACGAAAAGACCATGCTGCCCCGAACGGTGAAAGCCATTCAGGCGGCGGTGGACCTGCCCTTGCAATTGGATTCCGTGGATCCCGCCGCCCTGGAAGCCGCCCTGCGGGTGTACAACGGCAAGGCCGCCGTCAATTCCGTCAGCGGCAAGGACGAATCCATGGACGCAATCTTGCCCATCGTGAAAAAGTACGGCGCGGCGGTGGTGGGCCTGACGCTGGACGCGGCAGGACTGCCCGATTCGGCTGAAAAGCGCTTCGCCATCGCGGAAAAGATTTTGAACCGCGCCGTGTCCTTCGGCATTCCCCGGCAGGACGTGTGGATCGACTGCCTGACCCTCACCGTGTCCGCCCAGCAGGATCAGGCGGAAGAAACCTTAAAGGCCGTGCATCGGGTACGCACGGAGCTGGGCCTGCAAACCGTGTTGGGGGTCAGCAACATTTCCTTCGGCCTGCCCAACCGGCCCCTGATTACTCAAACTTTCCTGATCCGCGCCCTCCACGCCGGGCTGACCCTGCCCATCGTGAACCCCAACCAGCGGGAGATGATGGACGCGGTGGCCGCTTTCCGGGTGTTAAGCGGCGAGGATCAGCAGTGCGCCGCCTATGTGTCCCGCTTTGCCCAGGCCCAGCCGGAAACCAAGGCCGCGCCCTCATCCCTCGCCTCCATGACCTTGGAGGACGCCATTCTGCGAGGCCTGAAAGCCGAAGCCGCTAAGCTGGCAAAGGAACTGCTGAAAACGGAAGCGCCCCTTTCCCTGGTGGAACAGCGGCTGATCCCCGCCCTGGACAAGGTGGGCCTGGATTACGAAAAGGGCGTGGTATTCCTGCCCCAGCTCCTGTCCGCCGCCCAGGCGGCCCAGGCCGTATTCGAGGAAATCAAAGAACGCCTGTCCCGGGAAGGCGCGGAACAGGTGGTAAAGGGCAGGCTGATTCTTGCCACCGTCCAGGGCGATATCCACGACATCGGCAAAAACATCGTGAAAACCGTGCTGCAAAACTATGGCTACGCGGTGATCGACTTGGGCCGGGACGTAGCGCCGGAAACCATCGTGGAAACGGCGACAAGCCAGAAGATTCCTTTGGTGGGTCTCTCCGCCCTCATGACCACCACCCTGCCCGCCATGGCGGAAACCGTACGGCTGCTGAAACAATTGCCGAACCCGCCCTTCGTGATGGTGGGCGGCGCGGTGGTCACCCCGGAATACGCCCAGGCCATCGGGGCCGACGGCTACGCCAAGGACGCCCGGGCCGCCGCCGCCATGGTGCGCAGGGCGTTCGGAGAGTAAAAAACCCTCTGGGGGCTTCTTCAGCCCCCATGCCCCCGAACCAGGGAGGTGACCTCCCTGGACCCACACTCAAGTCGCAAATCATCGCTCCTGGGCGGGCGGCAAAGCCGCCCACGGTGCGCGAAGCGCACCTGAAAAACGAGGATATGACCAGGAAAAAGCTCGCTTTTTCCCTGGCATTTTATCTTTTCCAAACAGGCGCATATCGTTTGTTTTTATGTGTTTGTAAATCGCCGGATGGGGTGCAGGGGATCATCCCCTGCCGCAGGGACGAACCGCCGATGACCGCCTGTGGCGGGAATCTCATCGGCGGTGAGATCAGCCGAAAGGGAGCAATCTCCCCATGAGGGGGAGTTGCGACCATTGAGGCTGCGGAATCAGGGGCCGCGGAGGTCCCTGAGGTCTTAGCTTACGCCCGCAGCACCGCGCCGAACTGATCCTTGCTGATTTTCAGGGCTTTTTCGGTCAGGCGGGTGATTTCCTCGTCGGTGAGGGTATGATCCGCCGCGCGGAAGGTGAGGGAGAAGGCCACGGACTTGTTGCCCGCGCCGATCTGGATGCCCCGGAACACGTCGAACATGCGAATATCCTCTAACATAGCGCCGCAGCCGGAGCGCAGAGCGGCCATAAGGGGGCCTACCTGCTGGCTGTCCTTCATGACCAGGGCCAGGTCGCGGGTCACGGCGGGGAAGCGGGCGATGGGCTTCACTTCGCCCATGGGCGCGGAAAGGGAGAAGAAAAGAGGCAGGTCGATCCAGGCCAGATACACCCGGCCCGTCAGGTCGAATTTCTCCGCCGCGTCGGGGTGCATTTCGCCCACCAGGGCCAGAATTTGATCGTCGGAAACCAGCGCGGCCCGGCGTCCGGGATGGAGGTAAGGCGCGTTGCAGATTTCCACGGTGTAGGCGATGCCCGCCTGTTTGCACAGTGCTTCCACCACGCCGCGCATGGAATAGAAGTCCGCGTCGCCGTACATGCCGATCACCAGCTCGTGGGTCTCGGTGGGCAGGCCGTCGGCGGTCTTATTCTGCGCGTCGTAAATGGTGCCCAGCTCGTATATGCGGCCCGTTTCGTTGCCGTTCTTGACGTTGGTGGCTAAGGTTTTGAGCAGGCCCGGCAGCAGGGTGGTGCGCATGCAGGAGGTGTCCTCGCCCAGGGGGTTCCGGATCATCAAAGGCTGATTCCGGGGATCGCTTTCCTTGAGGCCCAGCAGGGCGATGGATTTGGGAGAAATGAAGGAGAAGGTCATGGTCTCATAAAAGCCCATGCCGGTGAGCTGACGGCGCAGTTCCCCTTCCCTGCGGCCCGTTTCATTCAGGCCGCCCATGGGGGTTTCGCCCCGCAGGTGGGTAATGGGGATGCGGTCGTAGCCCGCGTAGCGCAGCACTTCTTCGCAGATGTCCGCCTCCTGCTCCATATCCTGGCGGAAGGTGGGGGCGGTGACCACCATTTCATCCCCGTTCCGGGAAACGGTGAATAAAAGCTTTTTGAGGATGCTTTCCATTTCTTCGGGAGCAATATCCACGCCCGCGCGCCGGGCCATCCGGGCGCAGGAAACGGTGAGGGTGACGGGCTGCACGGGATGGGGGTAGCAGTCGATCACGCCGGAGACCACGTCGCCCGCGTCCAGCTCGTTCACCATCTGGCAGGCCCGGTTCAGGGCGTCCATGACGGTGGCGGGAGACACGCCGCGTTCAAAATGGCCGCTGGCTTCCGTGCGGATGCCCAGGGAGCGGGCGGTGACGCGGATGGAAGCCCGGTCGAAGGAGGCGCACTCAAAGAGCACTTCCCGGGTGTTTTCGGTGATTTCGCTTTCCTCGCCGCCCATGATGCCGGCCAGGCCGGTGGGGCCCTGCTCGTCGCAGATCATGAGCTCGGTGCCATTAAGATTGTATTCCTTGCCGTCCAGGGTGGTCAGCTTTTCGCCCTGGGCCGCCTTGCGCACGATGATGTGACGGCCCCGCACCTTGTCCAGGTCAAAGGCGTGCATGGGGTGGCCGGTTTCCAGCATGACGAAGTTGGTGATGTCCACCATGTTGTTGATGGAGCGCATGCCCGCCGCGTGGAGATACTGCCGAAGCCAGGCGGGGCTTTCGCCGATGCGCACATTCTTGACCACCTTGGCGGCGTACCGGGGGCACAGGGTATCCTCCAGTACGTCCACCTTGGCGAAATCGTGAATGTCGCCGCCCACTTCTTTCACTTCGATCTTGGGCAGCTTCAGTTCCGTGCCCATGGCGGCGGCGGTTTCCCTCGCCACACCCCAGACGGACAGGCAATCCGGCCGATTGGCTAAAATCTCAAAATCGATCACCATGTCGTCCAGACCGAAAATGGGCTTCACGTCCGCGCCCAGGGGATAATCTTCGTTGAAGATCAGCAGGCCCGCCGTGCCCACGGAGGGGTACAGCTCCACCGGCACGCCGATTTCGGGGCCGGAGCACAGCATGCCCTGGGATTCCACGCCCCGGAGCTTGCCCTTTTTGATGACGACGCCGCCGGGCAGCTTGGCCCCGATCTTGGCCACGGGCACCAAAATGCCCTCTTTTACGTTAGGCGCGCCGCACACGATCTGCAAAGGCTCCCCTTCGCCCACGTCCACGGTGCAGACATGCAGATGGTCGCTGTTTTCGTGATCCCGGCAGGTGAGTACCTTGCCGACCACCACGCCCTCCAGCTCGGGGGCGATGGGTTCGGTGCCCTCCACGCCCGTGCCGGTCATGACCATGCGGCTTTCGTATTCCGCAGGAGAAACGGGAATATCGGCATATTCTTTCAGCCATTTCATAGATACTTTCATAAAATATGATCCTCCCAATATGGTTTTCGGGTGGGCGCGGGAGGGGGCTTTTGACTCAAAAGCCTCCTCCCGCCGTTCCTTCTCGTTCCTTACCTGAACTGCCGGAGGAAGCGAAGATCGCCCTCATACAGCAGCCGCATGTCCTTGATGCCGTAGCGCAGCATGGTGATGCGTTCCACGCCGATGCCGAAGGCAAAGCCGGAATAGACCTTGCTGTCGATGCCGCACATTTCCAGAACTTTCGGGTTCACCATGCCGCAGCCCAGCACCTCGATCCAGCCGGTGCCCTTGCAGACGCGGCAGCCCTTGCCGTGGCAGTTGAAGCAGGTCAGGTCCACTTCGGCGCTGGGTTCGGTGAAGGGGAAGAAGGAGGGACGGAAGCGCACTTCGATATCCTGGCCGTAGAGCCGCTTGGCGAAAGCGTCCAAGGTGCCCTTCAAATCGGCCATGGTCACGTCCTTATCCACCACCAGGCCCTCGATCTGGTGGAACACGGGGCTGTGGGTGGCGTCCACCTCATCGGCACGGAACACCCGGCCGGGGCACACGATGCGGATGGGGGGCTTCTGTTTCAGCATGGTGCGGGCCTGCACGGGGCTGGTCTGGGAGCGAAGCACCACGTTATCGTCGATATAGAAGGTGTCCTGAGCGTCCCTGGCGGGATGGTTTTTGGGCACGTTCAGCAGTTCGAAATTATACAGATCCAGTTCCACTTCGGGGCCTTCCACCACGGAAAAGCCCATGGAGGTGAAGCAGTCCAGCACTTCGTTGAGTACCAGATTCATGGGATGCTCCGCGCCCATGGGGGGCACGGGCCGGGGTTCGGTCACGTCGATGGCCTCCTTGGCGAGCCTTGCTTCCTTTTCCTTCCGGGCCAGCTCCGCCTGCTTTTCGTCCAGCAGGGCGGTGAGCTTTTCCCGGGCTTCGTTGATGACCTGCCCCATCTTGGGCCGCTCTTCGGGACTCAATTGTCCCATGCCGCGCAGCAGCGCCGTCAGGCTGCCCTTTTTGCCCAGCACCTTCACCCGCAGGGCGTCCAGGGCGGACAGCGCTTCCGCGCTTTCCAGTTCTTTTCGCAGTTCCTCGCCGATCTGCGCAAGATTTTCCCGAATATCCATGTGCATCGTCCTCCTATAAAATGAAAACGCCCATGGCGAAAGCCATGGGGCGTGATAGGCGCACGCGGTACCACCCAATTTCAGCGGCAGGGTTCCATGAACCGTTTGCCGTTCTCGTGTCCCTTAACGCGGGCATACGGCGGGGCCTACTGATGATTCAGCCTCGCGGCTCCGGAGCGAATTTCCCCCGCGCGTTTCGGGCGGCTTCCAGCCCATGGCCAGCCCTTCTCTCGTGAAACGCGGCGATGGAGGCGTTGTTCTCCTTCATGGCCGATGGCGGCATTATACCACGGGAGGGGAAAATGGTCAAGCATTTCCTGCTTTTACAGCATTATTTCATAGTACAGATAATCCCCGGTAAACGCGCTTTCCGTCCGGTTGGGCTTTCTGTCGTACAGCGCAAAGCCCACCGATTCGTAATTTCTCGGCGCGATCAGGTTGCTGTTGGTGCAGACGATGATCCGTTTCAGCCCTTCATACGCCTTGATCCTTCGCAGGGCTTCTTCCAGCTGCAAACGCCCGTATCCCCTGCCCTTATAGGACTCCCTGATTCCGTTATGGCCGATCTCCACGTAGTCCGGCCTGTGCCGGGGATCCCACGTCACAAAACCGATGGGTTTCCCGTCCAGGCAGGTCACCAGGCCGTATTTGTCGGCAATTTCCGGATTGTCATAAAAGAAACGGTCCGCTTCCTGCCAGTCCGCATCCCAAATCTGCTTATTTCTTGCATCGAAGGAATGAGCGTCAACAAGCATATCATACAGCGTTCCCCGCGGAAAATCAGAAATCTTCCTGAATTCAATCATGCGGTTCCTCGGGGTTGCTTTCCTCCGCCTCGGGTTCCTTTTCTCCCACGGCGGCCAGCAGATCGGCCCGGGTCAAACACATGAGCGATTCCCTGGTGATTTCCGTTTTGCCCGCCGCCAGCCTGTCCGCCTGGGCGGCGATGGCCTTTTCAAACAGGTTGCGCACGCCCCGTGCGTTGCCGAAGCTCTCAATATCTTTGCTTTCCCGGGTCAGGATGTCCGTCAGGGTATCTTTGGCGGCGTCCTCCAGGGTATAGCCGCTTTTTTCGCAGCGCATGGTGAAAATGCCCGTCATTTCCTCCACGGTGTAATCCGGGAAGAACATGAAGCGGTTGAAGCGGGATTCCAGGCCGGGGTTGGATTCCACAAATTCCTTCATCAGTTCCGTATACCCCGCCACGATCACCACTAAATCGTCCCGGTGATCCTCCATGGCTTTGAGCAGGGTGTCCACCGCCTCCAGGCCGTAATCGCTGCCGCCCCGGTTGGTGAGGGCGTAGGCTTCGTCGATGAACAGCACGCCGCCCTTGGCCTTTTCGATCACTTCGGCGGTTTTGATGGCCGTCTGGCCCACGTAGCCCGCCACCAGGCCGGAGCGGTCCACCTCCACCAGATGGCCCTTGGAAAGCACGCCCAAGCTCTTGTAAATGCGGCTCATGAGCCGGGCCACCATGGTTTTGCCCGTGCCGGGATTGCCGGAAAACACCATATGCAGGGCCAAATCGGGGGTAGGCAGGCCGTGCTGCTGCCGGGCCTTGCAAATTTCGATCCAGTTGATCAGGCTGTCCACTTCGTCCTTGATCCGATCCAGCCCGATATAGCCGTGCAGTTCCTTTTTCAGGTCTTCGATATTTTCAGCGGGTTCTTCTTCCTTTTCGGATTTCTCCGCCTTTTCTTCTTTCTTTTCCTCCGTCTTCGCGGCAGGCGCGGCGGATTCCGGCTTCTTTTCCGTTCCGGGAACGGTGGGCATGCCAGTCGGTTTAATACCCCACAAATCCTCGCTGACCAGCTGCATGCGCTGTTTCAGCAGCCCCTGCATGATTTCATTCTGCAATTGAATGATTTCGTCCTTGCGATCCATGTTCTTTCCCCCTATCCATCAAGCGCGCGAATGAACGCGAACGTGCGGTTTAAGTCCTGCCAATGAATCACGCCGTCCGGCAGGAAGGACGTGGCCTCCACCGTGTAATCCCCGGTATAAGGCAGGGAAGCGAGAAAGGAAAACAGCGCTTCAAAATCCACCATGCCCGTTCCGGGGTGCAGGGTGCCCAGGCGCTTCCAGTCCATATAGCCCCCGCCGTAATCGTTCACATGCAGGTGGCGGATGTGCCCCTCCGTCCACAGGAAGCGGGTTTCCGGGGCGTAGAGGCTTTCCAGCTGCCCGTGAAAAGCGGCCATTTTGGTATCGAACACAAAATGGGCCTGGGGATCGGCGGCCAAAATTTCCTTCCACCGGGTCAGAGGATCGCTTTGGGTACACACCACGTTTTCAACCAGCAGATCGAGGCCGTGTCCTTCCGCAATCTTTTTTAATTTCGGATAGGCGCGCAGGTTATATTCAAAGTGCTGATCGGAGGTCGGGCCGTTCCACAGGTGGGTCACCAGCCTGTCCGCGCCCAAAAACGCCGCAAGCTGGCAGTTAATCCGAAAGCGCTCCAGGGCACGGTCCCAGCCTTCCCCCGGCCCCTGGCTCAACGCTTCGCCAATGCTTTTTTCGCAGTGCATCACCGGAATGGGCAGGTTCAAATCCTTTATGAACCGGGCCAGGGCGTTAACCTGATCGTACCAGGTATCGTACATCATGAACTCCAGCCCGTCGCAGCGCAGGTTTTCCGCGCAGCCCTTGAGCAGCCGGTAATCCCGCCCGTTGGGCCGCCCGATCAGCGCCCCCGTGGAGCAAAGCACACGATGCATCCTCTCACCCCGATTCCCCCTTTTTCCGTTCCAGTATACGCTGTATTTCCTGAAATGACAAGCCCTGTATTGGTTCAGTCTTGCCGTGAAAGAACACTTTCGATCATAGAGTTGAGAGTGGAGAGTGAAGAGTTGAGATTGATATAGTCGGTCAAATATGTGTTAATCGCTATATCATCTCCACTCTCAACTCTCCACTCTTCACTCTGCCTTAAAAGTCCTTAACCCTGCAAAATCAAGTCGATCGCTTCTGCGCATCCCCCATGATCCATGTCAGCCACCACCCGATCCGCCGCGTTTTTCACGGCGTCGGTGCCGTTGCCCATGGCGACGCCAAGGCCCGCCATGTACAGCATGGGAATATCGTTTTCCGCGTCGCCAACGGCGGCGGAGGCGGCCCGGTCGATGCCCAGCGCGTCGCAGAGGCGCATGAGGCCGGTGCCCTTATTGACGCCCAAGGCGGAACACTCTAAGGAAGACACTTCCGAATAGACCTTTTCCATTTGCAGATGCTCAAGCTGCGCCCTCGTGCGGATACGTTCAGCCGGGTCGGCGTGATACATATTGATTTTCAAAATCTCGTCCCGGCAGGCGTCAAAATACGCGAAAATATCCGGGGTCAGGGTCATGGCCCGTTCATACAAAGGCCGGTAAATACCCATATGGTAGTGATCCAGATTGTCCATGTGGGAGGATTGGATCATATCTTTGTCGGCCAAAACGATCTGGGGCATCAAATCCTTGGTTGCCGCCAGGGCCATGATTTCTTCCGCCTGCGCCCTTGGAATGCCGCGCAGGGAAAAGGCTTCCCGTTTTTGTATATCATACAGCCCGCCGCCGCTGGCAAACACGGCGTAGCGGATTTCCGGCAGCAGGGGATAAAATTCCTCCAGCTCGGACACGGCGCGGCCCGTGCAGAACACCACGGCAACGCCCGCTTCCGCCGCCCGCCTTACGGCCTCCAGCGTGTCCGGGGCCACCTGCTTTTTACTGTTCAGCAGCGTGCCGTCAATATCCAGGGCGATCAAACGATATTTGCTCATAGAGCCTCTCTTTCCAATGATAGAACAAGGCCCCCGGAAAGAGCGTCGCGTTCTTTCCGGGGGCTTTAAGGCAATGCTGCCCGGTTATTGCTTACTTCTTGCCCCGGGGAGCGGACCAATCGTAGTTTTTCAGGTTCAGGCTCAGGTGGCGGGGCAGGCCCTCAACCATCATGGGGGTGTAATTGCCCTGGATCAGGGGACGCACGTAATCGAGGAATTCCTCGGTGACGTAGTTGCCTTCCTTGTTGATCCACTTGCGGGGAACCACCTTTTCGCCGTTGGCGATGCGGTGCACGTCGTACACGCCGGTAGCGCTCTGGTAAGGATCGTCGGACACGCGGTCGATAACCACCATCACGCCGGAGGAGCCTTCGTCAGCGGCCTTCACGGTAGCGCCGCCCACGTTGAACGCTTCGTCCACGTCGATCTTGCTGGCCAGGTGCGCGGCGGCGCGCTGCAGGGTGGAAAGCTCCACGGCGCGTGTCTTGCAGCCCAGCTCGTTCTTGACCACCTGGGCCAGATAAGCGGCGGTGCCGGACATCTGGATGTGGCCGAAGGCGTCGGTGGTGGCGTTGTCGGTGGCGTATTCGCACACGTACTTGCCTTCAGAGGTCTTGATGCCCTCGGAAACCACGGCCACCACAACGTCCTTCTTTTCCAGGAGCTTGCGCACTTCTTCCACGAAGCCTTCAATGCTGAAGGGCAGCTCGGGCAGATAGATCAGATCGGGGCCTTCGCAGTCCTCGCTGCGGGAAAGGCCCGCCGCGCCGGTGAGCCAGCCCGCGTTGCGGCCCATGATTTCCACAATGTTCACGTTCTTCTTCTTGTAGGAGAAGCCCATGGCGTCGCAGATGATTTCCTTGGTGGAGGTGGCGATGTACTTGGCGGCGCTGCCGAAGCCGGGGGTATGGTCGGTGATCGCCAAGTCGTTATCAATGGTCTTGGGGCAGCCGACGAAGCGCTGCTTCGCGCCGGTCAGCAGGGAGTAGTCGAACAGCTTGCGGATGGTGTCCATGGAGTCGTTGCCGCCGATGTAGATGAACACTTCGATGTCCAGCTTATCCAGCAGCTCAAAAATGCGCTCATAGATCGCCTTGTCCTCGTGGATTTCCGGCAGCTTATAGCGGCAGGTGCCCAGGAAAGCGGAGGGCGTGCGCTTGAGCAGTTCCAGATCCAGTTCGTTCTTGATATGCTCGGACAGATCCACGTACTGTTCATCCAGGAAGCCCTGGATGCCGTAGCGCATGCCGTAAACCTTGCTGTAGCCGCGTTCCTTCGCAGTTTTGAAAACGCCCGCGAGGCTGGAGTTGATGACGGCGGTGGGGCCACCGGACTGACCGACGAGAACATTACCCTTCATGCTTGTTGCCTCTTTCTTTTCTTTTTATTGCTCTGATCCACCGGCAGGGCATGATTCCCGAAAAAACGCCATCACCCGCCAAAAGATCTCAACGCGGGCTATTATACTACCGTCGGGGCGGCTTGTCAATGAAATTTCCCTTGATATTGCAGCGTTTAGTAGCACTTCAAGCCTGCTCTCTCCTTTTCCATTCGGCCCGCGCCGCGGCGATTTCGGCGTTGATTTCATCCAGCGTCATTTCGGGCAGTCCGGCGGCTTCCGCCCGCAGGTCGTCAAATGCCTGCCTCGCCTCTTCGCGGGTCATGCGGGTTTCGGGCAGCACGGCGGGAAACGGAAGCCCGCGCACCATGCGCGTGCGCTCCATGAAGATACGGAATTATATTCTACAAAAAAGAACACAAACTGGCAAGGGGAGAAAAACATAAAACCCCTCCCCCGTGGCGGGGCTGCGGCGAAATATTACAAAAGCATTGCAAAATCTCGCGCAATTTTCGCAAAAAAGAAACAGAATTTAATAGATTTAGCGGGCGGGATATGTGAAATAAAGAGACCTCCTTCTGTGCAAAGGTCGGGAAGGATGGAGAACCGTCTGGCCTGACAGGGGATGACAGCTTATAGGAGGCGATATTGTGACGCTGGTACAGGAAGCGACGAGAATCATCGAGAGTATGCCGAGAAGAAACCAGCAAATCGTGCTGGAGCTATTGAGAGTGATGGGCAGCCGGGCGTCAGACGGCGAAACACCCGGAAAGAATCCGGACGAAAAAATGAGAGCCGCGGCGCTGGGGCTTGCCGGACTATGGGGCAGCCATGAAAATGAATTGCCGGTAGATGAAGTTGTTCGGAATATGAGATTTGGTTACGGCAAACGATAAGCATTACAAAGCGGTGCAAGAATTGCAAATGACGGTATTCCGCCCATAAATGAAACTTTTTTGATACTTTTGATGAAAAGGGGCTTGACAGCCATGCGGAATCGTGCTACCCTCGTACAGCACAGTACAGCACAGTACAGCACAGTACAGCACAGCACAGCACAGGCTAACTGCGCTCTTTTTGCGTCCTGCGGCAGCAAGACGCATGGAACTGAATACCGTATTCGTGATGGATAACCGTCGGACTTGACGGGGTATTGTACCCTGTCAGGTTCGGCGGTTTTTGTGTGTACATCATGGTCATGCGGCGGCCATAACAGCCGCGAAATAAGAGAAAAAAGGAGAAATGCTTATGAAAACAAAGAAACGACTTTTGGGCATCCTGCTCAGCCTCGCGCTCATACTGGGGCTGGTGCCGGGGATGAGTTTGACGGCGTATGCGGCAGAAGAATTTACATCTCTGCAACAGGGAGATGTACTTCATCCGGGCGATGCCATCAATTCGAATACCACGTATGATCCTGGCACGGGTATCTGGCTCAATACAAATCAGAATCCATGGACATTGGTAAGAGGTGATATCACTGGTCCTAGGAGTATTACTGTATCAGATACTGGTGCTTACTACTTCTTAAAGAGCAGCAATGGTAGTTTCTATACTGGTGCCATTGAAGTACCACCTGATGCTCATTTTGATGGAGGCTATTGGCCAGTAGGAGCCAATTCCGACGGCATCTATGTGACGGCGGTCAACGTAGGACAGTATGCAACAGCAGTAACGTTTGCCGTTCATGAAGGCGTCGCCGTCACGGGCGTAACACTGAATCCGTCCACCGAGCAGACTATCAGCGTGGACGGTAGCGTCGCTTTTACTGCCACCGTCAACCCCGGCGAAGCTACGGACAAAACCGTGAAGTGGAGCGTCGGCGGAACAAATTCGGACGCTGTGAAGCTGTATAAGGACGCGGCCTGCACCGAAGAAGTCGGCACGGGGGCTACCGAAACCCTGACCGTCTACGCCCTGGGCCTCGAAGTGGGCGACGCCACCGTTACCGTCACCAGCAGCGCCAACAGCAATAAGTACGCCACCTGCGCGCTGGCCGTTCGGGATATTCCCCATACCGGCGGCACGGCGGATTTCGGCCTGTGGGCGGCGCTGCTGCTGGCAGGTCTTTCGGGAATGGGCATTGCCCTGACCGCCGGAAAACGCCGGAAAGCGCGGCAGTAAATCAGGGGCGAAAATCCTTTTTCGGAATTGTTTAGTCTTTGGCGTTCTGAAAACACAGGGCAGTGTACGCCCGCAGAAAATGATCCTTCACTTGGCGTTCCGTTCTCACTTCACGCCGCTCAGGATGACAGTGTTTCTTGGTCGGTTTCTCTGTTTGGCACGCGGCATGCTGCTTTCATCGCCGCCCCCCCCACATTGTCATCCTGAACGCTGCGGAGCGTTAGCGAAGCAGCAGGTGAAGGATCATTCCTGAAACACAAGGAACGAAAAAAACGGGGAAACCCCTCAGGTGCTTCGCGCCAGCTCCCCTGATAGGGGAGGTGCCCCCGCAGGGGGCGGAGGGGTAAGCCTCCCGCAATCCAACAAGCCTGAACAACCACACTTTTTCAACCATTGCGGCCCTGTCCGTTTCGGCAGACAGGGCCTGATTTTTGCAAGGGAGATTGATTCGATGCAGGGCGGACAATGGAAGGGGCGCAGGAAGCGCAAAACCCGGTTTCGGCGCTTCCCGTGGGTACGGGCGGCGCTGATTGCCGTTTCCGCCGCCCTGGTGCTTTTCGCGCTGGTGAATTTCATCGGCTACGGCGCGGACTACCTTTCTTCCCGCCGCACCGCGGAAGCGCTGCGGCAGGCGTATCCATCCGAAACCCCCGCCCCGGAAATCACCGCCGCCCCCACCGAACAGCCGCCCGCCGCCTCGCCCACGCCCGCACAGGCAACGCCACAGCCTACGCCCACGCCCGCCGCCGTATTGCCGACGGTCAAATATCCCGCCAATTCCAGCCTGATCGTCAGCGACCGTTTCAAGGCCCTGCGAAAGCAGAACAAGGACATCATCGGCTGGCTGACCTTAGGCACCCTGCTGGACGAGGGCGTGACCCAGCGGGACGCCACCTATTACCTCACCCACGACGCCTTAGGCAAAAAGAACGTCAACGGCGCCATTTTCCTGGATTCCGGCACCAGCTTGAAAACCCGGCCCTACACCTTTCTCCTGTACGGCCACAACATGAAATCCGGGGCCATGTTCGGCTGTTTGCGCAATTACGAAAACATCGGCTTTTACCGCGCCAACCCCTTCATTACCTTCGATACCCTGTATGAGGACGGGCGGTATGTGATCTTCGCCGTGGGCACGGTCAATATTGTGGAACGGGTCAGGAATTCCGTCAATCTCTTTTCTTTCCTGTCGTCCGACATCCAGGAAAGGCAAACCGCCATCGAATCGCTGGTGAGCGCCTCCGTTCTTTCCTGCCCCATCGACGTGCGGCCCGACGATCAAATTCTTTTGCTGGTCACCTGCGTGGATCACGATAACGAGCGCCGGGTGGTCGCCGCCCGCCGCATCCGGGACGGGGAGGACGAAAATCAATTGAAAACGCTGGCGGAAAGAAGCTGGAAAAAGCCGTAAACACATTATCGTGAGCAGGGGGAAAACCCTGCTTTTTAAATTGCGGCTTGAAAACCGCCGGGCATTGCTGGTATAATGGGAAAAAACGACAGGACGAAAGAGAAGGAGGAAACCTTATGCGCAGAAGGCTGGTGGTGGTCAACCCGGCGCTGGAGGACACTCATATCAGTCAAATTCGCGCCGCGGCGGAGAAAAACGGTTTTGAAGCCCTGTTTTTTCAGAAACCCGACCAGGCGCTGCCGTATCTCGGCGACGCGGAGGTGATTTTCGGCCAGTCCGCGCGCCTCGCCCAGAACAGCCCGCGCCTGCGTTGGCTGTGTACGCCCTCGGCGGGGGTGGATCAGTTTACCGCGCCCGGCGTGTTCGCGTCGCCATCCGCCGTGCCGACCAATTCCTCCGGGGCCTACGGCGTGACCATCGCCGAACACATCATTATGTTTGCCCTGGAAATGCTGCGCCGCCAGATGGATTACAGCGCCATCGTGGCCCGCCGGGAATGGCGGCGCGATTTGCCCGTGCGCTCCATCAAGAACAGCCGCGTCACCCTGCTGGGTACCGGGGACATCGGCCAGGAAACCGCCATCCGCCTGCGGGCTTTCGGCCCGGCCTGCCTTGTGGGCGTTAATCGGAGCGGGAAGAATCCCCAAGGGCTGTTTGACCGCGTAATTACGCAGGACGCGCTGGACAGCGTACTGCCCGAAACCGATATATTGGTGATTTCCCTGCCCGGCACCCCGGAAACATTTCATATGCTGGACGCCCGCCGTTTGGCGCTGCTGCCGGATCACGCCCTGGTCATCAACGTGGGCCGGGGTTCGGTGATCGACCAGAAAACCCTGGAAAAAGAACTGCGCGATGGCCGCCTGTGCGCCGCTTTGGACGTGTTCGAGCAGGAACCCCTGCCCCCGGACGATTCCCTGTGGAATTGCCCCAATCTGCTGATCGCCCCCCACGTGGCGGGGAATATGACCCTGCCCTATACCAAGGAGCGCATCGTTGCCCTGTTCCTGGAGGACTTTGAAAACTACTGCGCGGGCAGGCCTCTCAAGCGGCGGGTTGACTTGAAAAAGGGATACTGATTCAGAACAGATTATGGAGCGCTCACGCGAACGAAGAGGAGGAAAGTTGATGCAATACGTACCTTTTGGCAAACACGGCTTTGACGTTTCCCGGCTGGGCTTTGGCTGCATGCGCCTGCCCACGAAGCAGGAGGGAGAACAGCGGGTGGTGGACCAGGAAGCCGCCATCGCCCTGATCTGATTTCGTCGCCCTGGTATTCCCGCTCCGTGCCGTCCTGGGCCACGGCGGTGAACAGGGGCTGAATCTTCATGCCCGCTTCCAGGGGGATGGAGCCGCGAATGGCGAAGCCGTTTTCATCGTAGCCCTGGGTGGCCCCCAGCAGCGTCATGACGCCATCGGCGGCGCGGCTGCCCAGCAGGTACATTTTCAAGCCGTTGATCCGGGTGGGGATCACGAAGCGCACGTTGCCTTCCTCGTCCCCGTACAGGAATTCCGCCCGCACCATCTGCCCTTCCAGCATGGGCCAGGAGCCGTCAAACATGGAGAACACCAGGCCGGTGGACCAGTCCACGGTGGTCTGGCCTAAGTTGCCCAGGCGCACCGTCTCGTCCCCCTTCTTCACGCTGAGTACGCCGCTGGCGGAGGCCAGGTGATCCAGGTCCGCTTTGGTCAGCTGGATGGAATAGATCATCTGGGCGGTCATGGTGGCGGAAGTGAAGAAGCTGTTCGCCGTTTCCAGCACGTCGTCGGCGGATACGGCTTCGCTGATCCCTTCCTGCACGTTCTGGTTCTGTTCGCCGGGCTGGTAATAATCCGCGCTGTTATTCAGCAGGCCCGCCCAAATGCTGCCCAGCGCCAAAGCGGCGGCATTCTCCGCGGGGGCCTGGGTGGGAGACGCGGTGGGAGCTGCGGTCTGACTCGTCAGGCCCGCCCAAATGCCGCCCACAGCGGGCGTGGAGGCCGCGCTGGGGCCGGTGGAACCGTTGTAGCCGCCCCAGATGTTGGAGGGCGTGTAGCCGTCCCACAAGGAATAGCCGTCCCAAATGGAGCCGGAGGAGCTGTTCAGCCCGGCCCAGATGTTGCCGCCGCAGAAATCATACGCGTCGTCGAAGCTGCAATAATCCCCGAAGTACCCGTCCCAAATGTCATAGAAGCAGCCGGAGAAGGAACCGCCGCCGTAATAGTCGTCATAGGAATAGAAGTTGGAGGGGGTATAGTTGGAGCCGGTCATGGTATAGCCGGAGGTGGTGGCCTGGTTGGTCAGGGCCACGGCTAAGCTGGCGTAATCGCTGGACAGGCCGTTGTAATACGCTAAAATTTCCTGCTTGTCATTGCGGATGGTATCGTAGGGCATGAAGAAGGAAAGTCCGTGGGCATAGGAAGCGATGTCGCTGGTGGTCACGTTGTAGCACACCGCCTGCCGGGCCGCCTGCTTCAGATTTTCGCTCTCCTTGGGCAGCAGGGCGGAAAAGGCGTCGCACATGTCCTCGATATCCACCAGGTCGGAAGCGTCGTAGTCCAGGAATTCCCCGAAGGTGGTCAGCTGGTTGCGCAGACGGATCACGCCCGCCAAATTGGTGCTGAGCAGAGCGGACAGGGCCGCGCTGAAAGCGTTGGCCGCGTCCATCACCGCGGGCATTTTGTCCGACGCGATCACGGACATGGTGGCCGTATCGGCTTTCCGTCCGGTGGAGTTTTCCTTGATGTAGGTTTCCGCCATGGACATGGCGATTTTCTCCGTGGAAATGCCGGGGTCGCTCACGATGGGCTTCATCCACTCGTCGTAGTTCAGGCCCGTGCCGCTCACCAGTTCCTGGCTCACCACGGAATAATCCGCGATGCCGTACAAATCGTAGCACAGATCCACACAGTTCATCAGGCAGCAGTCAAAGCCGATGATATCCAGCTTCGTGCCGTTCAGGCCGTTCACCAGGCCCTTATGCAGCTCGGCCAGGGAAAGGCCGTCGTCCTGATAGTTTTCATCGTTGCACACGCCGTACACCGGGCCGCCGCCGTGATCCCAAATGACCAGCACATAGCGCTCGGCGGGGGCGGTGGAAATGCCGTACCGCAGGAAATCGCTCAGGGTACTTGCTTCGCCCATGCTGCGCTTGCCCGCGTCCTTGAGCAGCTCAGGGCTGCTGCCGCCCAGCTTGTAATACTGCACGTTCCGGTTGGAAATGCCGTATTTCTGCCACTTGCTTGACCCGCCCGTGGCGATGATGGCGGTCACGCTGTCGGAATTGCCCACGCCGGAGGCGATCATTTCCCGGATATCGCCGCTGGCCTCGCCTGATTCGCTTTCCAGGTCCGTGCCGCAGATATAGGCCAGAATGGTCACTTTCTTCTCTTTCGCCTGGGCAAAAGGCACGGTGGAAAGCGCCAAAATCAGCGCAAGCAAAAGAGAAACCGCTTTTTTCACGGCAATACGCCTCCTTGTCGGGATTCACGCGCCAGGAAATATCATCAGGAAACGGGCTGGAAGGTAGTTAGGATGGACTTGAACTGCTCGATATGCTCCTTGGTGATGGGATACATGGTTTCAGCTTCTTCGTCCGTCACGTAAGCGCACAGCATGATAGCGCAGCCGTTGGTCATGGTGTCCGCGTAAAGATAATCGCCGTCTTCATCCGTTGCCTTGATCAGCACGAAGGGGATATTGCCGGCCTTCACCACGCCCAAATATTCGGGATTCTCACCTTCAAACTCTTCCATCACGGAATCGGCATAGTCCTTCAGTTCGGCTTCACTGTAATTCCACAGCGAAACGTCCTTCAGCTCATCATAGACGACAAGATCGGCCTCCACGACCAGCCCGATGGCTGCACTGTCGCCAAATAAACCCAGGAATTGTTCGCCGTCTTTGTTCACCGCCGCCTCCGCTTCCGAGGTATCAATAAGCCAGCCGCTGGGCATCGTTAGGGTAAAGTAAGGGGTTTTGAAGGTTTCTTCCGCCGAGGCCGCGCAGCAGACCGCGGACAGGGCCAGCACCAGGGCGAAAATCAAGCTGATTGTACGTTTCATGGATGTTTCCTCCTTTTTTCTTTGGGGTTTCAAACTGCTGTATCGCTTACGCCTTTGGAAAAGTGAAACAGCATATTCCAAATGATTATACCACCTTCGCGGGAAAAAGACGAGTGAGAAAAATCAAAAACACAATGAATGTACGATTCTTTGTCATTTAATGCGCTGGATAACACAAAAAGGAAGCAACCCAGTTTGGATTGCTTCAAATGGAATCCGGCGGCGACCTACTCTCCCGGGCCGTGTCCAGCCAAGTACCATCGGCGCTGAAGGTCTTAACTTCTGTGTTCGGTATACCCCTTCGCCATTGCCACCGGAAATAGTATCTTCGCATAGCCTACGCTTACGCTTGCCTATGCTCTCTGACACATAATCACTTGTGTGTCAGCGCGTCACAAACCATTCAGATTTGTTCCTTATTTATGGGGCCGAGGTCGGTGATCATTCACTCATCATACTTGCCCAAGGTATCGTTCTGTCCTCTGGAAGTCTTCCTCTTCCTTAGAGCTTGCGCTCCTGCCTTCCGGGCTGCTCACCCTTTCAGCTGCATCCTTTCGGATACATCAAGTTTAATGCGTGCTGCGCTTTCACACTTCGCTACTCGCGTCCGCTGTCACACCTTGACAACTGCACAGTGAAGAAGAATTATTGTTTATCTCGTTGGACCTTTT
>CAJOJQ010000006.1 GCA_905234985.1 uncultured Christensenellaceae bacterium
CATCGAATATCCCCGCTTGCTCCATCTTTCATCACCCTTTGGTATTATACCATTTCTCGACTTGATCTGCTGTTCTTTCTTAGTTTTTGGAGGTTCTCACATATATGTCCGGCGCACGCGGGCCTCGTTCGCCGTCTGTGCGTCGGCCGCCGGCGCTTCCAGCCCTAACTTTTCATCGTGCCGCCGGGTGAGGCTGGACGCGGGATCGCGCTCCAACCGGCGAAGATACCGGAACAGAAAGGCCAGGAGCAGCGGGAACATCACAAGGAACACGACTACTCGGAACCAAATCTTCTCCATGGGGTTCACGCCGATGATCTCCGAGGCCAGCAGCACGGTGAAGGGATTGGTGATGGCGCTGGCAAAGCCGAAGCCGCAGGCCAGGATGGTGCATAAGAAGCCGGTAAAGGAATCGTAGCCGATCAGCACGCACAGGGACGCCACCACGGGAAACAGGGTGAGCATTTCCTCAAACAGGCCCAAAAAAGAGCCGAAGCAGTAAAACAGGAAGGAAATGACCGCCAGCAGCAGCTTGCGCCGGTTCTGATACCGCCGGGACACCGCCCCGATCAGGGCGCGGACGCCGCCCACGTCGTTCATCACCTGGAAAGCCGCCGAAATCACGATCAGGAACAGGGACAGCATGAAAAGCGTCAGGCCGTCCTGCGAAAAGAAAACCAGCGCCGGGGCAAGCAGGCCCTGCCAGAGGGGAATGCCGCCCGCGCCGCTGATTTCATGATAGGCCGTATAATCCGTTTTGCCGTCGGGCAGCACGCCGAAGGCCCCTTGGGGTACGATATACGTCATCAATATGGCCAGGAGCATCAGCCCCGCCAACAGCAGAACCACCTGAAGAAAGGTTTTTTGCGAAATATCAATCAGTTTCTTTTGGGGCTTCCTCATGCTTCTTTCCCCTTATCGTTCTTTTCCGCGCGGCGGCGCTCCGTCAGTAAATCCACCGCCAGCGCCCAGCGGGCAGCTTGCTGGGGCTGCTGTTCGGGATAGAAAAAGTACAGCTCCCCTTCGTAATACACTTCAAATTCCAATCCGCAGGAAAACGCCAGCCCGGGCAGGTTTTCCGTGGGGATGGAAAACGCGGTCTGCTCCGACCGGTAGGTGAAAATCTCCGGGGTCAAGGTGCATACGCCCTTTTCGTTCCGGTCTTTCTTGCCGGGGGCGGCGTAAACGTGGGTGCGAACGGCAGCTTCCAGGCGAAGATGATCCAGCTCGGCCCGTTCCATGTCCTTGATGCGGTCATACCAGCCGGGGATGATAAAAGGCGCGTCCGTAAAATGGTATTGATCGTTCAGGGTGTGACAGCCTCCGCAGGCGGTACAGGCAAGCTCGTCCCCCCGCCCCACCGTGGTATACAGCGCCCCGCAGTCACAGCAGCGGTATAAAAGATTACCCAGGCCCCGCGCCTTATCCTTCTGGGGATATGTACACAGCAGCTCCTTCGACGCGTCTCCGTACAGCGTTTCGGCGATCTTCCGGTTCAGCTCCTCGTCGCTCATGCCGCGCAGAGCGTCCTTTTTGATCACTTCCTCCACGGTGATGGAAACCGGCGTGCGGTAGCGCTTTCCCCGCCACTTGGGATAAGCCAGGTACGCGCCCCGGAGCTTGACCAATACCAAATCGGCGTTGAGGCGCTTGTAAAAGGCCGCGCCCTCCTCCACGATGGGATTGGAACGCCCGTCCGGCGAAAGGCGGCCCTCCGGAAAGATCACCACGGGATAGCCCTTTTTCAGCATGCGCATGATGCGCAGGGGCACAGCCATATCCGGCGCGAAGATTTTCTTGGGGATGAAGCCCGTGTGTTTGGCAAAAAATTTTAACACAGGACGGGTGCAATAGTAATTGCTCACCAGGAAAGCGGGCTTTTTCAGGTGGGAAACGCACTGGAGATAATAAAAATCAAAAAAAGATTCATGATTGGAAAGCATCACGTAGGGCACATCCGCCTGCCGGAGCTTTTCATCCCGCACCACGGGGAGGGGCCTTCTTGCGCACCACAGCCGCACAAGAAACATGGAAAAAGCGTATAGGGGGGAATCCGGCGTCCCGTCGCCCCGGCCAAACAGCGCGCGGGACAGGAACGCGTGGAACGGCCCGCGCCCCGACCCGTTTTCATCCTTGCGGTGCGTCATTTTCTCCACCTCGTTTGTAACAGAATCCCCCGGCAGAATCAATTGATTTCACCGGGGGAAAAGGTTCGTATCAGTCCATGGGCTTCATGGTGGGGAAAAGCAAAACGTCCCGGATGGAGGGGGTAGCGGTGAGCAGCATCACCAGCCGGTCCACGCCCACGCCAAGGCCGCCGGTGGGCGGCATACCGATTTCCAGGGCGTTGAGGAAATCCTCGTCCACGCCCTGGGCTTCCTCGTCGCCCATGGCTTTCAGGGCAGCCTGGGCCTCGAAGCGCTGGCGCTGGTCGATGGGGTCGTTCAGCTCGGAGAAGGCGTTGCCGTGTTCCCGGCCCAGGATGAACACCTCAAAACGCTCGGTGTAGGCGGGGTTTTCCGGCATCTTCTTAGCGAGGGGAGAAATTTCCACCGGATGCCCGTAGATGAAGGTGGGCTGCACCAGGTTTTCTTCCACGTACTCGTCGAAGAACAGGTTCAGGATATCGCCCTTCTGGTGGCGCTTTTTATAATGGATCTTGTGTTCGTCGGCCACGGCCCGGGCTTCCTCCAGGGTATGGATCTCGTCGAAATCCACGCCGGAATACTTCTTCACCGCTTCCACCATGCTCAGTCGCGCGAAGGGCTTCTCCAGGTCGATCAGCACGTCGCCATACTGCACCTGGGCGGTGCCGTTGACGGCCCGGGCGATATAGCGGAACATATCTTCCGTAATATCCATCATGCCGTGGAAGTCGGTGAACGCCTGATACAGCTCCATCATGGTGAATTCGGGGTTATGTTTGGTGTCCATGCCCTCGTTGCGGAACACGCGGCCGATTTCGTACACCCGGTCAAAGCCGCCCACGATCAGCCGCTTGAGGTGCAGTTCCAACGCGATGCGCAGGTACATGTCGATATCCAGGGTGTTGTGGTGGGTGATGAAGGGCCGGGCCGCCGCGCCGCCCGCCTGGGTATGCAGCACGGGGGTCTCCACTTCCATAAAGCCCCGGCTTTCCAGGAACGCGCGCATGGCGGTGATGATCTGGCTGCGCTTGCGGAAGGTGTCGCGCACCTCGGGGTTCACGATCATGTCCAAATACCGCTGGCGGTAGCGCAGGTCCATGTCCGTCAGGCCGTGGAATTTTTCGGGCAGGGGCTTGAGGCACTTGGCCAGCAGGGTGATCTCCTCGGTATGGATGGAAATTTCCCCGGTCTTGGTCTTGAATACCTTGCCGCGCACGCAGACCACGTCGCCGATATCCATTTTCTTAAAACCGGCGTACACATCCTCGCCCACGTCGTCCCGGCGAATATAAAACTGGATGGTGCCGGCGGAGTCCAGCAGGCGCGCGAAGGACGCTTTGCCCATAATATTCCGGGCCATGATGCGCCCGGCCAGGGTGACTTCCTTGCCTTCGTAAGCGTCATAGTCGGCCACAATATCGCTGCTCTTGGTGTCCACGGGCACCTTGGTCAAAAGGTAAGGGTCGTGCCCCGCTTCCCGCAGAGCGGTCAGCTTGTCCCGGCGAATTTGTTCCTGTTCAGAATAAACGGGAGTGTTTTGTTCCTGCGCCATGTTCAAACCTCATTTCGTTGGTAAAAATTCAATCAGATCTTGATTTCCAGGATTTTCAATTCATACGCCCCGTCCGGCGCTTCCACGCTGACGGTTTCGCCCATCTTGTGGCCCAGCAGGGCGACGCCGATGGGAGATTCGTTGGAAATCTTGTTGTTCATGGGGTCGCTTTCCCGGGCGCCAACGATAGTAAATTCTTCCTCTTCGTCCTCGTCCAGATACAGCACCTTCACGGTGGTGCCCACGTTCACGGCGTCGGTGGAGATTTCGCCGTCGATCACGATCACGTTGCGCAGAGCGGCTTCCAGCTCCATGATGTCCGCTTCCAGCTTGGCCTGCTCGTCCTTGGCTTCGTCGTATTCCGCGTTTTCACTCAAATCGCCGAAGCCCCGGGCAATGTTCAGATGCTCGGCCACCTCCGCGCGGCGCACGGTGGTCATGTATTTCAGTTTTTCCTCCATCTGGCGCAGGCCTTCCGCGGAGACTACGGTTCTGTTGGTGTTTTCTTGTTCGCTCATGGTGGCTTCTCCTTTTCTTTTTGCGGTTATATTTATGGTTCAAAGCCTTCAAAAATCTGCACGTCGTAGGAAGAACGCAGCTTTTTGAAGTCTTCCGGGGTCTGAACCGTCCACGCCGTCAGCACGGGACGGAATAGGCGTTTTACAAGGCGGAAGGAAATATTTCGATCCGTGTCGTGGCGGTAGGCGATGAAATCGGGGCGGGACAGGCAATCCATCAACAGATGCGCGCCGAAGAAATAGTAAATCTCCCGGTGCTTTTCCCCCGCCAAACGCGCGTCGTAGGCCAATTGGCCCCGCACCGTTTCCGGCGAAAGCATTCTGATCTCCCGCAGCATCCTTGGGTCAAAGGATTCCACGCACCAGAAGCCCGGATACGTTTGCAGCGCTTCCAGTGTCCGCTTGGGCAGCGCTTTCCAGCTGTCCCCGTCGCTTTTCAGCTCCACGATCAGGGGCGGGCGGCGTTCGTCCACGGCTTCCAGCACTTCCTCCAGGAAGGGAATGGGTTCATCCGTTCCGTTCAGCCGCAGGGCGCGAAGCTCCTTTGCCGTCATCCGGGCCACATTGCCCTCCGTGCCGCACATGCGTTTGGGATTCGCGTCGTGGATCACGGCCAGCTGCCCGTCCTTCGTCAAGTGTACGTCCAGCTCGATGCCATAGCCCTTTTCCGCCGCTTTTTTGAACGCGGAAAGGGAATTTTCCGGCGCATCGCCGCCGTACAGTCCTCGGTGGGCATAGGGGATCCGGGGCATGGCCGCGCCGCGCTTTCGGGCGTTTCGCCCCGGCGCGATCAGAAACAGATACAGAGCCGCCGCGGCCGCTAACCCGATCATCAGCCACAGCATGTCCTGTTTTCCTCCCTCCGCGCGCTGTCTTTCAACGCCAAAGAACGCCTTCCGACGTTACCGGTGTATTATACAGCAAAAGCAAAGCAAATGCAACTGCCGCCATACAGAATTGCAAGCAAATTGCGGGCTTTTCCTATGTTTTTCGTTGACCTTTCGGATTTGACTATGGTATAATAGCGCGAACAATTGAAAGAAAGAAATCGCGGGCGGGGTCCCGCGGAGAGAGGAACGAAGCCTTGTCAGACAAAGAATTGCAGCCCCTTGTGGGTTTTGAACAGATGGATCTGTCCAAAGAGATCCTGCAGGCGGTGGACAAGATGGGCTTTTCCCAGCCCACCCCCGTACAGGCCAAGACCATTCCCATCATGATGGAGGGGCACGACGTGATCGCCATCGCCCCCACCGGCACAGGAAAAACCGTGGCTTTCGGCATTCCCATGCTGGAATACATTTCCCTCACCGACAGCCGCATTCAGGAAGTGATTTTGGCCCCCACCCGGGAATTGGCGGTGCAGATTGGCCAGGAGATGGAAAAGCTGTCCACCTTCATTCCCGAGGTGCGCATCGCCGTGCTGTACGGGGGCCAGCCCATTTCCAAGCAGCTGAACCAATTGAAGAAAAAGCCCCAAATCATCGTAGCCACCCCGGGCCGCATGCTGGACCATATGCAGCGCGGCACCGCCCGGCTGTCCGCCGTGCACACGCTTGTTATAGACGAAGCGGACGAAATGCTGAAAATGGGCTTCGTCAAGGACGTATGCAAGATCATCGAGGCCATTCCCCCGGCACGGCAGTTCGTCATGTTTTCCGCCACCACCAACCAGGACGTGCTGACCATCTCCTGGAAATACCAGCATGAGCCGGTGGAAATCACCATCCCCGCCACCAAGGAAAATAAGCCCCAGATCACCCAGTACGTGATCCCAACCACCCGGGAAGAAAAGTACGATCACCTGCTGTACCTGCTGGATTCCGACGAGTTTGGCCGGGTGATGATCTTCACCAACACCAAGGACGGCTGCCGCCGCCTCAGCGAAAAGATGAATAAGGCGGGCTACCAGACCGAAGCCCTTCACGGCGACATTCCCCAGTCCAAGCGCAATCAGGTCATGGCTGGATTCAAACGGGGCAAGTTCCCCATTCTGGTGTGTACCGACGTGGCCGCCCGGGGCATCGACGTGGACGACGTGGAAGCGGTCATCAATTACGACCTGCCCACGGAAAACGAATACTATCTGCACCGCATTGGCCGCACAGGCCGCGCGCGCAAGCACGGCGTGGCCTTTACCCTGCTGTGCTTCACCGAAAGCGTGCGGCTGGACGAAATTCTCAAATACATGGAATCCAAGCCCACCTACCTCAAATTTGACGATATGGGCACCCTGCGCTTCCAGGAAGGCGGAAAAGCCTTCTTTGAGAACATGTGAGATTTCTGGGGGAAACCATTCTTTGGAATTGCATCGCACGGCCTGCGCTTCGCTTGCCCGCGCTTCGGTTCTAAGATACTTGAATGGTATCGCGCAATACGTCTAAAGCCGTATTGCCAAAAGAATGGTTTCCCCCAGCCCCCCTTCCAAGAAAGGCATAAGGGCAATCCTTGATTGCTCTTCTATGCGTATTATTCCTGCAAGAGTAAAATGGACAAGGAGGATTAACCTATGAAAGTCGCCGTTATCGGCTGCGGCACCATCGCCAACGCCGCCCATATTCCCGCGTACATGAAGAATCCCGACGCGGAAATCAAGTATTTCTGCGATATCATCCCCGAGCGCGCCCAGGACGCTGTGAAGCAGTACGGCTGCGGCGTGGCCGTGACGGATTACCATGACGTGCTGAAAGACCCCGAAGTGGCCGCCGTGTCCATCTGCACCCCCAACAATGTACACCCCACCATCGCCATCGACTTTATGCGCGCGGGCAAGCATGTGCTGTGCGAAAAGCCCGCCGCCCGCACCTGGGCGGAGGTGCAGGAAATGCTGAACGTGCAGCGGGAAACAGGCATGACCCTGAACATCGGCGTTGTGAACCGCTTCAACGACAGCGTGCGCAAAATCAAGCAGTACATCGACGCGGGCAAATTGGGCGACGTGTACCATGTATACGTGTCCTTCCGTGCCCATCGCTCTATCCCCGGCTTAGGCGGCGCGTTTACCACCAAGGCCATCGCCGGCGGCGGCGCGCTGATCGACTGGGGCGTACACTATTTGGACATCGTGATGTACTGCACCGGCGATCCGAAAACCAAGACCGTGTCCGGCGAAACCTTCTGCAAATTAGGCAAGGATATTCCCCATTACGCCTACACCAGCATGTGGTCCGAAATCACCAAGGACGTGAATGGCACCTACGACGTGGACGATTCCATCACCGCCCTCATCCGCACCGAAGGCCCGGTCATCACCGTGCATGGGGCCTGGGCGCAGAACATCGGCGTGAAGGAAACCTACATCGATTTCATGGGCGATAAGGGCGGCATCCGCCTGGATTACGGCGGGAAGTTCACCTACTATTCCGTGGACGAAAACAACGACCTGATCTCCTACCAGCCCCAATTCAACATGAGCAACATGTTTGAAAACGAAATCAACGCTTTCATCGATTGCATCCGCACCGGCGAAAAGCTGCCCTCCCACATCGAAACCGTGGCAATTACCGCCCGTATGATGCAGGCCATCTACGATTCCGCCGAAAAGCACGAGGAAATCAAGCTGTGACGATAAACGAATCTGGGGGAAACCATTCTTTGGCGGCCAAAGAATGGTTTCCCCCAGGCCCCCTTCCAAGAAAGCCATAAAGGACTATGTGCTTTAATTTTCCATATATAAGGGTATGCAAACGAGCAAAGGGAGAAGGCCGAAAACCTTCTCCCCCGCGCGTTTTTTGTATCAGCGGTTGCAGCCGGGCTGGCGCAGTTGCCGCAGTTGGTTCCGGCGGTACTGCCGCAGTTGCAGCCGCAGTTCGTGGTCCCCTGAAAATTGTCCTCGTCGCACAGCGTGGAGGGCGGGAACAAAGGCAGGCTAAAGAATTCGTCGCACACGGAATCCGCGAACTCCTCGCAGGGCGGGATGGTGCAGAAGCCGTAGCTGGGCACCAGGATCTCCACCTTCGCCAGCACCTTCAGCACGATGGTGACGCACACCGTCAGGCGGAACACGTTATTGCCCTGGTAGCTGCCCGCCACGCACACGGCGCTTGCCATACCCTCTAAGTTGAAGGGCACGATGGAATCATCGGGCACCGCCAGCAGCACGTCCCGGTTCACCGTTACCACAGCCTTGCCGATGTATTCCACGCACCGGCTGTCGGTGAACAGGATGTCGATGGGGATCTGCACCGCGCCGCGCACCCGGGCGAAGCAGGGCCGGTCGCACAGCCGTTCCACGCTCAAATTGCTGATGTCCACGTCCATGGCGCTGCTGCGGCAGGATTCAAAGGTGATGGGCGGCACCGGCGCGGTGGTGGGCGGCACCTCCTCCGTTTCCGCGTTGCAGCAGCACCCGGTCGTCACCACCTGGGCATAGCTTGTCACGGTCACGTTCACGTTGGTCAGCTGCTGCTGCTGCAAACAGCTGTCGTACACCCGCTGCACCTGGATGCATACCTTTTCATCCAAGCCCTCCAGGGCATTGCCGGAGATGGTGCCGGGGCAGCATCCGGGATTGGCGTTTTTGTAGGAATAGAAACTCATGCCTTTTACGCCTCCTTACTTTGCGCGCCGGAACACCGGCGGCGCGGTCCGGCCGCCTTCCCGCGGCCTTCACCCCCATCCTATGCCCGGCGAAAAAATAGGTTCCGCCCACCGGTGCGCGCAAAATACAGAAAACGTACAGGGAAAAACGGCATGAAACAGAATTTAGGCTTGTTTTTTTTTCGACCCTGATATATAATGGTCAAGCCGTGTATGGCTGGCGGGTCCCGTGCGATGTTGCGGTGTCAACCCTGTCAGGTCCGAGAGGAAGCAGCAGTAAGCATCTTAGACGTGTGCTGCGGCAAAGCCTGTCCGTCATACGCGGTATTTTTTATACTGGAGGATGACAAAATGTGGAACCTGCCCCCGTGCCTGAATCAGGACGCTGAAGTATCTCAGGCCATCGCCGCCGAGTGTGCCCGCCAGGAAGCGCACATTGAACTGATCGCTTCGGAAAACTTTGTCAGCCCCGCCGTCATGGCGGCCATGGGCAGCCCCTTAACCAATAAATACGCGGAAGGCTATCCGGGACGCAGGTATTACGGCGGCTGCGGCTGCGTGGACGAGGTGGAAAAAATCGCCATCGAGCGGGCCAAGGAGCTTTACGGCGCGGATCACGCCAACGTGCAGCCCCACAGCGGTTCCCAGGCCAATATGGCGGTTTACTTTGGCCTGCTGCAGCCCGGCGATACTGTGTTAGGCATGGGCCTCAATCACGGCGGCCATTTGACCCACGGCAGCCCCGTGAACATTTCGGGCAAGTATTTCCATTTTGAAGCTTACGGTATTGATCCCCAAACCGAATGCATCAATTATGACGAGACGCTCCGCATTGCCCGGGCCTGCAAGCCCCGGCTGATCGTGGCGGGCGCTTCCGCCTATGCCCGCACCCTGGACTTTGCCCGGTTCCGCAAAATCGCCGACGACGTGGGGGCCATGCTCATGGTGGATATGGCGCACATCGCGGGCTTAGTCGCCGCCGGGTGCCATCCCTCCCCCATCCCCTATGCCGACGTGGTCACCACCACCACCCATAAGACCCTCCGCGGCCCCCGCGGCGGCCTGATCCTGTGCCGGGAACAGTACAAAAAGGCCATCGACAAGGCCATTTTTCCCGGCATCCAGGGCGGCCCCTTAGAGCATGTGATCGCCGCCAAGGCCGTGTGCTTCGGCGAAGCGCTGAAGCCCGAATTCAAGGAATACCAGCGGCAGATCGTCAAGAACGCCAAAGCCCTGGAAAACGCCCTGCGGGAGCGCGGCGTGCGCATGGTTTCCGGCGGCACGGATAACCACCTGCTGCTGCTTGACCTGTGCGATACGCCCGTCACCGGCAAGGAACTGGAAACCTGGCTGGGCATGGCGAACATCACGGTCAACAAAAACATGGTGCCCCGCGACCAGCGCAAGCCCACCGAAACCAGCGGCGTGCGCATCGGCACCCCCGCCGTCACCACCCGGGGCTTCAAGGAACCGGAAATGGTGCAGATCGCCGAATGGATCGCCCTCATCCTCTATCAGGGCGAGGCCGCCGTGCCCGCCGTAAAGGCCGGCGTGGAACAGCTGACGTCCAAGTTCCCGCTGTACTGAAAAATCCATCAAAAGCGCTCATACGCATGTTCGTATGAGCCTTTTTTGTTGGGGAAGCGCAAATGATTTTGCCGCGCCCTTGTTTTTTCTTTCGGTCTGCCGTATAATATCCGTGAAAGAGAACCAAATTCAGGGGTGGTGATCCGCATGATGTATCCGTTCATGACGCTGAATGACGACACAGAAATCACACATTCTGAAATGAAAGCGGACGGCCGGGTGAAAGTATATATCGAAACCCCGGATGAAAAGGACGGTTTTCACAGCGCGGTGTGCTGGCTGCCAGCATATCAATGGGAAAATATTTCGGGATACACAGACGCGGAAATGGCCTATTTTAATCGGCTGATCCGGAACAACGCTCATTTGATCATCGAGTTTTCAAAGGAGGGAGGCATCCTGAATGCCGCAACTGCTTAGGATCGGCCCTTACATCCTGTATTTCTGGTCGAATGAATCGGCCCCCCTCGAACCTGTGCATGTTCACATCGCCGAGGGCAAGGCCACTCAAAACGCAACAAAAATTTGGATCACAGCCGCCGGAAAAGCGTTGCTTTG
The DNA here is from genome assembly GCA_905234985.1 of uncultured Christensenellaceae bacterium. Taxonomy (GTDB): domain Bacteria; phylum Bacillota; class Clostridia; order Christensenellales; family Aristaeellaceae; genus RUG563. The sequence goes on from CAJOJQ010000006.1 coordinate 10,899, forward strand.
CAATAACAATTCCCGAATACCGGATCGCATTCTGCATCGGATGCTGCGGACGGTTGAAGCCAACAGCGCCGAGTTTGTGCAGGCATGGAAGGATCATTTTGGGGAAATCAGCTTTTTCTGCTGATTCAGAAAAATGGATGTGGCTCCATCCATTCCTTTGAAACAAGCCCATTGAAAAAAGCGCCTCGCAGTTTCGTGCTGTGAGACGCTCTTTTTTGCTCCAAATCAAATCAGCCTTGCAGCCCTCTGGCCTGCCGATCCATATCCTCCACCACGATGTCGTGGATTTCGCCTAAGGTGGAACAGTATTTCAGCACTTCCCAGGGCTCGTTGGTATGGAAATGAATTTTGATCAGCTCGTCGTCGCCCACCACCAACAGGCAGTCGCCGGGCAGGTTTTCCAGGAAGTAATCGCGGATCTCGTCTTCATCCAGGTCGTGGCCTTCAATCAGAAGCTGGGTATCATAGCGGGGATCAATCATGTTTTTTCCTCCTTTTGGATATCATAAAGTTATCATGATTCATTCAATGGCGATCCGGGTGCGGCGAACCTGCCCGGACAGAATTTTGGCGATGGGGTAACGGGCGTGGGCAATGTACACCTGAACGCCCGTCCGGGCGCAGCGCAGGGCGTATTCCAGCTTGGCCCCCGCGCCGTTGGCCCCGGCACGGGACGCGCCCACGCAGTGGGTCTGCCATTCCTGCACCTTTCGGGTCAGCGTTTCCGCGTCGGGCGCGGTGATTTCGCTCACCAGGGTGCTGGGATCGGCGGGATCGGCGTAAATGCCCTCCGTGGACGTGAGCAGGATCAGCTCTTTGGTATGCACCAACTCCGCGATCACCGCCGCGGTTTCGTCGTTGTCCACGCATTCCACCACCTGGGCGTCGGGGTTCCGGGCCTGGAGGCTCATCAATTCCATTTTGCGGTTTTCTTCGTCGCTCACGCAGTCGTTGTAATTGATAATGGGCACGGCCTTCTGTTCCGCCGCCCGGGTGAGCAGCCCGTACAGGTGCTGCCGCTTCTGGGCGTCGTTAAAGTGGTTATGCTCCACCAGCACCTGGCGAACGCCGTATTCGGGTCGGATAAAGCGGCGGTAGTTTTCCATCAGGATGGCCTGGCCCTGGGCGGAATAATCGGTTTTATTCTGCTCCGGGTCACCCTCCAGCATTTTGCCCGTGCGTTTCAGATAATCCAGCCGCCCGATCTCCGTGGCCCCGGAGGATACCAGCAGCATGCCGGGCTTCAGCTCGCTGCCCAGCCGCGCGAAAATGTTGTAGTCGATATCATTATCTTCCCGGCGGATCAGCGCCATGGAACCGATTTTGATCACCAGGTCAATGCAGCTCATTCGTGCCTCCTCTTGCAAGCAGCTTGGGATTTCCTATATATTGTACCATGTTCCCGAATCAGAAGCAAGGGATAGTATGGAAGAATTTCCAAACCCCCCGTTTGGGCCTCGCACATGTCATTTTCGATCATGTATTTTCCAAATCCATATCATACAATGTAATTTCCGTTTCCAATATGTACATCCCTCACAAAAAGTACAAAAAAAGTGTGGCGGCTCTGCCGTCTTGCGCGTTCATTGGCCCCGTGCTATACTACGGTTGCAGGAGTGGAGAGGCCTGCAAATTTTCCGGAAACGTTTCCGGTGTTCTGCAAAACGGATCGTTTTGCGAAAGGAGGCTCCATGAACATTCACATTCACGTCGATTCGATGAAGGCTGCGGAGAAGCTGAGCAGCATCTGCAAGGAATTTGGGAACGATATTTCCCTTCGTTCCGGCAAGTTCCACATTGATCCCAAATCCACGCTGGGCATCCTGGCCATGATGTATTCCGCCCGGGACCATATGTTCCTGGACACCGGCAGCATGAACAGCCAGGACATTCCCAAGTTCCTGGAAGCGATCGACGGATACACGGTCAAGGAGGAAATGCGGGACGCGGTATGATCCTCCGCCGCGGCAAAAACTTATGCCCCCGCACCCATCATGAACAAAAGCGCCTCCGGCGGGCTTCGCTTCCCAGCCGGGGGCTTTTTCTATGTTTTTCTATACTTTGGTTTTCATGGTCAAAAGATGAATCTGCGCCCTGGCGCCCAGCCGCACGGGAAAGCCCGACGCGCCCACGCCGTTGCTCACCAGGATATCGGCCCCCGCCTCCCTGAACCAGCCGGACAGGTACCGGTTGCCGTAGATGCTGGAAGATTTGACGGCTTTGCCGCAGACGGTCACCTGTCCCCCGTGGGTATGCCCGCAAATGGCCAGCTGATAAAAGAGGCCGCCGGGCATTTTCTGCGTTTCGGGCAGGATATCGGGATTATGGGGAAAGAACACGGTAAAATCCGCTTTTTCGCACAGTGCGGCCAGCTTTTCCAGGTCCGGCTTGCCGTTGAAAAAATCGTCGGCGCTGGTAAAGGCGATTTGTTTTCCGTTTCGGCTGAGCAGATACGCGTCGTTCAGCACGGGGATCACGCCGTCCTGCCGCATGACCTGGGCGATTCTTTCCACGTTTTCTTCCGGCAGGGTGCGGTCGTGATTGCCGAACGCGCCCAGCACGGCGATCTTCGCCTTGAAGCCCGGCTTCAGCCGAAAAAAATCCACCGCCCCGTGGGAATGCTCGCCGTAATCGCCCCCCAGCAGCACGATATCCGCCTGCAGGGCGTTCACCCGCTCCGCTAACCTTCTCACCCGATCCTCCCCCAGCAGGGAGCCGTAATGGATATCGGACACATAGGCCACTTTCAAGCCGTCAAATTCCTTCGGCCACCTGTCGGAAGCATAGGTTTCTTCCACCGTATCCAATTGCGCCGCCAGGTAAAGCGGATACAGCAAAGGCCAGGACGACGGCAGCTTTGCCATCAGCCTGCCCAGCAGGCCCACCTGATGGGCCTTTTTTTTATGTTTCAGGTTCATGCCGTCCTCCTCTTTCTTTTCTCCGCTGTTTTTATCGTTACTACTATGCCACCCCTGGGAAGCCGAGGAAGAAACGGTATCGGCGGGGGATTGTCAAGGGGCACTCTCCTTGACGAAAATCCGCAGCGGCGGCGTGTACGCCGCGAGGACGGAATATTTCTGTAAGGAGCGAAGACGACTGAAAGAAATTTTCCTACCTTGCGGTTTTTCCGCCCGGGAGCGCCGAAGGTGCGACAGGAAAAACCGTGGGGGACGAACCGCCGATGACCGCCTGCGGCGGGAATCTCATCGGCGGTGAGATCAGCCGAAAGGGAGCAATCTCCCCATGAAGTGCGACCTTTGAGGCTGCGGATTCGCGGGGGGTATGCAATACCCGCCCGCGCGTTACTACGAAGCCGTAGGCTGAGTAGTAACATTTTATCATAATATTTTCACTCCCACAATTGCCAATTCTGCCAAACCATGATAAAATAGGAAAGAAATTGGAAAAAACGAAAGGACGGTTTGTTATGCGTTTCGGAAAGCTGCTTCCGTTTCTTCTGCTTCTTCTGCTGCTGCCCTTTTCCTGCGCCAGCGCCGCGGTGGGCGTCCAGCTGACGCCGGAGGAATGCGCCGTCTCCTATTCCGTGGATCTGCCGGATCAGGATTTTCTTCTTATGTCCTACACCGCGCCCAAGGAAAACGGAAAAATGGTGATTTACGCTCCGGACGGCCATTTTGAAGGAACCATCCCCCTGCGCTATTCCCAGGCGGGCGGAACGGTGAAAATCACCATCAACTCCTTTGACGGCAAAAAGACGCTGGCTTCCGGCAGCGCCGCGCTGCCCGCCGCGTCCGGCTATCAGGCGCCCTCCGGAAAAGCCTCGGGAAAGGTGACCGGCCTGCGGCTGGAGGAAACCGTTTCGGGCGTGCGCTACTCTTTTTCCTGCCCCGGCACGGATTATCTGCTGCTCAAGGCCCACAGCAAGGAGCAGGAAATTGAATTTCCCGTTTATCCCCAGGAAAACGGGCTGTATGCCGGGGAAATCGAAATGCCCCTGACCTACGCCCGCGCGCTGATCACGGTGAAGCTCCTTTCGGGAAAGGGCGCAGTGCTGGCCCAGGCCGAAGCCCGCAAAGCCTATGAAGCCCCCGCCCCCGTGGAACGGCAGGAAGGCCGCCTTTCCGGCGTGACCGTGTGCATCGACCCCGGCCATCAGGAAAACGGACACCCGGTAAAGGAACCCATCGGGCCGGGTCTGAGCGGCTCCACCACCGGCACCTCGGGTATGGCCCAGGGCGCGCTGACCCTGCGCAAGGAATCCATCGTGGTGCTGGAAATCGGCATGAAGCTGCGGGATGAGCTGCTGCGCCAGGGCGCGACGGTGGTCATGACCCGCGAAAGCCAGGACGTGTTTCATTCCAATCAGGAGCGCTGCCAGATTGCCGCCGACGCCGGGGCGCATATCATGCTGCGGCTCCACGCCGATTTACGGGCAAACAAAAACAAGTTAGGCTTTTCCGTTTACGCCCCCCTGCATTCCGATTACGCCAAGGCCGTGGCCGATCCGGCCACCTACCGGGCCATGGGCGAATTGATGATCAACGCCATGAAAACCGGCGTCGGCCTTCCCCTGGAGGATCGGTACGGGCTGGTGATTCTTTCGGATCAGTTTGTGGGCAACAACTGGGCGAAGATGACCTGTTTCCTGATCGAAATGGGCATGATGTCCACCCCCCGGGAGGATTACCTGCTGTCCTATCCCGTTTATCAGCAATGGCTGGCCGAGGGCATGGCCCAGGGCGTATATGATATCGCCGTATACAGGGGATGGCTCGAAGAATAAGTTACTGCTCAGCCCCTCGGAAGAATCACCGAGAAACGTCATCAAGGGGGATTGTCAAGGGGAACGCCCCTTGACTGAAATCCGCACCGGCGGCGTGTACGCCGGGAGGACGGAAAATTTCTGCAAGGAGCGAAGACGACTGAAAGAAATAGATTTTCCGCCCGGAAATCCCGAAGGGATTTTAGGAAAATCTGTGCGGGGGGACGAACCACAGGCGACCGCCTGTGGCGGGAGTTTCGCCCGTGGTGAGATCAGCCGAAAGGGAGCAATCTCCCCATGAAGGGGAGTTGCGACCTTTGAGGCTGCGGATTCGCGGGGGTATGCAATACCCGCCCGCACGTTACTACGAAGCCGTAGGCTGAGTAGTAACAAGAATAAATCAATATTTTACAATTTGTCTTGACACAAGGGTTCCTTTGCCCTTATCATGTGTAGTGAACTTACTGCAAGGAGGAAATACCATGCGCGTATTGCTGACCGGCGGAGCCGGGTATATCGGCTCCCATACGGCCCTGTGCCTGCTTCAGGCGGGCCATGACGTGATCGTGTTGGACAATTTGGACAATTCCAGCCCCGAATCCCTGCGCCGGGTGCAGGAGCTGACCGGCAAACAGGCCCCCCTGATCGTGGGCGACTGCACCGACGAAAAGACCGTGACCCGCGTGTTTGAACAGTACCCCATCGACGCGGTGATCCATTTCGCCGGGCTGAAGGCCGTGGGCGAATCGGTGGCGAAGCCCCTCAAGTATTACCAGAACAACCTGGACGCCACCATGGTGCTGTGCAAGGTGATGCCCAAATACAACTGCAACGTGCTGGTGTTTTCCTCCTCCGCCACCGTATACGGAACGAATCAGGAAATGCCCCTGCGGGAGGATTTTCCCACCGGCTGCACCAATCCCTACGGCTGGACCAAGTGGATCAGCGAACGCATCCTGACCGACGTGGCCGCCGCCGATCCTACCCGTTCCTTTATCCTGCTGCGGTACTTTAACCCCATCGGCGCTCACGAAAGCGGCCGCATCGGTGAAGACCCCGCCGGTATCCCCAACAACCTGATGCCCTTCATCTGCCAGGTGGCTTCCGGCAAGCTGGATCACCTGCGGGTGTTCGGCGACGATTATCCCACCCGGGACGGCACCGGCGAACGCGACTATATCCACGTGATGGACCTGGCGGAAGGCCATTTGGCCGCCCTGGAATACGCCATCAAGCGCAGCGGCGTGGAAATCTTCAACTTAGGCACCGGCACCCCCTACAGCGTGCTGGATATCGTGCATACCTTCGAGCAGGCCAATGACCTGAAAATCCCCTACGAAATCACTCCCCGCCGCCCCGGCGACATCGCCGTGTGCTATGCCGACGCCACCCGCGCCAAAGAACTGCTGCATTGGGAAGCCAAGCGCGACCTGAACGCCATGTGCCGCGACGCCTGGAACTGGCAGAAGCAGAACCCCAGAGGATATAACGGTTAATGGAAGAGTTGAGAGTGTAGAGTTGAGAGTTGAGATGTATAAGTGTCCGATGCTTGGTCTATTATCATATCAACTATCTATAATCTCAACTCTCAACTCCCAACTCTCAACTCCTTTTACCGACTGAAAAAAGCATAGAAAAGCGGAGAAGCTTCCCGTCGAAAAGGCTTCTCCGTTTTTCGTTATCCCTTCACTTGGATTCGTGTCAGGGCGCGTTTCAGTCTGGCTTCGGCCACGTTGTAATCCACGTCCTCGCGCTGCAGCTTCTCCAGCATTTCCTTGGCGCTTTCCTCCGCTCGGCGGGCGCGCTCCAGGTCGATATCGTCGGCCCACTCGAAGGTGACGGCCACCACGCGCACTTCGCTGCCGTGTACGCTGAGCATGCCGTTATTGCAGGCGGCCAGGCGGGTATTGCCCTGTCCGTCTGTGATCCGGGCTTCGCCAATCGCCAGCGGCACGGCGTAGTCGATATGATGGGGCAGGATGCACACGTCGCCGTTGACGGTGCGCAGGATGATCTTTTCCGCCTCCCCGTCATACACCATCCGGTCCGGGGTGACGATTTGCAGATGATATGTGGCCATGGTCACTCACCCTTTTTGGCTTTGGCTACCGCTTCGTCGATGGTGCCCACGAACAGGAACGCGCTCTCGGGCAGATCGTCGTGCTTGCCCTCGATGATTTCCTTAAAGCCCCGGATGGTTTCTTTCAGGGGCACATACTTGCCCTCCATGCCCGTGAACTGCTCGGCCACGGAGAAGGGCTGGCTGAGGAAGCGCTGCACCTTGCGGGCGCGGGCCACGATCAGCTTGTCTTCGTCGCTCAGTTCGTCCATGCCCATGATGGCGATGATGTCCTGCAATTCCTTGTAGCGCTGCAAAATGCTCTGCACGCTGCGGGCCACTTCGTAATGCTCATGGCCCACGATTTCGGGGCTCAAGATGCGGCTTGTGGAATCCAGGGGATCAACCGCCGGATAAATGCCCAGGGAGGAAATGGCGCGGCTCAGCACGGTGGTCGCGTCCAGATGGGCGAAGGTGGTGGCGGGGGCCGGGTCGGTCAGGTCGTCGGCGGGCACGTACACTGCCTGCACGGAGGTGATGGAGCCTTTCTTGGTGGAGGTGATGCGCTCCTGCAACGCGCCCATTTCCGTCGCCAGCGTCGGTTGGTAGCCCACGGCGCTGGGCATGCGGCCCAGCAGAGCGGACACCTCGGAACCGGCCTGGGTGAAACGGAAAATGTTGTCGATGAACAGCAGCACGTCCTGGTTTTCCCGGTCGCGGAAGTATTCGGCCATGGTAAGGCCGGAAAGGCCCACGCGCATACGCGCTCCCGGCGGCTCGTTCATCTGGCCGTACACCAGGGCGGTTTTGTTGATAACGCCGCTCTCCTTCATTTCGTTGTACAGGTCGTTGCCCTCGCGGGTGCGCTCGCCCACGCCCGCGAATACGGACAGGCCGCCGTGCTGCTTGGCGACGTTGTTGATCAGCTCCATGATCAGCACGGTTTTGCCCACGCCCGCGCCGCCGAACAGGCCGATTTTGCCGCCCTTGGCGTAGGGAGCGATCAGATCCACCACCTTGATGCCCGTTTCCAGGATCTCGGCGGAGCTTTCCTGCTCCTCATAGGAGGGGGCGGGGCGATGGATGGGCCAGCGTTCCGCCGTGACGGGATCGGGCTGCTCGTCGATGGCCTGGCCCAGCAGGTTGAAGATGCGGCCCAGGCATTCGTTGCCCACCGGCACCGTGATGGGGCTGCCGGTATCGACCGCGTCCAGGCCCCGCACCATGCCGTCGGTGGCGTTCATGGAAATGCAGCGGGCCACGTTGTCGCCGATATGCTGGGCCACCTCGGCGGTGATTTTCTTGTCGCCGTTCTGAATCTCGATGGCATTGAGCAATTCAGGCAGCTTCCCGTCCTCGAACCGGATATCCAGCACGGGGCCGATGACCTGAACGACCTTGCCGATGTTTTTCTCGCTCACGATGGGGTTTCTCCTTTCGAGAGGGAATATTTAGTGCTCCGCGCCCGCCACGATCTCGGTGATTTCCTGGGTGATGGCTCCCTGCCGCGCCCGGTTGAATTTCAGCCGCAGATCGCTGATCATTTCCCCGGCGTTTTTGGTGGCGGAATCCATGGCGTTGCGGCGGGCGGAAATTTCGCTGGCGTAGGAATCGCAGGCGGCGCTGTACAGCCGTCCGCCCAAATAATCGGGCATCACCTGTTCCAGCAGTTCCGCCGGGCTGGGCTCGTAAATGGTGACCACGTTCCGCGCGTCTTCATCCTCCGGCTTCTCGATGGGAAGCAGCTGCTCAACGCGCACTTCCTGGCTCATCATGGACTGGAAGGTGGTATACACCAGCACCAGTTCGTCATAGTCCCCGTTTTTGTAGCCCTCGATCAATTGGTTCGCCAGCCGAAAGCAGATGCTTACGCCCAAGCCCTCCACGTGGAACAGGCTTTCGTCCAGCAGCTTCACATGCAAATGCTGGAATTTATCGATGGTCTTTTTGCCCATGGGCAGCACGCAGTAGGGCGTATCCCCCGCGTGGGCGGCGACGGCCTTGAACACGTTGGCGTTGTAGCCCCCGGCCAGGCCCCGTTCCCCGGCGATGACCACGTAGCACCGGTTTTTCACTTCCCGTTTTTCCATAAACGGCGTGGTCTGCGCATCGCACTGGCTCACGGCCTCCATCAGCGTTTCCCGGGAGACGGTGGCGAAGGGCTTGCTGTTTTCCATGCGCTCCTTGGCGCGGCGGAGCTTGGAGGTAGCCACCAGCTGCATGGCCTTGGTGATCTGCATGGTACTTTCCACGCTTTTGATGCGCAACTTGATGGCCTTCATGGACGATCCGGCCATGCAAATCCCTCCTTACTGCTTGGTTTTGATGAAATCTTTCGTGAAGCCTTCCAGCGCCGCTTTTAGCTTGCCTTCCGTTTCAGGCGAGAGCAGGCCGGTTTCCCGAATGGCGTCCAGCACGTCCCCATGCTGGGCGGCCATACGCTGGTACAGGCTTTCTTCGTACTCGGCCACGTCCTTCACTTCCACGTCCTTCAGGAAATCGTGGGTGACGGCGTAGAAAATGCACACCTGATTTTCCACGGCCACGGGATGGTTGCGGTTCTGCTTCAAAACCTCCACGATGCGCGCGCCCTGGGCAAGTCGGGCCTTGGTGTCCGCGTCCAAATCGGAGCCGAACTGGGCGAAGGACTGCAATTCCCTGTACTGGCTGTACAGCAGCTTCAAGCTGCCCGCCACCTTCTTCATGGCCTTGATTTGCGCGTCGCCGCCCACGCGGCTGACGGAAATGCCGGGGTCGATGGCCGGCATGATGCCGCTGTGGAACAGCTCGGTTTCCAGGAAAATCTGGCCGTCGGTGATGGAAATCACGTTGGTGGGGATGTAGGCGGACACGTCGCCCGCCTGGGTTTCGATGATGGGCAGGGCGGTGATGGAGCCGCCGCCGTATTTCGCGTCCACCCGGGCGGAGCGCTCCAAAAGGCGGCTATGCAGATAGAACACGTCGCCGGGGTACGCTTCGCGGCCCGGCGGGCGGCGGATCAGCAGGGACAGGGCGCGGTAGGCCACCGCGTGCTTGCTCAGATCGTCGTAGATGATCAGCACGTCCTTGCCCTGATCCATGAAATATTCCGCCATGGCGCAGCCGGAATAGGGGGCGATGTACTGGAGAGGCGCCAATTCGCTGGCGGAAGCGCTGACCACCGTGGTGTATTCCAGCGCGCCCGCCGCTTCCAATGTATCCACCAGCTGGGCCACCGTGGACATCTTCTGGCCGATAGCCACGTAGATGCAAATCACGTTTTTGCCCTTCTGGTTGATGATGGTGTCCGTGGCGATGACGGTTTTGCCGGTCTGGCGGTCGCCGATAATCAATTCGCGCTGGCCCCGGCCAATGGGGATCATGCTGTCGATGGCCTTGATGCCGGTCTGCAAAGGCACGGAAACCTTCTTGCGCTGGATGATGCCGGGGGCGTTGCGCTCGATGGGGCGCATCTCCTTGGTTTCCATGGGACCTTTGCCGTCGATGGGCTGGCCCAGCGCGTTCACCACGCGGCCGATCATGGCTTCGCCCACGGGCACGGAAACCACCTGGCCCGTGCGCTCCACAGTGTCCCCCTCGCGGATGCCCTCGTCCGTGCCTAACATAACGATGGCCACGGAATTTTCTTCTAAGTTCAGGGCCATGCCGTATTCCCCGTTGGGGAATTTCACCAGCTCGTTGGCCATGCACTGGTCCAGGCCCGTGGCGCGAGCGATGCCGTCGCCGATCATGATGATGGTGCCGGTATCGCTCTGGGAAATTTTATTGTTGTAATGCCTGATCTGCTCTTTGATCAGCTTTGAAATTTCTTCGGGCTTCAATTGCATCGTATCACCGCTTTCAATCCATACATCCAATCACGGGCTTTCGGCGCTTGCCTCATTCCTCCATGATGGTCTGTTTGATGGCTGCCAGCCGGTGGCGAACAGTATTGTCATACCGCTTTCCATCCATTTGCAGCAACACCCCGCCCAATACCGACGGGTCGATCTTTTCCTTGACGACGATTTCCTTCCCGGTGAGCTTTTTCAGCTTCTCGATCAGCTTTTCGCGCTGGTTATCGCTCAGCGCGCTGGCGGTGGTCACTTCCGCCACGGCCACCTGATGGTCCCGGAAATAGCTTTCCTGGTACGCGGCAGCGCACTCCGAAAAGGCGTGAACGGCCCCCCGCTCCACCAGAATTTTCAGGAAATTCAGGGTGTATTCGTGGATTTGGCCCTGGAAGGTTTCGTCCACGATCCTGACGCGCTCTTCCTTGCTCATGGTCATGTTGCCCAGCAGGTGAAGAAACGCTTCATTTTCCCGGAAGGCTTTCTGGAGGGTCTGCACCTCTTCCAGCACCGCTCGGTCCAGCTTTTCCTCGGCGCACAGGGCGTACAGCCCCTCGCCGTATTCTCTGCCAAATTCCGTCACGGCTGCTCACCAACATTCTGAATGAATTGGTCCACAAAGCCATCGTAATCCTTTTGGCTGATCTCGCGCTCGACCACCTTGGAAGCGATGTCCACGGCCAGTTCGGAGATTTCGCTCCGCACGTCCTTTAACATCTGCTTTTTCTGCTGGGCGATTTCAGCTTCCGCCTTCTGCTTCACGTGGCTGGCCTGACTGTTGGCCTCGGCCACGATCTGGTCGCTCTTGCGCTGGGCGTTCTGGGTGGCGGTCTTGATGAGGGAATCCGCCTCCTGGCGCGCGGAAGCGAGGCGCTGCTCGTATTCCTGCTTCATTTCCTTAGCCGAATTCAGGCTTTCATCGGCGTCGGAATAGATTTTGTCCACCTGGCTCTGCCTTTCGGCCATCACCTTCTGGACGGGCTTGAACAGGAACTTTTTGAGGATCAGGAAAATGATGACCAGATTAGCCAGGGAAAGCAGCGTATTCCACAGGTTGACAGAAATAATATCCAATGACTGCATCTTCTCAGCCTTTCTAATCAAGGGTTTGTATCAGGGTCAGCGCCTGCCGTTACAGGATGGTTTTGCTCCATTCGATGGCGCTCTTGAGGATGCCCACGAAGGAACCGGGGGCCACGAAGATCAGCAGGATGCCGATGATCAGGCCGTACAGACCGGTGGTTTCGGCCAGGGCGCAGCCTAAGATCAGCGTAGAGGTGACGGCGGAACGGCTTTCGGGCTGACGGCCCACGGCTTCGCAGGCCTTGGCAACGGCCTGGCCTTCACCGATACCAGGGCCGATACCGGCGATCAGGGCGATACCAGCGCCGATGGCGCAGCAACCGAGAATGATACCAATGGCGATTTCAAGCATGGGAAAACCTCCTCAAATGTTGTAATATGCGGACGAACCGCTTTGCACCGAAGACGGACATTTTTCTGGGGGAAACCATTCTTTGGGGTCCAAAGAATGGTTTCCCCCAGACCCCTTTCCAAGAAAGGCGTAAGGGGAATTTTCTTTTCTTCCCTTTGGGTTCTTTCTCGTCCCTGTTTATTATTCTTCCGGCACTGCCGTTGCCACGAACATCATGGTCAGCATGGCGAAAATGAACGCCTGCATGCAGCCGGAGAAGATATCGAAGTACAGGGACAGGACGGCGGGAAGACCCACTTGCAGGAAGGGGATCTTGCCCAGCATGCCCGGCAGCCAGCCCAGCAGCATGTTGGACAGGCTTCGCAGGGCGTAGGCGATCAGGGTGGAGATGACCATGCCGCTCATGACGTTGCCGTAATGACGGAAGGACATGGAAATGGGCGTAGCCACCTCGCCGATGATGTTCAGGGGCGCGAATACGGGAATGGGGCTGAAAAAGCCCTTGATGTAATTCCACAATCCGCCCTTGAGCTTGTAATGGGTGATCAGGATGAACACCAGAATGGCCCACCCTAACACGATGTTCAAATCGGACGTGGGGGCAAACAGGCCCAGCAAACTGCTCAGGCTGGAGAGGGCGGACAGGGCCAAAATACCGGCCACGAAGGGCGCAAAGCCCATGAACTGTTCGCCCATGTTGCTTTTCACCAGCTTATTGACCGTGTCCACGATCCACTCCGCCGCCAGCTGCCTTTTGGAATCGGGAATCACCTTGATTCCGTGGGTCAAATACAGGCACACGCCCAAAATGGACAGGATCACCGCCCAGGAATTGACTTGGGCCTCCGTGATGGGCCAGTCGGGCTTGATGATGTAAAAGTACACCCGCGCGCCGGAGATGACCACGCCGTCTTCCAGCGGCGCGTCCGGCGTGGTGCAGATTTTCAGCGCCATAGCCAGCGCCAGCGGCAGGATGATCAGCAGCACCAGAAGGGCATCCACCAGCCGGGAATTTTTTTTGTTTTCCACAGGGATTTTCATGCCTCCTTCTGTTTATTTTCAAACAGGCTTCGCAGGGCGATCACGATGCGGGGAAACAGCATGGGCAGCAGGGTGGCCCAGGGGTTTAGAACGGATGTGGAAAGCGCCAGCGCCGCCACGCCGCCCAGCATCAGCATCCGCAGCAGGAAGGAAAGCTGCATTTGCTTGCCCGCCTGCTTGGCTTCGTCGCTCAAGGGCCGTTCCTTTTCTTCTTCCTCTGTTTCCTCGGTTTCTTCTTCCTTTTTGGGCAGCACGGGCATATCCCCCGTCACCTTCTGCACGGTGAGCGCCATCAGGAAGAAGTTGCCCACGGCGGCGGCGAAGCCTAAGATTGCCCCCAGCAGCACGGTATAATCAAATTGCCGGATCACCAGGAACACGGCGATCATCAGCACCGTGAGTACGCCCACGCCCAAAGCCATTTTCTTGGTTTCCGCCTGTACGGCGGGCTGAACCTTCATGATCTTGCCGCCCTCGCTTACTTGGTGCCGAACAGCCGGTCGCCCGCGTCGCCCAGGCCGGGCACGATGTAGCCGTGGTCGTTGAGCTTTTCGTCGCAGGCAGCCACGTAAATGTCCACGTCGGGATGATCCTTCTGCACCCGGGCAATGCCCTCCGGCGCGGCGATCAGGTTGACCAGACGGATGTTGCTGCAGCCCCGCTGTTTAATGAAGGAAATGGCCGCGGAGGCGCTGCCGCCGGTAGCCAGCATGGGATCCAGCACGATCAGCTGGCGATGCTCGGCGTCGTCGGGCAGCTTGCAGTAGTATTCCACAGGCTCCAGGGTCTGCGGGTCGCGATAGAGGCCGATATGGCCCACCTTGGCGTTGGGGAACAGGTTCAGCATGCCGTTCACCATGCCCAGGCCCGCGCGCAGAATGGGAATGATGCCGATGGGCTTGCCCGCCAGCATCTTGGTCTTCATGGCGCAGATGGGCGTTTCGATTTCGATTTCCGCCGTAGGCAGATCGCGGGTCACTTCATACACCATCAGCATGGAGATTTCATCCAGCAGCTCACGGAATTCCTTGCATCCGGTTTCCTTCGCACGCATGATGCTCAGCTTGTGCTGGATCAGCGGATGGTCAAAGATATGTACTTTACTCATGTCGGCCCCTTCCTTTCGTGCGTATCATACGCAAAAATGCAGGCTTTTCATACCGATATATAATTATAGTCCAAAAAGCCGTCCTTGACAAGCACAAATTCCGAAAGAATATTGCGGGTCGGGTTTATGAAACGGTTGCGAAAAGGGCGTTTTCATGGTAAAATTGAGAAAAACCATGGAAACGGAGGATTGATTCTCATGACTGAAATGATGAAGCAGCTGAAAAAAATCGGCATTGTGCCCGTGGTGGTATTGAACGACGTGAAGGACGCCCTGCCCCTGGGCGAATGCCTGATGAAGGGCGGTCTGCCCTGCGCGGAAGTCACCTTCCGCACCGCCGCCGCCGAAGAATCCATCCGTCAGCTGGCGAAGGCCTATCCCGATATGATCTTAGGCGCGGGCACCGTACTCACCACCGAGCAGGCCGACCGGGCCATCGACGCGGGCGCGAAGTTTGTGGTCTCCCCGGGCTTCAATCCCAAGGTGACCGAATACGTGCTGAAAAAGGGCGTGCCCATGACCCCCGGCGTATGCACCCCCACCGAAATCGAAGCGGCCATGAGTCTGGGGCTGGACGTGCTGAAATTCTTCCCCGCCGAACCCTCGGGCGGCCTCAAAATGATCAAGGCTGTATGCGCCGCCTATGTGAACCTGCAATTCATGCCCACCGGCGGCATCAGCGCCGCCAATGTGCGGGACTATTTAGCCTATGACAAGATCGTGGCCTGCGGCGGCAGCTGGATGGTCAACGGCGCGCTGGTGAAGGAAGGCAAATTCGATCAGGTGCTGGCGCTGGTCAAGGAAGCCGCTGACATCGTGAAAGAGATTCGCGGATAACTGTGGAAAAATTTTCTGGGGGAACCCATTCTTTGAATCGCAACACACGGCCTGCGCTTCGCTTGCCCGCGCTGCAGTTCTAAGATACATGAATGGTATCGCGCAATACGTCTAAAGCCGTATTGCTAAAGAGCGGTTTCCCCCAGACCCCCTTCCGAGAAAGCCATAAAAGGCTTTTCTGGTTTATTCTGGTTAGGGTGATGAGCATAGGCAGGTTCATCGCCCTTCTTTTCTATTTTTATACGAATATACGATTGAATGTAGGAGACAAGAGCATGCATTTTGTCAACGCCAAGGGCATCCTGACCGGTGGGAACGGGTTCTACGGTATGAACATTTACCGGGGCTGCACCCACGGCTGCATTTACTGCGACAGCCGCAGCCTCTGCTATCAGTTTACCCACGCCTTTGAGGATATCGAGGTCAAGCAGAACGCGCCGGAGCTTTTAGCGGCGGCCCTCAAATCCAAGCGCAGGCCCTGCATGATCGGCACCGGCTCCATGTCCGACCCCTACATGCACTGCGAAGAAACCCTGCATCTGACCCGGAAATGCCTGCAAGTGATCGAAGAACACGGTTTCGGCGTCGCCGTCCAGACCAAATCAGACCGGATTCTATCGGATATGGACCTGCTGGACGCCATCAACCGCAAAGCCAAGTGCGTGGTGCAGATGACCCTGACCACCTGGGACGAGCGTCTTTGCTCCCTGATCGAATCCAACGTATGCAACACCCAAAGGCGCTTGGAAGTATTGGAAGCAATGCGCCGCCGGGGCATCCCCACGGTGGTATGGCTCACCCCCATTCTGCCCTTTATCAACGATAGGTCAGAAAACGTCCTTTCCATATTAGATGCCTGCGCCGAAGCGGGCGTGAAGGGCATCATTTGCTTCGATATGGGTCTGACCCTGCGGGACGGGGACCGGGAATACTATTACGCCGCCCTGGACAAGCATTTTCCCGGCCTCAAAATGACCTATATCCAGCGTTATGGCAACGCCTACGAGGTGCCCAGCCCCAACGCCCCGGCGCTGATGAAGCTGTTTCATACCTTCTGCGAAGAACACGGCATGCTGCATACCCCGGACGACTGCTTTTCTTATTTACATGAATTCCCCGAAAAATACCGGCAGACCAGCTTATTCGATCTTTAAAGCCGAGAATACTTTTTGCCTTGCCAAAACCGCACTGAAACGGTCAAGTATCGTCGTCCCCGAGGCTTTTTCTTATCCCGCAGCGATCGCATACCATGTCATAGTCCGTGAGATAGCTCCATTTATGGTCGTAATCCCGCGTTGCCCCGCACGTCCTGCAAGTGCATCCGTCCCAGGAATGATTCGTTTCACCGCAGATTCGGCAGGTACAGCCATCCCAGTCGTGATGCTTCCCGCATCCTTTGCATGTGCAGGTCGCTTTATCCCAAATATGCTTTTCCGGATTTTCCATTCCGCATCGTTTGCACTTGCACCCAATGCGATTCCAATCGTGTTCTTGGTTCCGTACTTTTCCGCACAGGGTGCATTTACACCCATTCCAATCATGAAACAGATTCTTCGCGGTACTAAAGAATTCCGTTTCAGTAGGAATGACCACAAGAAGAAAAAAGAAAAGCGGAAGTACAAGAAAAACATAAGGCAAGAGGGTGCGCACGAAATGGGAAGCGCCCTCCGATACGGGAAAAAGACCGATCAGCGCGTCCATTCCTATCCATCCGAAAACAAGAAAAGCCGCGGCCGCTGAAACGTAAACGAGTATCGCCAGGCAAAAAACGACCCCATTCAAAAATCTGATCCAGGATGCATGTTTCATTGCGTTTTCCTCTCCTTTCTTTGAGAATCTTCCCGCTATTTTCCAGGATAAAGGTATAATACTACAGCATTGATTTTGTGTCAATGTTCTTCCCAAATGGCACAGTTGCGCGAATCGTGCCGGATTCACTGCAGCCTGGGTCTTTTGTACTCACCGCTCCCAAATGAACATTTTTGTTTGCCTTTTCCCAGAGAATCCAGTATAATAGGCCCGTGAAGACTGCAAGGAGGAAGCATTTCGTGGAAGACCGTCTGAACCGTATCCGAAATTTTTGCATTATCGCCCATATCGACCATGGCAAATCCACCCTGGCGGACCGGATTTTGGAAAAAACCGGCGTTTTTGAGCAGCGCCAGATGGTGGACCAGATTTTGGACTCCATGGAGCTGGAGCGGGAGCGGGGCATCACTATCAAGTCCAAGGCCGTGCGCATGCAGTACAAGGCCAAGGACGGGGAAACCTATGTGCTGAACCTGATCGACACCCCCGGCCACGTGGACTTCTCCTATGAGGTGAGCCGCGCTTTGGCCGCATGCGAAGGCGCGCTGCTGGTGGTGGACGCCACCCAGGGCGTGGAAGCCCAAACCCTGGCCAACGTGTATATGGCCCTGGATCACGACCTGGAAACGGTGCCCGTCATCAACAAAATCGACCTGCCCTCCGCCCAGCCGGAGGAAACCAAGCAGGAAATCGAGGAAGAAATCGGCCTGGACGCCTCCGACGCGCCCCTGATCTCCGCCAAAATGGGCATCGGCATCGAGGACGTGCTGGAAGCGGTGGTCAACAAGATCCCCGCCCCCAAGGGGGATGAAACCAAGCCCCTGAAAGCGCTGGTGTTCGATGCTGTTTACGATAATTACCGGGGGGCCATCTGCTTTGTGCGGGTCATGGAGGGCCGGGCTTATCCCGGCATGCGCATGCGCATGATGCAGACCGGCGCGGAATTCGACGTGGTGGAGGTAGGTACCTTCTCCCCCTCCTATAACCCCGGCGCGGAGCTGCTGCCCGGCGACGTGGGCTATATTTCCGCCTCCATCAAGGACGTGCGGGACACCCGGGTGGGCGATACCATCACCGACGCCGCCGCCCCCGCCGAAACGCCCCTGCCCGGCTACAAGGAAGTGCAGCCCGTGGTGTTCTGCGGCATTTACCCTGCCGACGGCGCGGATTACGATAACCTTCGGGACGCCCTGGAAAAGCTGCGCATGAACGACGCTTCCCTGTCCTTCGAGCCGGAAACCAGCGTGGCCCTGGGCTACGGCTTCCGGTGCGGCTTTTTGGGTCTGCTGCATATGGAAATCATTCAGGAACGCTTAGAGCGGGAATTCGATTTGGATTTGGTCACCACCGCCCCCAGCGTCATTTATGAAATCGTGAAAACAGACGGCACGGAAATGCGCATCGACAACCCCACCAACCTGCCCCCCGTGAACGAAATCGCCGAAATGCGGGAACCCTACTGCAGGGCCACCATCTACACGCCCCAGGATTTCGCGGGCACCCTCATGCAGCTATGCCAGGACAAGCGGGGTACCTTCATTGATATGCAGTACGAGGGCAAGCGCATAAAATTGCTCTACGATGTGCCCCTGAACGAAATGATTTTCGACTTTTTCGATCAGCTCAAGAGCCGTTCCAAGGGCTACGCCAGCTATGATTATGAAATCACCGGCTACAAGGCCAGCGAGCTGGTGAAAATGGACATCCTGCTCAACGGCGACATCTGCGACGCCTTCACCATGATCGTCCACAAGGATAAAGCCTACGGAAGGGGCCGGTCCATCGCCGAAAAGCTGAAAGACGTGATCCCGCGCCAGCAGTTTGAAATCCCCATCCAGGCGGCCATCGGCGGCAAGATCATCGCCCGGGAAACGGTGAAGGCCGTGCGCAAGGACGTTCTGGCGAAATGCTACGGCGGCGACATCACCCGCAAAAAGAAGCTGCTGGAAAAGCAGAAGGAAGGCAAGAAGCGCATGCGCCAGTTCGGAACGGTGGAATTGCCCGGCGAAGCGTTCATGGCCGTGCTGAAAATGGGAGACGACTAATCATTACTGCTTAGCTTTCAGCTTCGCAGTAATGCGCGGGCGGGTATTGCATACCCCCCGCGAATCCGCAGCCTCAAAGGTCGCAACTCCCCTTCATGGGGAGATTGCTCCCTTTCGGCTGATCTCACCACGCCCGCCACAGGCGGTCGCCCGTGGTTCGTCCCCCGGCGTACACGCCGCCGGTGCGGATTTCAGTCAAGGGGCGTTCCCCTTGACAATCCCCCGTTGTGATAGTTTCTTCGGTACGTCTGCATGAAGCAGCATGATTTTCCTGTTTTTCGGAAGAAAACCGCGCTCTGCTTCGTTATCTGTATAAACCGCATCCTTTAGGGAGGAATGTATGAACGTTATCGACATCGTGATTTTGGTGATTGTCGGGGCCAGCGTGATCTACGGCCTGTACCGGGGCTTTGTGCAGACCGTTCTTTCCGTGGCCTGCTGCCTGATTTCCATTGTGGTGGCCTTTTCCTACGGCCCCAAGCTGGCCGATCTGGTCAGCTCCAAGCAGGGCATATCCTCCACCCTAGCCACCTATACCGACGCCGTGACAAGGGTTGGCGATTACAGCTTAGCTTCCACGCCGGTGAACCAGCTTTCCGACGGCGTGATCCAGCAGGTGCTGGACAGCGTGAACCTGCCGGAATCCATCGCCTCCATCCTGCGGGGCAACCTGAAAAACCAGACCTTCGAGGGAACGGGGCTGAACACGGTGAACGATTACGTGTCCAACACCGTGGTGGCCGTGGCGGTGAACATTCTGTGCTTTATCGTGGTATACGCCGCGTGCTATCTGGTGCTGTCCATCCTCGTGAGCCTCATCAAGCACGTATTCGAGCTGCCCCTGCTCAAACAGATGGACTGGCTGGCGGGCGGCATTTTCGGCCTGGCCCGGGGAGCGCTTTTGCTGTATGTGCTGTTCCTTTTGATCCCCATCCTCAGCACCATCATCCCCATGGAAGACTTCAACGATATGCTGGCCCAAAGCACTCTGGCCCCCATCTTCCAGAGCGACGGGTTCTTCGCCCAGGTCATCGCCGGGAGAATACAGCTGTTTTGATTTCTTTTGATGTACGTTATCTGTTCAGTCGATCGGGATGTAAAGAACAGATAGGAGATAGGAGAGAGGAGTTTTACAGTGTTTTCAAAAAGCACAAGTCCGGCTTTTGTCCTTTGATTTGGCTATATCAATCTCCTATCTCCACTCTCCTAACTCCTCACTGCTTTCATGCGCGACTGAATAATTACGATGTAATGAAAAACGGCCAGCCGAAGCTGACCGCTTTTTTTGTTGTTTTAATCAATAATCGTTGCGATGCTTGGCCAGGCACTCACGGCAGTACACGGGCTTGTCGCCGCGGGGCTGGAAGGGCACCATGGTGCTGACGCCGCAGTCCGCGCAGATGACTTCGTACATCTGGCGTTCGGTGCGGTTGCCACCGTTCTGACGGCGGGCAGCGCGGCAGGCGGGGCAGCGGCCAGGCTCATTCTGGAAGCCCTTTTCGGCGTAGAAAGCCTGCTCATTGGCGGTGAAAACGAATTCGTTGCCGCATTCACGGCAGGTGAGGGTCTTGTCCTGATACATGGTGGTATAACCTCCTGATTTTTATCGCCAAACCGCGTGATACGTTCAGTAGTTCGCTAAGGCTCTACGCATCCGTCTGCTGACGATGAATCAAACCGGGAGAACACCTGAAATTCAGATCTTGGCTTGGACTACAGGCGCTATTATAGCACAGCTTTTCGCGCTTGTATAGCTTTTTTAGAAATTTTTTTCCAGTTTTGCGGGCATTTCAGCGTTTTTTCCCCGCAAAATCATTGCTTCCGGCTTTTCAGGTACTTTTCCACCTTTTCCAGCTCTTCCATGTTGTTCACGCCCCAGTATTCCGGTGTGTCGCCGGTGACGACAGCGTGATTTTTGAGGCCCATCTCGTGGATCACCTTCACCACGCCGGTCAGGTAATATTCATGCTTGGGATTGTTGTTCTGCACCTTTTTCAGGGCGTCCCACATAATGTCGCCCCGCATCACCTGAATGCCCACGTTCACTTCGTCGATGAGCTTCTGTTCCTCCGTGCAGGCGCTCTGCTCCACGATGTCCACAACTTCCCCTTTTTCGTTCCGGATCAGCCGGCCAAAGGCGGGAATGGGGTGGATTTTGGCGGCCAGCAGGGTATTGGCCGCGCCCTGCTCCACATGCTCCCGCACCATACGGCTGTAGGTGGCCTGGGAAAGCAGGGGCATATCGCAGTACAGGCACAGCACCGGCCCGTCAAAGCCGGAGGCCGTGGATTCAGCGCAGAGCATGGCGTGGGCGGTGCCCTTCTGCTCCTTCTGCCAGGCGTAATTGTACTTATCGCCCAAATACGCCTGAATCTTCTCCCCCAGCACGCCGATCACGATGGTGATATCCTCGGGCTTGACGAAGCTGATGCCATCCAGCACGTGTTCGATCAGGGTTTTGTCGCCCACCTTCCGAAGGGCCTTGGGAATATCCGCCTGTTCGCTCTGCAGCCGGGAACCCTTTCCCGCCGCCAGGATTACCGCGCGTGTCCTTTCCATGACTTTTTCTCCTTTTGCTATTTTCTCGTATTGATCCAGCGCAGCAGTCTGCGCCCGTCCATCCGCAATTGCAGCCACGCCTTTTTCCCGAAGAACAGGATAAAGGGCAGGAAGGAAAGCACCAGGGCCACCTTGTAGGGCCAGGAAACCACGATCAGCTGATACAGCAGGTACAGGCCCCAGGCCCAGCCGATCCAGCGCACCTTCACCGGCAGGAAGAAAAACAGCATGAATTCCATATCCGGGTACAGCACAGCGAAGGCCAGCAGCAGCGAGGTGTTCAGGTAGGAATTGGTGGCGGTTCCCGTCAGAAAGCCCGCCGCGATGTTGCCCAAAATGCCGATACCGTAATAGATGTTGAACCGCGCCCCGCCAAAGTGGCTTTCTAAGCTGGCGCCCAGGAAATAGTAGAAATACAGGTTAATCAGAATAAAAATCAGGCTGCCGGTAGGCGGCAGGAAAATGAACGTGATGACGCGCCAGATTTCGCCGCGCAGGATCAGCGCCCGGTCAAAGTACAGCAGATACCAGGCGCTTTTGGGCAGCGGCAGATATTCCAGGATAAAGACGCCTAACATCGCCAGCGTCAGGTATTTCATCAGATTGGGAATATAATGCCGCCCGATCCGGCGCTCCAAATCATTCAGCCACCGCATGTTTTCACCTCTTCCTGTCTCCCATTATATTCCTTCCCGGTTCCTCGGTCAAGAGATTATTGTACGCCCATCCGGATAAACACATACAGGATGGCGGCCACGACGCCCGCCCCGCCCAGCAGCAAGCCGAAGGAAATGGCGTTGGTGAGATACGTGCCGTACCGTAAATCGTCCGGGGATTTGCGGTGAATATACTTTTGCGGCAAAAGACCCAGCCTGTGCAGGCCCTCCGCCACAGCAAAGGCCAAACGGGAAAAGACGCTGCGGTTCCGGGTGCGGGTCAGCTCTTCCCGGTTGGTCAAGAACAGCTCCTTGATGAGCAGCATCACGTGATCCACTAATTCATCGAAAACTCGCACAAGGGCCACGCAGATACCCGGCAGCACCTTGGAAAACAGTCTGGATTCCGGCAGACGGTCCAGGAAGCCGAAGCACCAGGCGATTCCTTTGGGAATCCATTCCTTCACCAGCTTGCTGTCCGGCAGATGATCCAGGAAGCCGAACACAGCGGAAACGCCCTTGGGAATCCATTCCATCACCAGTTTGCTGCTCGGGACGCCGTCTAAGAAGGAAGCCACCGTGCAGCCTAACCACGGCAGGAAGCGGGTGAAGACCGGGCGGTAGAAAAGCTCCTCCAAATCCAGCCACTTCGGCCAGCGGTTGAGATACCCTTCCTTTTCCGTATACAGGCGCTTGCGCACATAGAACAGATACACCGTCACGCCGATCACCAGGCTGACTCCGCCGCCGATGAGATTCGTCAGGGAGAAGAAGGCCACCTCATGGCTCAGGGCGGGCCGGTTCAGGAAGGAGGCGCTCAAATTGGTCAGGGGCAGCAATGCCTGATTGGGCAGCAGGCCGATCACCAGCAGAGGAATCACCGTCAGCGCCAGCACCAGGCCGGAACGGAAGGTGAGGTCGTGGCCCGTGATTTCGTCATAATGGGCCTGCCTGTGTTCGTCGGGGTTCTTCTGCCAGAACAGGCAGATATAGAGCTTCAGCATATAGGCCGTGGTGAGGCCCGCCGCGAAGAGGAAAATCCATTCGCAAAGGCGGTAGAGGGAAAAGCCTTCGATTTCCTCCGCCAGCTCCACCAGCCCCTCGTGGATCATGGTTTTGCTGGTGTAGCCGTTGAGGCCCGGCACACCCATGAGGCCCAGAGCGCCGATCAAAAACACAATATGAAGCAGCCATTTCCCCCGGCCATAGCCCCGCAGGGCCGTTAAATCCAGGGTGTGGGCTTTCATGTACACCGCACCGGCGCACAGGAACAGGCAGAGCTTAAGAAGGGAATGGTTCACCATATGCCCCACGGTACCCGCCGCCGCCAGCGCCCCATGATGGCCCAGCAGCATGGCGCAGGACAGGCCCACGGTGATATATCCGATTTGGGACAGGGAGGAGCAGGCTAAGGTGCGCTTTAAGTTCACTGAGAACACCGCCAGCACCGCGCCCAAGGTCATGGTGGCAAGGCCTAAGCCAAGCATCACGTGGCCGAATACATGGTTCTCCCCCATCAGGTTCATACCGATGGCGATGACCCCGAACAGACCCGTTTTGGTCAGCATGCCGGAAAGCAGGGCGCTGGCCGGGGCCGGGGCCACGGGGTGGGCCTTGGGCAGCCAGATATGCAGGGGCAGCATGCCCGCCTTGGCGCAGTAACCCACCAGCATGAGGCAAGCGGGCAGAATCAGTTTCGCGTTTTCCCCGTTTTCCCGGAGCGCGTCAAAGGCAAGGCTGCCCGTTTCCCTCCAGCACAGGAACATGCCCATGAGGGTCACCATGCCGCAGGCCACGGACACGCCCAAGTAGGTCTGGGCCGCCCGCATGGCCCCGGGCGTTTCCTCGTGGGCCACCCAGGGATAGGAGGCGATGGACATGATTTCAAAGAACACGAAGGTGGTATATAAATCGTCGGACAGGAACACCCCCACTACGCCGCACAGGGTCAGCAGGGTAAAACAGGCGTACCGGCCCAAGTGCGAGCCGTGGCCCGCGAAGTATTGCAGGGAAAACTGGCAGGCCATGGCCCACATAAAGCAGGCCAAAAGGGCATAGAGGGCGCGAAACACGTCCACCCGGAAACTTAAGCCCAAGCCGATCATGCCGGGAGCGTTGAGGACGATTTCTTCCCCGTTCCACACCCGGTAAAACAGCCATCCAGCCAGGGCCAATTCCGCCAGGGTAAACAGGCGCAGAACAAATTCCCGCACCGCGCCCTTTCTCCATCCCGCCAGCGGGGCGATCACCGCGCCAATGACGGGAAGCAGCAGCATGATTACGATAATCATCGGATCACCCCTCCCGCCAGGTTCGTCAGGTACTGCATCACCGACCCGGCAAAGATCCCCGCGCATACCAGCAGCGCCGCCAGCACCGCGAAAACGGTTTTCATGCAGGGGCCGGGATCACGGGGTTCGGTTTCCCCCGCCGACAGTCGCGGCTTCATAAAGAAGGCCGGATAAGCGATGGTAAAAACGTAAATCACCGTCAGCACCGCGGCCAGCAGGATCGCCACAACGCCGCAAATCGCCAAAGGACTTCCCTGCGCGAAAGCGGCGGTCACCAGGGCGTATTTGCTCACGAACCCCGGCAGCGGCGGCACGCCGAGGAGCGACACGCCAGCCAGCAGGAAGCTCAAAAACACTACGGGCATTTTCTTTCCAAGCCCGTGCATTTCCCGCACCTGGGTGCGGCCGGTCTGGGTGAGTACCGCCCCGGCGCAGAAGAACAGGATGATCTTGGTCAGGCTGTGGAACACCAAATGGGCAAGCCCCGCCGCCATGCCCTGCTCCGTCAGCAAGGAAAGGCCCAGCAGCATATAGCTTAAATTGCTCACCGTACTCCAGGCCAGACGGCGCTTTACGTGCTGCTCCCGCACGGCCATGACCGCCGCGAACACGATGGTGGCGGCGCAGAGGGACAGCATCACCGTCTGCGGCCAGGCGCCCTGAATGCAGCTGGCGGGCACTTCGTAATACAGCACCCGCAGCACCGCGAACACACCCGCGTTCACCACGGCCACGGCGTGGAGCAGCGCCGTCACCGGCGTGGGGGCCACGGAGGCGGTGGGCAGCCAGCGGCAAAGGGGCAGCACCGCCGCCTTGACGCCGAAACCCAAAAAGCCGAACAAAGCGATCCATTGATACAGGGGGTCCACATAACTCCGAACCGCCATGGAGAGCGTACCGCCCAAACGGAACGCGCCGTCAAAGCCGCACGCCCGCGGTACCAGCAGCACGGCCACGAAACCCAGCGCCGCGCCGCCGATCAGGTACAGCATATAAATCAGCGCCGCCCGGGTGGATTCCTCGTCCCGCTTGTGCCATACCAGGGGCACGGTACACAGGGTCAAAAACTCATAGCCGATATACAGGGTGAACAGGTTGTCCGCACAGCCCAGCAGGATGGCCGCGCCGTAGGTGATGATGAACCAGGCAAAGAAATTGCCCTCCCGCTCCTCGTGGCGCATATACTCCACGGCGTACAGCACGGCCAGAGGCCACAGCACCGCCGCCGCGGTCAAATAGACCTTCCCCGCCCCGTCCAGGCGCAGGGAAAAGCGAAAAGCATCCGAAAACCGGATCAGCTCCAGCGCCTTTTCCCCCGTCTCCGCAAAGATCAGGTACAGCAGAAACGCGGATACGGCGCAGGAAGAAAGCACGGCGTACACCATGCGAACCGTTCGGCTTTTTATCCGCAGGAAGGGCAGCAGCCCGCCGAGAACAACCGGCAGCAGCCCGCAAATCAACAGCAGCATGACGACGACTCCTTACAGCAGCGTGGAAGCAAGGGTTTCCAGATAGGAAATGATGGGACCGGAGAACACGCCAAGCAGCACGATCAGCGCCGCGAAAACGGCCATGGGGGCCAGCATGGGGATGCCCGCCTCGCAGTTAGGTTCTGGCTTTACGTCCTCCCCGGGAAAACAGCCCTTGATGACCACCGTGAACAGGTAAGCCGCCGTCAGGATGGCGGAAATCAGCAGCACCGTGGGGCCGATCCAGTTGACGGAAAGGCCCGTCGCCAGCGCGCCCTGGGCCAGGTTCCATTTGCTGATGAAGCCGCCGGTGGGCGGAATACCCACCAGACCTAAGGAGGCAACAGTGAAGAAAGCGTAGGTCCAGGGCATGCGGCGGCCTAAGCCGTCCATTTCGGTGACCAGCGTTTTTTCCGTCTTATGGATGATGGACCCCGCCGACATGAACAGGGTATTCTTCATGAGGGAATGGAAAAGCACGTGCAGCACGGCCCCCACAAAGCCGATTTCCGTCATGGTGAACAGGCCGAACAGCACGTAGGAGACCTGGGAAACGGAGGAATAGGCCAGCCGCTTTTTGAGCTTCTTTTCTTTCAGCGCCAGCAGGGAACCCATGAGGATGGTGAGCGTGGTCAGGCCCAGCAGCGCCATCTGCACCCATGTGCCCCGCAGGCGTTCCACCCCGGCGACGGAGTACAGCACCCGGATCACGCCAAGCACGCCCATTTTGGTGATAACGCCGGACAGCACGGCGCTGGCCGGGGCCGGGGCCACGGGGTGGGCGGTGGGCAGCCAGCCGTGCATGGGGAACATACCGGCTTTCACGCCGAAGCCCACCAGCATAGCCATGAAAATGCCCATAGCCAGCCCTTCCCTGCCCGCTAACTGCTCGGCAGTCAGAGCGCCCGCCGCGAAATCCCCCGTACCGCCCACAGCGCCCACGAAGAAAATGCCGATCAGGGCGGCGGAAGCGCCGATCACCGAATAGATCAGGTACTTGATGGAGGCGGCCACCGCTTCCTTGTCCATGTTGTGCAGCACCAGGGGCACGGTGAGCAGGGTCATGGCCTCATAGAACATATAGAAGGTGACCAGGTTGCCGCTCATGGCAAGCCCGTGCAGGACGCCCTGGGTGATGGTATAAAACAGGAAGAAGCGGCCAGGATTCGCGTCATGCTCTAAATATTCCGTGGCGTACAGCGCAACGCCAGGCCAAATCACCGCGATGAGCAAAAGCCACACCCGGCTGACCCCGTCCACCCGCAGGGACAGGGTGAGCATGTCCGTCCAGCGCAGGGAGATTTCCCCCTCCAGGGGCAGCAGGGCGGAAAGCGCGGCCAGGCACGCCCCGGCGGCGACGGTACACAGGGTGGCCCTGTTCAGGCTTTTCCCCTCCAAACGCCGGAAGCGCCACACCAGCGCCAGCACGATGGGCAGCAGTACGGTCAAAACCAGCAATAAGGCCTTCATAACTAAAATCCTCCCGTTCCAATCAGGCAAAGAAACGGATGCCATGTTCGATCAATTGCAGGATCGGCCCGCCCAGCAGGCCCAGCAGCAGAGTCAGCGCCATCAGCGCGGTCACCGCGACGGCGAAGAGGCCGTCCCGGCAAAGGATACTTTGGTCTGTTTCTCCCGTTTCTTCCTTTTTGCGGTAAATCGTCAGCAGACTGCGCAGCATGTAGGCCACGTTCAGCAAGGTGCTGATCGCTAAAGCGAAAAGCACGATCGCCATGCGCAGGCCGCCCGCTTCCACGCCGGCGCTGGCTAAATAAATCTTGCTGGCAAAGCCGCCTAAGCCCGGAATGCCCACCAAAGAACACGCGCCCACCGTAAAGGCCAGCCCCGCCAGCGGCGCGCGGAGGGCGCTTCCCCGCAGGGCGGAAAAGGCGTCTTCATCCCCCGAGGCTTCCCGGAGGCGGTTGGCGGACAGGAACAGCATGGCCTTGGCGGCGGAATGGGCCAGAATGTGGTACACAGCCGCCGCCATGCCCGCCTCCGTGCCCAGGGAAATGCCCATGAAAATATAGCCGATCTGCGCCACCGAGGAGTAGGCCACCATGCGGGTCAGGCGCCGCTGCCGGATGGCGTGGACAGAACCCATCACCATGCCCGCCGCCGCGTAGAGCAGCAGCACGTCCTCGATCCTGCGGGCGAATACCTCCCAGCCCGCCGCGCGCAGGAAAATCTTGATGAGCAGGAAGATATACAGCTTGGAAACCAGAGAAGAAAGCACCGCGCTGGAGGTGGCGGTGGCTTTGCCGTAAGCGTCGGGCAGCCAGGTGTGGAAGGGGTACAGGGCGCTTTTGATGGCGACGCCCAAGGTCATGAGCAGGAAGGACATATACAGCGGGATGGAATATTTGTCTCCCTCCAGCAGGCCCCTTACCGCCGCGCCCAATTGGGGAAACAGCAAATGCCCCGTCAGGCAGTACAGCATCGACAGGCCCAGCAGGAACAGGCCGCTGCCCATCAAATTCATGATCATGTACCGGGCGGCGGAAAACAGGGTTTTGCCCTTGTTGCTGGCGCAGATCATGGCGCAGGAGGCGATGGTGGAAATTTCAATGAACACGTAGGCGGTGAACAGGTCGTTGGTGAACACCATGGCCGCCATGGCGGAGGTGAGCAGGCAGGTGACGGAGCCGTACAGGTTCATGCGGTTGGGGGCCACGTCCTGCGTCAGCCTGCGCCAGCCGCCCAAAATAGCGGTGAGCAGCACCAGGGAAAAGGCCAGCCCGGCCAGGGCCTCCAGGGACCCGACGCGCAATTCGTTGCTGAAGGGCGCGCCGATCTCGCCCATGGCGTACACGAAGGTTTCATTCCGCGCCGCCGTAAAGTACAGCAGCACGCCCATCCCGGCGCATTCCAGGGCGGACAGCGCGGTGATCACCACGCGGGCCGCCTTGCCCTTCAGCGCCGAGCAGATGGCCGCGCACATCAGCGGGCACAGGATCAGGAACAGGGGAAGATTCTGCCACCACGTCATGGTCATTTCCCCTCTCCCCGAATCCGTTCGGCGATTTCGTCCATGTCCAGCGTGCGGTAGCACTGGTACAGGCGCACGGTCAGGCCAAGCATCACCGCCGTCACGCTGACGCCCACCACGATGCCCGTCAGTACCAGCCCGGCGGGCAGGGGGTTCACGTAGGCCGTCGGATCGGTGATCCCATCCACATAAATGGGCGCGAGGCGGTTTTCGATATAGCCGTAGGAGGCCAGGAACAGGTAAATGCCGCTGTCCATCATGGAAAAGCCGATGATCTTCTTGATCAAATTCTTGTCCACCAGCAGCAGGGTGAAGCCCACGCCGAACAGCACCAGGGCCGTCACTTCGTCCAGATGCTCGTAAATCAGCTTTTCCATCAGAACTCCCCCTTTCTGAACATGGTGTACAGGGCATACATGGTGCAGGCCACCACGCAGCCCACCGCGATATTCAGCGGCAGCAGCAGCCCGGCGGACAGGATATTGCCCGCCACCCCGGGAGAAATGCCGTTTTCCATGTGATTGGCCCCGGTAAAGAAATGGTAGCCCTTGGCGGCGGAGTAAAACAGCAGGGCGCACACCGAAACCCAGCGGAAGGTTTTATAGGTAAAGAACCGCTCGGTTTTCTCATAGCCGAAGGCGTTCTGGTACAGGATCAGCCCCGCGCCCAAAATGGCCCCGCCGGAAAAGCCGCCGCCCGGGGACAAATGGCCGTTGAAAATGATATACAGACCGAATACCAGCGTGAGCGGCGACAGGATGCGGGCGGCGGACTGAAGGATCAGATCGTCCCCCGGCTCAAAATGCCGTTCGTATTCGTTGACTTTCAGGCGCAGCGCTTCGTTTTTTTCGCCCCGCACGCTGAGCATCAGCAGCACCGTACACACGGCGATGAACAGCACGTGGCTTTCGCCTAAAGTATCGAAGCCGCGGTAATCCAGAATGATGCCGGTGACGATGTTCACCGCGCCGGTTTCCCGAAGGGTATGCTCCACGTAAAATTCCGTCAGCTCGCTGTCGATCAGGGTGTCGGCGGCGCCGAATTCGGGCAGCTTAACTGCGGTGAACAGCAGCAGGCCGATCAGCGACAGGCAGATGATCACCGCGCAGGTTCTGTACCACCAACTGTCCGCGTAGGCGCGGCGCGGGGCGGCGCCGCCGTCCTTTGGAACGGTTTTCCGCTTTTCGGCTTTCTTCTTCTTTTTCTGTTTCATGTGTTCCGCCGGAGAAATATCCGAAAGGCTGTCCTCCATTTCGGTATCCAGGGCCTGATCCCCGTTTTCCAGCCAGTCCAGCAGGCGGGAAAAGGCGTCATTTTTCTTTTTCATCCGCCTCTTCCTCCTTCCCGCCGATGGCCTTGATCTTTTTCAGGGCGGCAAACATGAGAATGGACGAAATGCCCGCGCCTACGGCGGCCTCCGTGATGGCTAAATCGGGAGAGCGAAGCAAAATCCACACCACCGAAAGCACCAGCCCCTGGGCCATGAAGATGATCACGGCGGACAAAAGATTCCGGGTGACGGCCACCGCAACTGCGCAGACGATGATGAACAAAAGCAGGATCACGTTCAGGCTTTCCATTCCTTCGCCTCCGCTTCAAAGTGTTCTTCGTCCGTCTCCCGCACAAGCCTTCCGATCAGATGGCTGCAAACAGGACTGGTGATCCAGAAAAGCGCCACCACCAGTAAAATTTTCAGCGTGATCCAGTCAAATCCCGAATACACCACGGCGGCGAGGGCCATGAGCAAAAGGCCCAAGGTGTCCGCCATGCCCGCCGGGTGCATGCGGTTCACCGCGAAGCGGAACCGGTTCACGCCGAAAACAGCCGTCAGCTGAATGACCAATCCCGCCAAAAGCAGGGCGGCGAACAGGAAAAGCCGAAGATATTCAAGCATCCTTCTTTTCCTCCTTTTCCTTTCCGGCCCTGTACGCGCCGATGGAAATGCGGCACAGCAGCACCACGGCCAGGAAGGAAAGCATGGCGTAAATCAGGGCGATGTCCACCAGGTAGCCTTCCTTGAGCAGCAGGGAAAGAAACAGGATCAGGGTGATCACGACGGTGCCCGTCATGTTCACGGCAATCACCCGATCCGCGGGCGTCGGCCCTCGGAAGGCCCGGAACAGGCACATGAACAGGCACGCCCCCAACACGCCCATGGCGATATACAAAAGCAGCGTATACACGTTATCCAAGGAGCGTCGCCTCGATTCTTTCCAGCTTGGTTTCAAAAATGAGATGATCCAGCCCCTCCGCCAGGGCGGGGGTCAGGCAGTGAACGGTCAATTCGTCCCCCTCGCAGGCCAGGGTGATGGTGCCGGGGGTCAGGGTAATGGCGTTGGAAAGGGCCATGCGCCCTAAGCGCGTTTTCAGCTTCGTGCGGACGGTGCGCACCCGGGGATCGGGTTTTCCCCCGTACACCAGGCGGCACATGGACAGGTTTGCCTTCACGATTTCCCAAATCACCGTAAGCACGTAACCCAAGATCTTTGGCAGGGCGACGTACAGCCGCCCTTCCTTTTTCAGCGACCAATCGCACATCCTGCACACAAACAGGAAGGCGGCGGCCGTCACCGCCGCGCCGATTCCAACGATTTCCCAGGTCAGCTTCCCATTCAGGGCGATCCAAAATAAAAAAATCAG
This sequence comes from uncultured Christensenellaceae bacterium, assembly GCA_905234985.1. GTDB lineage: Bacteria > Bacillota > Clostridia > Christensenellales > Aristaeellaceae > RUG563. Next base: position 42,390 of record CAJOJQ010000006.1, read on the forward strand.
CAGCCCCATGTTCGCCTCGTTTCCGGCGGGCAGCGGCCCGCGCGGTTTTCTACAAATTAAAATACCAGATCACAGCAACGCGTTTAGTATACACGAATCGGCGGGAATACACAAGCCCGCTTTGGGCAAAACCGGCCCGAATTCATTTCTGAAATAATACAATTGTGTGCCGATTCTGTTAAGTATTTGTTTCGGAAAATTGGTATTATTTGTGCGAAAAAAAATCTTGTGTACTTGTTTACTCTTTGTTATAATACAAGAAGAAAAAACCGCCTCATTTTTTGGCGCTTATTCCCGAAAACCCGTGGAAAGCGAGGATCCCATGAAGCTGAAATTCAAATCCTTTTTCTGTTTTCTGCTGGCGCTGCTTTTGGCTGTTTCGGCGCTCGTCCCCGTCGGCCTTTCCGAAACCCCCTATACCAAGTATTCCCGCCGCGCCCTGGATATTTTCAATACGGAAATCTCCCTGCTGGGCTATACCCGCACCGAGGCGGAGTTTTCTCAGGCTTATGAAGACACGCTGGCCCTGCTCCGGCGCTTTGACCAGATTTTCGACGCTTACAACGGCTACGAAGGGCTGAACAATCTGTATTACGTGAACCGCCACGCGGCGGAAGGCCCCGTGGAGATCCCCCAGGAGCTGTTTTCCCTGATTTCCTGGTGCAAGGTGCAGTGGGACAAGGGCCTGCGCAGCACCAACATCGCCATGGGCGCGGTGCTGTCCATCTGGCACGAATACCGGGAAGCGGGGCTTGCCGATCCCGAAAACGCCCAATTGCCGCCCATGGAGGCCCTTTTGGCCGCCAGCGAGCATACGGATTTTGACAATGTGATCCTGGACGCCGAAAAACAGACCGTGTTCTTCGCCGATCCTCAAATCACCCTGGACGTGGGGGCGGTAGCCAAGGGCTGGGCGGCGGACGCGGTGCTGCCCTATCTCAAGGAGCATATGCCTTCCTTCCTCATCAGCCTGGGCGGCAACGTGTACACCGGAGACCCGCCCCTGGACGGCCGCGAAAACTGGGCCGTGGGCGTGGAGGATCCAAGGCCCGATGAAAGCGGCGGCGGGCTGATGTACCGGGACATCGTGGACTTGCACGACCTGACCGTGGTCACCAGCGGCGATTACTGGCGCTATTACGTGGTGGACGGACAGCGCTACCACCACATCATCGACCCGGAAACCCTGTTCCCCTCCACCAAAATGATTTCCGTGACCATCATCTGCGAAAGCTCCACCCTGGCGGACTTTTTGAGTACCACCCTGTTTGTGCTGTCCCTGGAGGATGGTATGAATCTGATCGAAAGCATGGAGGGCGTGGAAGCCCTGTGGATGCTGCCGGACGGCACGGAGCAGGCTTCCTCCGGCATGGGGCAGTATCTGCGTTCCCTTAAAAACGCGGGAGGCGCGAAATGAAGCCCGGCTTGAAAAACGCCCTGGTCATCGGCGCGATGCTCCTCGCGGCCCTGGGGCTGATTCTGGTCACGCGCCTGACGAATCCCGGCGCGGAACGCACCCAGGAAGAAATCAATCAGCAGATCGAACAGCTTTCCCAAGACTCCCCCGCGCCCACCGCTTCCCCCGAAGAAGGGCAAGAAAAAGCCCCGGAAAAAGCGCCGGAAGCCGAAGCCTACCTGTACATCATCGTGAACGGCCGCATTTCCGGCATTTACGCCGTGGGCGAAGAAGGGGACGTGACGGTGGATCAGGGCAACGGCAAGGTGAACGTGATCCACGTGACGGAAAACGGCTTTTACATGGCCTCCTCCACCTGCGATAACCAGCTTTGCGTGCAGCAGGGCGAGGTGACCGTCGACAATTACCAGCAGCGCATCTTGGGCGCGTCCGTGCTGTGCCTGCCCAACAACGTGGATTTGGAGCTGGTGGTGCCCAGCCATACGCCGGATCCCAACGCGCCGGACATCTGAATCAGCGTTGAGAGTTGAGATGGTTTGGTCTCCCAACTTCCCAATACATCAGCAATATAGCAATCTGAACTTTGTACTCTCCAATCTCAACTCCCAATGCATCGTTATCCATAGGGTCAGGGTTGGCCCTTTTCCCGGCTTGCTGGGGATAAAGAAGAAACTGTTTTCCTTCCGGGAAACAGCGCTAAGGAGGACGGAACCACGTGAAGAAACAACTTCCTGGGTGGGCGGTGCTGCTCATCATCACCCTGGCGGCGGGCCTTGCCCTGGGCGGCACCTACGCCCTGACCAAAGACCCCATCGACCAGCAGGCGATGCTGACGGCGGAAAAAGCCCGCAAGGCCGTGCTGCCCGATGCGGACAGCTTTGAAAAACTGGCGGTGAACGAGGACGCGGCGGTGAATTGGGCCTACGCCGGCCGCAAAGACGGAAACATCGTGGGTTACGTGGCCCAAAACACCGTAACCGGCTTTGGCGGCGAGGTGGAAGTCACTGTGGGTACCAACACGATGGGCGTCCTCAGCGGCGTTCGTGTGGGCGGCACCAACTTCTCCGAAACCGCGGGCCTGGGCGCGCGGGCCAAGGAGCCCGCTTTCTACGAGCAGTTCGCGGGCAAGGAATATCCTCTGGATCTGATCAAATACGGCGGCGAGATTGACGCTATTACCTCGGCGTCCATCACCTCAGGCGCCGTGGTACGCGGCGTGAACAGCGCCATCAAGTTCCTGTCTGAGGTCGGGGGCTTCAAGATCAACGAACCCATTTCGCTGGTGGATGAACTGGGCAACAACCGCTACGCCACCACCAAGCAGGGCTTCGGCGGCCCCGTATATGTGGAGCTTGAGATCGCGGATGGCGTCATCACCGACGTAGTGATTGGCGACGAATCCTTCGCCGAATCGGCCGGTTATGGCGCGCGCGCGAAGGAAGAGGCGTTCTACAGCCAGTATATCGGCAAATCCGGCACTGGCCTGACGCTGAATTCCGACGTGGATCAGGTGTCCGGCGCTACCATCACCTCCACCGCCGTCAACGACGCTGTGAACCTGATCCTGCTCTACGTCAACGATCCTGATGCCTTCAACGCACAGATGGCCGACCAGCCGGAGGAAGTGGACGTATCCATCCCGGCGGGCGCGGAGACATTCACCGTTCAGGCCAACGGCCTTTCCGGCACCTTTAATGTAACCATCGGCATCGGTGAGGACGGAGCCGTAAACGGCATTGCAATCGGCGACTCAAGCACTGAAGCCGACGTCCCCTTCCTTGGTAAAGTCAAAAACAGCAACGCTTTCCTGGCCCAGTTCATTGGTGCGGCCGGTTCGCTGAACGAAAACGAAGTCGATCTGGTCAGCGGCGCCACCGTTTCCTCTAAGGCCGTGATCTCCGCCGTGAACAAGGCTTACGCCGCTTCCAAGGGCGAAGTGATCGAAGAACCCGCCGCCACGGAAGCGCCCGCTGAAACCAAAACGATGGATGAAAACGCCGTGACCGCTTCCGCCCAGGGCTTCGGCGGCCCCGTGGCCGTAACCGCCGCCTTTGACGCGGACGGCAAGATCACTTCCATCGTCATCGGCGACGGTTCCTTCAACGAAACCACCGGCTTGGGCGCGCGCGCCCTGGAGGACAGCTTCCAGGCCCAGTTCATCGGTAAGGCTATGCCCCTGACGCTTTCGGACATCGACGCCATCGCGGGCGCTACCGTGACCAGCACCGCCGTGGTGGACGCCCTGAACGCCGCCTATGAAAAGAGCCAGGCTCCCGATGCGGCAGAATCGGCCTCCGCCGCGCCCGCCGTTGAGGAAGCCAAGTCCACTGCGCCCGCCTTCAAAGACGTGCGCCATAGCGTGACCGTTTCTTCCCTCAAGTCCGATCTGCAGGTGAAGGTTTCCTTCGTGCAGAACACCGTGGCGGGCCTGGTGGTGCTGGAACGCCCGGCGGGAACCGATCAGGAATACGCCGCAAGCGATTTGGACGCTGAAATGAAGAGCCTGTTCCTGGCCGCCACCCTGCCCCTGTCCGCGGAGGATCAGCAAACCTCCGAAGCGGCCCTGGTAGCCAGCGCCGTCAACGCGGCCTATTACGCCCAGGGCGGCGAAGTAAAAACCAAGCCCGCTCCCGCCGTCACAGAACCCGAAATCGTCGGCGGCGCGGATGGCCCCACCGCCATCATCCTGCCCGCCACCGAGGACGGCGACGGCTGGTACACCAGCGAAGTGATTTGCTTCTTCACCTCCGTCAAGGTAGAAGCGCGGTTCGCGGACGGCAAGGTGGCCGCCCTGACCGTGTCCGACAAGCAGATCGGCAGCGACAAGGACTTTGCTTCCAGCAGCCAGCAGGCCGCCATGGAAGCCCTGTTCGTGGGTGCGTCCCTGCCCGTCGATAACGCTCAGGCGACGCCCTACGCCTCCGCCGTAGCCATCGCCCTGAATCAGGCCTTCGGTCAGTCCGGCCAGACCGCCTCTGCCGTCACCCTGCCCGCCGCCGCGGGCAGCGAGGACAATTGGTATACCTGCGAAGTAATCTGCTTCTTTACCTCAGTAAAGGTGGAAGCGCAGTTCGCAAACGGCAAGGTGGCCGCCCTGACAGTGTCCGACAAGCAGATCGGCAGCGACAAGGACTTTGCTTCCAGCAGCCAGCAGGCCGCCATGGAAGCGCTGTTCGTGGGCGCGGCCCTGCCCCTTGACAACAACCAGATGACGCCCTACGCCTCCGCCGTGGCGATTGCCTTGAACCAGGCCTTCGGTCAGCCCGCCCAGACCCCCGCCGCCGCCGTTTCCGGCGCCTCTTCCGGCGCCAGCTATGGCAGCTGCGTCATGTTCTTCTCCCGTTACAGCGTATTGGCGGGCTTTGAGGGCGGCAAGCTGAACGATATGATCATCTATACTTCCTCCGCCAGCGTGCCCGTGGATAAGCTGGAGCCGGAGGACATTGATATTCTGTTCGAGGATCAGCTCAACCAGGCGCTGATCGGCCAGGAGCTGCCCCTGAATCCGGACGCTTACGCGACCGGCATCGGCGATGTGCCCGCTTACGCGGTGAAGGCCATCGTGATCGCCATCAACGACGCTTACAACCAATCTTCCGCCGGGCAGCAGTGACCGGGCGAAATCGAGAAGAAGGAGGCACGGACATTGCTTACGAAAACATTTAAGCGGGGGGTGCATCCCCTGCATAACATGCACGAGGGCAAAGCCGCTACCCGCGATTTGCCCGTCCGGGAGTATGTATCCGACACCGTGGTCATTTCCATGGCCATGAACATCGGCGCGCCCGCCAAGCCCTGCGTGAAGAAGGGCGACCACGTGGACGTCGGCCAGGTGATCGGCGAAGCCCAGGGCTTCATGAGCGTACCGGTACACGCCAGCGTCAGCGGCGAGGTGGTGGCTGTCGATTCCATCCCCTCCTTAGGCGCGGGCAACGTGCAGGCCGTCACCATCAAAAACGACTTTGCCGATACCTGGGTGGAGCTGCATCCCTTAGGCAGCGTGGAGCAGGTGGATCCCAAGCTCGTGATCCCCGCCATTCAGGCCGCGGGCATCACCGGCATGGGCGGCGCGTCCTTCCCCACCCACGTGAAGCTCACCTTCCAGCAGGGCGCGACCTGCGATACCATCATCGTAAACGGCGCGGAATGCGAAACCCATCTGACCGCCGACTACCGCCTGATGCTTGAGCATTCCACCCGCATCGTGGACGGCCTGCGGGCCGTCATGCGGGCGCTGAACGTGCAAAAGGGCGTCATCGGCATCGAGGACAACAAGCCCGAAGCCATCCTCGCCATGGAGCAGGCCTGCCAGGGCCGGGCGGGCGTATCGGTGCAGCCCCTGAAAACCAAGTACCCCCAGGGCGGTGAAAAACAGCTCATCGAAGCCATCACCGGTCGCCAGGTGCCCTCCGGCGGCCTGCCCATCGCGGCCCACGTGGTGGTGCTGAACGTGGGCACCTGCGCCGCCATCGCCGACGCGGTGATCGAGGGCAAGCCCCTCATTCAGCGCATCTGCACCGTCACCGGCTGCGTGCGCAAGCCCTCCAACCTGATGGTGCGCATCGGCACCATCACCGAGGACATCATCGGCGAATGCGGCGGCTATTCCGAAACCCCCGGCAAGATCGTATTCGGCGGCATGATGACGGGCATCGCCATCCCCAACGACCAAATGCCCGTTTTCAAATCCAGCAACGGCATCGTGGTGCTGAACGAAAAGCAGGCCAAGAGCAAGGACGAAAGCCCCTGCATCCACTGCGGGCGCTGCGTGGCCGCCTGCCCCATCGGCCTGAACCCCTACCAGATCAAAGTGGCCGCCGACAAGAGCGATTTCGCCGCAGCGGAAAAGCTGCACGTGATGGACTGCATTCTGTGCGGCTCCTGCGCCTACCAGTGCCCGTCCCGCCGTTGGCTGACGCCGTCCTTTAAGTTCTGCAAGGATCATATTACCGCGGAAGCCAAGGCCAAAGCTGCCGCAGCGGCCGCGAAGGGAGGAGAAAAGAAATGAGCCTGAGAATCTCCACCGCCCCGCATATGCATAACCCGCTGACCACCTCGCGGCTGATGCAGAATGTATGTATCGCGCTGATGCCCACGGTGCTTGTCGGCGTGTACGCCTTCGGCTTCCCGGCCCTGATGGTGCTGGCCGTTTCCGTGGCCAGCGCGGTGCTTGCCGAATTCGCGTGGCAGAAGATCGCCCACCAGCCCGTGCGCGTCAACGATTTCTCCGCCATCCTCACCGGCCTGATCTTAGGCCTGAACCTGCCCTCCACTGCCCCCTGGTGGATGGCCATGGTGGGCAGCGCCTTCGCCATCATCATCGTCAAGCAGTTGTTCGGCGGCTTAGGCGATAACTTCCTGAACCCCGCCCTGGCGGCCCGCGCCGTGCTGCTGGCCTCCTGGCCCGTACACATGGCCGCTTCCGCCTACGTGGCCCCCACCTTCTTCCAGGCGGGCGTGGACGCGGTGTCCGCCGCCACTCCCCTGTCCGAACCCGGCAGCTACACCCTGCTGCAGCGTTTCCTGGGCCAGATCCCCGGCACCATCGGCGAAGTGAGCAAGGCGGCCATCCTGATCGGCTTCCTGTTCCTGGTCTGCACCGGCACCATTTCCTGGCGCATCCCCGTGATCATGGTGAGCAGCGTGTATGTGTTCACCGTGCTGATCACCGGCGCGAGCTTTGAAAACGCTCTGATCGCCACCCTGTCCGGCGGCGTGCTGTTCGGCGCGGTCTTTATGGCCACCGACTACGTCACCTCCCCCATCCGGCCCGTGGCGCAGATCATTTACGCGGTGCTGATCGGCCTGATCATCGTGCTCATCCGCAAATTCGGCAACTATCCCGAGGGCGTCACCTACGGCATCCTGCTGATGAATATCTTTACGCCCCTCATCGACCGCTTCCTGCCCCAGAAGATTTACGGCATTCAGAAGAAGGAGGCTAAGAAAGCATGAGCGAGAAAAAGAGCCTGGGGAAAGTCTTCTTCAACGGCATTATCCCCGAAAACCCCACCTTCCGCCTGGTGCTGGGCACCTGCCCCACCCTGGCCGTCACCTCCAGCGCCCTGAACGGCTTAGGCATGGGCGCGGCCGCCACCTTCGTGCTGGTATGCTCCAACATCGCCATTTCCCTGCTGCGCAAGTTCATCCCCGATCAGGTGCGCATTCCCGCCTTCATCGTGGTGATCTGCACCTTCGTGACCATGGTGCAGCTGCTCATGCAGGCGTTCCTGCCCTCCCTGTATGAGAGCTTAGGCATCTTCATTCCCCTGATCGTGGTAAACTGCATCATCCTGGCCCGGGCCGAAGCCTTCGCCAGCAAGAACGGCCCCCTCCTCTCCGCGGCGGACGGCCTGGGCATGGGCGTGGGCTTCACCCTGGCCCTGACCCTCATCGGTTCCATCCGCGAGCTGATCGGCGGCGGTTCCATCTTCGGAATCAACGTGCTGGGCGCGTCCTACGAACCCATGCTGCTGATCGTGCTGGCCTCCGGCGGCTTCCTCACCTTCGGCCTGCTGCTGGGCGTGTTCAACCTGATCGTTAAGAAAATCGAGAAGAAAAACGCGGCGAAGGAGGCGCAGACGGCATGAGCATTACTGAAATCCTGCTGTTCATGGTCAGCTGCATTCTGACCAACAACTTCATCTTCTCCCGTTTCTTAGGCTGCTGCCCCTTCCTCGGCGTATCCGGCAAGGTGGAAACCAGCGTGAGCATGGGCCTGGCCGTGACCTTCGTCATGACCATCGCCTCCCTCTTCTGCTGGCTGATCTACAACCTGCTTCTGCTGCCCCTGGGGCTGACCTACATGAGTACCATTTCCTTCATTCTTGTCATCGCGGCCCTGGTGCAGTTCGTTGAAATGTTCCTGAAAAAGAGCAGCCCCACCCTGTACAGCGCCCTGGGCATTTACCTGCCCCTGATCACCACCAACTGCGCGGTGTTAGGCGTTGCCACCCTGAACATGAACAACGCTTACGGCCTGCTTCAGTCCGTGCTGAACGGCACCTTCTCCGCCCTGGGCTTCCTGCTTGCCATTGTGCTGATGGCCGGCGTGCGCGAGCGGCTGGAGAGCAGCAAAATCCCCGCCTGCATGAAAGGCTTCCCTATCACCCTGGTCTCCGCCGGGCTGATGGCCGTGGCCTTCATGGGCTTCCAGGGCTTGGTATAAGGAGGGAAACGAGCAATGACCATTCTGTATGCCGGTATCCTCTTAGGAGCGCTGGGGATCATTTTCGGCGCGGTGCTGACCTTTGCCAGCAAAAAGTTCCACGTGGAAGTGGATGAACGGGTCGCCCAGGTGCGCGAATGCTTAGGCGGCGCAAACTGCGGCGCTTGCGGCTATCCCGGCTGCGACGGCTTTGCCGCCGCCGTCGTCGCGGGCGAAGCGCCCATTAACGGCTGCGCCCCCGCCGGTGAAAAAGGCGCGAAAGCCATCGGCAAAATCATGGGGCAGGAAGCCACGGTAGGCGAAAAGCTGGTCTGCCGGGTGCTGTGCCAGGGCGCTGCCGGTATCGCCAAGGATCGCTATGAATACGACGGCTACCAGAGCTGCGCCACCGCCGCAGGCCTTGCCGGCGGCCCCAAGGACTGCCGCTTTGCCTGCCTGGGCCTCGGCGATTGCATGGACAAGTGCGCTTTCGGCGCGATCTCCATGGAAAACGGCATCTGCAAGGTGGACCCCGATAAGTGTACCGCCTGCGGCGCCTGCGTGAAAGCCTGCCCCCGCGGCGTGCTGAAGCTGCTCCCCGTCAGCGCCAACGTGATCGTGCGCTGCCGCAACAGCGACACGGCCCGCGTCGCCCGCGCCGTCTGCATGGACGCCTGCATCGGCTGCGGACGCTGCAAAAAGGAATGCCAGCACGAAGCCATCACCGTGGAAAACGGCTTCGCCCGCATCGACCCCGACAAGTGTACCCGCTGCGGCGCTTGCGCCGCCGTGTGCCCCTGCAAGTGCATCACGATTGGGTGATTTTTCCCGGGAAAGTCATAAAAAGGCGGATGGAGGCTTCAAACTCCATCCGTTTTTTTGTATACAATGAAATTGTTTACGCGGTGTATAGGTACCGGCAGATATTGATTTCCTTTCCCTGGTAAGGCCCCATCCCTTCATACAGCTTGGTAAAGCCGCATTTTTCCATGACCCTTCGGGAAGCGTAATTCTCCGCCACGCAGATGCCGATGATCTGCTGCAAGTGATGTTCCTTCATCATCACCGGCAGGAAGGCCCGTACCGCCTCGGCGGCATAGCCCTTGCCGGTAAACCTCTTGGCGATATGATAGCCGATTTCCCAGCCTTCCTCCACCGGCACCAGCTGCACATAGCCAATGTTCGTTTGATCCCCTTTCAGCAGCACCGGGTACACAAACGGCCCTTCCTTTCCGCCATACCGGGACATGAGAAATTCCACCGTTTCCCGTGCTTCCTCCGCCGTTTCAAACACCTCGTCCGGCACGAACCGGCGGTTGTCTTCATCCAGAGAATTTTTATGCACGTCCTGTGCCATATCCAAAGTGAACTCCGTGATCGTCAGTCGTTCCGTTTCGATGGAAACCATCGTTTTTCCCCTCTCCTTATCCCCACAGCACCGCCAGAGCGGGCACCATCTGCTTTTTGCGGGACACGACGCCCTTTAAGAACACATGAGTGCCCTCGATCGCGCCCATATTGAACGCCTGCCGAATGATCTCCTTGTCGCCAAGGAACAGCAGCTCCGTGCCCTCGCGAAGCACGTCGGTAATCATGAGCAGCATCATGTCATACTGCTTATCCTGCTTCACCTTTTCCATTTCCGCCAAAAATTCGTCCCTGCGCAGCAGCATATGCTCGGAATCCATGGTGGTGATCTGGCTGATGCCGATCTTGTGATCCGCCAAGTGGAATTCCTTAAAGTCCGTTTTCAGCAGCGTTTTCGCGTCCTTATCTGCGTTGCTGGCGGAAAACACTTCCTTGCCCAGGGCCTCCAGGTCGATCCCCGCGATGCGGGCCAGGCGCTCGGCAATGCGTTTATCCCGGTTGGTGGTGGTGGGCGATTTGAACATGACCGTGTCGCTTACGATGGCCGCCGCCATGAGGCCCGCCATTTTTTCGCTGGGCATCAGGCCGTGTTCCTGGTACATGGTCGCCACGATGGTGGTGGTGGAGCCAACCGGTTCGTTGCGCATGAACACGGGATAGCCGGTCTGCACGTCCGCCAGCCGGTGGTGATCGATGATCCCCACCAGCTCCGCCTGATCCAGCCCCGGCACGGACTGGCCCAATTCGTTATGGTCCACCAGCACGATGCGCTTGCGCCGGGGACGCAGCAGGTGGAACCGGCTCAGGGTGCCGATCACCCTGTCGTTTTCATCCAGCACGGGATAACTGCGGTAGCGGCTTTGCAACACGGCGTCCCTTACGTCGTCCAGGAAGTCTTCTTCATGGAAGCACACCAATTCGTCCTTCTTGGCGATGCGGCTCACGGGCGTGGCCTGATACAGCATCCGCGCCGCCCGCCAGGCGTCGTAGGGCGTGGAAATGATGCAGGTGGAGGAAGAAAAGCCGTGGTATTTTTCCGCTAAGCTGCTCTGGCACAGGATGACGCAGTTGGCTTTCAGCGCCAAGGCCCTTTCCACCACGTTTTCCTGTTCGCCGCAAATCACCACGGCCCCCTCCTTCACCCCCCGCAGGGGTTCGTTGGGCGTGGGCAGGGCGATCACCACTTCGCCGGAGATAAAATCGAACACATTATCGTGCTGGTTGAGGATATGGCCCTCCAGCGCGGACAGCACGTTGAACACCGGCGCGTCCTGCACAACGGGCACCTCGATAGCCCGCATATCGCTTTCGGCAATGCCCCCGGCGGTGACCATGCCAAGCAGCGTTCCGTCCTCATGGGTCACGGGCAGGGCGCTCAGATTGGGGTTCTCCCGCATGATCTCCCAGGCGTGGCTCACGGGCACGCTGCCACCGAGCCGGGGCGGCCGGTCAAAATCAATGTCCTTTACCTGGGTGCGCACGGTGGAAATCAGCATGGGCGGCTGAAACCCGAAGCGCTTGAGCAAAAAGCTGGTTTCGTCGTTGGGATGGCCCAGCCGAGCGGGAACATAATCGTTTTCGCCTAAGGTATTGCACAGGGCGGCGTAAGCCATGGCGGAAATAATGGAATCGGAGTCCGGGTTGCGGTGTCCGCATACAAAGGTCGTAGGCTGCACAGGCGGCTCCCCCTTTCATACGTTTTCATTGTAAATGCGCGCGGCTGAAAAATCAATACCGGATGCGGCTTTAATTGTTATATTTATATGAAAAAAAGCAAGAAACCCTTGCGTTTCCGGCCTTCGCAGGGTACAATAGGATAGTATGGACGATTGGCTTTTTTTGTTGGAAACCGTTCGGACGTCCTGGACGGCGATGGGAAAACCATCCCGCATTACGGCGGCCGTATCCGGCGGAGCGGACTCCGTGGCCCTGCTGCAAGCCCTCCATGCCCTGTCGAAGGAAGAAGAATTCTTCCTGTCCGCCGCCCACGTGGATCATGGCCTGCGGGAAAGCGCGGCTCTGGACGCGGAATTTGTGCTGGACATGTGCGCCGGTTTGGGTGTTCCCTGCCGGGTATACAGGGTTCAGGTGCAGGGTAAAAGCGAGGACGCCGCGCGCAAAGCCCGCTATGAAGCGCTGCGGGAAGCCTGCCTGGAAAACGGCACGGTGGTCTTGGCCCTGGCCCATCACCTGCGCGATCAGGCGGAAACCATGCTGCTGCACCTGTTCCGGGGCAGTGGAGGCGGAGGCTTATCCGCCATGGCGGAAACCGCCTGGCGGGGCTGGCCGGAAAGCGGGGGCCTGCTGCTGTGGCGTCCTTTGCTCTCCGTATCCCCGGAAATCATCCGCGCCGCCCTCCGGGAGAAGGGCATTTCCTGGCGGGAGGATGAAACCAACGCCGGGGACGATTACCTGCGCAACTATCTCCGCCATCAGGTGCTGCCCGCCGTCGCGGCCCGCATTCCCAAGGCGGAGGAAGCCATGGGCCGCGCCGCGAAGATTCTTTCGGAAGAGGAAGCCTACTTCCGTCATGAAGCGAAGCTGTTTCTGGAACGGGAGAACAACGCCTGCCTGTACGATCCCTGCCGCTGGATTCGATACATTCCGCTTGCGCGGCTGCATCCCGTCCTGCGTCGGCACGCCCTCCGGCTCGCCTGCCCGGTCACGCTGGACTTTGAAACCACGGAAAGGCTATCCGCCCTCTCCCCCGGCGAAAGCATGAATCTGCCCGAGGGCTGGCGTGCCCAGTGTTCAAAGGAATACCTGCATTTTATTCCACCGGTGGGACGGGAAATCCCGCCCGCGCTCCCCATGCCCGGCACATTGATCGTGCAGCCATGGAATGGGGAAACGGGGGACGGCATTCGCACCCAAGCCATGAAAAAAAGCGTGTATGACCAATGCCGCCTGCGGGATTGGGAGCCGGGAGACAGGATTCGGTCCCTTGGCGCAAAGGGAAGCAAATCCATACAGGATTATTTCGTGGACAAAAAGATTCCCCGCCCTTTCCGGCGCTATGTGCCGTTGCTGTGCATCGGTTCGCAGGTCGTTTGGGCCATCGGCATAGGCGCTTCGGAGGAAGCAAGGGTTTGCCCCGGCGACGACGCTGTGCTGCTTTCTTATGAAGGATTCCTGCCGGGTGAGGCGAATTGTCCGCCCGTTTACAATAACGACAGATAAAGGAGAAAAGGTATGGATACAAACGCCGTGCTTTATCAGGACCTGGATCGCATTCTGGTGACCCGTGAAGAAATCGCCAAATCCGTAAAAGAATTGGGGCAAAAGCTGACGGAGAAATTTCGGGGGGAAAGCCCGGTATTCATCTGTATCCTAAAAGGGGCCAGCATGTTCTTCACCGATCTGATCCGGGAAATCGACGCGCCGCTGACCACGGACTTCATGGTGGTTTCCAGCTACGGCAGCAGCACCAAAACCACCGGCGTGGTCAAAATCGTCAAGGACCTGGACAAGCCCGTGGCAGGCAAGCACGTGGTGCTGGTGGAGGACATCGTGGACAGCGGCATGACGCTCTCCTACCTCAAAAAGGTGTTCGCCAACCGGGAAGCGGCCTCCGTATCCATCGTGACGCTGCTGGACAAGCCCGCCCGCCGCAGAGTGGAGCTGAACGTAGACTATTCCTGCTTCAACATCCCCGACGCCTTCGTGGTGGGCTACGGCTTGGACTTTGACGAAAAATACCGCAACCTGCCGGACATCGGCGTGCTGCATCCCAGGATTTATGAAAATTAACGCCGGAAAAACGCCAGAACCGCTGGGCATTTTGCGCGGTTTGTGGTATAATTGCTTTTGATTCACGGAATTTTAGGAGGACAGAATTTTGCGAAAAGTTTCTCGCGGACTGATCGGCTACGTTATCATGATCGCGGCGTTTATTTTCCTGATCGTGGTATTGTCCGGCGGGGTCAACACGGTGGATAAGCGCATCGAGTATCCCGAGCTGCTGCAAATGATCGAAAACGACAAAATCGACCGGGTGTCCATTCGGGGCTACAATCTGGTGGGCCGCACGAAGGACAGCCGCATTTCCCGTTCCGATTATCCCGCCCGAGCCTATGATTTTGAGACCACCATCGGCCCGGATTTTTACGATACTGTGCTTACCATGCGGGCCAACCAGCTGGGCAAGGATATCGCTTCCGTGTCCGTGCAGGATCTGGGCTTTGAATTGGAATACCTGGCCCCCGTCTCCACGCCCTGGTATTTGGAATTGCTGCCCTATCTCATCCCCGTGGTGCTGCTCATGGCTATGTGGTGGTACATCATGCGCCAGCAGACCGGCGGCGGCGGACGGGTGATGAACTTCGGCAAATCCAAGGCCGCCATGGTGGATCCCAGCAAAAACAAGGTGACGTTTGCGGACGTGGCGGGCGCGGAAGAGGAAAAGGAAGAGCTGAAGGAAATCGTGGATTTCCTGAAGAATCCCAAGCATTATGTGGACTTGGGCGCGCGCATCCCCAAGGGCGTGCTGCTGGTAGGCCCTCCCGGCACGGGCAAAACTTTGCTTGCCAAGGCTGTAGCCGGGGAAGCCAGCGTGCCCTTCTTCTCCATTTCCGGTTCGGACTTTGTGGAAATGTTCGTGGGCGTGGGCGCCAGCCGTGTGCGCGATTTGTTTGACCAGGCCAAGCGCAACGCCCCCAGCATCGTGTTTATTGACGAAATCGACGCCGTGGGCCGTCACCGCGGCGCGGGCTTGGGCGGCGGACACGACGAGCGGGAACAGACGTTGAACCAGCTGCTGGTCGAAATGGACGGCTTTTCCACCAACGAGGGCGTGATCGTGATGGCCGCCACCAACCGGCGGGACATCTTAGACCCCGCCCTGCTGCGCCCCGGCCGGTTTGACCGGCAGGTGACGGTGAATTATCCTGACATCAACGGCCGCGTGGCGATCCTGAAAGTCCATTCCAAGGGCAAGCCCCTGGGCGAGGACGTGGATCTGGAAAACATCGCCAAGCGCACCCCCTACGCCACCGGCGCGGATCTGGAAAACATCATGAACGAGGGCGCTATCCAGGCCGCCCGGGAAAAGCAGAGCGTCATCACCCAGGCCCACCTGATCGAGGCCGTGGAGCGCATTCAGATGGGTCCCGAAAAGAAGAGCCACAAGGTGCTGGAGGAAGACCGCAAGCTGGTGGCCTACCACGAGGCGGGCCACGCCATCGTGGGCCACTACCTGCCCCTGTGCGACGACGTACACACCATCACCGTGGTGCCCCGGGGCGGCGCAGGCGGCTTTACCCTGTCCCTGCCCAGCAAGGAGCTGGACAACATCAGCCGCAGCCAGCTTTTGCAGCGCACCGCCATGAGCCTTGGCGGCCACGCGGCGGAAAAGCTGATTTTCCACGATATCTATACCGGCGCGCAGAGCGATTTGCAGCACGCCACCAGCATTTGCCGCGCCATGGTGACCCGCTACGGCATGAGCGAAAAAATCGGCACCATTTTCCTGGACAGCGAGCAGGAAGTGTTCTTAGGCAACAGCTTTGCCCAGAACCGGGATTTCAGCGAGGAAACCGCCGCCGCCGTGGATCACGAGGTGGGCGATCTGCTGCGCTCCTGCTACGAGCTGGCCATGGACACCCTGAAAGAGCATCAGGACAAGTTAGAGGGCCTGGCCCAGCTGCTGATCGAAAAGGAAACCCTCTCCCGGGAGGACTTTATGGCCTTTATCGACGACGCGCGGCCTGAGGAACCCGAACAAACGAAAGAACCGGAAACCACACCGGAGGAACCGCAAGCATGATCCGGCCCGACCTGCACCTGCATACCACCGCCTCCGACGGGATTTATGACGCCAGGCAGCTGGCCCGGCTGGTGCAGCGCGCCAGCGTGACCATGTTTTCCGTCACGGATCACGACACCATGGCCGCCCTGCCGGAGGCTTCCGACGCCGCCTACGACCGGGGCCTGGCCTTTCTGCCCGGCGTGGAAATCAGCACCGAGGGCGACGACGAAGTTCACATTTTGGGCTACGGCGTCAGGTATGACGACGAGATCCTTTTGGCCTGCTTTCGCAAGGCCGCCGAGGATCGAAAGAACCGCATCCTCGCCATGGCGGAAAAGCTAAAGAGTTTGCGTCTCCCCCTGTCCATGGAGGACGTGATTGCCCGCGCGGGAAGCAGCGTCGGGCGGCCCCATTTAGCCCGCGCCATGCTGGACCGGGGCTATGTGAACAGCGTACAGCAGGCTTTTTTGCTGTATTTGGGCAAAGGCCGGTGCGCGTACCTGCCCCGCGTCACCATGACCGCAGCCCAGGCCATTTCCCTGCTGCGGGATCGGGTCGCTGTGCCCGTGCTGGCCCATCCCGGCATGATCCGCTGGCCGCTCGAAAAACTGCTGCCAATGCTGAAAGTATGGCAGGAGGCGGGCCTCAAGGGCATTGAAGTGTACCATCCCGCCAACCAGAGCAACTATCCTTATTGGGATCGGCTTGCCCGGCAGCGGGGCCTGCTCGTCACCGGCGGCAGCGATTTCCACGACGGCAAGTCCGGTCACGGCCAAATCGGCGAAACCGCCGAAGCCTGGCCCAGCGCCTGCGACGACGCCTGGGCGCTGTACCGCGCCGCCAACAAAAACCTGAAACCATAAAGGAACCGTTATGAATTATCAGTTTTATCCCCCGCCGCAGCCGCCGCGAAAGCAAAAGGGCCGGGCGCTGATCATCGCGCTGCTGGTCATTTTGGTTTTGGCCGCCATTGCGTCAGGCGGCGTGGCGCTCTATCGCCATATCCAGGAACGAAACCGCCAGGACGCCCTCGCGGCGGAAGTGGCCCCCTATCAGCAGGTTTTTCTTCCCAATCAGTATGTGGACGGCATCGCCTTGGGCGGCAAAACGGCCCAGGAAGGCATTGACGCCGTGGTGAATCAGATCAAAAAACGGGAAAACGGCTGGAGTCTGGCCCTGTCCTACCAGAATCACGTGTTTTATACCCTGAGCTACGCCGATTTGGACGTATCCACCGACATCGCCTCCGTCTATTCCCTGCTGGAGCAGCTGTACAAGAAAGGAAAAACCGGCACCTTAGAGGAACGCAAGGCCGACCTGGACGCCGCCAAAGCGGAGCCGGTCTATCTGTACACCACCTCAAGCGACATGAAGGAGGAACGGCTGGATACCATTTTAAGCCAGATTCAGGCACAGGTTTCCTATGATCCCGTGGAAGCGTATCTGGTGGGCTTCTATCCCGATCAAAACGATCCCTTCCTGATCCAGGGCGATATTCCCGGCGCGGCCCTGGACACGGCGAGCCTGAAAAATCAGATCCTGACTATGGCGGCCTCCGCCCAAAGCGGTTCCCTGGAAATTCAGCCCACCGCCGTCCCCGCCAAAACCACCACGGCGGACATTCGCAGTCAGGTGACCCTGATGCACAAGGCCACCACCCCAGTTTCCTCCACCTCCACCTCCGACCGCACCGACAACATCCGCACCGCCTTTTCCCGCCTCAACGGCCAGACCGTGGCCCCCGGGAAAAAGCTCAGCTTCAATTCCGTCACCCTGGACCGCACCTTCAAGAACGGCTACAAATACGCCATCGAATACGAACTGGGCCGGGAAAAGTTGGGCATCGGCGGCGGCGTGTGCCAGGCCAGCACCACCCTGTATCTGGCCGCCCTGCAATCCAACCTGGAAATCGTCAGCCGCATTTCCCATTCCGATCCCGTGTCCTATACCACCTTCGGTCAGGACGCCACCGTGGTCTACGGCAGGCATGATCTTGTCTTCCGCAATACCAGCGGCGGCACCATCTATATCACTGCCCACGTGAAGGAAGTAAAAAAGAACCGGTACGAGTGCGAGGTCTGCATCTACGGCCCCAGCTTAGGCGAAGGCGTCAGCTATTCCCTGCGCACCGAAACGGTGGAAATCCTTCCCGCCCCCCTCACCGATACTTACGAAAAGGATACCGATCACACCTACGTCACCTATAAGGACGAGGAGCCTTACCTCGTTCGCAAGGCCCGGGACGGCATGATTAACGAAACCTACCTGCAAAAATGGCAGGACGGCAATCTGATCTCCGAAACCTTCGTCAGCCGTGACGAATGCAAGGCCCGCGCCAACCTCTACCTGACCGGTACGCTGAACAGACCGGAGTGAGGAGACGATGGGGGCTTCTTCAGCCCCCGGAAGACTAATGAAAAAGCTCCCGGCGCGAAGCTGGGAGCTGATTTTGAAGTACAGTTTCAGTTTTTCAGGGAGATCACCACATGCCGGTTGGGTTCTTCGCCCTCGGAATGGGTGGTAACGGCGGGATGATCCTGGAGCGCGCTGTGCAGGATGCGGCGCTCGTAGGGGTTCATGGGTTCCAGGCTCACCTTGCGGCCCGTCTTCTGGGCGCGGTTCGCCATGCGGTTGGCCAGGCGCACCAGCGCTTCTTCCCGCTTGGCGCGGTAGCCCTCGGTATCCAGGGTGACGCGGGTATAATTGCTCTGGCCCCGGTTCACGCGCAGACTGGTGAGGTACTGCAAAGCGTCCAGGGTTTCGCCCCGGCGTCCGATCAGGATGCCCAGGGTATCGCCGTCCATGTTCACGCGCACGTTGCCTTCTTCATCGGTGGCAACCGCCACGGACACGTTCACGCCCATGAGCTTGGTCAGATCCTGCAAAAATTCCTGGGCGCGTCCAGCGGCGGTTTCACGGTCCGCCTGCTCGGCGGGCACGATTTCCTTGGCTTCCACCGGCTCCTTGGGTTCCTTGGGGGCTTTGGCGGCCTTGGGTTCCCGGGGCTTGCGGGGCTTGGGGGCGGGCTTTTCCGCTTCTTCGCCCTCGGCGGCTTCCTTCTTGGCCTTGACGGGTTTGGCGGGCTTTTCCGCCTTTTCCGGTTTGGCGGCGGCCTTTTCCGGGGCCTTAAGCTGCTGCTGCTTGGGTTCTTCCTCCTTCAGCACGTCGGCCAGGATGGAATGGGCCACGTTTTCAACGGGCTGATCGTCCTCCATCAGGGTGAGGCGCACCTTGGCGGGACGGGAGCCGAACAGGCCGAACAGGCCCTTGCTGCCTTCCTCGATCACGTCCACCTTCACGTCGCCCAGAGAAACGCCCAAATGCTCCAAGCCCTGGGAAACGGCTTCTTCGATGGTGCGGGCGGATACTTCATATTCTTTCATTATTTAACAGACCCCTCTCCGGCTACAGCCTGCGCTTTTTCCTGATCCTTCTTTTCCAGGTATTTGGTAATCAGCACGCTCTGGACCCACATGATCACGGTGGAGGCCACCCAGTACACGGCGAAGGCCGCGTTGGAGGTCAGGCACCAGAAAACGGACAGGATGGGGAAGAAATACTTCATAAAGTTGCCCATGCCCTGGGCCTGCCCGTTGGCGGCAGTCTGGTTCTGATCCTGCATGGCGGGATTGAACTTATACTGAAGCACCTGGGACACACCGGCCAGGATGGGCAGCAGCAGCATGCCGTTAAACTGCTTGTACAGCGTCACGGAGAACAGGAAGAAGTTCAGCCCTTCCCAGCCCTTCACAGGCTCCACCGCCGCCACATACGCGGGCACCTGGCCTAAGGCGGCGATGATGCTCGTTACGCTGGCTTTATAGGCGTTGGCCCCAAAGTCCAAAGCGTTTTCGGATACGAGAGCGATATTCTGGGCGACGGCCTGCAGCTGACCTTCGGACAGCAGGTTGTACGCTTTCTGCCACACGTCCGCCGTCAGCTGGTTCAAGGCCTGGGCGGTGGGCACCACGGGGGTAAAGAAAGAGTCGGTCATCCAGATATTCTTGACCCACAGGAATCGTTCGGCGGCGGTGACGATCTGTTCCTCGCCCGCCAGATAGCGGAACGCCTGCATAGCAAGCTGCTCGTTGGCGATGGCGCGCATGGCGCTGAACATGGCGATCATCAGGGGCCAGGTCAAAAGCAGCGGCAGGCAGCCGGACAGGGGGTTGTAGCCTTCCTTGCGCATCAATTCCGCCTGCTTCTGCTGGAATTTCTGCTTGTCGTTGCCGTATTTGCGCTGCAGCTCGTTCAGCTTGGGCTGAATGGCGCTCATTTTGCGCATGCCTTTGCGGCTTCTGTAGTCGAAGGGCATGCAGATCAGGCGGATCAGGATGGTGAACAGGATGATGGACACGCCGTAGTTGCCGATCACGCCGTTGATGCCCACCAGCACGTTGTACAGAAAATCATTTATGGCACTCAAGGATTTTCGTCCCTCCTAATGATAGCGCTGGGTGCCTGCGGCACCGGGTCGTACCCTCCCTTAACAAAGGGATTGCAGCGCAGGATGCGCTTCATGGCCATAGCGCCGCCACGGGCCGCCCCGAAGCGTTCGATGGCCGTCTGCGCGTATTCCGAGCATGTGGGGATGTAGCGGCAGGCCGGCTTGGTGTGGGGGCTGATATTCCGCTTGTAGAACCGGATCAGAAACAGCAAAAGCTTTTTCATTTTTTCTCTTCCTGATACAGCCCCTGCTTTTTCAGCAGGTATTTCAGCGCCCCCGCCAAACGGTGATAATCCGCCTGGGCGGACGGCTCCCTGGCCGTGACCACGTACATGCCTTTTTTGAGGCCCGGCAATTCCAGGCGAAACGCTTCCCGCAGGCGGCGCTTCACCTTGTTCCTGGTCACGGCGTTGCCGATTTTTTTGCTCACCGCGAATCCGGCCAGCAGCCTGCTGCCCTTCACATAACCCAGCGAGATTTCCCTGCAGCCGCTTCCCTTGCCCTTTTTGTATACATAGCGGAACTGCCCGTTTTTTCGCAGGCGATACTGCTTTTCCATCTCATCCTCCGGGCGGAATTACGCACGAACAAACCCGCCCCCCACAGGTCAGACTTTTCTGGCAAGCGGCAGGGGCGGGCTAAGCCATGCAATGCAAGAAAGCTGGATCAAACGGGATCAGACCGTCAGTTCCTTCCGACCGCGATTGTGGCGGCGGGACAGCACGCGCCGTCCGTTCTTGGTGCTCATGCGGGCGCGGAAACCATGCACCTTATTGCGCTGGCGTTTCTTGGGCTGATAAGTACGTTTCATGATGGCAACAACTCCTTCTAAGTTTCAAAATGCCTGTTTGGCATTCAGCTTGCGCATTGTGATCAGATCGCCACAAAAACAGCTATTACAGTATAGCGGCCCGACCGCAAGATGTCAAGGGATTTTGTGAATTATTCCCACGCTTTTTGCGTAAAATCGTTCCCATTTTGGTTTCATCCGCGCTTCCATGCGCGGGAACTGACGGGAAAGGTAAAATACGTATCGGGATACGGTTCGTTTGCCAGGGTAAAATGCCACCATTCCTCCGCATACGGCGCAAAGCCACGGGCCGTCATCAGCTTTCGCAAAAGCACGCGGTTTTCCCGCTGCTCCGGGGTAAGCCCGGAAAAGTCAAAATGGCTCCGCTCGCCAAAGAAATCGAAGGGGCCGCCCATGTCGATTTCTTTTCCGGTTTTCATATCGAACAGGGTCAGATCCGCCGTGCTGCCCCGGCTGTGGCCGGAATGCTCCGCGATATAGCCGCCGGGGATCAGCGCTTTCTTTTCAAGGCCGGGATAGAAATACGCCTTCATGCGGGCGTCCTGTTCATCCCGCGCCCAGCGCATGAAGCGGGTCACCGCCTTTTGCGGGCGGTAAGCGTCGAATACTTTCAGCCGGTAGCCCAGCCTCACCGCGTCGCCGCTGACCGTAAGCAAAGCCGCCGCCGCTTCCTTCGTCAGCAGCGCCACTGGTTCCTCGTAGCCGTCGATGCGGTCGCCGATGAAATTATAGGTAGAATAATAGCGGATTTCCAGGATCACATCCGGCACCGCTTCGCTCACCGATACGAAGCCGGAAGGGTCATTGGAAAAAAACATGCGTTCAGCCTCCCTTGACCAGGATAAACCGAAATAGAGTGGAGAGTTGAGAGTTGAGATGAATTTTGTGTTATATGATAGCATAATGTCCGTTCGCATTTATTTTCGCAAAACTATATAAATCTCAACTCTCCACTCTCAGTTCTAAAAGATTATCTCTCTCTTACAAAAAACATCGTTCATTACGCCGTTTTCTGCTGGCTGCGCATCCAGGAAAGCAGCGCCGCCACGCTCTTTTCCGGCAATCGCAGGGAAAACACCTGCTCCTGAATATCGCCCAAATAATGCGCGTCAGAGGAATGCAGCACGTGCTTGTTTTCCAGCGTCTCCAGAGGGCAGGGCAGATCCCGCCACACTTCCACGGTGGTGAACGCCGGTTCCGGGGGCATGAAGCCCAAATTGATCAGCAGGCCGTTGTTGCCCCGGTTGATATGGGCGGGCACCGGCACGCCGCCCACCTGACGCACCTTTTCCGCGCATGCCTCCAGGGGCAGGTCGGTAGCGCCGATGAGCAAAGCGTCCTCCGTGTCGATCACCTGATCGTCCTCGTCCATCACCAGCTGTTCCCCGAAAAAGGAGGGCTTGTTCTTCTTTTTCGGCAAATGTTCTTTGAGCATTTGCCCGAAATCCACGGCGGTTGGCACGTCCGGGAAGTAGCCAAGCATGTGTACTTCTTCCCTTGTGGTGATCTCAATGGCGGGCACCAAAAGAAGGCCGTAGGCGTCGGCGATCTTCTGGGCCGTGGGCAGGTTCCGCGCGGCGTTGTGATCGGCGATGGCTACGGCGTCCAGGCCCTTCACCACCGCCATGCCCAAGATGTTCCCCGGCGTCATATCGTTATCGCCGCAGGGAGACAGGCAGGAATGGATATGCAGGTCGGCAAAAAGATTCATTGTTTACTCTGCCTTTTCCGGCACGCCCTTTTCCATCATGCGCCCGCAGATGGCATAGGCGGACAGGGGACTTTTCAGCACGCACAGCCCTTCGTCGGCAGCCTTTTGCAGGATGGCTTCGGGCATATCAATGCTCTCCGGCAGGATCACGCAGGCCATTTCCGCCAGCGCGGCCACGGCCACCACGTTCATGTGGGTCTGCACCGTGATCCACGCCATGCCCTCGCAGCCATGGGCCATCACCCAGGACAGCAGATCGCAGGTGTAGCCGCAGGAAATCTCCTTATCTTCCTCCACGCCGGGGGTCATATTCCGCGCTTCGATCAATAGCGCCAATTCGGATACCTTCAACGTTCATTCCTCCCTGTCACCGTCAAAAAAAGTCGTTTCATTTGCTTCAAATTATACCGGTTTATCTTTCATTTGTCAATCGACGCAAAAAAAGCGGCGTTCCCTGCATTGGTGCGGGGAGCGCCGCGAAGTCGTTAAAGCTGTTGTATTGGGGTTTCTGGCATGACCGCTTGAGCGGGGTCAGGCGTTTGGGAAGGCGCTTGGGTCGGGGCGGGGGTGGGGGTAGGCGCTAAAGTGGGTTCGGGGGTTTTGTTGGCCTCCCGCACTTCATTGTACAGGGTTTCCAAGGTCTTCTTATTGGCGACGCCGTTGCTGTCCAGGCCCCGGCTGCGCTGGTAAGCGGCCACGGCCTTTTTAGTGCCGTCCCGGTACTGGCCGGTGACGGTGCCGGTATAGAAGCCCAATTCTTTCAGCTTCATTTGCAGCCAGTACACGTCCTGGCCTTCGTTGCCCACCTTCAAATTGCGTTCCGCCGTCTCGGGGGCGGTGCTGCCGTCGTAGGTATAAACGGGCGGCGCGGGGGTCACGTTGGGCATCATGGAGCCGGTGTTCAGTTCGCCGGGCTTCACCTTGTAGCGCAGTTCGGGATCGTCTGCGCCGTCCTCGTGGATCCACACCTTCATGCCCGCTTTGGCGTTATCGTAGATCCATTTGGCGTCGGCCACGGTGAGACGGATGCAGCCGTGGGAGCCGCGCTTGCCAAGGCCGGTGAGAGAAGAAACTTTTAAAGTGGAAGCGTCGCTGCTGTCGCCGTACAGCACGCTGTGGAAGGCGATTTCATCGGTGATCTTGGTCCACCACCGGGCTTCGCCGCCGCCCCAGGTGGGGAATTTGCAGTGGGCGGCCCGCCGTCCGGACAGGGTGAACGTGCCTAAGGGCGAGGGATACTTGGTGGTGCCGGTGGCGCAGATGAAGGCCCGGTCCAGGTCGGTATAGTCCTCGGTTTCCTTGTTGTATTTCCACACCTTCACCACCTGGTTTTTCACGTCCACCTCAAAGAAATACGGCAGGGGCGTGGGTTCGTAGGCGGGCTTGGCCGTGCTGTGTACGTCCACGGTGGTAGTATCGTTAAAGAGGGCGTTCCAGGTGTCCTCGTTCACCACGCCGGTGACCTCCAGGCCGTTGTGCTTCTGGAAATCCTTGACGGCCTGAACGGTCCTGTCCTGATAATTGTTGGTCGTTTTATAGAAGGTGAAGAATCCCAAGTCCATCAGCCGCTGCTGCACCTTGGGCACGTTGCTGCCGGTGGAGCCTTTTTTCAGGGTGCCCGGGAAGGCCTGATAGGGTCCCGGCGTGGGCGAGGGCGTGGGAATGGGCGACGGGGTGGGAACGGGCGTGGGGGTAGCCGTGGGCCGGATGGGGAGAGAAAACAGCTTTTCCTGGGTCTTTACGTCAGCGATCCCGGTGATCTCCATGCTGTTTTCCCCCTGGAGAATCTTCACCGCCGCTTCGGTGCCCTCCAAGTAGCTGCCGGTAATGTTGCCGGAATAATAACCCAACTCCGCCATTTTTTCCTGGAGCGCTTTCACATCCGCGCCGGTGGCGCCGTGGGTCAGGGGCCGGTAGCAGTCGCCGTAAATGATTTCCAGCGTCTTTTCGTCGGCAACGCCCGTCACTTCCAGGCCATAAGCCTCCTGCACGGCGGAAACCGCCGCGATGGTCGCGTCGACGTACTGGTCGGACGCCCGGACGGTGGTATAGTTCAGCTGCCGAAGCCGGGTGTTCAGTTCCAGCACCGCGTCGCCGGAGTCGCCGGGCATCAATCCCGCTTCCCCCAGCGCCGCGCCTAAGCATAAGCATAAAACGGCTGTGATCAAAAGAAGTACCGTTCTTTTCTTCATGGTGTTCACCTCTGTGCCTTCGTCATATGGGATGTACGATGATTGTATAATGAGCCGCGCTAAAAAATCAATGGTGAATCAAAGGCAGCTCATCCTTCTTTTGCCAGCTTCTGCCCCATGATGACGCCCATGACGGAGGCCATCATCAGGCCCCTCGTCCAGCCGCTGGAATCGCCTAAGCAGTGCAGGCCCTGGATGTTGGTGCAAAAGTCCTGATCCATCTTCACCCGGTTGGAATAGAATTTCAGTTCTGGGGAATAGAGCAGCGTTTCCGAAGCCGCGAAGCCGGGTACCACCTGATCCATGGCCTGCATAAAATGGATGATATTGGTCATGGCGCGGTAAGGCATGGCGGCGGTGATGTCTCCCGCCACGGCGTCGGGCAGGGTGGGGCGCACGTTGGCGCGGCAAAGCTCCTTCTGCCAGGTGCGCTTGCCGTTGAGGATATCGCCGAAGCGCTGCACCAGGATGCGACCGTCGCCTAACATGTTGGTCAGCTCGCCCACCTTCTGGGCGTAGGCGATGGGCTGATTGAAGGGTTCGGTGAAATTGTGGGAGCAGAGGATGGCCAGATTGGTGTTTTCCGTTTTCAGTTCCTTGTAGGAATGCCCGTTCACCACGGCCAGCTCGTTATCATAATTTTCCTGGCTCACGAAGCCGCCGGGATTTTGGCAGAAGGTGCGCACCTTATTCCGGAAGGGTTCGGGATAGCCCACCAGCTTGCTTTCGTACAGCGCCCGGTTCACCGTTTCCATCACTTCGCTGCGCACTTCCACGCGCACCCCGATGTCCACCGTGCCGGGCTGGTGGGCGATGCCGTGTTCCCCGCACAGCTTTTCCAGCCAGTCCGCGCCCCGGCGGCCCGTGGCGACCACGGTGCGGTCGGCCAGGATTTCTTTGGAAACGCCCTTTTCCTCCACGGAAACGCCGATGCAGCGCGCGCCGTCCAGGATCAGGTTTTCGCAGCTGCACCCGAACAGGATCTCCACCCCGTGGGCCAGCAGATACTTTTCAATGTCCCCGTACAGCATCTGGGCCTTTTCCGTGCCCAAATGCCGGATGGGGCAATCCACCAGCTTCAGGCCCGCCTTGATGGCGCGCAGGCGAATCTGCTTGATTTCCTCGCTCTGGCCCACGCCCTCCACGTGGCTGTCGGCCCCGAAGTCCAGGTAAATCTTGTCCGTGTAGTCGATCATTTCCTGGGCGTAGCTTTCGCCGATCAGCTCCGGCAGCTGGCCGCCCACCTCGTAGGACAGGCTCAGCTTGCCGTCGGAAAAAGCGCCCGCCCCGGAAAAGCCGGTGGTGATATGGCAATAGGGCCTGCAATTCATGCATTTGCCCGTTTTCACCTTGGGACAGCGGCGGTTTTCAATGGCCGCGCCCTTTTCCACGATGGTGATTTTCTTTTTGCTGCCCGCCCGAAGCATTTCCAGGGCGGTAAAAATTCCCGCGGGACCGGCGCCCACGATCACGATATCTGTTTTCATTGTGTTCCTCATTTACTGAATTTGGCATTTCTGCCACTCCATATTATAACGAAAGAGTTTCATTTTTGTCAACTGTGAGCGGGGGCTTTGTTACAATTATATTTCAATTCCGAAATAAAACGGCATGCAGCACGCATGCCGGATAAAATGCAGGTACTTAGCGCTCAATGGTATTGATGATCCCCCCGCCTAAGCAGCAGGGGCCGTCGTAGATCACGGCGCTTTGGCCCGGCGTCACCGCCCGCTGCGGCGCGTCAAACTGGAAATGCAGCGTGTCCCCCATCCGGGTCACGGTGACGGGCTGATCGGCCTGACGGTAGCGGAATTTGGCGGTCAGGCGGCAGGGGGTGTTTTCCGGTAAGGGATCGCCGATAAAGGTAGCCTGATCCGCCGTACAGGCGCGGCTGTACAGCAGCGGGTGATCCTCCCCCTGGGCCACGATGAGGCGGTTGTTTTTCAAATCCTTATCCACCACGAAAAAGCTGCGTCCGTCTCCCCTGCCGCCGATGCCAAGGCCCCGGCGCTGGCCCAGGGTGTAATACATGAGGCCGTCGTGCCTGCCCACCTTTTCCCCTTCCGGCGTCACCATATCGCCGGGCTGGGCGGGCAGGAAGGTATTCAGGAATTTCTTGAAGTTGCGCTCGCCGATAAAGCAAACGCCGGTGGAATCCTTCTTTTTGCTGACGGGCAGGCCCGCTTCCTCGGCGATGGCGCGCACCTGGGGCTTGGTCAGCCCGCCCACGGGAAACAGGGCCTTTTTCAGTTGTTCGGCGTGGATCATGTACAGGAAATAACTTTGATCCTTGTTGGGATCCACGCCCCGGAGCAAGCGCCCTTCCCCGTCGGTCTGCACGAAATGTCCCGTGGCCATTTTTTCCGCCCCTGCCTTCATGGCGAAATCCAGAAAGGCCTTGAACTTGATTTCCCGGTTGCACAGCACGTCCGGGTTGGGGGTGCGCCCGGCCCTGTATTCGTTCAGGAACAGGGTGAACACCCGATCCCAGTATTCTTTGGCGAAATCCACGGAATAATAGGGAATATCAATTTGATCGCACACGTCGCGCACGTCCCGCCAGTCGCTTTCGGCGGTGCATACGCCGTCCTCGTTATCCTCGTTCCAGTTCTTCATGAACACGCCGATCACTTCATAGCCCCGGCGCTTGAGCAGCAGCGCGGAAACGGCGCTGTCCACCCCGCCGGACATACCGACCACTACCCGCATTTATAAAACGCCCTCCCCGGTCATGCGTTCAAACAGCTTTTGGAACGCTTCTTCCGTTACTTCCTCCGGCTTTTGCGCCGCGCTGACGGTCAAAAACCGTTCCGGCGCTTCCCGGTACAGTTGTTCAAACCCCGTTTCCGTGCGGGCGTGGAAGGAATCTCCCGCCTTTTCGATGCGGTCGGGCTGGGAAACGGCCAGCCGCCTTGCCAGCGCGGCCTCGTGATCCATGCGCAGATACACCGTCACGTCGGGCACGCCCTCCCGGTAGGCCACCCGGTTGATTTCCCGCACCCAATCAAAGCCCAAGCCCCGGGCGATGCCCTGATACACCAGAGAGGAATCCACAAACCGGTCGCACAGCACGATTTCGCCGTTTCTCACGGCGGGCAGGATCACTTCTTTCACGTGCTGGGCGCGGGCGGCGGCGAACAGCAGCGCTTCCGTTTCGGCACACATGCCGCCGTCCTCCTTCGCCAGCACGATCTTCCTGATCTCCTCCGCGATGGGGCAGCCGCCCGGCTCCCGGGTGCGGCGCACGGTATAGCCGAATTGGGTAAACCGCTCCGCCAGCGCCTTGCTCTGGGTGGATTTGCCGCAGCCGTCTCCGCCCTCTAAGGCGATAAAGTAGCCCTTGGGCGCGGGCATATCGGGGCACAGCAGCTCGCACAGCGCCTGCGTGGTCTCCGCCGCGTGGGTGGGGCCTTGGGCCAGGGTTTCTTCCCTGTTGCCGTAGCCGTACAGAGCGGCAATGGAATCAATGCCCGCGTCCTGCGCGCCCTTGATATCCCCCGCGATGTCCCCGATCATCACCGCTTTATTGCCCTCCGGCAGCACCCGGCGGATCAGCTTTCCCTTATCGGCGTGGAGGTCTCCCGGCGTAGGGCCAGCCACCGCGTCGAAATACCGCAAGAGATCAAAATACCGCAGGATCTCAACGGAGGTATGCTCCGGCTTGCCCGTCGCCACCGCCAAATACGCGCCCCGTTCCTTGAGCGCCGAAAGCAGCGCCCGGATGCGGGGATACACGCTGTTTTCCTTCCACCCGATGGGGATATACCGCTCCCGGTACAATTCGGTGGCATAGGCCGCCTGCTCCTCCGTCATGCCGCAGTATTTCATATAGCTCTCCGCTAAGGGCGGCCCTAAGAAGCGGCGCAGGGTCTCTTCGGGCGGCACGGGCAGCCCCATCTTTTTCAGGGCGTATTCCGTACACGCGAATATGCCGGGCCGGGAATCGGTCAGCGTCCCGTCCAAATCAAAAATCACAGCATCGTAAGTAAGCACTGCAAAGCATCCTTCCGAAAGTAGTCGTCAGGATGCTATTGTACCATAGATTAACAATTTCAGCAATCAGCACGATTCTTTTTTCCGGGGGGTACACATGAATTTCAGAGGGGGACCCTGGGGCCTCCGCGGCCCCAGACCCCGCGGCAGGGGATGTTCCCCTGCACCCTCTCCTGCGGATATTGCATGACGCGGTAAAAAAGCAACTTCCCGCTGTTAGTTGGAGAGAATAGTCCAACTTGACAATCTTATGCTTCTGGCCCGGCGGCTGAAAGCCGCCAACCCGGATGCAAAGCATCCGGGGAAAGCCAGGGAATAATCCCAGGCGGAAAGCTCGCTTGCCCCTGGGATTTTCCCGGCTTTCTTGGGCCAGAAGGTCATGCTTTCGTAAACCCCAGCGCGGCAGGCGACGCTTGTTTGGTATATCCTTGCAAGCTGCTTCGCCGAGTGGGGGTCCAGGGGCGTCACGCCCCTGGCGCAGGTCTGGGCGCGCGGAGCGCCCAGCGTTCCCTTCAGTTGCAATGTGATTCGTGATTAGAAAGAATCAGCTCCCGATTGTTTTTCAGCCGTTCGTCGTTGGGCGAAAAGCGCAAGGCTTCGTTGACGGCCTCCAGCGCTTTTTCCGTCTGTCCCGTATAATAGAGGCCCAAGCTGCGCAAATCCCAGGGCAGGCTGCCCCAGGCCGCGCTTTCGGTGATGTAGGTGCCGGGGCGATGGGTGATTTTCAGCGCCCGGCCCGTCAGGTAAACCACGCCCTCCCAATCCTTTTGCCGGTACAGCAGAAAAGCCAAATCCATGAACGGTTCCCGCAGGTGGGGCGCTTCGGCGACGGCCCGCCAGCCCCAGGCTTCGGCGGCGGAAAAATCCCCTTTTGCGGCGTAAGCCTTGGCGATGTACCGCATGGAGGCGCAGCGCTCGTCCCGCCAGGCGGCGGAGGGCAGGGCCAGGTGCTTTTTCAGGGTGGAAATGCAATCGTCCCACCGCTCGTGAAACAGGTATTCCCGGCCTAAGTAGTGCATGTTCCGGTCGTCCTGCGGCGCTTCCCGCACGGACAGCTCCAGCAGGGGCAAATACTGCGCCCGGGATTTTTCAGGGTCGGCCCGGTGGTTGAGCTGCATGCCGTCCACGCTCACCCGCTTTTCCGTGCCCGGCCCTTGCCAGGAAAGCACCTCGTGGACGGGATGCGTCCACAGGTAGCCGTGACGAATGTGAATCTTATCCAGCCAGAACACATGGCCCTCCGAGCCGTCCGGTTCAAAATTCCAGGTGTACCGGTAGGAAGCCCGGTTGGTACCCGGTTTCCACGCGGCTTCCAGCTTTTTTCGCCAGCCCGGTTCAAATTCCTCGTCCAAATCGGTACACACGCAGATATCCGTATCCTCAGGCACAAGCTCCAAAGAGCGGTTCCGCGCAGCGTCAAACCGCCAGGGATCAATTATTTCCCGCTCAACATGCACGCCCCGGCTTTGCAGCAAATCCACCGTATCGTCGGCGGAGCCGGTATCCAGCACATAGATTTCATCCGCCTCCCCCATGGAAGCGGCCCAGCGGAGCGCGAACTTGCTTTCATCCTTGGCAATGGCATAAACCGCGATTTTCATAGGACCCTCCGAAAATGGGGGCGGCTTGCGCCGCCCCCGGTTGGTCAGGTGCTGAGAAAGCCCGCTGTGCGCAGGTTTGCCAGCAGCTCGTTGAATTGCGCCACCACGTCCGCCTCGGAAGTGGCGTCGGCCACCGCCGCCGCAGGCGTGATGACTGCTTCGGGTCCGGTGGGTCCGGTTGCGCCCGTGGGGCCGGTTTCCCCCGCCGCGCCCGCTTCGCCCGCAGGGCCGGTGGGACCGGTAGGACCAGTCGCGCCCGTGGGGCCGGTAGGACCGGTTTCACCCGCAGGGCCGGTAGGACCGGTTTCACCCGCAGGGCCGGTAGGGCCGGTTTCACCCGCATCGCCGTTGAGTCCGGTGGGTCCCATGGGGCCGGTGGGACCCATGGGTCCAGTGGGTCCGCGCATGCCGCGCCAGCCGCAGCCACAGCCACAGCCGCAGCCATTGAGACTATAAAGAGCAGCGTAGCCGAACTGGCTCTGCCGGGTGGAAGCGGCTCCCTTCGGCTGCTGATCAATCCAATTCTGAATATCCATGTTTTTTCCCTCGCTTTATCAGGGTGATTCGGCGGCGGCTTTCCCGCCGCTCACTTTCATCCTATGCCGCGCTTCGGAAAAGGTGATAAAAGCTGAACTTGCGAGAGAAATACTTGGACGCACTCGTTTAGAGTTGAGAGCGGAGAGTTGAGATTTATTTTGTTTTTCACTTTCTCCCTGTTAATCCGTCGAAAAAAATGCGCGTATGAAAATATATCTCAACTCTCAACTCCCAACTCTCAACTCTCAAAAAAAAACCGCCCCGAAGGGCGGCATCTACACGAAACTTCTGTCAGCGGTGGATCATCAGCGCGCCGGGCAGCACCCGGGCGGTGACGTTTTTTTCCCGCACGATCTCCCCGTCGATATTCACCCGCATTTCGGGCACGGTAAAGGTGACGGATTGGGCGCGGCAATACTGGGTTTCCGGAAAATCCAGGATTTTCCCCCGCATGAGGCCGATCAGACGGCCGATCAATTTGGTTTTTTTCACTTTGCCCACGATGGTCACGTCCAGCTTGCCGTCGTCCACCTTGGCCTGGGGGGCGATGGGGATGCCGCCGCCGATCTTTCCGCCGTTGGCGGCGCTTAACACAAAGGCGTCCATGGTCTTTTTTTCGCCGCCGTCGATGGAATAAGTGAGGGAAATGTAATGGAAGCGGAACAGCGTCATCAGCACGCCGTACAGATAGGGCAGAATGCCCCGGAAGGTTTTCTTGGCCTTGGCCGCGTAATCCAGCACCGATACGTCGAAGCCCGTGCCGATTTCATTTAAAAAGATTTCGCCGTTGATCTCGCCCGCGTCGGTACTTTGGGGCGGATGAGCCAAAATATAGTCCAGGGCGGCCATGGGCTGAAGGGGCACCCCTAAGGTTTTCACAAAATCATTGCCCGTACCGGCGGGAATGATGCCCAGGGCGGTGTCTGTGCCCCGCCCGATCATGCCCCGGGCCACTTCCAGGGAGGTGCCGTCGCCGCCGATGGCAAGCACCGTATCCGCGTGCATGTCGCAGGCTTCCCTGGCAAACTCGGTGGCCTGGCCGGGGCGCTCCGTCTCCATCATGCGGAAGGGCAGATTTTTTTCGATCAATATCTTTTTAATGATTTCGCCAATGATTTTTCCCCTGCCGCTCCCGGCGGTCGGGTTGCAAATCGCGTAAATCAATGCTTCTTCCCTCTTTCGTTGCGATTCCTGTATTTACTCTATCGCATTTTCTCCCGTTTGTAAAGAAGAAACCAAGTAATATTGACAAATAATTAAAGATTCGGCCATATGTTTTTCCTGTAAAAAGCGCGGGCCGCGCTTTGCGGCCCGCACCGGGAATGCTCAATTGGATCAGGCTTTGCCGTTGCAGCCCAGCACGTCCACGATCTTATGGCGCACCATGTCGCGCAGCGCGGCGCGGGCGTCGGTCAGATACTGACGGGGATCGAAGTGATCGGGATGCTCGGCGAAATGCTTGCGGATCATGGCGGTGAAGGCCAGGCGCAGGTCGCTGTCGATGTTGATCTTGCACACGGACAGGGACGCGGCCTTGCGCAGCTGTTCCTCGGGGATGCCCACGGCG
Source organism: uncultured Christensenellaceae bacterium (assembly GCA_905234985.1). Classification (GTDB taxonomy): domain Bacteria; phylum Bacillota; class Clostridia; order Christensenellales; family Aristaeellaceae; genus RUG563. The sequence goes on from CAJOJQ010000006.1 coordinate 74,927, forward strand.
TCAGGCATTTTGCCGCCGTATTCGTTGATGATCTTCACGAATTCCTGGGGCACGGAGGAAGAGCCGTGCAGCACGATGGGGAAGCCGGGCAGACGCTTGCTCACTTCTTCCAGCACGTCGAAGCGCAGGGGCGGGGGCACCAGGATGCCGTCGGCGTTGCGGGTACACTGGGCGGGGGTGAACTTGTAAGCGCCGTGGCTGGTGCCGATGGCGATAGCCAGGGAGTCGCAGCCGGTGCGGTTGACGAATTCTTCCACTTCTTCGGGATGGGTGTAGCTGGAATCCTCGGCGGAGACCTTCACGTCGTCCTCAACGCCGGCCAGGGTGCCCAGCTCGGCTTCCACGACCACGCCGTGGTCATGGGCGTATTCCACCACGCGGCGGGTTTCCTTGATGTTTTCTTCAAAGGGCAGGCCGCTCTTGTCGATCATGACGGAGGTGAAGCCGCCGTCGATGCAGCTCTTGCAGGTCTCGAAGTCGGGGCCGTGGTCCAGATGCAGCACGATGGGCAGATCGGTTTCCTTCACAGCCGCTTCCACCAGCTTCACCAGGTAGGTGTGGTTGGCGTAGGCGCGGGCGCCCTTGCTCACCTGCAGGATCACGGGAGCATTTTCCATCTTCGCCGCTTCGGTGATGCCCTGCACGATCTCCATGTTGTTCACGTTGAACGCGCCGATGGCATAGCCGCCTTCATAAGCCTTCTTGAACATTTCCTTGGAAGTAACCAGAGCCATAGGAATCATCCTCCTTCTATCAATAGGGCCTTTTTTCCAACCCCTATTATACACGAACTTTCTTTTTTTGACCAGACCCCCAAAGGCAAAAAATTGGATTTTCGTGATTGGGCGGCTTTATCAATTAGGTAGGAGGTAGGAAATAGGAGGTAGGAGGTTTTATTATGTTCATCAAGAAGCGTGTCTTCGTCCTTTTTGGGGACTATATAAACTTCCTACCTTCTACCTCCTACTTCCTACCTGAATTTTTATTTCAGTTCCCTGTGCGCTTCCGCTACCAGCGCGGCAATCTGCTCCGCATCGGGGGCTTTTCCCTCTCCCGGGCGGATATCCGCCAAAAATTCGATGTTGCCCGCCGGGCCTTTGATGGGCGAAAAGGTGAGGTTGTCGATGTGCCAGCCGAAAGATGGGGCGAACACGCAGATTTCCTCCAGCACCCGTTCATGGATTTCCTTTTCCCGCACCACGCCGTTTTTGCCCACCTGGCCCTTGCCCGCCTCGAACTGGGGCTTGATGAGGGTCAGGAACCGGCCCTTCTCCCCCATGATGGCGGCGGCCACCGGCAGAATCAGCCGGATGGAGATGAAGGACACGTCCATCACCGTCAAATCGGGCCGCAGGGGAAACTGCTCGGCAGTCAGCGTCCTTGCGTTGGTTCGCTCCATGACGGTGACGCGCTCGTCGTTGCGCAGCCGCCAGTCCAGCTGGCCGTAGCCCACGTCGATGGCGTACACGTGTTTGGCCCCGTGGCGCAGCAGCACGTCTGTAAAGCCGCCGGTAGCCGCGCCGATATCCATGGCTACCGCGCCGGAAACGTCCGCCCCGAAGGCGGTGATGGCCTTTTCTAACTTATGCCCGCCCCGGCTGGCAAACTGGTTCTGTTCGCCCCGCACGTGCAGCGGCGCGTCCTCCTCCACCTGCTCGGAGGCCTTCAGCACCTTCTTTTCCCCCACGTACACCTGTCCGGCCATAATCAGGGCCTGGGCCTTTTCCCGGCTTTCCGCCATGCCCCGAACGGTCAGCCAAACGTCCGCCCGCTGCTTCATCCTTGCTTGGCCTCCCTTACACGCGCGGCGATACTGTCCGCGTTCAGTCCGTAGCGTTCCAGCAGCACGCACCGGCTGCCGTGGGGAATGAAGCTGTCCGGCAGGGCGATCATGGCCGCCGGGCCGGGGAAATGATGCTTGACGCACCAGGCCCCCACGGCCTGGCCGAAGCCGCCGGACGCGGCGCTCTCCTCCACCGTAATGACCAGCGTGCCTTTTTGGAAAAGCTGTTTCAGCATTTCTTCGTCCAGGGGCCGCAGGGTGGAGGCGTTGACCACCGCCGTCTGCACCCCGTCCTTTTCCAGCAGATCGGCGGCGTTCAGGCATTCCCGCAGAATGGAAGAGGAAGCCAGCAGGCAGGCGTCCTTTCCCTGCCGCAGGGTCTCCCATTTTCCGGGGGCATAGCCCTTGCACGCCGGGGCGTTCATTTCCGGGATGCTCCGGGGATAGCGGATGGCCGCGGGTCCGTCCTGGGAAAGCGCCCACCGGATCATCCCGCGCATTTCTTCTTCACACCGGGGGCACAGCACGGTCATATTGGGCAGAGTAAGCAGCATCGACGTCCCGTAAATGCCGTGGTGGGTGGAGCCGTCCTCCGCCCCCAAGCCCGCCCGGTCCATGAGGAAGCACACCGGCAGGCGCTGCAAACACACGTCCTCGATCATCTGGTCGTAGGCCCGCTGCAAAAACGTTTCGTAGATCGCCACGAAGGGCCGCATTCCGGCGGCGGCCATCCCGGCGGCCATGGTGACGGCGTGTTCCTCGGCGATGCCCACGTCGTACAGCCGGGCGGGATAGCGCTTGGCAAATTCCCCGAAGCCTGTGCTGTCCGTCATGGCGGCGGTGACGGCGCAGATGGCGGGGTTCTTTTCCGCCAATTCCGTCACGAACGCCCCGGCGCGCTTGCCCATGGAGGGGCCTTCCGTGCCCCGGCACTTGCCGTTTTCCAGCTCAAAGGGGGCGACCCCGTGGTATTTTTCCGGCTTTTCCTCCGCCTGGGTAAAGCCCCGGCCTTTTTTTGTGGCCACGTGTACCAGCACGGGCTTGTCCATTTCCAGGCAGCGGCGGAACACCCGCTCCATCCCGGCGATATCGTGGCCGTCGATGGGGCCGAAATACTGAAAGCCTAAAGCGGTAAAAAACCGATCCTTCACCAGCACGTTTCGCACGTGATCCTTGAAGCGCTGAAACACGTTTTTCAGGGGCGTTCCCACCAGGGGGACGCGGTGAAGCGCTTCGGTGATTTTTTTCTTGGCCCCCAACCAGCCCCGGCTGACGCGCAGGCGGGTGAGCTGGCGGGACAGCGCCCCCACGTTGCGGGAAATGGACATGCCGTTGTCGTTGAGTACCACCATCATGGGGATCTGGCTGCTGCCCGCGTCGTTCAGCGCCTCGTAGCACATGCCGCCGGTCATGGCCCCGTCCCCCACCACGGCGACGACCCGTCCTTTTTCCCCCTTCATATCCCGCGCCCGGGCCATGCCCAGGGCGGCGGAAATGGCGGTGGAGGCGTGGCCGGTATCAAACGCGTCGTAGGGGCTTTCGTCCCGCCGGGGAAAGCCGCATACGCCGTCCGTTTTCCGCAGGGTGGAAAACCGCTCGCACCGGCCCGTGAGGATTTTGTGGGTATAGCATTGGTGGCCCACGTCGAAAATCAGCTTGTCCCTGGGGCAGTCCAGCACCCGATGCAGGGCGATGGTCAGCTCCACCGCCCCCATGTTGGACGCCAAATGGCCGCCGTTCAGGGCCACCGTGCGAATGATCTTTTCCCGGATTTCCTGAGCCAGCCCCTCCAGCTCGTTTTCGGACATATCTTTGATCGCCGCGGGCGACGTGATTTCTGAAAGCTTCATGAAAGGTCCCCTTCCAGCAAGTTACCGAAAAAAATTATATCATATCCGCGGCCAAAATGCAAAATTATGTTGTATAATAAAAAATGTTTGGGGGGGAACGCCATGCGGGATCGGGAAATCGAGAACATCGGGAACGAATACCAAATCGACGGCGTTCCCTATCTGGCCCTGGAGGAACCGGATTTGAGCTGGCTGCGCCCCTACGGCACGGTGTTCCGGGTGATGGACAGGCAGTATTCCGGCAGCCTGTGCTTCGGGGTGGAAGGCCCCTTCGGCAGGCTGTTCATCAAATACGCCGGGGCGAAAACGGTGAATTACCGGGGAAAGCCCCAAAACGCCGTGGCGGCGCTGAAGGAGGCCATGCCCCTGTATGACAGGGAGCATCCCGCCCTGACAAAGCTCCTGGCCCACGGCCCGGCGGGGGACGGCTACGCCGCCATTTTCGCCTGGCGCGACGCCCTGCCCCTGTCCGCCGCCCACGGCCCAAACGCCATGAGCCGGATGCGGCGGCTGCCCCTGGAACAATCTCTGCGCATGCTGGACAGCGTGTTCGATCTGCATTTGAGCCTGGCCGAGGACGGCGTCGTGGCCGTGGGCTTTTCAGACGCCCACGTGCTGATCGACTTTGACCGGGGGGAAGCCATCGTGTGCGATATCGACCGCTACCGCTTCAAGCCCGTCTACAGCGAGCTGGGCCGCACGCTGGGTTCTTCCCGCTTCCTGGCCCCGGAGGAATACCGGCTGGGCGCGGTGCTGGACGAAACCACCACGGTATACGGCATGGCCGCCCTGGCCTTCGCCGTTTACAGCGTGCGGGGAAACCGCAGCCGGGAAGCCTGGATCGCCCCCGGCCATCTGTGGGAGGTGGCCCGGAAGGCCGTGTCCGAAGACAAATCCGACCGCTACCCCTCCATGCGGGCGTTTTTGGACGCCTGGCGGGAAGCGGTGGGGCGGTGCAATCTTTGATTAGGAGAAATGAAACATGCCAATGGACGGCCTGACCCTGGGCTTTATGGCCCGGGAGCTGAGAGAAACGCTGAACGGCGGAAAAATCGAAAAGGTGAACCAGCCCGAAAAGGATATGCTGGTGCTTTTGATCCACGCCCAGGGGAAAAACCATAAGCTGCTTTTGTCCGCCGCGCCCTCCTTCGCCCGGGCGCATTTAACGAACGCTGCCTACCAGAACCCCGCCGACGCGCCCATGTTCTGCATGCTCATGCGCAAGCATTTGCAGGCGGGCCGCATCACCGCCCTGGAGCAGCTTGGTGGCGACCGGGTGCTGAAAATCACCGTGGAAAGCAAGGACGAATTGGGCGACACCGCGCCTAAAGAGCTGTATTTGGAACTCATGGGCCGCCACAGCAATCTGACGCTGGTGAAGGACGGCCGCATCATCGACGCCATCCGCCACGTAAGCGGGGACATGAGCCGGGTGCGCCAGGCATTGCCGGGGCTGCCCTTCGTGCCGCCCCCCGCCCAGGACAAGATCGACCCGGCGGAACTGACGGAAGAAGCCCTTTCGGAAAAGCTGGCCGCGCTTTCCGGCCCCCTGGACAAGGCCCTGGCCGCGTCCATCCGGGGCCTCTCCCCCGTGGCCGCCCGGGAAATCGCCTTCCGGGCCACGGGCATGCACCGGACGGAGCTGGCCGATTTGAACCTTACCGCCCTTTCCCAGGTGGTATGCGCTTTTTTCCGGAAAATGCCGGAAATCGCAAAACCCACGGCCCAAATGGGGCCTGACGGACTCATGGCGGACGTGCTGCCCTTCCCCTATCTGAGCCTGGAACCCGATCTGCAAAAGCCTTATCCTTCCTTATCTGCCGCCCTGGACGCTTTCTACTTCGGCCGCGACCGGCGGGACCGGATGAACCAGAAAAGTCAGTCCTTGAAGCGCCTCATCAAAACCCATTTGGAGCGGGACGAAAAAAAGTTGGCCTTGCAGGAGGAAGAACTCACCGCCAGCGCCAAGATGGAGGAATACCGCATCGCGGGCGAATTGCTCACCGCCCAAGGCTATCTGGTGCCCCGGGGCGCGGAAACAGTGGAATTGCCCAATTTCTACGATCCCAACGGGGGCACGGTGGAAATCGCGCTCGACGTGGCCCTGACCCCCGCCCAGAACGCCCAGAAGTATTTCAAGCGCTACCGCAAAGCCCGGGTGGCCCAGGATTTGGCGAAAGAGCAGAAGGAAAAGACCCTCAAGGAAATCGAACTGCTGGAACAGGCCCTCTTTGACTTAGAGGAAAGCGAAACCGAGCAGGACATGGCCGACGTGCGCAAAGCCCTGGAGGACGGGGGCATCGTGAAGCCCGCGTCCAGCGGAAAAGGCGGAAAAAAGAAGCCGCCGAAGCAGCCGGACAGCGCGCCCCTGCGCTTTGAGGCCCCCGACGGTACGGAGATCATCGTGGGCAAAAACAGCGCCCAGAACGACCGGCTCACGGGCGCGGCCCGGGGAAACGACACTTGGCTCCACGCCAAGGATATGCCCGGCTCCCATGTGATCGTGAAAGCGGAGCGTCCCGCCCCCGAAACCTTGGGGATGGCCCTGCGCCTGGCCGCCTGGTATTCCAGGGGCAAGGGCGCGGCGGTGCCGGTGGACTACACCCTGCGCAAAAACGTCAAAAAGCCCGGCGGCTCCCCCGCGGGCTTCGTGGTCTATACCAACCAGAAAACCGTCATGGTCTCAACCACGGAAGGCGAAATCGCCGCCATGAAGCGCATGTGAGTTTTTTCCGAGAAAACCACAAGGGGCAAAAAATTTTTCCCAATTTTATGAAACAAAATGGGGTGCAGCCGCGTTTTATAGATAGAGGCATTTCACAGGAGGCGAAAACCGTGAAAAAACGGGGCATGATTTTGCTGCTGACGTTGGCGCTGCTATCTTTGTCCGCGCCCGCCCAGGCGGGGTGGAACCCGCTGGACGTGGCGGCGGATGGCATTGGTATCGCCGTATATACTTCCAGCTCCGGCGGAAAACAGGCGGGGATTCTCTACAACGGGTACAGAGACGACCTGGACCTGGAACCTACCAACGGCCTGTATTCCTGTACCCTGACAAGCGAATATACCGTATGGCTGAACCAGGACAAGGCGCAGAAAAACCAGCCCAAGGACGATAGCATTGGTTGGTACAGCCCGGAGTGGGTCGCCCTCATGCCCAGCAGTATTTTCGTGGCGGAGGTCGTTCAGCAGGACGCGTCCTTCTACACCACCCCCGGCCACAAGCATCTTTCCGCTAAGCACGCCGTGGGCACCCTGGTGAAGGTGTGCGGCGAATTTGGCAGCGATTATTTCGTAAAATACGGCGGATATCAGCAGACGGGCTTCATGCCCAAAACCGCTCTGCGGAAGGTGCAGGACATAACCTACGCCCAGGCCAATAATGATTCCGCGCACTGGGGTCTTTCGGGCGTTCAGGAAATGACGGTGTACACCGGCGGCACGCCCATAGCCGTGGGCAGCTCCGCCACGGGATACAGCGATATGAAGCCCGCCGTGATCAAGGATGGGAAAACGGTGACGGTGCTGAAAACGGTGGGGGACTGGGCGCAGCTTCTGGACGGATATTTTATAGAAACTCGTTTCCTTTCCTCGGATGGCGACCACAGCGTCACCTATGCCACCGTGAAAACCACCGGCGTGCTGAACCGGCTGAACGTGCGGTATTCCGCCAGCACGGACGACCCGGCGGAATGTAAGCTCTGCTCCGGGACGCGGGTGCAGGTGCCCGCCCACACGGACGAATGGGCCTCCGTGTTCGTTACCGGGGAAAAGGGCGGCGAGAACTGGACGGGCAGCGCCCAGATGCAGTATCTGGTGTTCGGTGACAAAGCGGATCAGGTAAAATCCGGCTGCGTCCGGGTGCGGACGACGAAAACGCTGTACAGCAGTTATTCGCGGAGCATGCGTCCGGAACCAAGCAAATATGGGAAGGACGAAATAACCCTGCCCGCCGGAACGGAGATGACCGTGATCGGCGTTCACAGCGGCTACGATGTCAACATGGACGACAGCGATGCATTCTTATGTCTGCTGGACGACGGCACAGCGATGACCGTCTTTAACTACGGCGGCATCCTGGAGCCATTGGATTCTTTGGGGATCACGGTCAAAACGGCTTCCAATGTGCGCATGCGGGAACACCCCAGCAAAGAAGCCAAATCTCTCCGCACGCTGGACGCGGGCACCAAGGTGGAGGTGCTGCTCCGGGGCGAAGGGTGGACGATGATAAAATACAAGAACCAAACGGGCTACGTCATGAGCCGGTATCTGCAATTTCCGTGAACATATAAAATACGCCGCTGTCCGGATGATTCCGGCACAGCGGCGCATTTATTGCAGCTTTATGGATCGACGTATTCCATTCCGGCGGGCAGGGCGGGGCGGCCAAACAGACCGGCGCTCTGGGCTTCCCGGCGCTCCCGCAGGGCGCGGAGCCTGTCCGTCCGTTCCCGGACGCGGAGGCCTAAGGTGGACTTGCTCTTGTAATGGGACAGCAGCACCCGCGTGCCCATGGCGGCGGGCACGGCGGCGATGGGGCCAGCGGCAATCCCGGCCAGCGCGCCCACGCCCATGGCAGCGCCGGTTTTGACCATGCGCTGCACGGCGTCGCTGAACCCGGCCTTGCCGGTCTTCCGGCCCATGATCACCTGCACCTGTTCGGTCACGGCGATCACGGCGAAGGGGGCGGCGGCGGTCAGGGCGTCCACTATGCCGATATCGTCCAGCAGGCCCAAATCCACCGCCACGTTATCGGCGTAGGAAAGCCCGGCGGCCACGGTATCCATCAGGGTATCCTTTTTGCGTTTCGTATATTTGTTCACCAAATCCCGATAGGCGGGCATTTCAACACACCTCCCGCGCTGGAATTGAACCAGCCGTCTTTTGATTTCTTCCCATCCGTATTATACTACAAACGGAAAAAAACGCAAGCGTTTCGCCGGGAAGCCGTTTTTGTGACACAATCAAAAACGCACGCGGCCTTTTCGGCAATCACGCGCGTTTTCATTTGCTTATTTCAGGGCGTTGATGACCGTGACGATGATCCACGCGCCGCAGGCGATGGCGACCAGCCAGGTGGCCTGGCGCAGGATGCCCATGAGGCCCTCGCCCTTTTTGGCTTTCTGTTCCCGCTTGTCCAGCTGCTTTTCGGCTTTTTCCAGGCGGGAACGAAGGTCGGCGATTTCCTTGCGCAGTTCGTCGGCGGTCACGTCCGCGTCGTGAAAGCCGTCCAGCAGGCGCTGCTCCAGCTCGGTCTGCTGGGCGGAGAGCCTGTCCGTCTCCTGGGACAGCTTTTGCTGATCCTCGCTCAAACCTTCGGCCACCAGGGTCATTTCCGCGGTGAAATTCTCCACCAGCTGGCCCACGTCCTGGCCTTTCAGCGGGGAAAGCACCCCGTTCATGAAATCCCTGGCGGACTGGACGATGTTTTTTTTGTCGGCGGGTTCGGGGATCAATTCATTTTCTTCGGGCTTGTTCATGGATGATTGTTTAATCTCCTTTGAAAATACCAACCAAGAAACGGTAACGGAGGGGGATTGTCAAGGGGAACGCCCCTTGACTGTAATCCGCACCGGCGGCGTGTACGCCGGGAGGACAGAAAATTTCGGGTGGGAGCGAAGACGACCAGATGAAATTTTCCCACCTTGCGGTTTTTCCGCCCGGGAGCTCTTAGCGCCGAGCGAAGCGAGGCTGAGGGCGCAGCAATCCTTTGGATTGCCGCCCGAAACCCGCGCTTCCGCGCAGCGGATCAGCGCGAGGCGTATGGAGCGACAGGAAAAACCGCGGGGGTTTCCGAAAGGGGGAAGGATTCCCCCTTTCGCGTTACCGCGAAGCCGCAGGCGAGCGGTAACACTTACACCAGGCGGATTCCCTCCGCCGCCTGTTCGGATTGGTAACGCTCCAGCAGCTTTTTGATGCGGTTGTAGGGGCTGAGCAGGCTGGACAGGGAGCGGTCGTGGTTCAGGGTGGCGATCATATAGGAAATATACTTGCTCATATCCGCTTCCACGAACCAGGGGGCGGCGGTGACTTCGGGGCGGCGGTAGGTGAGGTTGGAGGAAATCACCTTGGAAAGAATGCCTTCTTCATAGGCGCGGTTGAAATCCTCGATGCCGTTGGTAAAGAAGGCGAAGGTGCAGATGGCGAAAATGCGGTTGGCCCGGCGGGCTTTCAGCTCACGGCACAGATCCAGGATGCTTTCGCCGGAGGAGATCATATCATCCACCACGATCACATCCTTGCCTTCCACGGAGGAACCCAAGTATTCGTGGGCCACGATGGGGTTGCGGCCGTTGATGATGGTGGTATAGTCCCGCCGCTTGTAGAACATGCCAAGGTCCAGCCCCAGTACGGAGGAATAGAAAATGTTCCGCTGCATGGCGCCTTCGTCAGGAGACACCACCATCATGTTTTCCTTGTCGATGGCCAGGCCCTTTTCCGTGCGGCACAGGGCTTTGATCATCTGGTAGGTTGGCATCACGTTTTCAAAGCCGATCAAGGGCACGGCGTTTGCTACCCGGGGATCGTGAGCGTCGAAGGTGATGATGTTGGATACGCCGTAGTCCTGCAATTCCTGCAGGGCCAGGGCGCAGTCCAGGCTTTCCCGGGAGGAGCGCTTATGCTGGCGGCTTTCGTACAGCATGGGCATGATCACGTTGATGCGCTTGGCCTTGCCGCCGATGGCGGCGATGATGCGCTTCAAATCCTGGAAATGGTCGTCAGGGGACATGGGCACTTCCATGTCGTACATTTTGAAGGTTTTGTTGTAGGCGCAAACGTCCACGATGATGTAGATATCGTATCCGCGCACGCTTTCCTTGATAACGCCCTTGCTTTCGCCGGTGCCGAAGCGGGGGCAGTAGGTTTTGATCAGGAAGGAATCCCGGTTCACGCCGGGGAGGGTGTAGAACTCTTCATCCTGCGATTCCTGGAGGGAATTCCACTTCTGCAGCCAGCTGTTCACTTTCTTGCCCATTTCCTCGCAGCCCGGCATGGCGATGATGCCAAGCGGCCCCACGGGAATGCTTTTCAGATCCTTGCTCCACTCTGTCAGAAAGCTGTTCATCGGATACCACCCCTTCAATCAGTGCGCCCTGTCCCGTTTAGGCGGACACACGTATATTATACATGATTTTCGCGCCGGTGGGAAGAGATCGGGCCGATATTTTGCGCTTTTTGTCAAAAACGCAAAAAATCTGTCAGAAAAAAATCACATTTTCAAGGAATGGGTCGAATTTCGGGCGTTTTAGATAACGGTTACGTCACAAAACCGCCGTTGACGCCCAGGGCCTGACCGGTGATGAAGGACGCTTCCCCGCCGCAGAGAAAGAAAGCGGCCTGGGCCACGTCCTTGGGCGTGCCCAAACGCAGCAGAGGCGTTTCCTCCTTCAGGGCGTTCAGGGCGGCTTCGTCGTACTCCCGCAGCATGTCCGTCTGGATCACGCCGGGGCACAGGCAGTTCACCCGCACGCCGGAGGGTCCCGCCTCCTTGGCAAGGGCCTTGCCCAGGCCGATCAGCGCCGCCTTACAGGCGGAATAGGCCGCTTCGCAGGAGGCCCCCGTCTGGCCCCACATGGAGGAGATGTACAGGATGCTGCCGCTTTTTCGGGAAATCATGCCCGGCAGGAAGGCGCGGGTGGCAAGGAACGCGCCCCGCACGTGGATGTTGAAAAGCGCGTCCCATTCCGCGGCGGTCATATCCTGCAAAAGCCCGGTGTAGGACGTGCCCGCGTTGCAGATCAGGGCGTCCACATGCCGGAACGCGCGAACCACTTCCTCGGCCATCCCTTCGGTTTCCTGCTCGCTGGCCGCGTCACAGCAAAGGGCCATCGCGCCCGTTTCTTTTGCCAGGGCCAGGGCCTGATCCCGGCTTGCTTTATAGGTGAAGGCAACGCGCCAGCCTTTTTCGGAAAAAAGCCGCACCGCAGCTTCCCCGATCCCCCGGGAACCGCCGGTGATCAATACGGTTTGCGGCAAAACGGCATACCCCCTGTCAAACAAAAAACGGGCTTATCCCTTGATGGGACGCGCCCGTTTCCGCAAAAAGCCGGAGGCCTTACAGCCCCAGCGCTTTTCTTCTTCCGTTTTTCTGATCCTGCGGCTGACGCGCGTACACGTAAAAGTCACGGCGAGAACCTCCTTCCCAAAGGGCGGAACAGATACGGGAATAGTATACCACAAACAGCCCCGAATTGTAAATCCTTTATAAAAATGTTGTTCCCGGCAGGATTTTACCTTTTTGTTGCGAAATAATAAAAGAATTGTGTCTTTTCATGGGATGCAATCAGGAGGATGAACGATGAAGTGTCCGAAATGCGGTTATTGGAACCGCGACACCTTTCCCAAGTGCTTCCGCTGCGGAGCGGAGCTGCCCCAAAGCGCCCCCGCCCAGGCCCGCGTGAGGCCCGAAATGCCCAAGGAGGGCGCGCCGAAAACGTATATCCAGATCAACGATTTGGGTCAGGCAACCTCCGCCGTGGACAGCCGGGATCAATTGGCAAAGGAAATGGAAAACCTGCTGGAACGCAAAAAGCGGGGCGAGGCGGAGCAGCGGCGCATGCGGGAAAACAGCGCCAAGCAGGGCTTTGCGCCCTCCGCCCGCATCGCCCAGACCATGACGGGCCGCCGCACCTTTCCCATTCCCCGAAACACCTCCTATATCGGCGAAGACAACGAGGTGGAGGGCAGCGTGCGCCCGGACGCCATTCCCGTGGCGCCCCGGCGGGTGATCGGCTACGACGAGGAAATCATGCCCGAACCGGCCGCGGGCTACGGGCAAAGCGGGAACGGCAGGCGTCGGGGCAAGCGGATCAAGATATACCGCCACAGCTTTCTGCGGCGCTTCGGCAAGATCGTCGCGGCGGCGCTGTTGATCGCGGCCCTGGGGGCGGCGGGCTATGAATACGTGTACAAGCCTTACGAGGAGCGCAGGCACGCCACCTCTCTGCAGGAAAATACCATCATCACCCCGTCCATTTACAACGATATGCCCGCCCAGGTCATCCGTTTGCCCGGGGAGGACGGCCAATCCTACTGGATCACGGAACTGAAGGATTCCTATCCCGTGTCCGGCGGCTACGCCACCATCGAGGTGGCGGATTATAAATGGTACGAGCATTTGGAAAACATCGAGGAGGAAACCGTGACCGCCACCCTGACCCCTTATCTGGTCACTGCCGCGGGGGAAAGAAAGCGGATGGAACAAATCACCTTCGATGTGAAAGTGCCCGAATCCATCTTAGAGCTGATCACGCCCACCACCCTCACCACCACCACCTACCGCCAGCTGTACGAAATTCAGGTGCGCGTGGTGAAAAACAGCACGGTCACGGTGAACCAAAAGGATTACACCCCCCTGGTGAATACCGACGGTTTGCTGACCTTCCAGGCCCAAATCGACCCCATCGGCGATAACGTGTTCGAGATCACCGCCCGCGCCCCGTACTGCCGGAAAAAAACGGAAACCATCATCATCAACAGGCCGGTGCAGGAAATTCGCCTGGACCTGGCGGCGGATATCGCCACCCGTTATTCCTCCCAAACCATGAAGATCACCGGCACCACCCTCTCCTGGGCCACCATCACTGTGGATTCCCCCTACCAGAACATGGACACGACGGAGCTGGAAACCAGGGGCGTGTTTTCCTTCGAGGCGGTTTTTAACAAAATCGGCACCAACACCATCATCATCAAGGCTTCCGCGCCCGGGAAAAAGGACAGCATCGTGCAGCACGACGTGTATTACGTGCCCGTGGCCGACGTGTACACCCGCAAGGCGTGGAGCATGAAGGATCAATACACCGATTACCTGAACAACGCGGAAAAGCGCATCCTGAACACCCAAATCTACCAGTGCGACGGCACCATCGTGGAGATCATTTCCAAGAATCCGCAAATGGGGGTGATGGAATTAGCCGACGGCTCGGGCCGCAAGCTGCTGCTCACCAACAACACCTACGATACCTGGATGGTCGACTCCGTATACCGCGTTTTCGCGGACGCCTACGGCCTGTATGACGGCGCGCCCTGGCTGAACGCCCGGTACAGCTATATTCAAAGGCCAAAGGAAGAAACAACAGAATAAAAAAGTGCTTACTTCTCCCCCGCTTCCCCGTCCATCTGCTTCACCCGAAAAACGGCGTGGGAGATGGTGCGCAGGGCTTCGTCGGCCCGAATCAGCTCCAGGGAGGCAAAGGGCGCGTCCAAAAGCCGTTCCCATAAGAAACGCTCCATTTCAATGAGGCGCACCGCCGTGCCGGTGCCGCCGCCCTTGCGGATCAAGTCGGCTTCCCGCATCATGCGGCGGTAAACGGCGGTATAGCTGTCCCATAGGATCTCGGGCAGCAGCTCCTGGGTGAAATACACGGTTTTCTGCTCCCGCAGGGTGGAAAGCAGGCCGCAAAGCTCCGGGAAAAACTGCTCCTTCTGGGCGTCCAGCACCGCGTCCATGACCAGCTTCCCGTCGGGCAAGTCCACCAGGGGCAAAAGCAGCGCGATGGTCTGCTCCTCCCCGTCCCGGAAGGGCATGGCGTAATAGATCAGGGCGTTTAACTGCTCCAGGGGCGTTTCGTACTGCTTTTCCCGGTAGGCCGCGAAGCTCTTGGCCGTTTTCTGGCGGCACAGCTCCGTCAGCACCTGCAGCTTGGATTCAAAATGATGGTAAAAGCTGCCCTTGCTGCAATCCAGGGCGTCCAAAAAATCCTGAATGGTGGCCTTGCCGTAGCCTTTTTCAAAGAACAGGGCCTCCGCCGTGTCCAGGATGGCCTGCTTGCGAATGTCGCCTTTAAGCATCTTTTTTGTGTCCTTTCTGGTATGTGCAAAGTGTGGAGAGTTGAGATATTATAGTGCATGACAATCTCCACTCTCAACTCTCCGCTCTCAACTCTCTCAATTGTACTCGATCACCTGCTGGATCATGGGATATTCGGAGGTACACAGCCAGTCACGGCGGATTTCCACGCCGTTTTGCAGATAAACCTTATAGGTTTCCACCACATAGCCCGTGCGGGCCTTTTTCTTTTCCTGCATGGCGCCGGGGTCCAGCTGGGGATTGTATTCATAGAGCGGCTCGCTGGGCGGGTCGGTGCGGGAGGTGAGTTGGGTGGAAAGCTCGATGCTCAGCCCCGTGCCCAGGGACGCGCCATAAATTTCCACGGTGCATTGGCGCTGCTGGTAATAGGCCACGATGAAAACGGGCGTATCCTTATCGTTGCGGAAGACAAAATCCAGGTTGGGCCAGTTCACGGTGGCGTCCCGGCCCTTTTCCACGTAATTGCTGGGCCAGGTGTGGGGGGAGCGTTTCAGGATGGTCAAATCGGCCATGGCCGCCGCGTTGAACAGGGTGCTGGACGCCTGGCACACGCCGCCGCCGATCTCATCCACCGTGGTTCCCCCGGCGATGGCGGCGGCCATCCGGTAGCCTTTTTCCAGGGTGCGCTGGCCCGTGGCCTGATTGAAGGAAAAGGTCTCCCCCGGCATCACCGCCGTGCCGGTAATGGCCTGGCAGGCTAAATTGATGTTGTTGTTCCGGTTGGCGTCGGAGGTGGTGGTGGTGGTATAGGTCGAAATTCGGGCAAAGGTGTTCATGAGTTCCGCCCTGGTCACTTTGGGCATGATGGGTTCGGATTGCACGGTCACGGCGGCGGTGTACTGCTGCCGGTCCAGCTGATCGGCAATGCGCCTGTACAGGGCGTCCGCGTCCAATTTCGCGCCTTGGCGGTCCTCCGTAAAGGTGAAGGAACGGGAGGAAAAATCAAAGGTAGCCACCTGCGCGTCCACGGCGTCATGGTTTACCCGGTTTTCAATGATGCGCACCAGCTCCCACAGCTTTTCCGCGCTGTAGGTGACGGAGGTATGCAGCTGCACGGGAGACGTGACGGTGTGATACAAATGCTGATACCGGTATTCAAAGGGCGTGAGGTTGGAGGCGATGGTTTCCCGGGAACCCTGCCGCCCCACGGCGTAGGCCGTTTCCAGCACGGCCTGGGTGTTTCTCTCCAAGGGCAGCTCGTTGGGCGTGATCACCCAGGTTTCCCCGTCCACCTGCACCGTCAGCCACAGGCCGCCGGACACGTTTTCCTGCTTTTGCAGGGCCGCCGCCGCTTCCGTTCGGCTCATGCCGCCCACGTGAACGCCGTCCACCAGCACGCCCTGGGCGATGGTATTCTGCGCCACCACCGCCTTTTTCTGCTGGAAGGGCTTGTAAGCCTGATACAGGGAGGCGATCACGCCGCATAGCAGGAGCAGCAGCGCGGCGCAGGCCAGCGCGATGACCGTCCATTCAGGCCGGTGCCGCTGCCAGGTGGGCTTCCCGCCCACGGCCCAGCTTCCACCGCCCGCCGGGGACGCCGCTTCGCTTTGAGCCACCCAATCGGGATACCCGTTTTCCTCCTGCCCCGTCTGATACAGGGGGGCATGCCCGTTTTCCTGGGGGTAAACCGCCCGATGCTGATACTTTTCCGACCGTCTGTGACGCATGAACAGACCCCCCTTTCTTCAAAACATACCGTGTTCTGATTTTAACCCGATTCCTGCGTTTTGTCAATTCCGGGCCTTGCAAGGTTCAAGAGTATATGCATGAATTATAAACCGGAATTTGGTGGCAGAGTTGAGAGTGGAGAGTTGAGAGTTATATAGCTGACCAACAGTGGTCGCCTATTGAAAGACACGATAATATCTCAACTCTCCACTCTCTTCTCCACAAATCCCTATTCGCAATTCATGCGTGAGCCATCTTGCAGGCTTTCAGTTCCGCTTTTCGTTCCGGCGGCACCCGGTAGCTCTCCGCCGCCTTCTGGATGGCCTTGTTGTGCGTCCAGGCGGGCAGGCGGCGATCCCGAATATACGGGAACGCGGCGTCATACTGCTTGGCTAAGGCCGTGGCGAAATACCAAGCTGCCATCATATTCACGTAGTATTCCCCGGATTCCACCGCCGATACCCATGCCAAATAGCGCGGGTCAAAGTCCGCATCCAAAAAATGCTCCATGAGCATGCCCACGGCGAAACGGACGGTATACACGTGATCGGCGTGCAGCCAGTTTTCGATCACGGGCAGCAGTTCCGCCCTGTGCTTTTTGAACACCTTGGGGGACATCTGGTCGCAGGTGGCCCAATTGTCCACATACGGCAAAAAGGCGGTCACGCGGTTCAGGCACCGTTCAAAATCCTTGTCCTCCGACAGGATGAAGGCGTGGAGCTGGTTTTCGTCAAAATACCGGTGGGGAAGCTGATTCAAAAAGGCTTCCGCTTCCCCGCTCTTGACCATTTCCTTCGCCAGCGCCCGCAACTCCGGCGTGCGCACGCCGATAATCGTTTCCGGCGCCACGGTGGGGATCAGCTTCCTTTGAAATTCCGCGTAGGCGGCATCGCGCAGGGCGTTCAATCGTTCTATGATCTGCATTTCAATTCTCCCCCGCTTCGGAAAGCGCCTCTTCCGCCGCTTCCCAATCGGCGTAGGCCTGGGAAAGGGCCTCTTTCAGCCTTTGATACTCTTTTGCTGCGGCGGCGGCTTTTTCAGGAACAGAATACACTTCTGGCAAGGCCATGCGCGCTTCCTGGGCGGCGATGGCTTCCTCCGTATCGGTAATGGCCTTTTCCGCCTGCCGTGCCGCTTCCTTGAGGGCCTTTAACTGCTCTTTCGCCAAGCGGACTTTTTTCTTTTCCTTGTCCGCTTCCGTTCGGGTCATGTCCGCAAAGCGCGGGTCCTGCCCCTGCTGGGCCAGTTCCCATTGGAGCTTTTGCTGATAATCGTCGTAGTTGCCCAAGTATTCCTTCACGCCGGTTTCGGACAGCACCGCCACCTTGGAGGCGAAGCGGTTGATAAAATATCGGTCATGGGACACGGCCAAAATGGTGCCCTCGAAGTTCTCCAAAGCGTCCTCCAGCACCTCGCGGCTGTCCATGTCCAGGTGGTTGGTGGGTTCGTCCAGAAGCAAAAAATTGTCCTTCCGCAGCATCAGCTTGGTCAGGGCCACCCTTCCCTTTTCCCCGCCGGACAGGGTATGGATGGGCATGAACACATCTTCTCCCGTGAACAGGAACAGGCCCAAGGCCCCCCGCACGTCACTCTGCTCCATGCGCGGAAAAGCGTCCCACACCTCGTCCAGCACGGTTTTGTTGGGGTGCAGGCTTTCCTGCTTCTGGTCGTAATAGCCCGTGTCCACGTTGGCCCCCCAGCGCACTACGCCGCCGTCGGGGGCTTCCTCGCCCATCAAACATTTTAATAAGGTGGATTTGCCGATGCCGTTAGGCCCTAACAGCGCCACCCGATCCCCCGCCCGCAGATGCAGGTTCACATTTTGGAACAGGGTGCGATTGCCAAAGGATTTGCTGTAATCCTTGATGAACAGCACGTCGTCCCCCGTGCGGCGCTTGGCCTGAAAGCGGAAGCGCACCTGATGCTCGTCCTGGGGCCGCTCCAAACGTTCCACCTTTTCCAGCCGCTTTTCCCGGCTTTCCGCCGCCCGGATGGATTTTTCCCGGTTGAAGGATTTATACCGGGCGATGATGGCTTCCTCCCGGGCGATCATTTTCTGCTGCTGCTCCCAGGCACGCATGCGAATCTCAAACCGCTCCGCCCGCTGGCCCATGTACGCGGAATAATTGCCCTCGTACTGCTCTAAAACGCCCAGCAGCAGCTCGGAAATATGGGTGCACACGTGATCCAGGAAGTACCGGTCATGGCTGACCACCAGCAGGGTGCCCCGGTAATCGGCAAGGTAATGCTCCAGCCAGTCCAAGGCCTGCAAATCCAAATGGTTGGTGGGTTCGTCCAGCAGCAATAAATCCGGCTTCTGCAAAAGCAGCTTCGCCAAACACAGGCGGGTCAGCTCCCCGCCGGAAAGCAGCCGGGCGGGCTGGTCGTACTGCTCTTTCTGAAAACCTAAACCGGCAAGCACCCCCTGAATAGAGGATTTCCAGGCGTAGCCGTCGGCCTTTTCAAAGGCGTCGCTCAAACGGGTATACGTCTCCCCCAAGCGTTTCAATTCCGTTTCGCTGGCGTGGGCCATTTGCTCCTCCAGGGCGCGGAGCCTTTCTTCCATGGCAAACACGGGGTCAAACACCCGTTTCAGTTCCTCGAAAACGGTGCTGTCCCCCTCCACGGCGTATTGCTGCTCCATGTACCCCACGCGGACGCCCTTCATGAGGGAAATGCCGCCGCCGTCTTCATGCTCCTGGCCCGCCAAAATTTTCAGCAGCGTGGTTTTGCCGCACCCGTTCACCCCCACCAGGCCCATGCGCTGGTGATCCTGAAGCGTGAGGTTTACGTCCTTTAACACCACGTTGCCGCCGAAGGCTTTATGCAGGTTCTGTATCGAAAGAATAATCACGTTTTGGCTCCTGTTATATCTTTACGCAAAGAAGGGGCTGACAAATCGTTGCCAGCCCCGAACGTCCTCCCAGCAAATGCCGATGGGTTACGCCACAATCAGCATCACGATGGCCAGCAGAACAAATACGATGGCAGAAATCTTGGTAGCGTTGCTCAGCTTTCCTTCCAAAGTATTATTCTTATTCTTCCCAAAGAAGGTTTCGCTGCCGCCGGTCAGGGCGCCCATGCCGTCGCTGTCGCTGGACTGCATCAGCACGGTGACGATCATGACCAACGCGGAAATAACCATCAAAATGTTCAGAATAACTTCAACTGCGCTCATTGGAATTTCCCTCCTTGCTGTAGACACAGGTTGTATTTTAACACAGGGCGGAAAAAAATACAAGTATGCTGTGACAAAAAATATTGAAATACCGGAGATTGAAGCAAGGCTGAAGCGCAATGCAAAAAAATCTTGTGTTCGCCGGTAATTTATGATAGACTGTAGCCATCAGGGAAGCGTTCAGCTCCCACTGAAAAAAAATAAAAATCTTGCTGCCATCCCCATCCGTTCCTGCGTATACCCATATGAAAGGTTCCGATGAACCGGACCGGAACGGCTGCGGACGAAAAGCGCCCGGCTGCGTCCGTGGAACGATCAATGAGGGAGGAAAAGACAATGACTCTGCAGGAATTCAAAACCAAGGTGGAAAACGACGAGGAACTGAAGCAGGCGCTCAAGGAGGCGCTGGAGAAGGACGAGGAAACGCTGGAAGCGTTCATTCAGGCGCAGGGCGTGGAAATCTCCGACCGCGAACCCTTATCCGATGACGAGGTGGAAGCTGTCGCGGGCGGCGCGGGAAGAATCAGAAAGAAAATCAAAAACTATTTTCAGACTGTCTTAGGGATAAATGAAGAAGGCAAGGAATCCTGGAAGGAAATCATTGGATATGTAAAAGATGGCGCCGAAGTTGTAAAAGACGGCCTCCATGATGTGTTTTATAAATGAGTTATTTTACGGCATTCAGGAAAGGGAGGAAAAGGAAATGACTCTGCAGGAATTCAAAGCCAAGGCGGAAAACAACGAGGAACTGAAGCAGGCGCTCAAGGAAGCCCTGGAAAAAGGCGACGAAGCGCTGGCGGTGTTTCTGAGCGAACAGGGCGTTCATCTCGCCAGCCGGGTTGAATTATCCGAGAAAGACCTGGACAACGTCGTGGGCGGCTTCAGCCTGAACACAATCAAGAATGGCGTCAATAAAGTAAAGCGCGTCGTCCTGCCCAACGACCTGGAAAGGCAGGAATTGAAGAATTTCTTTAAAAAAGGGACGGATTTCGTGGAACAAGTCGTCCACGATACGATCTATACCCATTAAGCCGTTCTTTTTCTCACCGATCATCATGCCCTGATATGGACTCGCACGCGCGGGATAGGCAAACGAATCCCGCGCGTCCGGGTCTTTCGTTTATGCCAATCCTTTTTCAGAAAAGCGGTGAAATACGGCCATGTCTATCGCCTTCGATTTAGCGATTTTCTTCATAACTTTGGTACTTACGGTGCGCTTTTTCCGAAAGGACGGCGCGTGGAACGCGGAGAAGGGAAAAATCGCCTTCCGGTTCTTTACGGTGCAGAGCAACGTGCTGTGCGCCCTGTCCGCGCTGCTGCTGTGCCTGTTCCCCGGCTCGCGCGCGGTATGGCTTTTAAAATACGCGGGCACGGCGGCGGTGAGCGTCACCATGCTGACGGTGCTTTTCTATTTGGGCCCCCTGTTCGGCTACAAAAAGCTGCTGTCCGGCGGCGATTTGTTCATGCACCTGATTACGCCCCTGCTGGCCCTCGTTTCCTTTTGCGCGTTTGAAAAGCGGGGCCTTGCCTTTTCGGAAGCCCTGTGGGGGCTTGCGCCGGTGATCCTGTACGGCGCGCTGTACATGTACCGGGTGGTTTTCTGCCCCAGGGTCGCGCCGGAAAAAGCCTGGGACGATTTTTACGGGTTCAACAATACCGGCAAATATTATCTTTCCGCCGCCGTGATGGCGGCGGGCACGTTTCTGATTTGTTTGGGCCTGATGGCGCTTCAAAATCTATAAAAAGGGTCTATTCAGGATGCAATACATAAAGCGTAACTGATCTGTGCTGTTTGGATTTTTCGCACTGGCCGGATGATCGACCGTAGGGGCGAATATGATCCGCCCGCCTTTGCCGAATGTTACGAACGCCGCAAGATTAACATTCCGATCATGCCACGCGAAGCGGGCGGATATGATCCGCCCCTACAACGAAATCATCAAACCCCCCGGCTTTTTCGGCCAGGGGGTTTTTGTTTACGCGCCCAGCGCTCTTTTCAGCAGCGTCAGCGCCTTTTGATGCCGCAGCTTCACAGCGCCGTAGCTCAAGTGCATCAGCTCGGCGATTTCGGTCAGGGGCTTGCGGTCGTAATAGAGCAAGACCACGATGTCCCTCAGCTCCTGGGGCAGCATGTTCAGGGCGGCGGCAAGCTCGCTCAGCGTTTCCTGCTCCAGCAGCGGGGCTTCCACCTCCCCGTCGTCGGAAAGGTTTTCATCCAGTTCTTCGGTGGGCTTCGATTTGCGGAAGTGGTCGATCAGGGTATTTCGGGTAATGGTGAAGATCCAGGTACTCAGAGACGCTTTGCTCTGGTCGAATTGATCCATCTTGCGGAATACCTTTTCAAACACGTCCGCGCACAGATCCTCGGCGTCCGCCCGGTGCTGCACCCGGGCCATGATGTAGCCCATCACCTTGCCGCTGTAGGCGGCGTAGATTTCCTCCCAGCCGGGCTTCATTTCCATTCGTCCTTAGGCCGGGCAAATTTGTAAGACGATTTCGGCGTCCCCGCCGCCGCAACCCATTCAGCCTCGTCGTCCGTCAGCTTCCGGGCGGTATAACGGGCATGCACCTCGTCGATGACCGCCTGCAGATCCTTGTTCTTTTCAAAGCGGTGAAAGTCAAACAGCAGGCTGATTTTTTTCTCCAAGCGCTGCTCCTCCCTTCCCGCGCGCTTCCCGCAAAACGGGCCTTGCGCGAATTTTATATTTCCATTCCTATATACGGAAACGCTTGAAAGATGGCAGCAATCCCGAACGGATTTCCGTCTCCGTTCAGAAAAAAAGCCATGGCGGGGCAGGCCTTTTGCATTTGGTTCATCCTTCGCCGCTATTCTACCACACAAACCCGCCGTTTGTCCAGAAAAATCCAGCTAAAAACGGCGCGGCACTTGAAAATGGTCCCGTTTTCAACTATAATGAAACAGAAGGTAAAGGTTCAGTTAATCAGAAAGAACAGTTTCAACAGAGTTGAGAGCGGAGAGTTGAGAGTTGAGATAGATCATGTTTTCCGCTTTCGCCCTGAAAATCAAGAGAACGGGACGCATGCCCGTCCATATCTCAACTCTCAACTCCCAACTCTCAACTCCCCGCTTTCTTCGATTATGAAACGTTCGTCATCACCCGCGACTGAACATATACTTTTGAAGGGGTTTCCGCCGTGAATGAAATCGTACTGGAGCTGGCGGCGCTGCTGCTTTCGCTCTTTTGCCTGATTTACAGCGTATCCGTGCGCAGGGAGCTGTACGCGCCGCTGCCCAAGCGCCTGATCCACGCCCTGCATAACCAGCACTTCGCTTTCTTAGGGGTGCTGGCTTCCATCGCGCTCACCGCCGCTTCCTCCGTGGTGGCCGAGCTTGCGCGGAATTTGGGCGGCGGGGTGCGCACCATGACGGTCCTGCGGTCGGTCTATTATCTGCTTCACCTGCTGCCCGCCTATTTCTTTTCGGTGTTTTTGATTGATCTGTGCGGCCCGGCGAAAAAGCGGGGGCCGCGCTTTTGGCGCGCCTATTCCCTGCCGCTGCTTTTGGGGGCCGTGCTGGCCGCCGCCAATCCCCTCACGCGCTTTTGCTTTACCATGACCGGCGGCGGCGCGGTTCAGCGCCCTGGCCCCGGCATGTGGGCGCTGTTTTCCGTGGCGGTTTTTTATTTGGCCGCCGGGTTCCTGTACTTTTTCCGCTTCTGCCGCGAAATGACCAAAGCGGAGCGCCGGGCCGCCCTGGTGCTGATGACCGTGGTGCTTTTGGGCGTGGTGATCCAGGCCGTATGGAGCGCGCCGGTGGAGCTGTTCTTTGAGGCCATCGCCTTTTTCGGCTTCATGGCCCTGCTGGAGCATGACCGGGACGCTTCTGAAAACGGCATGAGCCGCCGGTTCCGGGGCAGCGCCGTGGTTGCCCTGGCCTTCACCTTCTTAGCGGTCATCGTGGTGAACATCACGCTGATCCAGGGCATCAACCGCTCCCAGGCCGACAAGTTAGGCAATATCCGGTTGGACGTGATCCGAAGCGATTTGGAGGACACCGTCACTTCGGCGGAAAATAACCTGCTAAGGGTTTCGGTGGAGGCGGAAAACCTGCTGAACTCCGGCGCGTCCCGGGAACAGATCAGCGCTTATTTCACCCGGCAGAAGGAACGTTTTCTGGCCGACGACAGCTTCATGAACGTGTATATCGCCGACCCGGACTGGCTGTTCGTGCCCGATTTCGAGCCTCCGGCGGACTTTCACGCCACCGAGCGCTTATGGTATTTGGGGGCCAAGGAAAGCCCCGGCAGCCCGTTCCTGACCGAGCCGTATTTGGACGTGACGTCCGGCGACATGTGCATTACCGAATCCGTGCTGCTGGCCGACGGCAAAACGGTGGTGGGCTACGACCTGAACCTGTCCAAGGCCCAGGAATCCATTCTGCGCATGACGGAGGACACGGACCAGACCGCCATGATCGTCACCGACCAGGGCCTCATCATCGGCTATACGGATATGGCCCTGGTGGGCGAAAAGGCGGGCGACAAGCTGCCCGAGTACGCCGAGGCGCTGCGGCGCGTGGCCGCCTCCAAGGATCACGGCAGCTTCCAGGTGACTTTGAACGGCCGAAGCTGCAGGATCTTTTCTTCCGAAACGAAAAACCACTGGTATTTGATCCTCAGCGTGGATACCGACACGCTGTACGCCGAAAGCAACCGGCAATTGACGCTCATGGCGGCGGTGAACCTGCTGATGCTGGTGGTGGTCGTTACCTTCTATTTAATCAGCACCCGCAACAGCCTGCGGGCGGCGGAATCCCTGAAGGAAAACGAGCGGTTCATCGACGGGGTGGCCGACCGGCTGCACCATGCCGTGACCCAAATCCAGCTGCTGAACGAAAGCCAGTTCATGGAAACCGGGGAGGGCGCGCTCGCCCAGATCAGGGACACGGGCACGGAGCTGAACGACCTGTCCGACAGCATCCGTTCCTATTCCACCCTGCTGCGCGCCCGCGTGGCGAAGGAAGAAAACCGCAAAGAAAAAGAGCTGCACGGCGGCGCGGTGGAAGCGCCCAGCCGCAGGGCGCGCAACGGCATCATCCTCACCCTGCTGTTCACCATGCTCATCGTGCTGATCCTGTGCTGCCGCAGCGCCATCGACGCCGGGAACACCCGCATGGAGCAGGCCGCCGACGCCTACGAAAACGAGCTGAACCAGTGGATCACGCGGGAGCAGAGCATCCTGTACGCCATCACCGACGTGATCTCCTCCCAGCCCGGTTTGATGGAGAACTACGAGGACGCCGTGCATTTGCTGGGCGACTTTGCGCGGAACTATCCAGAAATTTCCTCCTGCTATTTGGCAAACCCCTACGCGGAGCATCCCATCATCATGGATTCCGGCTGGGAGCCGGGGGCCGATTTCCGCCCCGAAACCCGGCCGTGGTACAAGGCCGCGCAGCTTTCCCCCACCCATTTCAGCATTTCCGCCCCCTATTTAGACGCGCAGACCAATACCTACTGCGTCACCTTCTCCCGCGTGGTGTACGGGGAACAGAGCGAGTTTTTGGGCATCTTCGGCATCGACTTTTTCCTGGACAAGCTGATCCAGGTATTGGGCGACAGCTACACCGAATCGGGCTACGCCTTCCTGGTGGATTCGGAAGGCGTGATCATCAATCATCCCTACGAAGCCTATCAAATGAACGGGAGCCACAGCGTCAGCATTGAGGATACGCTGTACGCCGACGCTTACAACAGCCAAAGCGCCGCCGTCCTGCGGGACGATTCCGGCCAGTTCTTTGCCTGCGTCAGCCGGAAAACAGCCTCCGGCTTCACGGTGATGCTGGCAAACAGCTGGTGGAGCATCTACGGCGAGCTGGTGCTGGTTTCGGCGGCGGCGCTGATCCTGTTCGGCCTGTGCATCGTGTTCATCGTGCTGCTCATCAACCGCCTGATCCGCTGGCAGCAAAAGACCAACCGCCAGCTGGTGGAGGCCGCCGAAACAGCGAAAAAGGCCGACCGGGCCAAGTCCCAGTTCCTGGCCCAGATGAGCCATGAGATCCGCACGCCCATGAACGCCATCATCGGCCTGGACAACATCGCCCTGCGCGAACCGAACCTTTCCCCCCACGTGCGGGACGAGCTGGAAAAGATCGGCGCCAGCGCCCGGCATCTTTTGTCCCTCATCAATGATATTCTGGACATGAGCCGCATCGAATCGGGCCGCATGACCTTAAAGGAAACGGACTTTTCCTTCCGGGAGTTCATGGATCAGATTTGCGTCATCATCAACGGCCAGTGTCAGGACAAGGGCCTGCAATTTGAAAGCGCCGTGATCGGGAAAATGGACGCCTCCTTCGTGGGGGACGATTTGAAACTCAAGCAGGTCATCATCAACATTTTGGGCAATTCCGTGAAATTCACCGTCGCTCCCGGCGCCGTCACCTTTACCGCCCAGCAGATCGAAAGCCGTCAGGACGCCCGGGTGCTGCGCTTCACCATGAAGGATACCGGCGTGGGCATGGACAAGGCCTTCATTCCCAAGCTGTTCGAGGCCTTCTCTCAGGAGGACGCCACCAACACCAATCGCTACGGCGGCAGCGGCCTGGGCATGGCCATCACCAAGAGCATCGTGGAAATGATGGGCGGCACCATCCAGGTGGAAAGCGAAAAGGGCTTAGGCTCCATCTTCACCGTCACCGTCACCCTGAAACCGGGCCAAGCAAAGGAAACCCCCGCCCGTGAACAGGCGGCGGAGGCGGCTGAAACGATAGAAGCGCCGGAAACGCCGGAAGAATCCCTGGCCGGAAAGCGCATGCTGATTGCCGAGGACAACGAAATCAACGCCGAAATTTTGAAAGACCTGCTGGATTTGGAGGACGTTGCCTGCGAGTGGGCGGAGAACGGCCAAATCGCGGTGGAAAAGTTCGCACATTCGGCGGAAGGGTACTATGACGCTATTCTCATGGACATGCGCATGCCGGTGATGGACGGCCTGACCGCCACCGCCGAAATCCGCAAGCTGGACCGCCCCGACGCGAAGACCATTCCCATCATCGCCCTCACGGCCAACGCCTTTGAGGAGGACGTGCAGCACTGCCTGCAGGCGGGCATGAACGCCCACCTTTCCAAGCCCGTGGACATCGAACTGCTGAAAAAAACGGTGGGACGATTGCTTAACGAAAAATAAAAAAAGTCGCGCACTCCAAAAACGCTTTAAGCCATTGAGGTAGGAGGTAGGAAGTAGGAGGTAGGAGGTAGGAGGTTTATTTTGTGTTTACAAACCCCCAATCATGGTGCCGGGTTTCTTTTGTAGACTATATAAAACTTCCTACCTCCTACTTCCTACCTGATTTATTGTGTCCTTTAAAGCTATGCGTGAACAGATACGAACTCTCTTTATTTGATCCTGCTCCGCAGCCATCGGACGGACCATTCCAAATCCTCCAGCACTTCCTTGGGGTCGCAGCAGTACAATTCCGCGATCACGTTGCCGGGATAGTGCCGGGCTTTGAGGCGGTTTAGGATTTCTTCTATTGGCACGTCGCCGCTGCCGGGAGCGCAGGCGAAGGTTTGCGTCCCGTCGGCGCAGGTGAAGGGCGTGTCGTTTTCATGCCGCCGGGCGGGCGTTCGGTCTTTCAGGTGCAGGGTTTGGATTTTGTCCGCGAACAGGTCAAAAGCCGAAAGCACGTCCTCATGGAACATGACGAAATTGCCCGTGTCAAAGGCGCAACCCAGGCCCGGCACCCGATCCAGGAAGTATTTCAGGCCCGCCATGCAGTTGTAGGGCGCGGTGAGGCCGTCAAAATCCTCCATGAGTACCGGCATGCCCACAGTCTTGCCGTATGCCGCCGTTTTGCCCACGCCCTCCGCGATGCTGTCCAAATCCCGGACGCTGTTGCCGGTGGACAGGAAGCCGGGCACGATGAGGAAATTGTTCGCGCCGCTGTCCACGGCCAGGTCGATCAGTTCCTTATACGCCTCCGTACCGGGATTTTTTGGAAAATCACAGAAAGCGTGCATGCCCTCCATGGTAAGGCCCACGTTTTCCATTTGGCGCTTTAAGTCCTGCCGATCCCGCCGCCAGGAATCCGCCGAAATGTAGAGCATGTCCATGCCCGCGTTTTTCAGGCGGGCCAGCACATTTTCCATATCCTGGCCGGTAGCCTGTACCCCGTCGTAGATGTTTTCATAGAATACGGCGATTTTCAAGTTATGCCCTCCAGTCAGGGAAGCGCTCTTTGAAGGTGCCGAAGAAATGCTTCTGCATCACGGCGTCATAGGCCGATTCCGCGTAATCCTCCAGTTTTCCAATGTCGTAGAGGTATTGCAGCACGGTATACCGGTCCCGGAAGGTGCGGCCCCGCAGCACCCCTTCAATAAAGCGCTGTTTGTCCGTCACGGTGAAGGGCAGGCGCAGGGTCTTTTGCAGGGCCTCCAGCCGGTCAAAGGCGGGCAGGTACTTTTCGATCAATTCCTTTAAATGCTGATCGTCCGTTTCTTTATACAGCCTGCGGAACATTTCCACGGCGGTGAAGGTGCCCTCCCCCACCTCGATGCCGTGCAGGTTGGGCACCTTGCCCTCCTCCACGTCCATGACCTCCCAGGTCTGGGCGATCATATGCTCGGTGCCGGAGGCGGGCCGGGAGGAACCGCAGAACGCGATGCACTCCCCGGACAAAATCAGCCCCTCGCTGGCGGCGCGGATGGCGGCGGGGTCGCGGCTTTCTAAATTTTTGGACGCTTCCACGCACTGGGCCGTGGCTTGCAGCACCATATCCGCGATCTTTTCGCAGTAATATTCCCCGTTCCGGTCGCGGCTGATTTCCCAATCCAGGATCGCCACGTACTTGCCCAAAATGTCCCCCACCCCGGCCAGCAGCAGGGGATACGGGGCCTGCTCGTTGACGCTTAAATCAATGATGATGTGCCGGGCGATGGAGCAGTTGTACACGATCTTTTTCCGCCCGTTGAGCAGCGGGGCCACCACGGAGGCGTACCCGTCCATGGAGGGCGCGGTGCCCACCACGCCGTAGGGGATGCCGAGGCGGTAGCTGACCATGCGGCAGGTATCGTTCAGGGAACCGGAACCCACGGCCAGGATGTAATCCGGGTTCAGGCTCCAGGCGTTGATGTCGTATACTTCCCTGTCTCGCCCCGCTTCCATCAGCACCTTGCCCACGTTTTCGGCGTTGGGCAGGGCGGGCGCGGGCAAAATCAGGCTGTGGGACAGGATTCCGGCGGTTTTCAACAGCTCTTCCACCCGTTTGCCCGCCACTTCATAGGTGTTTTCGTCCGCCACCATGAAAATGCGGCGGTAATCCTTCAAAATGTCCGCCACCTTCCCGATGGCGTGATCCGATACCTCGATCACTTCCGTGGGGATGCTGTGGTGCTTCTGTACGCAGGTGCAATCCATTTCAATCATGGGGATTCCTCCTATTAATTTTTTTCTGGGGGAAACCACTCTTTGAAGTCAAAGCGTGGTTTCCCCCAGGCCCCCTTCCGAGAAACCTGCAAGGGAACCTTTCGTTCACTCTGCCATGTGGTGTATATAAGGCATATCCGGCAAGCCGGTAAAACGGTAAAATGCTTCCGCGTTTTTGTGCAAAAAGAGCTGTTTTTCTGCCTCTGTCAGCAGGGACGATTTTTCGACGAAATCCCAGCTCATGCGGTAGGTGATGGCGGTCATGGTGCGGGGATAGTCCGAGCCCCACATGAGCTTCTCCATGCCGCAGATATCCCGGGCCTCCAAAATGGCCCGCACCGCGCTGGGGTAGGGGTAATACTCGCTGTTGAACAGCCAGGTGACGCCGCCGCTTTCCACATACACGCCCGGCAGGCGGGCCAGTTTGATCTGCTCCTGCCATCCGGGCCGCGTCACCATGCCGAAATGGCCGATGGCGATGCGGAGCTTGGGGAACTGCCGCGCCATTTCCCGCAGGGAAGCGCATTGGATATCCCCGTCCGCCATGTCGATGGCGATGAACAAATCTTCCCTGGCCGCTTTAGCGAAGAGTTCTTCGCACTTCGTCAAATCGGGTTCCACCATGCGGCCCCCACAGAGCTTGATCCCGTCCGCGCCCGCTGTTTCCGGCAGGCCCTTTTCCTCATACAAAGCGGTGACGCGGAACCGGAGGGGGTTTTCCTTCCGAATGCGCTTTAAATATTCATCCTGGTTGCCGTCGATGTATTCCTGGGTCACCACCGCACCGGCCACCTGGGCAAAATCCATGTTGGCAAGCAGCCGTTCCGCGCTGTTCACCCCGTCGGTCATGTAGGGCGGCAGCATCTGGCGCACTTCGGTACCGAACATGCTCTTGCCCCCGCCCAAATCGTACACCGGCAGGCCGTTCACTCTCCCCCGCTGCTTTTCCCATAAATGCACATGCGCGTCGATCATTCGGTCACCTTCTTTCACAGCTATTCTATTTTGCAGTATCAATGAATTTACTGTTCCAGATCACGGCGGTTTTCATGGGCGCGGATTTGCAGTAAATCTTATTTTCGTAAGCGCCCATGGGGTCGGCGGCGAATTCCTCCCGGTCGATGAGGCCCACGATCTCGTCGTACCGGCTGCGGGAAAGCATGTCGATGGCCTTTTCCATGTGATCCTGGCGGAAATTGATGGAGCCGAAAATCAGGTGATTTTCAAAGCCGAAGGGCATGGTGTCGAAGGTGATCCTGGGGCCTAAGGAGAAGGAATTATAAATGCCGTTGCAGCCTAAAACCTTATGCTGGAAGGCGATTTCATGCTCCACATTGGTTCCGCTGACCCCAATGAAGCAGGTGGCCCGGCCCCCCATGGCTTCACAAATGGCTTTGGCGCAGTCGGCGGGGTCAGCGTAGGTATTCTGCACATACCGGGCCTTGGCCGTTTCCACGGCGAAGCGCACCTTGTGGCTGTCCGCCGGGCTGCGGCCCACGAAATAAATATTCGCGTCGGGGTGTGCCTTACGGATCACGTCGCCGATGAACATGCCCGTGGTGCCCAGGCCGAAAATCACCGTGCGTTCAAAAATTTCGTCCGCCGCGTATTGCCGGGCGGTCTCCAAATCGCAATGCCTTCGGCGGGCCGTCTGGCGGAACCAATGTGCGCTGCCCAAATCCTCCATGCGCTCCAGCTGGAACAGCATGCAGGCGAAGGGGTCCGGGAACACCATCTTTTTGGCGAAGGACAGGGCCAGCTTTCCATTCTCCACATACCCGTCGGGAATCTTCAAAAGCATATCCGGATTGACGAACATGCTGTCGCAGAACAGGCCGTCCGCCCCGTCGCAGCCGTATTCAAAATAGGTTTCGTCCTCGGTGTAGCGGGTGGGGTCGACGCTGTCCCCGCCCCGGATCAGCACGATGGCGAAGCGGTTTTGACTGGGCACCCACACCACGCCCTCATGGCCGTTGATGAGCCGCTTTTGCCCGGCGGGGAATTTGGGGGTCAGTTCTCCCCGGCTGCCCATTTTCATCAGCTCGTAATCCGTGCCGCAGAAACCCACCATGACGGGATGGGCCAAAATGCCTTCCTTTAAGGGTTCTCCCCGCAGCCGCCGCCGGGGCGGGTTGATCAGCTCCACCTCCCCGTATACCAGGGGGCGCTTGGGGTCGTTCTGAAAATACGTTCCGTATGCCTTCATGGGTTTTCTCTCCCGTTCCGCTTAAAATCCGTAAAGAATTATACCACAGCCAAAAACAATTTACAATGTGTTGATCTTTCGGGAATTGACAAACCGGCGGCTTTTGCAATAAAATGGAACGGTAAAAAGCCGCTTCCGCCGCTCTGCCTGGCGATGGCGCGGCTGAAAGGGATGACTGCTCCGTGACGAAAAAAAAACTTGCGCTTTGTCTTTTATGCCTGCTTTGCTGCCTTATATGCGCTTCCTCTCTTGCGGAAGGGCCTTTGGACGCGCCCGCGGATGAGACGCCCGCCGTTCAGGCATCGGCCCGGGACGCCTTCATCGACGGCATCATCGAAACGGGCCGCCAGCTGTACGTGAAGGCCAACGGCAAGCTCCAGCGCGCCCAGTACGCCGGGGACATCTACGTGTGCAAAAACTTTACCGTGCATGTGTTCCGGGAAAACTGCGCCCGCTTCCGCATGGCGGAGTATCCCGAAGTGGCGCTGAAAATCCCCAACAACCTGCCCAAGGAGAAATGCAAGCCCCATTCCTACGGCTACTGCTGGGAGGAAGTGTCGGCGGCGGAAGGGAATCCCTTCTATATCGCCGCCCAGTTCCTGTATGATTCCTCCCTTTCCAAGCAGGAAAACATGGAAAAAGCCCTGGAATTTATGCGGCAGGTGCGCCGGGGCGATTATTTCCAGATGTCCGCCGAATACTACTACGGCGTGGGCGCGCACAGCGCCATCATGATCGCCGATTACGACCCGGAAACCGATACCGTCCATTGGATGGACAGCAACATGGCCGGGGAAAAGCGGGACGGCGTGCGCTACGGCAAGGTGCAGTTCGACGCGGTGAAGGAGATTACCTGGTGGGCGGAAGCCTTCTGCAAAAAGACCCGGGGGGCCACCATCTACCGCCTGCGGGACGACATCATCCTGGCGGAAGAAGTTATTACTCAGCCATCCATGGAGAACCGATGAAGAAACAACATCAGCGGGGGATTGTCAAGGGGCACTCCCCTTGACGAAAATCCGCAGCGGCGGCGTGTACGCCGCGAGGACGGAAAATTTCAGGAGGGAGCGAAGACGACCGGATGAAATTTTCCTACCTTGCGGTTTTTCCACCCGGGAACGCAGTGACAGGAAAAACCGTGGGGGACGAACCGCCGATGACCGCCTGCGGCGGGAATCTCATCGGCGGTGAGATCAGCCGAAAGGGAGCAATCTCCCCATGAAGGGCTGCGGATTCGCGGGGGGGTATGCAATACCCGCCCGCGCGTTACTACGAAGCCGTAGGCGGAGTAGTAACCGAATCCGCTTCCCTGAAAAAAAGATATACAAAACGGGAGAGAACGTGGTATAATACTTTAAAGCGCGCCAAATCATTCA
Source organism: uncultured Christensenellaceae bacterium (assembly GCA_905234985.1). Lineage (GTDB taxonomy): Bacteria > Bacillota > Clostridia > Christensenellales > Aristaeellaceae > RUG563. Next base: position 107,185 of record CAJOJQ010000006.1, read on the forward strand.
AAGGGGGAGGCACGATGGCATGGATAACCGCCTGATCGCTCAGCTGCAGCAGGTGCTGGCACGTCTGCGCACGCCCATTTCCTTGCTGGACGCGGACGGCAACTGTTTGATCCCCAACGAAGATATCTGTTTCACTCTTCCCACGCTGAATCAGCCCGGCGTGCCCGTGGCCCAGGACGGGCGGCTGTATCAGACATGCGCTTCCGCCCCCCAATGGGTGCTGATGACCACCATCACCGACGCGGACGCCGCCCGGGACTCCTTTGTGCTGTGCGACGCCATGATCGGCGCGGTGATCGCCGCCAGCGAGGCGGGCAACGACCTGAACAACGCCTACCAGCGCATTTTGCAGAACGAGCTTTCCCTTTCGGAGCTGGACGCGGTGGTGGACGAGCAGGGCATTCAGCCCGCCCTGCCCCGGTGCGTGCTTTTGATGCATATGGTGCAGGTGCAGCAGCGCAGCGCCTATGATATTTTAGAAGAATTCCTGCCCCGCAACCCCGCCGACGTGCTGGTGGCCATGGACAAGCACACCGCCGCCTTCGTCAAGGACGTGTCGGGCATCGAGGACGAGGACGAATTGCGCCAGTTCGCCTGCGCGGTGCAGGAAACGCTCATGGGCGAAATCGCCCTGCCCGTGATGGTGGGCATCGGCGAAATCGCCAAAACCGTGGCCGAGCTGCACGCCTCCTTCCGCCAGGCCCGCCGCGCCATCGAAATCGGCCGCGCCTACGCCCCGGAGCGCACCATTCACGTATACCGCGCCATGATGCTGGAAAGGTTTCTGTCCGATCTTTCCCCCGAAATGGCGGAGCATTACCACGGGCTTTTGTTCAACCGCTCCACGTCCCGGCTGTTCGGGGAGGAAATGCTCTACACCATCGAAATGTTCTTCAAAAAAGATCTGAACCTGTCCGACACCGCCCGGCAGCTGTACATTCACCGCAACACCCTGGTGTACCGCCTGGACAAGGTGCAGCGGCAGGTGGGATTGGACCTAAGGAAATTCGAGGACGCCGTGACTTTCAAAATGCTGCTTGAAATGCGGAAATGCGGAAATAATAAATCAAAGGTGAAAAAGGGACGCTAACTGCGTCGGGAGGGAAACGTATGAAGAAGAGAATCGCTGTATTATGCGCGCTGATCGTGCTGCTGTGCGGCCTGCTGGTGCTGAACGGCCAGGCCTCCGGCATCTCGGACTTTTTAAGCAAAAAGGACAGCAATACCGTCACCATCACCCGGGAGGAATACGACCGCCTGCAGCGCTACGCCCAAATGGACGAGATCCTCAAATATGTGGAGGAATGGTACTACGAAGAGCCGGACGTGGACAAGCTGATCGAAAACGCCACCAAGGGCCTGCTGTACGGCCTGGAGGATCCTTATACCTTCTACTATAACGAAGCCGAATGGAAGGAAATGTGGGAGGACGACGAGGGCAAATACGGCGGCATCGGTATTCAGATGCAGGGCAAAACCGAGGATAATTCCGTTACCATCACCCGCGTGTTCAAGGATACGCCCGCCGAAAGGGCCGGGGTCAAAAAGGGCGACCGGCTCGTGCGGGTGGAGGATCTTGAGGTGAATTTCTATTCCATGCAGAACGCCGTGAATATCATGCGCGGCACGCTGGGCGAAAACGTTGAAATTGAAGTGCTGCGCGGAAGCGAGTACATCACGTTCCAGGTCACCCGGGCCGAGATCGTGGTGAATTATGTGGATTACACCATGCTGGAAAATCAGGTGGGCTATATCGCCCTGTATGATTTCGCCGGCGAGTGCCAGAAAGAGTTCGCCGCCGCGCTGGACGCGCTGAACGCCCAGGGCGCGAAGTCCCTGGTGGTGGATCTGCGCGATAACCCCGGCGGCTGGGTGGACGCCGCGCAGGCTATCGGCGATCTGTTCCTGAATGACGGCGTCCTGGTGTACACCGAGGACCGCTACGGCGGAAGGGAAGATGTGACCATGACCGCCGGGGTGGACAATATTCCCCTGGTACTCCTGGTAAACGGCAATTCCGCCTCCTCCTCCGAAATCCTGTCCGGCGGCCTGCAGGATCGGGGCCGCGCCACCGTGGTGGGCACGCAGACCTACGGCAAGGGCATTCTTCAGGCGGTGATTCCCCTGAACAATAATAAAGAAGGCTTCCAGCTGACCTTTGCCCACTATTTCCTGCCCTCCGGCAAGGAAGTGCATAAATTGGGCATCACGCCGGACATCATCAGCGAAATGCCGGAAGAATTGGTCAACGAGAATTTCCCCTTGGGAGATATGAGCGATCCCCAGCTGAAAACCGCCTGGGAAACGGCCAAGGGCATGATTCAGGAATAAGGCCGATACCATCAGCGCCGCGTGGGAAGATTTTTCCGCGCGGCTTTTCTTTTTGCTTTCTGCGGAGCCGTGTAGTATAATAATGATAGTGCGCGCGGGCGAACTGGCGCAAAATGAATTTTGGGGAGGAGGGCTTGACCATGAAAAAAAGCGTCTGCTGGCTGCTTTCGCTTTTATTTGCGTTCCTCCTTTCCCCCGCTTCCGGCGAAGGCGGCGTTTTATTCGCCGTGGAAGAGCCGCCGAAGCTCCGCGCCCTGCTCATCGGCTGCGACCATTTTTTGACCCAGGAGGACACTTGGCCCGCCGCCGAGCATAATATTCAGCTGCTTGCCGATACCCTGATGAACGACCGGCGCGCCTACGCCCTGATCCGTTCCTATCCCAGCGCCATCGCCTCCGTGGAGGCTTTCGAGGACGCCGTGCTGAACACCTTTGACAGCGCCGCGGAGGGGGATATTTCCCTGCTCTATATCAGCACCCACGGCGTATATGGCGGCGAAGACGGCGGGGCAGGCTCCGGCCTGATCTTAAGCGACGGCCAGGAAGAGGCGCTGCTCACCGGCCCAAAGCTGGAGCAAATTCTTTCCCGGATCCCGGGCACAAAAACGGTGATTTTGGACGCGTGCAATTCCGGCGCGGTCATCGGCAAGGGCCTGTCCGCCCCCGAAAGCGGCGGCTGCCTTTTCGGCCCGGCCTACAAGGTGCTGTGCAGCGCCGGAGGCTGCGAAGCCAGCTGGTATTTCCACGGCGGCGGCGGCGACGAGGAAACCGCCGGGGCCAGCTATTTCGCCGCCGTGCTTTCCAGCGGCCTGGGCGCCCAGGGGGATTATGGGGCGGATCAGAACGCCGACGGCGATATCACGCTGCGGGAAGCCTGGGCTTATCTGCTGGACAACTACGCCGCCTCCACCACCCAGGCCTACCCTCAGTACGACGGGGACTTCGTGCTGTTTGCCTATGATCCCGCTTCTCCCCGCCGGGTCACCAAGGCCATCACCGATCTTTCCTTTGACGAAACCCTGCTCACCGCCGGGGAAACGGAGGTCTCCTTCGCCTTCACCGTGCAGCGGCAGGCGGAGCTTTATTACCAGATCGTGTATCACCGGGACGGGGCCTGGCAGTTCGATCAGGCCCAGCACTATTTAGACGGGGAGCAGGCGGACGGCACCGTGCTGCCGGGGCGGAAAACCCGGGTGCTTCAGCTGGAAACGGCGGCGGACGCCTCGGGCTACGCCATTTTGCAGCTCATTACCTTAGAGGACGGCGTGCCCGTTTTCCAGGGCGCGCGCCTGCTCTGCGTGCAGCCCGCCGCCGGGGACGTGCAGCTGAGCGTTTCGGCGGCTTCCTCCTTTTCGCCGGACGCGTGGCAGGAATTGCCCATCGTGGTGCGGCACGACGTGCCCTGCGGCCTGACGGTGAACATCCTGAACGCCGACGGCCGCACCGTGCGCCGCCTGGCCTATGCAACCCCCTCCCGGCCCCAGCAGCTTTCCCCCGCCGGGTCCACCTTTTACTGGGACGGCCTGACGACCGACGGCTCCCCCGCCCCGCCCGGCAGCTACACCGTTCAGGCCAAGGTCTTTTTAGGCGGAAAAACGTTTACCGCCATGAGCGAAAAAATAACGCTGCTTCCCCCGGAAACCCGGTGGGAAAGCAGCAACGACAATTCATTTGGCGTTCCAACGCATTTTTATCGACATACCGTGAGGTAGGAAGTAGGAGGTAGGAGGTAGGAAGTATATATAGTCCAACAAGCACGAATGAAAGCAAGTGTTGTGTTGAACATGATAAAACCTCCTACCTACTACCTCCTACTTCCTACCTGTTTTAAGCACTCAATACAACAACGATTGAACATTTTCAATCAAACCATCCCATGGCGATTTTCACCATCAAAATGCGGGCCACGCTTTCCTCCACCCGCGCCATGGTGATTTCCCCGGCGCGAATTGCCTGCTTCACCGCCCGGTAAGCGGCGTCTAAATCCGGGGGCAGCAGCAGGATATCCGCGCCCGCTTTCAGCGCCGCCACGGATTCCTGCCCTTTTTTGAAATTGCCGGTAATGGCGCTCATGCGCAGGGAATCGGTGACCACCGCGCCTTGAAAGCCCAATTCTCCCCGCAGGATGCCGTTGATCACCCGGGAGGAAACGGAACCGGGCAAATCGTCGCCCACCGTTCGCAGGATGGCGTGGGAAATAAGGATCATCCCTTCCCCGGCGTTCACCGCGTCCCGGAAGGGAACGAATTCCAGCCCCCGCATTTCCTCCAGCAGGCGGCGCACCGACAGGCCGCTCAGCGTGTTGCCCGTCTTTTCCCCGTGGCCCGGAAAATGGCCGAAGCAGGGGGCCACTCCGCCGTTTTTCAGGCCCTGCGCCATGGAAAGCGCCATGCGGGACACCAAAGCCGGGTCGCTGCCGTAAGATTGCACCCCCGGCGCGTCCAGATCGGTGAACGTGTCGGCGGAGGGGGCGAAGGTCATGTTGATCCCCAAGGGCGTCAGGTATGCGGCGATTTGCTCTCCCGCCGCTTTCGCCAGGGCTTCGTCCCCCGTTTGCCCGATTTCCTCCGGGGACAGGGCCGGCGGATAGCCCAACTTGTTCGCCACCCGGGACAGGCTGCCCCCTTCCTCGTCCACGCCGATGAACAGGGGAATCACCCCAGCGCCTTTTTTAAGCTCCCCCGTCAGGCTCCGCAGCTGTTCTTCCGATACGATGTTCTGCCCAAAGATCATCACGCCGCCCACGGGCCGCCGGGTCAGGACGGAAATATCGCTGATTGCGGTGGTGCGGTCTTCCCCCGTCAAGTCCTCCGGGGTGACGAAAAACAGCTGCCAAATCTTTTCATCGTCGCTCATGAGCCGCATCACGGCCCGGGCCTGCCGGTTCAGGTCGGGCGTCACTTCGTCCTCGTCGTCCGATACCACAAAGCTGCCGATCTCCGCAATGGCGGTACAGGAAAAGCACGCCATCAGCAGCGCCAGCAAACCGGCCATCCATCTTTTCAAAAGCGCTCCCTCCTTTCCCACCGTTTTTTCCATTGTATCACAATTTTATTCTTTCGCGCAAGAAAAACGGTTCTCCTCGCAAAAATGAAAAATAATCCTCCCCATTCTCTTGCATCGCGGGTCGGATTGTGGTACAATGTATTGGTCAAAGAAAGACAATTTCTTTGGAGGGATCATTATGCGATTGAGCGATACCATTGAGAGCTTCATCAAAACCATGCTCCAGGAGGATCAGCCCGAAGTGGAGCTGAAAAGGAACGAGCTGGCGGAGTATTTTCACTGCGCCCCGTCCCAGATCAATTATGTGCTGGCTACGCGGTTCACGCTGGATCACGGCTACGTCACCTCCTCCCAGCGGGGCGGCGGCGGGTACATCCGCATCGTGCGCGTGCGGCAGACCAGCGGCGACCATCTGGACTATCTGCTCAGGGAGCGGGTGGGCGACAGCCTGGACGCGCAAACCGCCCAGGTGCTGTGCGCCCAGCTGGCGGAAAGAAAAGTGGTTTCCAAGGAAGCGGCCCAGCTCATGGCCGCCGCCCTGTCGCCCCAGGCCCTGTCCGGCCCCGTGCCGGAGGCGGTGAAGGACGTGCAGCGGGCCAAAATTTTCAAATGTATGCTGCTGACTGTGATGCAGCAGCGAAAGCCCGCCGACGCCGGAAACGGATGATTTTGCCGCACGTACCGACTTCATGCCAAGCGCATACTAAAGAACGCTTTCAATCAGAGTTGAGAGTTGAGATTGATTCTTGTTTTTCGCTTTTGCCCTGTAAATCCGGTAAACGAAATATATGAACTAATCCATATCTCAACTCTCAACTCTTAACTCTCAACTCTCTCCGATCTAAGACGTTTATCATGAACCGTGACCGAATAGTTCCCGATAAAGGAGGCCTTTATGCTCTGCGAGGAATGTGGAAACAACCAGGCTGAGGTGATGATGACCACCGTGATCAACGGCGAATCCACCACCCGGCATCTTTGCCGCCAATGCCTGAAAAAATACCAGGCCGGGAACCTGCAGGCGGTGCTGGCCGCCGTGCTTTCGTCCATGACGGCCAAAAACCAGGCCCAGATCCCGGACGTGGTGTGCCCTCAGTGCGGGCAGACCTACGCCGAATTCCAGAAAACGGGCATGCTCGGCTGTGCGGCGTGCTATCAGGCGTTCCGCAAGGAATTGACGCCGCTCATCACCCGGGTACAGGGCCGCACCCAGCACGCGGGGCGTCGGCCTCCGGTCAGCGAGGAAGAACAGGCACGCCAGAACTTGATGGAAGACCTGCGCGCCCGGATGGAAGCCGCCGTGGCCGATGAAAACTTTGAGGAGGCCGCCCGCCTGCGGGACGAGCTGCGGGCCATGACCCCCGCCAAGGAGGGAAACGCATGAGCGATATCGTGGTTTCCTCCCGGGTGCGGCTGGCCCGGAATTATGAAGATTTACCCTTTTATTGCCGTATGTCCGCCCAGCAGAGCGAACAGTGCGTGCAGCGCACCCTGGACGCCCTGCGGACGCTGCCCCAGCCCTATACTTTCCTTTCCCTGCGGGGCATGGAGGAAAACGAAAAAAAGGCGCTGGTGGAAGCGCACCTGATCAGCCCCGATCTCATGGAACACTTTGAAACCGGCGCGGTGCTGGTTCGGGGCGACGAAAAAGTGTCCGTCATGATGAACGAGGAAGACCACCTGCGTATCCAGGGCATTTCCGCCGGGGAAAATTTGGCGGAATCAGCGGAAAACGCCTTTGCCATCGACGACGCCCTGCAAAACCAGCTTTCCTTCGCCTTCGATCCCCAGTGGGGGTACCTGACCGCCTGCCCCACCAACACGGGCACCGGCATGCGGGCCTCCGTGATGCTGCATCTGCCCATGCTGACCATGCTCAAGCAAATGGGCAAGGTGAACCAGCTGGCCGCCAAATTGGGCCTGACCATCCGGGGCATTTACGGCGAGGGCAGCGAGGCCCAGGGCAATCTGTACCAATTGAGCAATCAGGTCACTCTGGGCCGCACGGAAAAGGAGATCATGGACGCCGTATCCGTCACCGCCCGGCAAATCGCGGAAATGGAGCGGGTGTTCCGTCAGAAGGCCATGGACAAGGATTTGAACGCCTTTGAGGATTCCATTTTCCGCTCCTGGGGCCTGCTCTGCAACGCCCGCCGCATGCCCATCAAGGAATTCATGGCCCACTGGAGCAATCTGCGCATGGGCGCGGCGCTGAACAAGCTGCCCGTTTCCCTGGAAACGTGCGATTCCCTGCTCACCAAGGCCCAGCCCGCCCACGTGCGGCAGTCCGCGGGCGCGGTAATCAACGACCGGGAGGCGGACGCCCGGCGAAGCCAAATCATTCGAGAAGCGATCAACGGAGGAAAGCAATAAATGCCGATTTTTGGACGATTCAACGAAAAAGCCCAGCGGGCCATCAACGCGGCCCAAAAAACCGCCGTGGAGTTAGGCCACACCCAGGTGGGCAGCGAGCATTTTTTGGTAGGTCTGCTGCGGGAAGCCCGGATGGACGCCCCCGCCCTGCCGGATAATGTGATTCCCGAAACGGTGATCGAAAGCATCAAGCAGATCACCGGCACGGGAGACCATGCCCCCACCCGCCTGGAGCTGACCCCCCGGGTGAAAAAGCTGCTGGAAACCAGCGTGCGGGAGTCCCAGCGCTTGGGCCATCCTTACGTGACGGCGGGCCATTTGTGGCTGGCCCTGCTCAGCGACGATGAAAGCGTAGCCATGCGGGTGCTGACCGGCATGGGCTGCGACATCGAGAAATTGAAAAAAAGCGTGCTGGACGCCCTGGGCCGCACCGCCGAAACGGTGGGCAGCGCCGGCGGCGCGGGGAGCGGCAGCGACGGAAATCTGAAAAAGTATGGCCGCGATTTGACCGAAGCCGCCGAAAAGGGCGAATTGGATCCCGTGATCGGGCGGCAGAACGAAATCGAGCGCATCGTGCAGATTTTATCCCGCCGCACGAAGAACAATCCCGTGCTGATCGGCGAGCCGGGCGTGGGCAAATCCGCCGTGGCGGAGGGCCTGGCCCAGCGCATCAGCCAGGGCAGCGTGCCGGAAACGCTGACGGGCAAAAAAATCGTGTCCCTGGATATGGGGGCCATGGTGGCGGGCAGCAAGTACCGGGGCGAATTTGAGGAACGCCTCAAAAACACCTTAGACGAAGTGAAAAAACGGGGCGACGTGATCCTGTTCATCGACGAGCTGCAGAACATCATCGGCGCGGGCCGGGCGGAGGGCAGCATGGACGCCGCCAACATCCTAAAGCCCGCCTTAGCCCGGGGCGAACTCCAGTGCATCGGAGCCACCACCCTGGACGAGTACCGCAAGAACATCGAAAAGGACGCGGCCCTGGCCCGGCGCTTCCAGCCAGTGACGGTGAACGAACCCAGCGAGGAAGAAACCATCGCCATCATGAAGGGCCTGCGGGACCGGTACGAAGCCCATCATAAAGTGCGCATCACCGACGAGGCCTTAGAGGCCGCCGTGAAGCTCTCCAACCGCTATATCGCCGACCGCTTCCAGCCCGACAAGGCCATCGACCTCATGGACGAGGCCGCCAGCCGGGTGCGCATCCAGTCCTTCACCGCCCCGCCGGACGTGAAGGCCCAGGAAAAGAAGTTGGAAGGGGTGCTGCGGGAAAAGCGGGAGGCCATCGACCGGCAGGATTACGAAAAAGCCGCCGCTCTGCGGGATCAGGAGCATGCCCTCCGGGCGGAGATCGAGGAAAAGCGGGCGGCATGGGAAAAGCAGAAATCCGCCGCCAAGGACACCGTGGGCGAGGAAGAAATCGCCCAGGTGGTGGCCGGGTGGACGGGCATTCCGGTGAAAAAAATGACGGAAGAAGAATCCGCCCGCCTGCTGCATTTGGAAGACCTGCTGCACAGCCGCGTGGTGGGCCAGGAGGAAGCCGTTTCCGCCGTCAGCCGGGCCATCCGCCGGGCGCGGGCGGGCCTCAAGGACCCCAAGCGACCCATCGGCAGCTTCATTTTCCTCGGCCCCACGGGCGTGGGCAAAACGGAGCTGTGCCGGGCGCTGGGCGAAGCCATGTTCGGGGACGAAAACGCCCTGATCCGCCTGGACATGAGCGAATACATGGAAAAGCACACGGTGAGCCGCATGGTGGGGTCTCCCCCCGGTTACGTGGGCTACGACGAGGGCGGCCAGCTCACCGAGGCCGTGCGCCGCAAGCCCTATTCCGTGGTGCTGTTCGACGAGATCGAAAAGGCCCACCCGGACGTGTTCAACATGCTCCTGCAGATTTTGGAGGACGGCCGCCTCACCGACAACATGGGCCGGGTGGTCAGCTTCAAAAACTGCGTCATCGTCATGACCAGCAACGCCGGGGCGCAGTCAGCCCAGCGGGGCGGCATGGGTTTTGGGGCGGGCATGGCCGACGCCATGGACTACGAGCGCATGCGGGAGCGGGTACTCACGGACATCAAGAACGTGTTCCGGCCCGAATTCCTGAACCGGGTGGACGAAATCATCGTGTTCCACAAGCTGGAGCAGAAGGACATCGAGCAAATCGCCGCCCTCATGCTGTCCCAGGTGGCCAAGCGCCTGAAGGAACGAGAAATCGACCTGACTTACGGCCCGGACGTGGTTTCCCATTTGGCCCAGGCGGGCTTCGATCCCCAGTTCGGCGCGCGGCCCCTGCGCCGGGTGATCCAGCGCACCATTGAGGACGCCCTGAGCGAAAAGCTCATCGCCGGGGAAATCCATTTGGGCGGCACGGTGCGCATGACCATGGACGGGGACAAAATCACATTTGAACAGCAATAGCGAAGAATCTCTCTCTTTATCATTCGTTACGGCGGCTGGCAGTGCCCAGCATAATCAGATACGCCCAACCCAAGGCCGGATACGCCGTCCCGACAATATCCTGAAAACCCAGCATGGATACGGCCAGCACAGCAAGGCCGATCCATGCTTTTTTATGCCGGGGCAAATAGGGCGCGGCGAGGGTCAGCAGTTCCCGTAGGACGGCGATGAGGGTGGTGGAGGCGGCCAAATACAGCACGGCGGCGGACAGGTAGTAGCCCGGCTTTCCGTAGGCGTGCAGCAGGACGACAGTGGGCAGAGGCGCGTCCGAAAGCGATTCAGCATGCGGTAAAAGCGCCGCGTTGCCAAGGCCCAGCAGCAGGGCGGTCAGCAAGCCGATGGCAACGGCAATCCCGTTTTGCTCCCTCCGGGATCGGGAACCGGAAAGCACCCCGGCGGCGGTCATGCCGTTCAGGCCGCAGTAGCCAACGACGCTGACGGCGGCCAGGGCAATTTCCCTAACCGTGAACGTTTTTTGCCTGGAAGCGCCGGGCACGCGGAGGCACAGAATCAGCACCGCCAAAAGGAAGGGCAGCTGCACCCTGCCCAGCCACGCCATGCCCCGCAGGGAGCCACCCGCAAGCCCAAGGCACAGCGTTAGGGTGATCACGCTGCCCAGGGTGCGGGCGTGAAGCATCGGCACGGTCAGCGCCCACAGTTCCCCCGCCGCCGCCGTCATGCCGCCGCCCACGGCCAGGGAAAACAGGCAAAGCAGGCCCTTCCCCAACCGGGAGCGCACGCCGCCCACGGCCAGCATCCGCCGGAGCATCCAGGCCGTCGTCAGGGACGCGAAAGCCGCCAGCGCCCAGGAAAAAGCCCCGTATTGGCTGAAAAACCGCATGATCTCCCGGCCCGAGGCGAACCCCGCCCCCACCATGGCCGCGCCGACGCAAAGGATGGTTTCACCCATCAAAAAATCCCCCCTTTCTTCATGCTTATGAAAGGAGGTTGCTTTATCATGATTCATTATGAAAATTGTTGGTTGACCTTTGCGGGAGAGTTGAGAGTGGAGAGTTGGGAGTTGAGATGATATAGCGTTAATCACAAGTGAATCCAATCTGATTGACTAAATAAATCTCAACTCTCCACTCTCAACTCTCCGCTCTGTCTTAAGTGTCCTTACCGCCTGAACAGATACTACTGCTTTACCGAATGGTTTTCAGGTGCTTCATCACGCTATGGGCCACGACGCCGGTGAGCGCGCCGCAGGCCAGGCCCACCAGCATGAGTACCGCCATATAATAGAGCAATTGGGGCGTTTGCAGGATGACCATGGCAAGGGCCACCTGACCCACGTTGTGCATTACGCCCCCCGCCATGCTGACGGTGATGGGGTGCATGCCCTTGACGCGGCTTAAAAGGGACATGGCGAGCATGCTCACCACGCCGCCCGCCAGGGCGTACATGATGGTATTGAAGCCGCCAAACAGCAGGCCGGACAGCACAACCTTTAAGGCCATCAGCATCCAGGCGGTGGGAAGCTCCAGCATATACACGGCGAAGATCAGCACGCCGTTGGACAGGCCTAACTTGATGCCCGGAACCCCAACGTTGATGGGGATGCGGCTTTCCACAAAGCCTAACACCAGCATCATGGCGATCAGCAGGCCGCACAGGGCCACGCGCCGGGTGCGTTCCCGGCTGGAAGTGTTTTTCATGGAAACTCCTTTACTCTTGAGCAAATAGACAGGCGTATCGGATTGACAGTCAGGTAGGAAGTAGGAGGTAGGAGGTAGGAGGTAGGAAGTATATATAGTCCAACAAGCATGAACGAAAGCAAGCGTTTTGTAAAGTGCTCCCTTTGTCAAGGACAATTTTGATTTGGAAAGGGGAAGTACAGGACAAGAATGTGGTATACTCTCCCAGCTGGGACGGAGGATAGG
>CAJOJQ010000007.1 GCA_905234985.1 uncultured Christensenellaceae bacterium
TTCTCTATCGTCGAGACGGCGGAGAACCTGATCAACATCTCCCAGCCGATGATCAAAGAAAAGAATATTGATTTCAGCTTCAGGATTGACAGCATGGAAAAGGAATATCTGTACGCCGACCAGCTGCGGCTGAATCAGATCTATATCAACATTCTTTCCAACGCCATCAAATATACGGAGCCGGGCGGGCGGGTCAGCGTGGATATGCGGGAGAAAGAAAGTGCGGTCGCGGGCAGCGTCAAGCTGATCTACGTTGTTTCCGATACCGGCATAGGCATGAGCCCCGAATTCATGAAAAAGATGTATGAGCCATTCTCCCGCCAGACGGACAGCCGCGTGAACACCATTCAGGGCACGGGACTTGGGCTTGCGATCACCAAGCAGATGGTGGAGCTGATGAACGGCACCATCGAATGCCAAAGCGAGCAGGGCAAAGGCACCACCTTTACGATCACACTGGATATTCCCGTTGCGGACAAGCAGTTGGAAGAAATGCGGCTCGATCCCATCGATGTGCTGATTGTAGATGACGACGAGGTTCTGCTGGAGACTGCTGTGGATACGCTAGAATCACTGGGCGTCACCGTGGAGAAAGCGAAGGACGGGCTGAGCGCTCTTGGGATGATCCGGCACCGTAAGGAGGCCGGAAACCAATACGGCGTGGCGATCCTGGACTGGAAGATGCCCGGAATGGACGGCGTAACCACCGTCCGGCACATCCGCACGGAGATCGACGCCAATATCCCCATTCTTCTGATCTCCTCTTACGACTGGTCGGACATCGAGGACACGGCGAAAGAAGCCGGCGTAAACGGCTTTATCAGCAAGCCGCTGTTCCGGTCCAAGCTCTACGAAAAATTAAACGAACTGCTGGGAAAGGAGGCAAAGTTCATTGAGCCGGAAGATGATTATTCCGACCTTGCTGGGTTGAACATCCTTATCGCAGAGGATAACGACATCAACTGGGAGATCATATCCGCCATGCTCTCCATGTTTGGCATCACGACGGAACGCGTGGAAAACGGCCAGATATGCGTTGAAAAAATGATTGAAGCGGGAAAAGGGAAATACGCCCTGATCTTCATGGATATCCAGATGCCGATCATGAACGGGCTGGAAGCGACAAAGAATATCCGCGCGTTGGACGACCCCTGGGCCTCTTCCATCCCGATCATCGCCATGACAGCCGACGCGTTCTCGGAAAACGTCGCGGAATGCATGAGCGTGGGCATGAACGGACACATCGCAAAACCCATCGACATGAAGCTTGTCATCAAAGAAATACGGAGAATCAAGGAGGAAAAGAGACCATGAAAAAACTGATCTGCATCATTTTAATCTTTTGCATGGCTGTAACGCTGACGGGCTGCGGCGACAAAAAGCAGGAAGCCGACGCCGGATTCAAACCGGCTCTTGATACAAGCACCAGCTGCAATATCACGATAGCCGGAAGCTATGATAACTTTGAGGCGTTGGAGGCTGAATTTGACAGGTTCAACGAGAAATATCCGAATGTGCGGCTCAGCTATGTGAAGCTGGACGACTACAGCAACACGCTGGGTACGGTGCTGGAAGGCAATGACGCCCCCAACATCTTCTTCTCCTATACATGGATGATCGGAAATGAAAAATACGCTCCGGTCGTCGCTCACATGGAGGATCTTTCCGCCTCCTCCCTGGGGCTGGATCTGACCTGCATCCGCCCCGGCCTGATTAACCGCGACGCGGAAGGCCGTGTATTTCTGGTGCCGGTTTTCTCCAGAACCTATGGCATGCTGGTCAACAACGATCTGTTTAAAAAGGAAGGCCTCAGCGTCCCGAGCACGTGGACAGAACTGCTGGCTGTGTGCGAAGCGTTCCGCGGCAAGGGATACTTAAGCCCGATGATGGGCTACAGCCTCAAGTCTTCCAGTTGTTTCATGAACACGATCGCTTATCCGCTGTTTGTGGCCACGCTTGCCAAAAACCCGGAAGCACTGAAGCTTGCCAATGATCTGGACCCCGCGGCGGGAGAATACATGCGCCCGGCCCTGGAAGCCGTGGAGCAGCTGATTCAGAGCGGCTGCGTCAATCTTACCGCGTGTGATCAGATCGGGGACAACTATACCCAAGTGATCCTGCGTTTTTTTGAAGGCGACGTGCCGATGATGATCTGCGCCGGAGATACCGTGTCCGGAACCAAGAAACGGGAAAAACAGTCTGAAGCGTTTTCCAATGCGCCTTTCAAGTACTCATTTGCCCCGATCCCCATGGCGGATGACGGCGGATATTTTATCGACAGTCCTTCCATAGAGTTTTCCGTGAACAAGAACTGCGATAATCTGGCTATGACGAACGAGTTTATGCGGTTTCTGATCACAAACAAAGAATTGAATGAGATGGCTTCCGTAAAGCGTCTGGTAACGCCCACCACAGATATGTCTTTTGATGCGGTTTACGCGCCTTTCGGACAGGTGCCATCAAATCGGACCCTATCTCCGGAAATGCTTGGCATTACGGATGCGCTTACGGTTCAAATCCGGCTCGCGGCGTTCTTTGTTGGAAAAGGAAATATCACCGTGGATGAAGCTGTAGCGATGTATGGAAGCCTTGAATAAGAGCAGCAGCTGATTAGGCTTCAGGCGAGGGTATGACAGGTTCGATCGCCGGGATACGGCAGCCGGTATCCTGCTCATCATCAGCAAGGACGCGCTGTGACCGGCAGACGGCGGGGAACGCTCGAGTTTATGATCATAATACGATTCGCGTTCTAAAGCCGTAACAGATTTTGGATGGTTTTTTCGCCCTGACAAAGCTGAACGGAGGGAGGCATCGTAGGGCCGAAGCGCCCGGAAAACAGTCAAGTGGACTGTTTTTATCGGAGATTAGGCGGAAGCCCTGAGCCGAAAGCTACGTTGACTGGAGGCGAACCGCCGATGACCATCTGTGGTGGGATTATGACCATCGAGGAGCAGTTGCGTCAGGTTACACAGCAGAGGGTCAGAGAAACGGAAGTACAAAATAAACAGAACCATAATATCACGGTTCGATAAAAAGCGCGGTAAGCGCAGAAAGAAATGGAGACAGAATGTTATGAAAAACACTTTTGTTGTTACATCTTTCAGGAAGGAGCGTTATGTTCGGCACATCCATCACCCGCCCGCTGAATACGTACAGCGAGATAACAATTAAAGGAACCCGATACAAAATCCACAGCATTTTTGACGGTGAAAAGAGCTTTCAAAACCTGATGGAAGATTTGATTGTTACGAAGGCATCCCAACAGAAGACACAGCCGAAAAAAGCTGAAAATGACCAGGATCAAGATTGCGAGGGGAAGAAAATTGCGGTATAATAAAAGCATCCTAAAGCGATCTGCTGTTATGTTGCGCATCGGGAGGATAAAGAAAGAGGACGCAAACGTATAACGCAGGCATCTATTGCAGGCTTTCCCGCGACGATGAACGGATCGGGGAGAGCGTGTCAATCGAGAATCAGCGGGTACTGCTGACCCGCTATGTACAGGAACAAGGCTGGCGGCTCGTCCAAACCTACGTGGATGACGGCGTCAGCGGGACTACATTCGACCGGCCCGGCCTGAACGCCATGATTTTCGACGTTCGGGCCGGAAAGATCAATCTGGTGATCGTAAAGGACCTGAGCCGCTTCGGTAGGGACTACATCGAGACGGGCAAATTCATCGACGTGATCTTTCCTTCTCTGAACTGCCGGTTCATCGCACTGAACGACGGCGTGGATACGCTTCAGCACAACAACGAAATGCTGGCCATTTTCAAGAATGTGATGAAAAAGTGGTCGTGCATGAGAAGGAGGTTATAGATGGAGAAACCGTGATGCGGATCGACATCTACTACCGCTTCATCGGCAAAGTTGGCAACGAGGACGGAGAAACCTTGAAAGCAACGAAATCGCGCCGGGCCAGCATCCCGCTGGCTCCCGGCGCGTGAATAGAATGTGTGGTGCGCAATAAACATTACGCCCCAGGGTTCCCCTTATTACTTATCAACACGGAGGATATCATGACATATACTGCCGCTGAAAACCGATACGATCAAATGCAGTACCGCCGCTGTGGAGCGAGCGGCGTCAAGCTGCCCATGCTTTCCCTGGGGCTGTGGCACAATTTCGGGGCCATCACGCCCTTTGAGACTCAGCAGAGCATCCTGCGCACCGCCTTTGACCACGGCGTCACCCATTTCGACCTGGCCAACAACTACGGGCCGCCTTACGGCGAGGCAGAGCGCAATTTCGGCATGCATATGGACCGGGACTGGCGGCCTTATCGGGACGAGCTGATCCTGTCCACCAAGGCGGGCTACGATATGTGGCCGGGGCCTTACGGCAACTTCGGCAGCCGGAAATACCTGATCGCCAGCATCGACCAAAGCCTGAAGCGCATGCACGTGGATTACGTGGATATTTTCTACCACCACCGCCCCGACCCGGACACGCCCCTGGAGGAAACCATGGCCGCCCTGGATCACATTGTGCGTTCCGGCCGGGCGCTGTACGTGGGCATATCCAACTATAAGCCGGAGCAGGCCAAGAAAGCCATCGCCATCCTGCGGCAATTGGGCACCCCATGCCTGATCCATCAGCCTAACTATTCCATGCTGAACCGCTGGATCGAGGGGGGACTTACAGACGTGCTGCGGGAGGAAAAGGTAGGCTGCATCTGCTTCTCTCCC
This sequence comes from uncultured Christensenellaceae bacterium, assembly GCA_905234985.1. Classification (GTDB taxonomy): domain Bacteria; phylum Bacillota; class Clostridia; order Christensenellales; family Aristaeellaceae; genus RUG563. The sequence goes on from CAJOJQ010000007.1 coordinate 4,689, forward strand.
CTGTCCGGCGGCCTGCTCACCGACCGGTATCTGAACGGCATCCCCGCCGATTCCCGGGCAGGCCACGATCCGCGCTTCCTAAAGCCCGATTCCATCACGGAAGAAAAGCTCACCGTCATCCGCGCCCTGAACGAGCTGGCGCAAAAGCGCGGCCAGAAGCTGTCCCAAATGGCGCTGCAATGGGTGCTGCGGGACGAGGTGGTCACCTCCGCCCTGATCGGGGCCAGCCGTCCCCAGCAGATTCTGGATAACATCGAAGCCGTCAACGGCCCCGCTTTCACCCAGGAGGAGCTTTCCGCCATCGACGCGATCCTGGCCTGACCCCGCGTCCATCATCAAAACCGCTCTTGATTTTCTTCATTTTTCCCATTATAATAGAATCAGATGAGTGCATTGAACGCGTGAAAGAACAATGATTGATGCGGAAAAGGAGGAAGAAACCATGAAGAAAATCGTATCGCTGCTGCTTTTGGCGGCGCTCCTGACGGCCCTGATTCCCTCCGCACTGGCGGACAGCATCTACAACTATACCCTGTACAAGGTCATGAGCAAAAGCCCCAACGGATATTGCTACCAGTACGATCAGCCCAGCTCCACCTATGGCAGGAACTTGGGCCGCCATAAAAACGGCGAGCTGGTGGGCGTGATTTCCTATACCAAAGGGTGGTATTATGTGTACTGCTCCAACGGAAGATACGGCTATATCCCTGAAAAAGCGCTGATGCCCGTCACGCGTTCCCAATCTGTTTGGTATGTGGTGGACAGCGAAAGTCCCAGGGGATACTGCTACCTGTACAGCGAACCCAGCAGCACCTACGGCCGAAACCTGGGCCGGTATAACAACGGAGAGCTGATTGAGATCATTGATTGGGACGCCGATGAAAACTTTGCCTACGTGCGCTGCGGCAGCACGGGAGAATACGGCTACATGGGCAAGCCGTGCCTTGCGTTCTGGGGCTATTGACGCTCCGCCGCGCAAGATGAAAAGGGAGGGCCTGCTTTTTCCGGCGGGGCCTCCCCTTTTTTCACGCAGGCGGCGACGCGAAAAATAATGCTGGTAATTTAGCGGAAGATAAGGTATAATGAATATAAAAAGAAGTGAAGGGGGTTTTTTCCCATGATACAGGTGATTCACGGCAAGAAAGGTTCCGGCAAAACCAAGCGGATTCTGGATCAGGCCAATGACGCCATCAAGGAACACAAGGGAGACGTCATTTTCATCGACGACGATAACCGGTATATGTACGATCTGCGCCACGAGGTGCGCTTTGTCAACGCGGGCGAGTACGGCAGCGACAGCCCGGAAATGTTTTTCGGCTTCCTGTGCGGCATGCTGGCCCAGAACTTTGACATCAGCGTGATTTTCATCGACGCGTTCCTCAAGCTGGTGAAAACCCAAGTGGAAAATACGGAAAAGTTCTTCGCCCGTCTGGATCGGCTGAGCGAGCAGCACAACGTGCAGTTCGTGCTGTCCGTGAGCTGCGACGATACCGTCGCGCCTGAATTCATCAAGAAATACTTCATCTGAGATCGAGGACAAACGCTATGCCTTTTATCAGCACCCGGGGGGCGGAGGCCGTTTCCGCTCCCCAGGCCATCGTGCGCGGCATCGCCGCCGATGGCGGATTGTATGTGCCCGTTTCCCTGCCCCATTTGGACAAGGCGGACTTTGAAGCCCTGGCCCGTATGGATTATCCTAACCGGGCCGCCCGCACGCTGGCGCTTACCCTGGACGGGTTCACCGAAGCAGAGCTTTTGACCATGGCCCGGGACGCTTACGTCCGGTTTGACGACCCCGCCGTGGCTCCCGTGAAGGCGCTGTCCCATGGCCGGTATGTGCTGGAGCTGTTTCACGGCCCCACCCTGGCCTTTAAGGACATGGCCTTGCAGTTCCTGCCCCGCCTGCTCACCGCTTCCGCCCGCAAGGAGGGCGAACAGCGGGAAATCGCCATCCTCACCGCCACCAGCGGCGACACGGGCAAGGCTGCTCTGGAGGGCTTTCGGGACGTGCCCGGCACTTCCGTCACCGTGTTCTATCCCCAGGGCGGCGTCAGCGCCGTGCAGGAAAAGCAGATGGTCACAAGCCTTGGCAAGAACGTACACGTGGTGGCGGTGCGCGGCAACTTTGACGACGCCCAGACCGGCGTGAAGACTCTGTTCGGCGATCCCGCTTTCCGGGCGGAAATGAACAGCCGGGGCAAAACCCTGTCCTCCGCCAATTCCATCAATTTGGGCCGTTTAGCTCCCCAAATCGCCTATTACCTGTCCGCCTGCGCCGACCTGCTGGCAAGCGGGGCCATCGACTGGGAAAAGGGCCTGAACGTGTGCGTGCCCACGGGCAATTTCGGCAACATCTTAGCCGCCTGGTACGCCCGCCGCATGGGCGCGCCCATCCGAAAGCTGATCTGCGCCAGCAACCGCAACGACGTGCTGACGGACTTCATACGCACCGGCGTTTACGACCGCCGCCGTCCCTTCCATAAGACCATCTCCCCCTCCATGGACATCCTGATTTCCTCCAACTTAGAACGGTTCCTGCTGGAGCTGGCTGAAGGAAGTACCGATCAAGTGCGGGAATGGATGGAGCAGCTGAAAGCGGAGGGCCGCTATGAGATCAGCGACAGCCAGAAGGCGCTGCTGACCAGCGTATTCTTCGGCGGCTGCGCCGGGGACGATAGGACATGCGAAGCCATCGCCCGCTATTGGCAGGACGAACAATACCTGCTGGATCCCCACACCGCCGTGGCCGCCGCCGTGGCCGGGGATTACCGCAAGGAAACCGGGGACGACGCGCCCCTGCTGATCGTGTCCACCGCCAGCCCCTACAAATTCGCCGCCGACGTGGCGAAGGCCATCGGCGTGACCGTGCAGGGCGACGCCTTTGACGCGGGCGCGGCGCTGGAAAACGCCACCGGAGTACCCGCCCCCAAGGCCATTACCGCGCTTAAATCCATGCCCGTGCTGCATACCCAGGTCTGCGATAAGGACAAGATGGGCCAGGCGGTGCTGGCGGCGTTTGACGGAAAGAACCCATGAAAACCCAGAAAATGTACGTCCGAAACGCGGAATTTCAGCGCTTTGAAACGCTGAAACGCAACCGGGAAAAGCGCACGCGCCAGGGCCTGGCCTTCATGGAGGGCGTGCAGATGGTGGAGCAGGCCATTTCCCACGGCTGGCGGTTTTACGCCATGGCCGTGGCGGACGGCAAGCGCCTGTCCGGCTGGGCCGAGGACATGATCGGCAAAGCGAAGCCGGAAAATCTGTACCAAATGGCCCCGGAGCTGCACGCCGAGCTCAGCGACCGGGAGAACCCCTGCGAAATCATCGGGCTGGTTTACGCCCGCACGGACGGCCTGGAGCGGATGGCAAAAGCGGCTCAAATCAGCGCCGCCCCGCCGATGTTTACCCTGTTCGACCGGCCCGCTGCCCCCGGCAATTTGGGCACCTTCCTGCGCTCCGCCGACGCTTTCGGGGCCACCGGGGCCATCGTCACCGGCCACGCGGCGGATTATTACGATCCGCAGTGCATCCGGGCCAGCGTGGGCACGGTGTTCGCCCTGCCCTTCGGGGAGCTTCCCAGCGCCGAAGCGGCGGTGGAATGGCTGCGGAATCAGCCCATCCGCCCCCTGATCGTGGGCACCAGCGCGCGAGGCACGAAGAACCTTTCGGAAATCGATCTCACCGGCCCCGTCGCCCTGGTCATCGGCAACGAGACCTTCGGCCTGTCCCACGCCTGGAAGGAGCAGTGCGATATTCTGGCCCGCATCCCCATCTGCGGCGCGGCGTCCAGCCTGAACGCGGGCAGCGCCGCCACGGTGTGCTTCTACGAGGTCAGCCGCCAGCGCATGGAAAAGGGCCTGCCGCCCCGATAGAAATTTAAGAAAATTTTTCCAGAAATGTTTCAAACTCGGAAAAATGGTGTATATTCATATTGTACAGTTCGCCGGATGCCCCGGCGTGCGAAATAAAAGAAACGGAGGAATGTCATCATGAAATGGATATGTCAGGTTTGCGGATTCGTTTGGGAAGGTGAACAGCCCCCGGAAAAGTGCCCCGTGTGCAAAGCCCCCGCTGCCAAGTTCACCAAGCAGGACGCTGAAATGACCTGGGCCGCCGAGCATGTTGTGGGCGTCGCGCAGGGCGTGCCGGAAGACATCATCGCCGATCTGCGGGCCAACTTCAACGGCGAATGCTCCGAAGTGGGCATGTATCTGGCCATGGGCCGCGTCGCCGCCCGGGAAGGCTATCCCGAAATCGCCGAATATTGGAAGACCGCCGCTTGGGAAGAAGCCGAGCATGCCGCCAAGTTCGCGGAGCTGCTGGGCGAAGTGCTCACCGACAGCACCGAAAAGAACCTGAAAATGCGCGTGGAAGCCGAAAACGGCGCCACCGCCGGCAAGACCGACCTGGCCAAGCGCGCCAAGGCCCTGAACCTGGATGCCATCCACGACACCGTGCATGAAATGGCAAGGGACGAGGCGCGGCACGGCAAGGCGTTCGCCGGACTGCTGAAAAGGTACTTCGGGAAATAAGTCATCTCATACAGAATGCGGGGAGGAAGGTGCTGTATGCCAACGATTTCCATGTTCTATGGAATCATCATATCCATGTACTGGGAAAAGGCTGGACAGCACCACTCCCCTCATTTTCACGCCCGGTATGGAAGCGACAAAGCAGAGGTTGATTTTAACGGTGAGATCATCGCGGGGTTCCTCCCGTCCAAACAGGCGGCATTGGTAAAAGCCTGGGCGCTGATTCACCAGGAAGAACTGCGGGCCAATTGGGAACTGACCATGCAGGATGAAACGCCTTACAAAATCGAGCCTCTTAGGTAAGGTGATGAATATGCGCACATTGCCGCCTGATGCTGTGGCCGTTACCGTGGTGAACGACAGCGCATTGCTCGTGACTTTCTCCAATGGGGAAAACCGCCTGTTCGACCTAAAGCCTTTGCTCTCCCGAAAATGCTATGCCAGGCTGAACGATAAAACGTTTCTCTCGCTGGCTGCCATCCAGTACGGCTGCGTGACCTGGCCGGACGACATTGACATTGACCCGGATTGGCTGTACGGGGACAGCGTTGCCGTAGCCCAAGCCTGAACCTGGACGCTATTCATGAGACCGTGCATGAAATGGCCAGGGACGAAGCCCAGTACGGCAAAGCGTTTGCCGGGCTTCTCAAGCGGTATTTCGGGAAATAATCTGCTTTACCAGAGGGGCATTTTTGTGCATTCTCCTGGTTTGTTTTTTGTTGTAAGGCATTTATTTAATCAGGAACAGCAGGAATCAGAAGAACCTGCGGAATGATTGTTCACAGAAAAAAGCCCAGATTGAACCAAGGAGGGTTACCGGTGATGAAAAAACTGCTCTGTCTGGTTTTGGTCATGATGATGCCCCTGTCTTTCGCGCTGGCGCAGGAGCTGGGCGGAGAAGACTTTCGGCTCCGGGGTTACACGGACGGAACGCTGGCTATTGACTCCATCTATCTTGATCCGCACGACGGACCGGGGTACGAGTATTATCCCGTAACCCTGACGTTATCCAAAGGCGCGACCGTCCACGTTCTGACCCAGGCGACGGACCGCCAGGGCAACCGATGGGTGCTTGTCGAGTCCGGCAGCATCCGGGCTTACCTGCTTCAGCAGGACAGGCAGGGGCATAAGCTGATCAACTGCAACCTGAGCAGCGTGCCCGTTGAACCCCGGGAACTCTACAGCACCTGGGCCTGCCGTCTGTATGAAAATACCCGCCTGCTGTATGGCCCGGGTTACGCTTATCAGAAAAGCCCCTTTACGGCGCGCGGTTCCGATTACGGATATGTGGTTCTGATGAACGGAGACTGGGCGCTGGTGGAATTCCAGGGTGACTATGATATTTCCTGGCTGGGCCAAGGGCGGAAAACCCGGGGCTGGATGGTCTTCAGTGACCTGCAGTACTGATTCCGCCGCGCCGGGAGGGAGGCTTCCCTTCGTTATGCTGGTTTTCCAGGCCTCCTTATGCTTCCCATGGTCGCAATCAAAGCGTAGCATATTCAGCATTCAGGATCATTCCGCGTAAACGATCCTGTTTTTCGTGCGGCTTGAAGGCCGCATTTTTCATTGATTTATGCGGCGCGCTATGCTATAATCGAAGCGTGTGGAGGGGCATATTGCGTTTTGTTTTGGGCTTCTCCCCTCCGCGCTGTTCTTTCAACGGAGCAAAAAAGGCAGCACCAATGCCGCTTGCTGGGCTGTCGGATGCTCCCGCACATCGCTTTCGGGCAGCATGGGGACCCATGCTGTGCTGGCGAAGCACGCAATTGGAGGGGTGGCTATGTACGCCTATTGCCTGTTCTGCGAAACGGGAAAATGCGGCTATGTGGCAAGGGCCGTCATGCAGAAAATCCCCTGCCGCACCCTTTCCCCCAAGCAGGTGCAGCATACCTGGTCCAAGGGAAAGATGGTGGATATCGTTCACGACCTGCTGCCCGGCTATGTGTTCGTGTACACGGAGGACGCGCCGCTGGACGTGGCGCTGCTTCGCCCCATTCAGGGGATCATCCGGTGCCTGTCCTCCCAGGACAGGGAATACGAGCTGACCGGCAGCGACGAACAGTTTGCCCTGATGCTGCTGCAAAAGGACGGCGTGATCGGGAAAACCAAGGTGTACGAAGAAGGCCAGATGATCCGCATCTGCCAGGGGGCCTTCGAGGGCGTGGAAACAAAAATCCTGAAGGTCAATCGCCGGAATATGCGGATGCAGATCGAAATCCCCTTCGCCAGCCAGCAAATCAAAACCTGGGTGGAATACGAAATCGTGAAGGCCGTGGATGAAAAAGACTGAATGTTGATAAGGCGTGTGCAATCCATGCGCCTTTTTTCTTTTCGAGGGATCCGGCATGAGAATCCTTGTTACGGGCGTCAAAGGGCAGCTGGGGCACGACCTGGCGCCAGAATTGACACGGCGGAATCACGCGGTGATCGGAACGGATCTTGCCCCGAACGATTCGGGCGCTTCCGCGTATATTCCGCTGGATATCACAGACCGGGACGCGGTTCAAAAGGTCATCCGGGAAATCAAACCGGACGCCGTGGTTCACTGCGCCGCGTGGACGAATGTGGACGCCGCCGAGGCGGAAGAAAACCGCGCCCGGGCGGAGGCCGTCAACCATTGGGGAACGAAATACATCGCTGCGGCGGCGAAAGCCGCTGACGCCAAGCTGCTCTATCTTTCCACGGACTATGTTTTCAGCGGCGAGGGAGAAACGCCCTGGAAGCCAGATGAAACGCACGACGCGCCTTTGAATGTTTACGGCCAGACTAAGCTGGCGGGCGAAATCGCCGTGAGAAACGCCTTGGACAGGTTCTTTATCGTCCGCACCGCGTGGATGTTCGGCGCGAACGGCAGGAACTTCGTCAAAACCATGCTGCGCCTCGGCGGAACGCAGGGCAGCGTGCGTGTGGTGAACGATCAAATCGGCACGCCCACCTACACAAAAGACCTGGCCCGGCTGCTTTCGGATATGATCGAAACCGACCGGTACGGCTGTTATCACGCCACGAACGCGGGTGGTTATATCAGTTGGTACGATTTCACGAAGGAAATCTACCGACAGGCCGGTTTGGCCGCGGCTGTCGTTCCCATCTCAACGGCGGAATACGGGCTGTCAAAAGCCAGGCGGCCCTTGAATGCAAGATTGGATCAGTCGAAGCTCAGGGAAGCCGGGTTTGTTCCGCTTCCTCTCTGGCAGGACGCGCTTGAACGGTATTTGAAGGAAACGGGGCTTGAGAATGGGTCAAATTTCAGTGACTTATGACGTGGACGGGATCAAAGGGCTTTGCGTGATCACGCCCGCCGTCCACGGCGATTCCCGGGGTTCTTTCATGGAAACGTACAACCGGCGGGATATGGAGGAGGCCGGTCTTCAATATTCGTTCGTTCAGGATTGCCAATCCTTGAGCAAAAAAGGCGTTCTGCGCGGCCTCCATTTCCAGAAGCGTTTCCCCCAGGCGAAGCTGGTGCGGGTGATCCGGGGCGCGGTGTACGACGTGGCCGTGGATTTGCGCGCCGGTTCTCCGACCTACGGCAAATACCACGGAGAGCTGCTGACAGCGGAGAATAAAAAGCAGCTTTTGATTCCCCGCGGATTCGCCCACGGCTTCCTGGTGCTATCGGAGGAAGCGGAATACTGCTACAAATGCGACGATTTCTATTACGCCGGGGACGAGGGCGGCGTCGCCTGGAACGACCCGGACATCGGCATTGACTGGCCCCGGGCGGCGGACGGAAGCCCCCTGATCCTGTCGGAAAAAGACCGGAAATGGCCGCGGCTTCAAGACGCCCAAATCCGGTGGGATGAAACCACCGGCAAACCCTTAGAAGTGGAGCAAAAGACATGACGGATTCTGAACGGGTCCTCCTTGCGCTGATCAGGCATTCCCTGTTCGGCGCCCAGGAAGCATACCCGGCGGACACAGATTGGGACGAGGTGCTTCGGGAAGCCCAGGCGCAGGCGGTCGTCGGCCTGGCCGCGGGCAGCGTACCCAAGGAAAAACGCGAACCCTGGACGATTTGGCGCTATCAGACGGCGGCGGATCATACCCAGATCCGGTTCGAGCAAAGCCAGCTCATTCAGCTGCTTTCTTCCAAAGGAATCCCCTTGGCGATTCTGAAGGGCACCGCCGCCGCCGTTTACTATCCCGTTCCCGGCCTGCGGGCACTGGGAGACGTGGATTTTATCGTGCCCAAGGACAAATGCGAGGAAACGAAGGCGGTTCTGTGCGAGAACGGCTATATCCCTTCCGCTGAGGAACACGACCCCACCCGCCATACCGAATATCAGAAAAGCGGCGTGGTTTTTGAATTTCACCATCGTTTCAGCCATCCCGACCTGGATATCGAATCTTATATCGACGAGGGAATGAAGCACCTGGAGACCGCCACCGTTGACGCCGCCTCGTTCCCCATGCTGCCCAGGCTGGCCAACGGCCTTGTGCTGCTTGCCCACATGAAGGATCATCTTCAATACGGCATGGGCCTGCGCCAGGCGATCGACTGGATGGTGTTCGTTTACAAAGAACTGGACGACGATTTCTGGGAAACGGCATTCAAAAAGGCCGCTGAAAGCGTCGGCCTGGATATGCTCGCCATCACAGCGGCCCGCATGAGCCAGATTTATTTGGGGCTTCCGGATACGATCACCTGGTGCCGGGACGCCGACCCGGCCTTGTGTGAAACGCTGATGGACAGCCTGCTTTCTTCGGGAAACTTCGGAAGGAAGCTGGAGGGCGGAATCTATTTTGAATCCGTCACCGCCGCCATAAAGACCCGCGGCCTTTTCCGTTACATCCAGTACGCCGGAGAAAACAACTGGAAAGCGTACAAAAAGCACCCGTGGCTGAAACCGTTCTGCTGGATCTATCAGATCGGACGCTACCTGAGGCAAACCGTCCAGTCGGGGCGCGGGAAAAAAATGCTGCATGATTTGAGCCGGGGCAGGGATCGGGGCGAAATGCTCAAAAAGCTGAAATTATAGGGTTTTCGGCGCGCGCGTCACGAATCGTAGAAATGCTGTCCGTCCTCCGTGACCAGCCGTTCCGTTCTGGGGTATTCAAAGATTTCGGGCTTTCCGGCGTTGGCGAGAAGATAATCCGCGAATCTTGCGGCGTACCATTTGGCCATCTCCAGGTTGTGCATGCGAAAATATCCGCAGTTCTTAGCCGTGGCGCCGGGCACGGTTTCCGCGTCCTGAACGGACTGGAAAGCGCGCAGCAGCAGATCATAAATCTCCCGGGGCGGACGGCTGCCTTTCAGAATCAGGTAAAACCCGGTCAGGCAGCCCATGGGGCCCCAATAGACGATTTCATCCTTCCAGACGGGGTCGTTCCGAAGGTACGTGGCAATGATATGCTCCAGCGAGTGCATGGCCGCCACGTCGATGGCCGGTTCCACGTTGGGCCTGCGGAGCCTCACGTCATAGGTCGTCACCACGCCGGCGCCTACCTGATCCGCCCGGCTGAAAAAGATGCCGGGAACGATGGCCCTGTGGTCCACGGAAAAGCTCGGTATCAAATCCATAACCGCATCCCCTTTCAGCGTTCCTTGACTGAACGCGCATTCATTATACAAAAGATACGGCAAAACCGCAACCCCGATTCTCGATCTGCATGGACGGAGGGAGCGCATATGAGCAATCAGCCAACCATGGACGGGCTGAAATATCTGCGGCTGCTGGCGGAGCAGTACCCCACCGTGGAGGCGATCTGCACCGAGATCACCCGGCTGAGCGCGCAGCTGAGTCTGCCCAAGGGCACCGAACACTTCATGAGCGATATTCACGGGGAATACGAGGCGTTCTGCCACATCATGAACAATTGCTCCGGGGTCATCCGGGAAAAGGTGAACGTCTGGCTGGGAGATCAGCTGACCCACGCCGAGGCGGACGCCCTGTGTACCCTGATCTATTATCCCGAAGCCATCCTGCGCCAGCGGCACACCCAAAACGCCGCCACCACCCAATGGTACCAGACCCAGGTGCGGCATTTGCTGCATCTGGCCCGCATGCTTTCCTCCAAGTACACCCGTGAAAAGGTGCGCCGCCTGATGCCGGAGGACTGGCGCTTTCTGCTGGACGAGCTGATGCACTTCCAGAACGAGGAAACCGAGGCCCGCACCGAGCAGGAGGAAAACCGCCTGCGCTACCGGGACGCGGTGCTGGACACGGTCATCGCCACCGACAGCGGCGACGGGCTGATCCTGAGCCTGACCCAGCTCATTAAGAATTTGGCCGTGGACAGGCTGCACGTGGTGGGCGATATTTACGACCGCGGCCCCCGGGCGGACAGCGTGATGGACATCCTGATGCGCCACCATTCCGTGGACGTGGAATGGGGCAACCACGACGTGCTGTGGATGGGCGCGGCCTCCGGCAGCGAATGCTGCATCGCCATGGCGCTGCGCAACAGCCTGGCCCATCACAACACGGATATTGTGGAACGGGGCTACGGCATTCCCCTGCGGGAGCTGAGCCGGTTCGCGGAGGAAACGTATCCCGGGCTGTCTCCGGACGCGGGCATGCTCCACGCCGTCAGCATTTTGGGCTTCAAGCTGGAAGGGCAATTGATCCGGCGCAACCCCGACTTTGAAATGGAAGACAGGCTGCTGCTGCACAAAATCGACCGGGAAAACCATACCGTCGAAATAGACGGAAAAACCTGGCCCGTAAAGGATGTGCCCCTTCCCACCGTACGCCCCGACGACCCCTACGCCCTGACCGAAGCGGAACAGCGGGTGATGAAAGGCCTGCGCCACGCTTTCACCCACAGCCCCCGCCTGCGGGAACACGTGACCTTCCTGTACCGCCGGGGCTGGATGTACCGGGTGTTCAACGGAAACCTGCTGCTCCACGGCTGCGTGCCCCTGAACGAGGACGGGACCCTGCTGCAAAAGAAGCTCGGCGGGGCATACCGGGGCGGCAGGAACCTGCTGGATTATGCCGACCGGATGGCCCGGCGGGCTTTTTACGAGGGCGATCAGGAAGCCCTGGATTTCATGTGGTATCTTTGGTGCGGGGCGGAATCTCCCCTGTGCGGGCGGCAGGTAAAAACCTTCGCCCGGGCCTTCATACCCGACGAAAAGGCCTGGCACGAACCCCGGAATCCCTATTATACCTGGTACAACCGGGAGGAAACCTGCGAGATGATCCTTCGGGAATTCGGGCTGGAAAGCCCGGAATCCCGCATCATCAACGGTCATACCCCCATCCGCGTCACCCATGGGGAAAGCCCCCTGAAGGCGGGCGGCAGGCTGGTGGTCATCGACGGCGGCTTCTGCCGGGCCTACCAGAAAACCACCGGCATCGCGGGCTATACCCTCATCGCCAACAGCCACGGCATGCGCCTCATGAGCCACCAGCCCTTCACCTCCCTGCGGGACGCTCAGGAAACCGGCCGGGACATCCATTCCCAGTCCTTTGAATTTGCCGTCTACCCCGTCCGCCTCACCGTGCGGGATACGGACTGGGGCGCCCGCCAGGCGGAAAGGATGGAGGATCTGCTAAGGCTTTTGGAGGCCTGCCGCCAGGGCGCGATCACGCTGCAAAAGTAAGAAAAATACACAGGAACGCTTCAAGGACGCCGCCGCCAGGGCCGCGTCCTTTTTTTGCGCCTTTTTCCGCAGCCTGGAACTGACTCTTGACAATGTTTGAAAAGAAGTATAAAATCTTTTGATGGGATTTTATGTTTCCTTTTATCAGAACAATCGGCAGAAAAGCTGTTTTTTACCAGAATTTTTCAATGGAACCGCCCCGATTTTCGCGTTTTTTTAACAGCACCGGATCAGGCGGAAAATCGCCGCCCGATCCTATCAGAAGGGGGATGCAGGTTGAAGAAAAAAATCCTGCTGTGCCTGATGGCAGCGCTGCTGCTGTCGGCTGGCAGCGGCCTGCTGTGCGCCGCTGCGGAGGCAAAATGGCCGGAGGGTTCCAGCGGCGGAAAGAAAACCAACGGAAAAATGACGCTGGATCTGACCAACGCCTCCGAAGGCTACTTTATGGCCGCTGTCAGCCAAAAAACCAGCCACCGCATGAAGCTGCGCGTTACCAAAGACAAGGAAACGCTGACCTACGACCTGAACAGCGACGGCAATTTCGAGGTTTTCCCGTTTCAGCTGGGCAGCGGAAAATACGATATATCGCTTTACGAAAACGTATCCGGCAAAAAGTATTCCGGGGCCGGGAAGCTGTCGGTCAACGTGACCCTCACGCGGGAGGACGGCGCGTTCCTCTACCCCAACCAATACGTCAACTACACCGAGCTGACCAAGGCGGTGGCCGCGGCCAACGAGATGTGCGCCGGGAAGAGCGAAAAGGAAATTTATACCCTGATTCGCAAATACATCATGGATAATTACGCCTATGACTTCATCAAGTCCGTCACCGTACCGGCGGGCGAGCTGCCGGATATCGACGGCTGCTACGAAAAAAAGATGGGCGTGTGCCAGGACCTTTCCGCCCTGATGGTGTGCATGCTCCGCTCCCAGGGGATTCCCGCCAAGCTCATGATCGGCTACGCGGATAAAAACTATCACGCGTGGACGGTCACCCCCATTGAAACAAAACAGGTGCTTTTCGACCCCACCGCCGCGCTCAACGCCATCAGTAAGCCTGTAACTTACTCCGTTGAACGCTATTACTGAGGAGGTTTTCTGCCATGCTCAAATTGGAACGGAATGGGCTTTCTTCCGCGGAACTCAGCAATTTCTGCGGCCAGGTGGCCCTGATCTTGGAAGCCGGCCTGCCCCTGTACGACGGCATGGAGACCCTGGCCGGGGCCGACAGCGGCAGCGCCAACGCCGACGTATATGCCGCCGCCAGCAAGGGCGTGACCGAAACCGGGTCCCTGTATGACGCCATCAAGGACGATTCAAGATGGCCCAAGTACCTGGTGGAAATGGTGGGCATCGGCGAAAGGTCCGGCCAATTGGATCAGGTGATGCGGGGCCTGGAGGCGTATTACGCCCGGGAAGACCGCATTCGTTCCTCCATTTCCAGTGCCGTCACCTATCCCCTGGTGCTGGGCGTGATGCTGATCGTGATCGTGCTGATCCTTTTGTGGAAGGTGCTTCCCGTATTCCGCCGGGTGCTCAATTCCATGGGCGCGAGCCTGAACGAATCGGGCAGCCTGCTCATGCGCCTCGGCGTTTCCGTGGGCTGGATCATCCTGGCCCTGGTGGCGCTGGTGGTGGTGCTGGTGGTCGCGGGCGTGGTGCTTTCGCGCACCAAGCACCGCGACAAGGTGATGCGGGTCGTGCAGCGGGTGATGCCCGGTCTGCAAAAGCTCAATAAAAAGCTGTCCGCCTCACGTGTGGCCAGCGTGCTTTCCATGATGCTTTCCAGCGGCTTCCCCACCGACGAGGCCCTGGAAATGACCTCCAACGTGCTAAGCGACCGGAACGCGGCGGAGAAGGTACACAGCATCCGCCAGAGCTTAGAGGAGGGTTCCACCTTCGCCGAAGCCGTGACCAAAACCAGCCTGTTTGACGATCTGCATAACCGCATGATCACCATGGGCAGCGCCACCGGCCAGGAGGATCAGGTGCTGGGCAAGCTGGCCTCCCTGTACGAAGAGCAGGTGGAGGACGGCATCACGCGCCTGGTGGCCATTATCGAACCCACCCTGGTGGCCCTGCTTTCCGTGGTCATCGGCGCGGTGCTGCTTTCCGTGATGCTGCCCATGGCGGGTATTCTGACCAGCCTGTAACAAAGGAGAAGGGTGCATGAACCGAAGGGATTGGATCAAGCTCCTGAGCATCGTGCTGGTGCTGGCGGCGGCCGTGCTGCTGGTGAACCGCATCGACACTGCCCAAGACGCCGCGGAAACGGATATCGTGCGGGACGCCGTGAAAAACGCGGCGCTCACCTGCTATGCCGTGGAAGGCGCGTATCCCGACAGCGTGGACTACCTGCGGGAGCATTACCGCCTGGCCTACGATGAGGACCGCTATTTGATCACCTACGACGCTTTCGCCTCCAACATGATCCCCGATATCTGGGTCACGGAAGTGGGGGTGGGCGCGCAATGAGCAAGGGCGGGCCTTCCCACGCCATATCGGGCGTGTTTGTGTTTCTTCTTTTGGGCATCTTCGCCGTGTTTTCCACCGTGATGGTGGTGCTGGGGGCCAAGGCCTACAAGGCCACGGCGGACCGGGCGGCGGAGCATAACGCGGGCCGCATCGCCAGCGCCTACGTGCGCAGCATGGTGCGGGCGGACGACGACAGGGATTCCCTGCGGGTGGACGAGATCGACGGCCTCTCCGCCGTGACCATGCATTACGATTTTGACGGCGAGGAATACCTGACCAGGATCTATGTGTACGGCGGCATGCTGCGGGAATGGTTTACCTACGCGGAGGCCGATTTTGAACCGGAAGGCGGGGAAGCGGTGTGCGCCGCGGATGAAATGCAGGCCAGCCTGTCCGGCCATCTGCTGAACGTGCGGCTGCGCCACGGAAACGAATGGACGAGCGTGGATATCGCCCTTCGCTCCGCCGCGAACTGAGGTGATGAGCAAGTGAGAAGCGGAAACAGAAGCAACGCGCTGCTGGTGGAGCTTTTGATCGTGGTGCTGTTCTTCATGCTGTCCTCCACGGTGCTTTTGCAGGTTTTCTCCACCGCCCGCAGTCAAAGCGCCCTGTCCGGCAAGCTGATCTCGGCGTCCAACGCCGCCCAAAGCGCGGCGGATCGGCTGTACGCCGCCAAGGACGCGGAAAGCATGCTTGCCGAAATGGGCTGGACGCGGGAAGAGGATTTGTGGCGGCTGCCCGGCGGCGATTATGACCTGACCGTTTCCCTGACCCGCGAGCAGCAGCCCTTCGGCGAGCTTACGCGCTATCAGGTGCGGGCGGTCAGCGGCGGGCAAACCCTGGTGGAGCTGCCCGGCGCGCGGTATCGGGAGGCGGCGGAATGAAGAAAAAAAGCATGATCAGCTTCGGCCCGGGCGCTTCCTCCCTGATCCTGATTTTCGTGGTGCTGGCCCTCAGCACCCTGGGCATGCTGTCCCTGATGAACAGCCGCAACGATATCCGCCTCAGCGAGCGGAGCGTGCAGGTGACCCAGGCGGTGTACGCCCTGCAAACGGCGGCGGAGGAAAAACGCGCCGCCCTGGACGCGCTGCTGGCAACGGCCGCTAAAGAAGCGGGCGATCAGGAAGCCTATGCCGCCGCACTTGAGGCCGCCCTGCCCGAAGACGTCACCTGGGAGGACGGCGCGCTGTGCTGGGAGGAAACGGACGGCTTTCGTTCCTTAAGCTGCGCCCTGGAAGCGCTGCCCCTGGGTTCCCCGGAAAGAACCCGCTGGATTCGTTTTGAACTGACCGCTGTAACGGAAGAAGTGTGGTAATCATGGTTGAACTGCTGCAAAAAGCCGTCAGCATGGGCGGATCGGATATTTTCATCATTCCCGGTTCCCGCCCCACGGTAAAGGTGAATAACGAGCTGGTGCCGCTGAATGAGAATAAGCTCCATTCGGCGGACACGCAAAAGCTGGTGGAAGAAATGTACGCCCTGGCCCACCGGGACATTAAGCTCCTGGGACGCGAGGGGGACGACGACTTTTCCTTTGCTATCAAGGAAGTGAGCCGCTTCCGCTGCAACGCCTATATGCAGCGCGGCTCCATGGCGGCCATCTGCCGCATCGTGAATTTCGAGCTGCCCCAAGTGAGCGAGCTGGGCATCCCCGATATCGTGATGACCCT
The DNA here is from genome assembly GCA_905234985.1 of uncultured Christensenellaceae bacterium. Lineage (GTDB taxonomy): Bacteria > Bacillota > Clostridia > Christensenellales > Aristaeellaceae > RUG563. The sequence continues at coordinate 20,918 of CAJOJQ010000007.1, forward strand.
CTGCGCCCAGCGCAGCGGCATGGTGCTGGTCACCGGCCCCGCGGGCAGCGGCAAAAGCACCACCCTGGCCTGCATGATCGACAAAATCAACAGCGAACTGCAGGCCCACATCATCACCATCGAGGACCCAATCGAGTACCTGCACCGGCACAAGAAATCCCTGGTGAGCCAGCGGGAGGTGCCCAACGACGCGGCTACCTTCTCCCGCGCCCTCCGCGCCGCCCTGCGCCAGGCCCCGGACGTGGTGATGCTTGGCGAAATGCGCGATCTGGACACTATCCGCACCGCCATCACCGCCGCCGAAACGGGGCATTTGCTGCTGTCCTCCCTGCATACCATCGGCGCGGCCAAAACGGTGGACCGCATCATCGACACGTTCCCCGCCGAACAGCAGACCCAGATTCGCGTTCAGCTTTCGATGGTGCTGAAAGCCGTCATTTCCCAGCGCCTGGTGCCCACCGTCAACGGCGGCCGGGTGCCCGTGTTTGAAGTGATGACTGTGAACCCCGCTATCCAGAACATGATCCGCGACGGCCGTACCCACCAGATCGACAACGTGATATACGGCGGCAGCGATAAAACCATGCTGTCCATGGACGCGGAGCTGCAGCGCCTGGTGCGCACGGGCAAAATCACCCGGGACATCGCCCTGCTGTACGCCGCCAATCCCGAAACCCTGGCAAAACGCATCTGATTCCCAAAATGATTCAGGGGCCGGTGAAATCCACCGGCCCCGATTTTTTATGCTTTTCAACTCCACGACAGGTTCAGCTGCCGTTTATTCCGCACGCAATCCGCCAGATACAGGTTGATCAGCGTTTGGTACGGAATGCCGCTGGAGGCGGCCTGCTGCTTGAAATACGCGATTGTATCCACATCCAGATTGATGGTGACCTGGTTTTTCAGCTTTTTGGCATAGGGATTGGGCCGGGCGTTGGAAAAATCATATTCTTCTCTCATTTTCGTCACCTCTTTCAAACGTAGTGCATGGATTCCGTCTTGGTCGCTTTTCGGGCGGAAATAATGCGGATCACAGTATCGGACGCACGGTAACAGTGGCAGACGATCAGCAGGTTGGCCCGTGTACTCATACCCAGGATGATGAAGCGTTCTTCTTCCTGAGAATGCTCCGGGTCGTCGATGACCAATGCCCGTTCGTCATAGAAAACCGTTTGCGCCTCCTCGAATGAAACCTTGTGCTTGACCTTGTTGATTTCGTTCTTGCGCTCATCCCATTCAAAGGACAGCATGGCATTCCCCCGCTTCCTTCACGATCAATTATATTATAATTATTTCATAATTATTTGTCAATGATTCTTCCGCGTACTTTGAACCGCGCCTGCTTATCCCCAGCATCTCCTTATGCGTGCGCGTGCATGGCGTCCTCCCGGGCGCAGGTGGCGATATTCACGGCGTGGTCGGCCACGCGTTCCAAGTTGTTGATGGTTTCCAGGAAGATCACGCCCGCCTTGGGGGTACACTTGTGTTCCTTCAGGCGGTCGATATGCTTGCGGCGGAGGGCCTCGGTCATATCGTCCACGTTCTGCTCCTCCTGCTGGATCAGGTTCATGATGGAATCGGGGATGTCCCATTCCTCCAGGCCCTCCAGGGCGGAATCAAGCACCTTCATGACGTGGCCGAAAAGCTCTTCCAATTCGGCGTCGGCCTTGTCGGAAATTTTGGCGTTCCGAAGCTGACGCTCCCTGGCAAGGCCCAGCAGGTTCATGGCGTGGTCGCTGATGCGTTCCAAGTCGGTGACCACGTGGAACAGCTCGGCAATGCGCTTGCTTTCATGCTCGCCCAGTTCCAGAGGCATGACGGCCACCAGCCCCTCGGTAATCGCTTCCTCCAAAAAATCGGCCAGCTCCTCGTGATCGTTGATTTCCTTCTCGCGGGAAAAATCCAGGGTGCGCAGGGTTTCCAGGGACAAAATCAAATGATCGTGAGTCTCCCGGCCCATGCGGCATACCTCGCGGTACAATTGCTCCGCCGCCAACGCGGGGGTTTTCAGCAGGCGTTCGTCATAATACTGCAATTTCAAGGCCTGCGGTTCCTCTTCCTCCTTGCCGGGAACGATCAGGCAGGCCAGCTTCACCAGCAGATTGCTGAAGGGCAGCAGCACCAGGGTGGAGGCTACGCTGGTGAAAATGTGCATAAAGGAAATGCACAGCTTGGGGCTGCCGGGCACCAGTTCCTGGGCCCACCGGGCCAGGGGGAAGAAGGCGTCCAGCAGAAGGAACAGGGCGGCGCAAATCACGTTGAAGAGCAGATGCACCATGGCCGTGCGCTTGGCGGCCACCCGGGAATTGGCCATGGACAAAAGCGACGGGGTACAGGAGCCGATTTTCGCGCCCAGCACCAGATACAGCGCCCCTTCCATGCTCACCAGGCCGCCCGCCGCCAGCACCTGCACGATACCGACGGACACGGAGGAGCTTTGCAGCAGCGCCGTCACCGCCGCGCCCACCAGCAGGCCCAGCAGAGGATTGCGCACGCTCTGCATCAGGTTCAGGAATACCGGCCATTCCCGCAAAGGTTCGGTGGATTCGCTCATCAGATCCATGCCGATGAACAGCACGCCCAAGCCCATGCATACCATGCCCGCCTGCTTCACCGTTTCCCTTTTGCCGAACACCATGATCATCACGATGCCCGCGAAGGCGAACACGGGGCCGGGATCGAACTTGATGGACAGCAGGAGGGAGGTGACGGTGGTGCCGATGTTCGCGCCCATGATAACGCCCACGGACTGGGCCAGGGTGAGCAATTGGGCGTTGACGAAGCCCACCACCATCACCGTGGTGGCCCCGGAGGACTGAATGATGGCCGTGACGCAGATGCCCGTCAGCATGGCGATCACCCGGTTCCGGGTCATGAGGGTGAGGAAATGCTTGAGCTTCGGCCCGGCGGCCTGCTCCAGTCCCTCCCCCATCACGCGCATGCCGAACAGGAAGAAGGCCAGGCCGCCAAGCAGCGTGATCACCGTCTGTACGCTCATCCCACGCCTCCTTTACCGGGTCCTGCGTTTCTTTTCTTCGGAAAGCCGGGCGTACCGGCCGCCCGCCAAGCGGCGCGGGCCTCTGCCGCCTGTGTTTTCCATGGCGCTGACCGGCGGCATCCACAGCCGCTGTTTGAGATCGTCAAACCGCTTTGTCACGATGTACTGATAGGGCGCGACGCCCTCCGGAGGATAATCGCCCCGCAGCCTGTGGGACACGCCCAGACAGGACAGGGCGGTTTTGGCGAAGGCCGCGCCGCCGTGCCGCAGGATCAGGGCGGCAATGCGCCCGCGCAGCAGGCTCATTTTATCCTCGGACGGTTCGCCGCCCTGCGAAGCCGTGCGGTAGCCCTGGAGCGTTCGCCGGTACAGGGCCTGCACAATATCCTCCCGCCTGCTGCCCAAAGCGCCCAGCAGCTTTTCCGGCACCAGGGACCCCGCCAGCACGTTCAGGGCGGCCATGGCGCTGTCCGCGGGCACGTCCTCCAGGGCGCGGAGCATGGCCCCCACCAGCAGGAACGCCCCGGCGCTGTCGGTCACGCTTCGCATGAGCCGGTGAACCGCCCGGAACAAATCGTCCTGCCAGGCGGCCTGATAGCAGGCTTTCCGCATGGCCTGATCGGGGTACATCACCCGGCAGCGGCCAATATGCACCGCCGCGCCCATGCGGGGAAAAATGTCGTCGGCGTTCAGGATGTGCAAAAGCGGAAAAGCGCTCACGTCGCAATCCATCCGCGCGTATACCGCACTGGGAGAGGCGAAGCCGCAGCCCATCATATTCTGCCGCAGGAACCCCCGCCGAATTTCCCGATAGGCGAACAGCTGCATCACCGCGCCGCCCTGGCTGTGGCCCGCCATCCAAAGGCGGAAGCGGCTGCCGGGCCGACGGCATTCCGCCAGGATATCCGAAAGGGTCAGCTTGCTTACCTGCAATTCCCTGGCCGTTTCCGGAAAACAGATCTCCTCCGCGTTCTTTTCAAATTCCTTCGTCAATTGCAGGAAGCCCGCGTGCATGCCCTCCTCCCGGTTCAGCCGGAAATTGGAGAACCAATCGTAGATCCGTTTGCCCGTGCCCATGAAGCCGACGGCTACCACATACTGCCGAACGCCTTCCGCCAGGGGGCGCAGCATCACCACCGCCTTGCAGGTGTCCGATCCCTCCCGCTGGCGCAAGGCCCCCCGAAGCTGGCTGATGGGGTTCACCCTTTTCAGCCGCGCCCGGGCCAGATAGTGGAAATAATCGCTGACCATGGCGCTCAGTCTGCCCCCGGGGGCGGCGTTCACGGTCTGGCCGGTGAGCAGGGTGTTGTCCACCTGAAAGGAAAAATCGCGCCACCCGGCTTCCCGCCAGGCGTCTATGTCCATATCGTAGGCGGATGAAGCCAATTCAAAGGAAAGCAGCGCCGCTTCCCGGGTAAAAACGGGCTGGGCCAGCCCGCAGTTTTCTTCCCAGGGGGTAAACAGGGGCATGACGCCGCCCAAATCGCAGCCTGTAAAACGTCCGATGCCGGACATGAACAGTGTCCTCCTTCGTATGATTCTTCAGTCCGTCACCCGCAGGGTCCTGATCTCAAAGGGCCGCAGGGTGAGGGCCGTTTCCTTGCCCCGGCAAAGGAAGGTTTCTTCCCTTTCGTCCATGGTGGAAAGGAAAATGTTCTTTTCCTGGGGCAGGCGCAGGGTACCGGTCGCGGTTTCCCCCATGCTTTCGTACAGCCTCAGGATCGCGCCCCGGCCGTCCTCGGCGGGCTTGATATAATCCAAAATGACGCTGCCGCTCTCCACGGCATAGCCGGTCCGCTCTTCGCAGGTTCCCGGCAGCACACGCACGGGAGCGTTCAGTTCATAGCCCGCCCGCACGGTGTTGGACTCCCGGAATGGTTTTGCGAAGGGCCGCAGAGCATAGGTGAAGGCATGCTCTCCCCTGTCGCAGGCGTCGTCCGGCGCCAGGGGGGCGCGGAGCAGGGTCAGGGCCATTTCGCCCCGGCCCGTGGACAGGCCGTACAGCCCGTCGTTCAGCAGGGCGAAGCCCCGGTTGCCTTCGCACAGGGCGCTGTACCGGTGGTTGCTCACCTCGTAGCGGTCGCTGGCAAAGGCATGGGAACGGTGGCAGGGGCGTTTCACGCAGCCGAATTGGATTTCATGCACCGCGTCCTCGCACAGGATATTGCTTTCAAAGTGGGTTTTCAGCATCTTCCGGCGCTCGTGCCAGTCCACGGTGGTTTCAAAGGTGATTTGTGCCTCCGCCGGGCGCAGGCGGATGATTTGGCGGGCCGCGCTGCTGCCGAAGGCGTAGTCCACCGTGATTTCGGCGCAATTCGGCGTGTTCCGGGTCAAATGGGCTTCGGCGCGAACGGCGTCCTCCATGCGCTCCTTTTCCCAATCCCGATCCAGCTCCCAGGCGTCGTAAACATTCTGGTGATTCCGGTACAGCCGCCAGTCGTTCATCACCTGGCCCGGGTTCAGGAAATCCTGGAACCCGGAAGGCGTGGCCGCCCGGAGGGCCGTGATCCTGCCCCGGCGGTCGATTTCCGCCTCCAGACAATCATTTTTCAGCAGAAATCCATCTTCCGTTTCGCAGGCGGTCACATTGGATTCGCCAACCAAAATCAGCAGGGCTTCCTCCGCAGGAACGGCTTCATAAGGCATCAGTTCCGCGAACATTTCCTGCCCGTCCGGCAGCGTCACCCACCCCGACCGGAACCAGGGCAGAGGGTTCACCAGCACGTAGCCCGCGCCTTCGCGGACGCCGTATACCTTCCGCCACAGGCTGTCGTTGAGGGGACGCAATTCGTCCACAAGGCCCGTCAGCGCTTCCGTGGCTTCCCGGTGTACGCGAGCAATGCCCACGCCCCCGGCGATGTCGTGGAACTGATTGATCATGATCGTTTTCCAGGCCCGGCGCAGGATTTCCCGATAAGCGCCCTGTTCCTCGCCTGGCAGCAGGGTCACCAGCGCTTCCGTTTCCCGCAGGGCGATTTCCGCCCGGCGCATGGCCTGCTTCTGCCGCCGCTGCACGGAATAGGTGCCCCGGTGCCAGGCAAGATAAAGCTCGCCCGTCCAGCGGTTTTCCATCGCCTGGCGGCTCGTTTCCTCAAAGAAGCCCCGGAGAGAACCCCATTTTGTCCTCGGCGCGCCTTCCAAATCGGGCAGGCGGCGAATCATTTCCAGCGTATCCCGGTCCGCCCCGCCGCCGCCGTCGCCGTAGCCGAAGGAATACAGCTGGGTATCAATGTTCCGGCGCTGGCTGCGCTCCGTATCCCACCGCTTATGCAGCAATTGGGGGCTGACCGGGGCGTTGGCCTTGAAGAAGGACAGGGCCTCCACCGTGGAGCCGTCCATGCCCTCCCAAATGAAATTCTGATAGGGAAAGCGCTCCGTTTCCGGGTCCGCCCGCAGCAGCTTTTCCGTGGCGAAATATCGTATGCCCAATTGCTTGAAAATCTGCGGCAAAGCGGCGGAATAGCCGAAGGTATCCGGCTGCCAGGCCACTTTGGATTCTGCGCCGAACTGCTCCCGGAACCATTGCTTGCCGTACATGAGCTGGCGGATCAGGCTTTCCCCGGAGGGCATGTTGGTGTCGCATTCCACATAAAACGCGCCCTCCGGCTCGATCTGACCGTTTTGAAACGCTTCTTTAATCCGACGCCAAACTGCTTCGTCCCGCTCCCGCAGCATATCCAGCAGGGCCGGTTCGCACAAAAGGAAGCGGTATTCCGGATATTCCTCCATGAGGGATAGCTGGTTGGCGTAGGTGCGAACAGCCTTGTGGTACGTTTCCTCCAGGGGCCACAGCCAGCCCAAGTCGATGTGGGACTGGCCGAACAGCCACATCATCGGCGCGGTGGAGCCGTTGACGCAGGAAAGCTCCTTGCCCAGCGCTTCCCGTGCCGCCCGGAAGCTCTCTTCCCGGGGGCCGTGGGGCAGTTCAAAATCGGCGATGCGGGTGAACCGGTCCAGGGCTTCCGCCACCCGCAGGGCACGCAGGCTGTTGTCCGGCAAAATCTGCTGCAGGCTGTCCAAGGCTTCCACGTCCAGCATGAGCTGGTAGGCGTCCTCGTTCCAGACGGCAATCACCGTTTCCCCCACCGTACACTGGGGTTCCGTGACCGGCGGGATCGCGGGCCGCTCGGGCGGGCAGGGGCCTAAGGTTTCCAGCCGCGGGCCGTGCCCGGCGTAGCTTTCGATCTGTATATGAAAGGTTTCCCCCGCCCGGCCGGCGCGGGTCAGGGTCACATAGGCATGCTTCAAGTCCACGGAGCCGATGGCTTTTCCGTTGGCGTATACCAATTGTTCCCCGCCCACGTTGGAAAACAGCACGACCCGCCCGCCTTCGCAGGCTTCGGGCAGCGTCACATCCGCGAAGAACCAGCCGTATTCCCACATGCCGCCCCACTTCGTACCCACCGGGCAGGGCAATAAGGGCATTTTCTCCGCTTCCTGCGGCGTGGGATGCTCCAGCGTTGTGCAATACGAAAAGTCCACCGTCCCCACGGCTGTATACAGATGGTTTTTCAGCTCGTCCTTCCACATCCCAAAGCGCTGGCGAATCTGCCGCCCTAAATCGTACATGCTCATTCCTCCCCGCGAAGGCTTCTCATTGCTTCCATTATAGCGGAAACCTGAAAAAAGTAAAGCCGGGAAAACACTTTATCAGAGGGTACGCATGAACAACAAATTGGGATTTGTTGGGGATACGCTGGGCGCTCCGCGCGCCCAGACCTGCGCCAGGGCGTGACGCCCCTGGACCCCCACTCGGCGAAGCAGCTCGTATGGATATATCGAACAAGCGCCGCCTGCGGCACTGGGGTTTACGAAAGCTTGAAGCTTCTGGCCCAAGAAAGCCGGGAAAATCCCAAGGGAAAGCTCGCTTTCCCCCTGGGATTATTCCCTGGCTTTCCCCGGATGCTTCGCATCCGGGTTGGCCGCCAAAGGCGGCCGGGCCAAAAGCAAAACGGCGAGAAGTTGAACATTCCTTCCAAGCAGCAGCGGGAACTTGCCTTCTTTCCGCGTCAGGCAATATCCGCAAGAGAGGGGCCAGGGAGATCATCTCCCTGGTCGGGGGTTTGGGGGCGAAGAGTCCCCCAAGAACTCCCCGTCAAATCCCAATTTGTCATTCATGTGTGAAATGCTGCAAAAAAGCCGCCCCCGTTCTAAAAGGGCGGCTGAATTGCAAACGAAGGGATTATTTCTTTTCCGCGCGGCGCAGGAAAGCGGGCACGCCCAAATCGTCCCGAGCGTTGGCGGCGGGCTGGGCCGGGGCCTGATACGCCTGCTGCTGATAGGGCTGGGCGGCGGGCTGCTGCTGGGGCGCGTAGGGCTGCTGCTGATAAATGGGCTGGGAATAGGGCTGCTGCTGGGGCGCGAAGGGCGACTGATAGCCGCCAGCGGGGGCCGCCACGGGCCGCGCGCCGCCGGGGAAGAAGGAACTGTCGCCTTCGTAGGTGGCGGGGGCGGGGGCGTCAAAGCCCTGGGCGTCGCCAGCCTCGGCCCGGGGCCGATTCTCATAGGGATTGAAGGAGGGCACCGCCGCGCCGTAGGGCGTAGCCACGCGGGCCTTCTTCTTTTCCCGGGTGGGGAAGGGCGTTTTTTCAAAGCCGGTGGCGATCACGGTGATGCGCACTTCGTCCTTGAGGGATTCGTCGATGCCCGCGCCGAAGATGATGTTGGCTTCGCTGTCGGCGGATTCCATCACCAGGTTGGCGGCCTCGTTGATTTCCATGATGCTCATGTCGGTGCCGCCGGTCACGTTGATCAGCACGGCGCGCGCGCCGTCGATCTTGGTTTCCAGCAGGGGGCTGGAGATGGCCTTGTTGGCCGCGTCCACCAGGCGGGTTTCGCCCTTGCCCACGCCGATGCCCATATGGGCCATGCCGCCGGATTCCATGATGGTCTTCACGTCCGCAAAGTCCAGGTTGATCATGGCGGGCACGGCGATCAGGTCGGAAATGCCCTGGATGCCCTGGCGCAGCACGTCGTCGGCGATGCGGAAGGCTTCCACCATGGTGGTGCCCTTGCTGACCACCTGCAGCAGCCGGTCGTTGGGGATCACCACCAGGGTATCCACGCTCTGCTTTAAATCGTTGATGCCCATTTCAGCGTTCTTCATACGCTGCTTGCCCTCGAAAGCGAAGGGCTTGGTCACCACGGCGATGGTGAGGCAATTCATTTCCCGGGCGATTTCGGCCACGATGGGGGCCGCGCCCGTGCCGGTGCCGCCGCCCATACCGGCGGTGACGAACACCAAATCGGCGCCCTTGAGCGCCTGGGCGATTTCTTCCCGGCTCTCTTCCGCCGCGCGGCGGCCCACCTCGGGCACAGCGCCGGCGCCAAGGCCCTTGGTCAGCTTTTCGCCGATCTGGATTTTCACGTCGGCCTGGCTCAGGGTCAGGGCCTGACGGTCGGTATTGACGGCGATAAACTGCACGCCCCGGAGGTTGGCTTCCACCATGCGGTTCACGGCGTTGGTGCCGCCGCCGCCGCAGCCTACGACCTTGATCGAAGCGAAGGACGGCTGATCAACTTGTACTTCAAAAGGCATTTTTTCAATCCCCCTATGTTCAAAATGGGCCAGCGGCGAAAGATCAGCCGCCGAAAAGGCTGCGGAAGAAGCCGCCCACGCCAGCCACCGGACGGGCGTTGGCGGTGGTGTCGATCAGCAGATCCAGCAGGCCCAGGGCGCTGGAATAAGCGGGACTGGAGAGCTTGACGGCCTTGCGGGGCAGCTCCCGCACGGTGCGCTCCATTTTGGCGGCCAGGAATTCCCGTCCGCCCCGGTTGATGGCCAGGCCGCCGCCCGTCAGGTACACCGGCGACCATTTGCCCAGCTTCGCCCCGGAAGCGATGATCGCGTCCCGAACGGCCTCGCAGATTTCCTCCGCCCGGGGTTCGATCACCTTTTCCACCTGTTCGCGGTTAAAGGTTTTATTATTTCCGGCCTGATCCGTCCCCTCGAAGGTGGACTGACCGGCGGAAAGGCCGTACACATAAGCGCGCTTGATGTTTTCCGCCGTGGAGAGCGGCACCTCCAGCCCGTAGGCCAGATCGGCGGCGATATGGCCGCCGCCCATGGGAATATTGGTCAGGTTCACGATGGCGTCGCCCTGCACCATCATCACTTCGGTGGTCAGGTAGCCGATATCCACCAGCACGGCGGCCCGGTCCCTTTCCTCGTCGGGCACGAACAGCATGGCCTGGCCCACGGGGGTGGACAGACAGCCGTTTACGGCGACGCCTAAGCTGCGGAACCGCTCCTGAATATCCTCCAGGAAGAACTGGTCGGCGATCACGAAGGAGATCATGCCACGCAGCTCGTAGCCGCGCATGCCCATGGGTTCCAGGGTCTTTTTCCCTTCGTCCACGATGAACCAGGCAGGGCTGCGGTGAATGATGCTGCCGCGAATCTCGCCTAACTCCTCCACCGCCTTATCGAACAGCGTGGCCAAATCCCTTTCCGTCACCCGGGGATCGGCCCCCTGCAGATCCACCTTCACTTCCACCGTGCGCACGGTGGAAAAATCGCCCGGCACGCCCACATACACTTCCTTGATGTGGCCATGGGCCTGATCCTCCGCCGCTTTCAGCGCTTCCTTGATGGCGTCGTTCAGCTGATCCGGGGCGTTCCAGCGCCCCTCCATGTATCCGTCATAGATCACCGTTCCGGCGCCTACGATATCGCAGCGCTGCCGTCCGCTGGTTTCCGCGACGAGCGCCACGATTTTGCTTGTCCCAAAATCGATGGCCGTAACCGTGGTCTTCATCCATCCATCATCCCCTGTTCATCGGCAAAAGAAGCCCCTTCTTTTTGGTCCGAAAAAAACCAAAAGCAAATAACCTATTTCGGTTCACTCTATTGTAACCTTTTTGAGATAATTTGACAAGCGGAAATCAAAGAAAAAGTCGCACTTTTTTTAAAAAATTCCCTTTTTTGTGAAAATTGCGCATCATTTTACGGCACGGGCGGCGTATAAATGGCTTCGCCGGGGATGCTGGCCTCCAGCATGCCCCCGGTTTTGCCCAATTCCCGCAGCTTGGCCACCACCGCCCGCACGGTGCCGATTTTGGCCCGCAGGCTGGTCGTATCGCCGATCCGGGCGGAGTAACCGTCCCGGGTCACCAGATATATGCTTTCCGGGTCGCCGATATTCAATTCAGAGACCTGCGAAAGCCAGCCCTGCTTTTCCAGTTCCTCGAAAAGCGCCGTATAGGCTTTCATCTGATTCGCCGTGCTTGCCACAATCATGCGGCCCGTCAGCAGTTCCTTAGGATTTAAGCCGGTCACTACCACCATGTCGTCCGGGCTGCCGCTGTTTACCCGCAGATAGCTTTTCTCCAGCACCATGCCCTGATCGTCCAGGTAATAATTCGTTCCCATTTGCTGCACCCGCGCCACGGGCGTGCGCTCCTTCACATAAACGATGAGGGTGCCGGGAAACTGCTTTTCCATCCGTTCAAAAATCAGGTAATGGTGGCTGTTGATCCCAGCGGCGACCTTTTTTTCGCTGACGGTGAAATAGCCCACCGGCTTATCCAGGCCCGCCGCTTTTTTGGCTTCCTCCTCGGAAATGATATAGGTTCCTTTCACCTGCACGTCTTTGAGCCGCAGCAGGGTTTCATTCAGGATCACGGCCACCGAAAGCACCATGATCAGTACGCACACCACCGACAGCACCCCGGAGCGTCTCCGGGGTGGCGGCGCGGGGGGATAGGAAGAAACATCCTGCGGATACTGCTGTGCCATCTTTTGCCTCCAGGGGGCGGCGGGGCCGCCCGCGTATTGATGGGGATTGTTCGGTTCATTGAGATCGGATCAGGTAGGAAGTAGGAGGTAGGAAGTATCTAGTTGAAAACATCTTGACGAACATGATAAACCTCCTACCTCCTACTTCCTACCTCCTACCTGCTATAACGGCATTCTTTCGATCTTCGCCCCCAGCCCGGCCAGGGTGTTTTCCAGCTTGGCGTAGCCCCGGTCGATGAGGGCAACGTTTTCCACCACGGTTTCCCCTTTGGCGCAGAGGGCCGCGATCACCAGCGCCGCGCCGCCCCGCAGATCCCGGGCCGTCACGCGCGCCCCGTGCAGCTTTTCCACCCCGGAAACCACCGCGGTGCGGGAGCTTACCCGGATATCGGCCCCCATGCGGCACAGGTCGGCCACGTGGGAAAGCCGGTTTTCAAACACGTTTTCCACGATCACGCTGGTTCCCTCCGCCGTACAGGCGGCGGCCAGCATCTGGGCCTGCATATCGGTGGGGAAGCCGGGATGGGGCTGGGTCTGCAGGCAGGAAAAGGCTTTCAGCCGTTTGGGGGCGCGCAGAAGCATCCCCGCTTCCTCCCGGCTGATGCGGCAGCCCATTTCCGTTAATTTGTCCCCCACCGGCATCAAATCGGCGGGGCGGATATTGCTCAATAAGATTTCTCCGCCCGTCACCGCCGCGGCGCACAGCAGCGTGCCGCCCACGATGCGGTCCGGAATGGGGGTGTAAGAAACGGCGCGCAGCTTTTTGACGCCCTCGATCCGGACCACCTGAGTGCCTGCCCCGCACACCCTGCCGCCCATCATGTTCAGGAAGCGCTGCAAGTCCTCGATTTCCGGCTCCCGCGCCGCGTTGTGTACCGTGGTGACCCCCGGCAGCAGCGCCGCCGCCATCATCACGTTTTCCGTGGCCCCCACGCTGGGATAATCGAAGTACACGTCCCCGGCGTGCATCTCCCCGCCGTCGCAGCGGATCACCCCGCCGTCCTCCTGCACCTTCACGCCTAAGGCGCGCAGGCCCTTTAAATGCAGATCAATGGGCCGCAGGCCGATCTCGCACCCGCCGGGATAGGTCACCGCCGCCCGGCGCAGCTTTCCCAGAATCGGCCCCAGCAGAAAAATGGAGGAACGGATCTGCTTGGACAGGCCCTCCGGCATTTCCCAGCATTTTAGGCCCGCGCTGTCGATGCGCATTTCGTCTTGCCGCATTTCGCACCGGCAGCCCAATTGCTTCAGGATGCCCCCCATGGCGTAAACGTCCCGGATATCCGGGCAATCCCGGATCACCGTTTCCCCTTCCGGCAGCAGCGCCGCCGCCAAAATGGGCAATACGGCGTTTTTCGCTCCCTGCAGCCGCACCTGTCCTTCTATTTTTTCGCCGCCCAGCACCCGAAATCCTTCCACAGTTTCCACCTTCTTTCTTCTTTCAGGCTATGCCAAAGGGAAAGAAAGGTGAAAAAGAGGTAGAAGGTAGGAAGTAGGAGGTAGGAGGTAGGAAGTAGGAGGTTATCTTGTTTTCCAAAGAATGAAAGCCTGGCTTGCGCTCATTCAGGCGACAATATAAAACCTACTACCTCCTACTTCATACCTCCTGCCTTATTATGCCAGGTTATTGGTGCAGCTCCTGCTGATATTCAGCACGATGCCCACCGCCGCCATGGTGATGGAAAGGGAGGTGCCCCCCGCGCTGAAAAAGGGGAGCGGCAGGCCGGTGGTGGGCAGCACGCCCACGACCACGCCCATATTGATGAACGCCTGGACGGAAATCATGCCCACGATGCCTGCCGCCAGCAGACAGCCGAACAAATCGTCGCAGCGCAGGGCAATACGCATGCCCGCGAACAGGAAGGCCACAAACAGCAAAATCACCGCGATACACCCCGCCAGGCCGAAGTCCTCCCCCACGATGGCAAAAATGAAATCGCTTTCGGGGTAAGGCAAATAGGCGTATTTCTGCCGCCCCTGCCCAAGACCCATGCCGAACAGCCCGCCGGAGCCGAAGGCGATCAGGGATTGGGAGAGCTGATACCCCTCGTCGCTCATTTTGGCGAAGGGGTCGGTAAAGGAAAGCAGCCGCTCCCTGCGGTATTCCGCGCTCCAGGCGTAATACGCGCCCACGGCCAGCCCGCCCGTACCCAGCAGTACCATATGCCGCCACTTGGCCCCCCGCAGCATCACCATCAAAACGCTGACGATGATGATGGTGCCCGCCGTGGACAGATTGGGCTGCTCCAAAATCAACAGGAACATGATCCCCGGCACGACCAGCACCGGCAGAATCCCCGTCCACAGCTTTTCCACCTTCTTGCCCCGCACGGTCAGCGTCATGGCCATGAACAGCACGGCGGCGTATTTCGCCAGCTCCCCCGGCTGGAAGGACAGGGGGCCGAAGGTCAGCCACCGGCGGGAGCCGTTGATGGACGTGCCAATGCCGGGAATGGCCACCAGCAGCAACAGCAGGAAGCTGAGCAGCACCCCGCCCACCACCACCTTCCGCCTGCCCCAGAACACGTAGGGGATGCGGCAGGTGATCGCCATGGCGACGGCCCCCACCGCCACGCCGAACAATTGCTTTTTGACCTCGGACAGCGGGTCTCCCCCGTCCTGGGCCTTATAATAGGTAGCGCTGAACAGGGTGAGCAGGCCTAACATCATCAGCATGGCCATGATGGTCAGCAAGGTTTTATCCACCGGTTTTGGTTTCCTTCGCGGCGCGGTCGTGAGCATCTCTTTTCCGCCTTTCTGTTTTCCTTATCCTTTTCTTTTGTACGAAAAACAGAAAGGCGCATCCGAAATGCGCCTTGCCGCTTGTTATCCTTTGCGTTTGGGAGGATAAATAATCCAGAATCAATTGATAAACTTTATTTCATGGTTGGCGATGGTTTCTTTGGCGGCATTGGTTTTTCGCGATCGAGGGTATCCCATGCGCCGCCAATCAATATGGCGGCTCCGGAAACAATACCAGGGGGAACCATCCAACTGTTTTCGGTTTCATTGCCCCTCTTTCTTGCTTCCTTGTCATCCTTGTATTCTCCACAGCCGCCCGTGACCTGCTCAAGGCTCTCGCCCGACAGTTCCTGCTTATTTTCCGCCGGATTCTTCTTTTCTTCCATGTTCATTGCCTCCTTCTTTCATTTTCGATTCCTGACGTCCAGAGATGCGTTGAATACTTGCTCACCAGTTGATACGCAGTCGATTCTCCATTTGGCAGCAGAAATCCTTTTATCAGCGATATCAATCAGAACTCCGTATCTTTTGCTTGCATCTGCCAAAGCAGCATCATTTCAGCCCGTGTACGATTTCCTTAAAGATCCGTCCCCGTTGTTCGTAATCCTCAAACATATCGAAGGAGGCGCAGGCGGGAGAAAGCAGCACGTTGCCGCCGGGCCTGGACAGGGCGCGGCAGGTTTCGACGGCCTCCTGCATGCTGCCCGCGTGATGAATATGCGTATAGCCCACTTTTTTCAGCGCCGCTTCAATCTGGGGCGCCGTCACGCCGATGAGGACGCAGTTTTCGATCAGGGGCGTTTTCACGATTTCTTCCGCCAGCGCGTCGAAAGACACGTGCTTATCGTACCCGCCCAAGATGATGGCCGTGGGGGCCTTCATGCTCTGCACCGCCTTGATGGTGGAATCCACGTTGGTGCCCTTGCTGTCGTTGATATAGCGCACGCCGTCCAGTTCCCGGGTGAATTCGATGCGATGCTCCACCCCGGGGAAGGTGCGCATGGCCTGGCGGATCACCGGCGCGGGCACGCCCCGGGAGAAGGCCACGGCGGCGGCGGCCAGAGCGTTTTCCAGGTTGTGGGGGCCGGGGATTTTCAGCTCGTCCACGCCGCAGACGTTCCTTTCTTCGCTGCCGACGCGCACCACGATTTTGCCGTCCCGGACGAAGGCTCCCTGCTCCACCTCCTGCTGCCGGGAGAAGAACAGCACATGGCTTTTCAAGCCCTTGGCCATCTTCCGGCAGATTTCGTCGTCGTAATTCAGCACGGCGAAGTTGCTGCTGTCCTGGGCGTCGAAAATGTGGCGCTTGAGGCCGGTATACACCGCCATGGTGCCGTGGCGGTTCAAATGATCCTCCGTCACGTTCAGCACGGCGGCGGACAGGGGATGGAAGGTTTCGGTGGTTTCCAGTTGGAAGGAGGAAACCTCCGCCACCACCACATGGTCGTATTTACTTTCCAGGGCAGCGGCGGAAATGGGATAGCCGATGTTGCCGCAGACGTGGACGATTTTTCCCGCCGCCTCGAAGATGGCCCCGAGCAAAGACACCGTGGTGGTCTTGCCGTTGGTGCCGGTGACGGCCACCAGGGAACCTTTCAGAATGGTGGAGGCCATTTCCATTTCGCCGGTGACCCGCACGCCCTTTTCCTTCGCCGCTTTCACAATCGGCGCGTCAATGGGTACGCCGGGACTGATCACCAGCACGTCCTGGCCGTTCAGGGCGTCGACGCCGTCCTCGCCCATGCGGAAGGCGATGGGCAGGCCGTTCAGCGTGTCCAATTTATCCCCAAAGGCTTCCCGGGGCTTCATATCGCTGACGGTGACGCTGGCCCCCTCCCGGCACAAAAGCTGGGCGGCGGCGACGCCGCTGCGGGCCATGCCCACGATCAGCACCTTTTTGCCCGCCCACTGGTTTTCTTTTTCATTGGTGTTTGCGCAGCGCTTTTTGGGCGTTCCGTAATATAGTTCCTTCTGCATGGTCATCACCCCGTTTTATCTTAATAAAAATGGGTCATGGAAAGCACGGCGATCACCGAAAGCGCCAGCGTCACCGCCGCGTACATCAGCACGATCTGGTTTTCCTTCATGCCGCACAGTTCAAAATGATGGTGCAGGGGGGACATTTTGAAAATGCGCCGTCCCTGGCCGTACTTTTTCTTGGTGTACTTAAAATACGTGGTCTGCATCATCACGGACACGCTGCTCATGATGCAGGTGAAGCAAATGGGGATCAGCAAAAACTGGCACTTCATCAGCATGGCGACACCCACCATGGCCCCGCCGATGAACATGCTGCCCGTGTCCCCCATGAAAATCTTTGCGGGGTGGCGGTTGTACCGCAGGAAGCCGATGGACGCCCCCGCCAGGGCAAAGCAGAGCAGGGAGATTGGCTGGAACCAGGCGTCCCGCAGATCAATCAAATCAATAAACGGGAATACTGTCGCCGTCAGGCGTTGTATGTCCGTGTGGCGAACCGACGGCGACAGGTACATAGCGATGATCCCGAACGCCGCCATGCCGATGACGGTGACGGAGGACAGAATGCCGTCCACCCCGTCCTGCAAATTGGCGCTGTTGGTGATGAACATGACAAGCACGGTCATGATGGGGATATAGAAAATACCCAAATCCCAGGTCTTGTCCGTGAAGGGGATGATCACGTCGCCCCCCAGCCGCCAATAGCAGAACGCGGAAAAGATCAGGCCGACGATCATCTGCCCGATCAGCTTTTGCTTGGGCTTCAAGCCCTCATGATCCTTCTTTACGTCCTTGATGTAATCGTCCGGGAAGCCGAACAGCGCCATGCAGCCCACCGTGATGAACAGCAGCGGCCACAGGGCGTTATCAAGCCCGAAGCTCCACTTATGCTTTATCCCGTCGATCACAGCCACGATAAGGGTCGTCGCCACCGTAGCCAGCGCCGTGACGATGCCGCCCATATTCGGCGTGCCCTGCTTGGCCAAATGGGCCTTGGGGCCCAAATCATAGATGGTCTGGCCGAACTTGAGCTTTTTCAGGTACGGCAGGAACTTGGGCATGATCAGCAGCACAATGGCCAGGGCCATCACCGCCGCAATCGCGCAGTACGTAAACATGGCTGTGTACCTCTCGATTCATCAAAATGACTGATCGTAATCAATAGAGAGTTGAGAGTTGGGAGTTGAGAGTTGAGATGATATAGCTCGTTTGATTTTGATTCCTGATGAAGCGGCTAAATAAATCTAAACTCTCAACTCTAAACTCTCAACTCTCCATTAGCCGTTGATTTCCTCCAGTAACTCTGCTACTACAACTTTTTCATCGAAGGGCCGTTTCACCCCCATGATCTCCTGGTAGGTCTCGTGGCCCTTGCCCGCCAGGACGATGATATCCCCGTCCCGGCCCATTTGCAGGGCATAGCGAATGGCTTCCCGGCGGTTTTCGATCACCGTATATTCTCCGCCGGTGGGTTTAATTCCTTCTTCGATGGCGTCCAAAATATCCATGGGGTCTTCGGTGCGGGGGTTATCGCTGGTGAGGATGGAAAAGTCCGCCAGTCTGCCGGAGATTTCGCCCATGATGGGACGTTTCAGGTGATCCCGGTCGCCGCCGCAGCCAAAGAGGGAAATGACCCGGCCCCTTGCGAACTGCCGCACCGCTTTCAGAATGTTTTCCAGGGCGTCCGGCGAATGGGAATAGTCCAAAATCACCTTATAGGGCGTGTGGGTATCCAGCACCTGGGCGCGGCCCGGAATGGAGCGCACCTTCGCCAGGGCTTCCGTGACGGTTTCGGGCTTCACGCCCATGATCAGGCCCACGGCGGCGGCGGCCAGGGCGTTATACACATTGAACATGCCGGTCAATTGCAGCTTGACGGGATATTCATGCATATTGAACAGTTTCATGATGAAGCTGACGCCGTTTTCGGTGATCTCGATGTCCCGGGCGAAAATATCGGCGTTGCAGCTGATGCCGTAGGTGCTGTGGGGCACGGTGATATCCTTTAAAATATCGGCGCTGGTATCGTCGTCCACGTTGATGGCGGCGTTGGAAATCCATTCCGGTCGGAAAAAGGATTTTTTGCACTGGAAATACTTTTCCATGGTGCCGAACAGATCCAAATGATCCTGGGACAGATTGGTGTAGCAGCCCGCCTCGAAATGCACGCCGGTCAGGCGGTTCATGGCGATGGCGTGGGCGGACACTTCCATGCTCACCACGGTGACGCCCTGATCCCGCATGAGGCGCAGGGTGCGGAAGAAGTCGATGGGTTCGGGGGTGGTAAACTCGCTTTTCAGGTACTCATTGCCGATCATGTTGCCGGTGGTGCCGATGAGACCCACCTTGCAGCCCGCTTCCTCCATGATGGCCTTGATCAAATAGCTGGTGGTGGTTTTTCCCTTGGTGCCGGTAACGCCCAGCAGCTTTAATTCCTTTTCCGGATGGCCGAAGAACGCCGCCGCCATGAGGGACATGGCCCGGCGCACGTTCTGCACCTTCACCTGGGGCACCGGCAAATCCAAAAAGCGGTTCACCACCAAGGCCGCCGCGCCGTTTTCCACCGCTTTCGCGGCAAAATCGTGGCCGTCGAACCGCGCGCCGGGAACGCAGAAAAACAATCCCTGCTCCAGTTCCTCTTTTTTCCGGTTATCCATGCTCAGGGATTTGATTTCGCACTCTCCCCGCAGTTCCGTTAGTTCTTCGCCCAAAGACTGGGCCAGCACAGACAGCAACATGTTTTCCTCACTCCCGTTCATTGCAGCGGCAATTCAAAAGTCACCTTCACGGTGGACCCGCCGGGGGCGTAACTGCCTCCCGCGGGCGTTTGGCGCACGGCCACGCCGCTTCCGTCAATCTCCATTTCAAAGCCTCTGGCCCGAAGCTGCCGGGCCGCTTCCGTCATGGAAAGGCCCTTCACGTCGGGCACCGTGATCAGATCCATGATCTGAAGGGGTTCCTGTTCATAAGTATACAGCATCACGGCGCTTCCGGCGGATATCCTTGCACCGGCTGCCGGGGCCTGGGCGGAAACGGTATCCGTCAGGCCGTCCGTTTCACAGAATAAACCGGCCTCCCGCAGCGCCTTTTTCGCCTCCGCCACCGTCATGCCCACCGTATCGGGCACGGTCACGGAGGGGGCGGCGGTTGCCTTGGGGTCGTTCTTCTCCACGCCCAAATACGAAAGCACGCCCTCCATGATCTGGCTGGCGAAAGGGGCGGCGGTGGTGCTGCCGTAATCCACCGGCACCTGGGCCTCGTTCACCGTCACCAGTACGGCGAAGCGGGGGTTGTCGATGGGGGCGAAGCCCACGAAGGAGCCGATGTGTACGTCGGACACGACCCGGCCGTCCTTGTATACCTGGGCCGTGCCTGTTTTGCCCCCGATGCGGTAGCCCGTCACGGCGGCGTTTTTGCCCCCGCCCTCGGCTACCACGTTTTCCAGAAGCTGACGCATTTTCGCGCTGGTTTCCGCGCTGATGGGGTTCGAGACCACGGTGGGCACGGTGCGTTCCGCCACGCTGCCCTGGCTGTCCAGCACTTCCTTGACGATGTAGGGCTTCATGAGCCTGCCGCCGTTGACCACCGCGCAGGCGGCGGTGATCAGCTGCAGGGGCGTGACCGCCACGCTCTGCCCGAAGCCGATGCGGGCCAGGTCCACATTTTTCACATAGCGGCTGTTGATCAGGATGCCCGCGCTTTCCCCCGGCAGGTCGACCCCCGTGCGCACGCCAATGCCGAAGGCCCGCAGATACTTGTAAAACGTATCCGTGCCCATGCGCAGGGCCAGGGTGACGAAGGCGGGGTTGCAGCTGTTTGCCAGGGCCTGGGGCAGCGTCTGCGTGCCGTGGCTGTTTTTCCAGCAGCGGATGCGGTCGCCGTCCACGAAAATGGCCCCGGTGCAGGTAAACACGTCGTCCAGAGAGGCCGCGCCGCTGTCCAGGGCGGCGGAGCAGGTGAGCATTTTGAAGGTGGAACCCGGCTCGTACACGTCGGTGATCACCGTCATGCGCATGAGCGCGTTGAGCTGCTCGATATCGTTCCGGGGCGGGTCGTTGGGGTCGTAATCCGGCTTCATGCACGCCGCTAAAATGGCTCCGGTGTTCACGTCCATCACGATGCACTGAACGGATTTGGCGTTGTTCACCGCCAGGCATTCCCGCATGACCTTTTCCACGACGCCCTGAATGGCGCTGTCCACCGTAAGCCTCAGGGTGTAGCCCGGCTGGGGAGCCACATAAGCGGTCTTTCCGTCCGGCAGCAGCCGGGAACGGGCGTCGACCTCCGTACGGAGGGAACCCTCCTTGCCTCGGAGCAGCGTTTCATAGGCGCTTTCCAGGCCGCTCTGGCCCACGGAATCCACGTTGGTCAGCCCCAAGATCTGGGTAAGAAAAGCGCCCTTGGGATAGACGCGGCGGGCGTCCTCGTCAAAGGATACGCCCCGGAGCAGCGTTCGCATGTCCGGGTCCTCGTTCCTGAGGGCGCGGATGGCGTCGACGGTTTCCCGGGGTACCTGGCGCTTTAAAATGACGGAAGCTAACTTTTTGTTTTGCAGCTTCTTTTCCATGGCCGCCGCGTCGGCGTTCAGTATTTCGCCCATCACCTGGGCAAACCGGCTCTCGTCGGTCACCAGCTGCGGATTGGCCGTTACGATATACGCCGTGGCCGACAGGGCCAGCAGGTTGCCCTGGGTATCCTGAATGGCGCCCCGCTGGGCCGTAACCACGCCCTGCCGGGTCCATTGCCGCACGCCCCGGGCCGTGAGGGCTTCGCCCTGCACCAGCGTCAGATTGCCGATCCTTACGCCGATCAGCGAAAACAGCAGGGTCATCGCCGAAAGCATCGTCAGTAATCTTCTGCGGATTTTGAGTCCCGTGCGCATGGCTGTCCTCCCCCATGGGCAGCCGAAAGCGTCCGGTCAGCGGCTGCCGGTTATCGTTCCTTCCAGCGCGGTTTCGGGGGAGACTGCCGCCTGGACTGCCGTTTTGGTTTCAAAGGGCCGGGTGTCCGGCGCGGTCACGTATTCCATGGTGGCGTTGGACGGGGCGATCATTTTCAGCCGCTGGCACGCGAGGTCGCAGATGCGCTCACGTTCCCGGGCCATATCCACCTTCGCGGCAAGCTCCTCGTTTTTCAGCTTCTGCTTCGCGATGTCCATTTCAACGATGGCAAACGACTTGGTAAGCTCCGCCCGCCGGGCCGCTTTGCTGACGATCAGACCGCCGAATACGCAAAACAGCACGCACAGACAAATCAGCGCCCCCCGCAGAGGAACCGTCACGCTTTCCCGCGGCGCAGGCGGCACCTGTCCCGCGTAAAAGGGTTTCCTGTCGGTTTCATAGTTCCGGCCCGCTTCGGAATCCGGCAGGTGTACGGTGCTGCGCACACCGATGGGCATGTTCGGCCCAGCCTTCAGGCCCGCCGTCACATACGGCATGCAGTTACCCTTCTGCATGAATATATTCCTCCTTTCTGTGAATTAGAACGCACTTCAGTCCTGTATGGACGTTAAGAACTCCAGCATATCGGGGTATACTTCGTCGAAGGTGCGATCCTGCTCCTTGCCCGCGGCGGCGGGAATGATGCGGATGTGGTTATACGTGCCGTTCACTTCCACGTCCCTTACATCGCCTAACCGCCAGGCGCGGATGCGCTGGGGCAAAAGCAAGCGCCCCTGCGCGTCGGCTTCGCAGTCCGTATAGCTGTATTTTGTAAACATATCCAGAACGGGCTGCGCCACGGGCTTTTTGCGCACCGCCGCCACCAGCTCGTCTCGCTTGGCGATCCAATCGGCAATGGGGTACAGAGCCACCGCTTTAAAGTCCGGCGAGGGCGCGACGGCGAAGCGTTCTCCCAGGGCGTCCCTGAAAGCGGCCGGTATAATCATACGGCCTTTTGCATCAATATTATGCAGGTAGCTTCCCACAAAGCCTAAGAAGGGCAGCTTCGGCTTATTTCCGTCGGGGGTGTTAATGGCGTTCTGCTCCGGATTTTCGTCTTTTCCCACGGAAGCAGGATCCTGGATAGAATCATCCGCCATGATTTCGCCCCCTTTTCTGCCACTTATTCGCCACTTTTGTGACTTCGCCACCATTTTACGGCACTTTTTATCCCTTTGTCAAGCGCCCTTTTGTTTCGCGCTTGCCTTTTTGGGAAATATAATTGTCACGCTTTTGTAGCCTTTCCGTTATATTTCAATAGAAATATACCATATTTTTACAATTTTAAAGAGAACACGTTTTCGTGTTTCAAAAACGTATAGATAATATTCACATTTTATATTGTTATATTTGTGCTTATTTTACAAAATTTCAGGGTTTTTTTGTTTCGGTTTTTTGGGGAGTTTGTAATAAATATTTCATATTTAGATAGAATCCGACACAATCGCTTCATGAAATCGCCGTCGTTTCCCCGGTCATCCCCTTCCCTCCACTTTACGGCAAAAGCAAACCCAAAAACAAAAAAAACCGGCTGAAAACAGCCGATTTATGGGAATCACTTTTCATTTTCAGAACTTTAAATGGGCGCGTCCTCCACCGGATCGCCACCGGGCAGGCGCAGGAGCTGAAAGTCCAGCCCATCGCAGGATACGCAGTGGTAACGGATCCCACGATAGGCGCCGTTGACCGCGCCCCGAAGGGACGGCCCGTGGAGGTGGCCGTATACCACGTCGTCCACCGGATATTTTTCCAGCAGGGCGGACAGGGGCGTTTCCGCCGCGCCCTCCCCCAGGGGGGGATAGTGGCACAGCACCACCAGCCGTTTGGCCCCTAACTTCACAGCCCTGTCCAGGGACATTTCCATCCGCAGCAGCTCCCGCCGGTAGATTTTTTCATCCTCCGGCGCGCAGCCCGGCCCCGGCAGGGTCCAGCCCCTGGTGCCGCAGAAGGCCGTATCCTCCAGCCGCATGGCGTCGTTCTGCACGGCGTACATGCCCGGGGGCAGCAGATCCCGCAGCCGGGAAATGCCGCACCACCAGTAATCATGATTGCCCCGCAGCAGGATCTTGCGCCCCGGCAGCTCCCCGATGCTGCGCAGGTCGTCCATGGCGTCCTCCGTCTGCATGGCCCAGCTGATGTCGCCGGGCAGCAGCACCACGTCTTGTTCCCCCACCTTTTCCCGCCAGTCCCGGCGGATGCGGTCGAAATGACCGTCCCAGTGGGGGCCGAACACGTTCATGGGCTTATCCGCGCCGCCCTGCAAATGCAAATCGCCGATCGCGTAAATATCCACTTACTCTTCGTCTTCCTCGTCTTCGTCCTCGGCTTCTTCCTCGCCCATTTCCTCCAGGGACAGATCGCTTTCGATCTCGTCGTACTCCCGGGGCGGGATGTCCTCGTCGATTTCGGGGATGATTTCGTCCATGGCGCTGACGGGATCAATGCCTAAGCTGGCTTCGTCCACCCGCGCTTCGTTTTCTTCTTCCTCGCGCTCCTGGTTTGCGTTCATTTCCTTCAGGCAGAACAGGCACACGTCCTTGCCGGGCAGGGCCGGGGCCTCGTTGCACACGGTACACAGCTCGATTTCCTCGTGCTGGCTTTCGCCCTTCATTTCCCGCTTGCAGATTTTGCAGTATCCTTCTTCCGGGGTGATGTAGTTCAATTCACACCGGGGGCATTTGATCAACCGCATTGAACGATTTCCTTCCTTTCCATACATTCCCATGGCAGCCGGATGGCAAATGAATTGCATTTCGTGGTATTTTCGCTTACGATTTCCATGCGGATCAAATCATGACAAAGGAGGATCACACATGAAACGGTTTTGCTTGTATCTTTTGGCGCTCCTGACGCTGTTCCTCGGCGCGGCCCTGGCGGAAGGCGATTGCCCGCTGAACTGCGCCCAATGCCGGAACGAAAGGGACTGCTTTGCCTGCCCGTACTGCGCGGTGCTGTTTCAGACCGCGCGTCCGGCATTGACGGTGAAGCCTGCTCCCACCGCAACGGTCAAGCCCGCCTGTGACGTGACCGGGAATTCCGCCTGCGCGGCGACAGTCAAGCCCGCCCCGACGGTGAAACCCTCGCTCGCGCCGCAGGTTTCCGCGCCCAATGTACCAAATTCTTCCCCAAGCACGGGTGATTATACTACATTATCCGCCACAGTGCAAGAGCAAAAGATGCTGAATTTGCTGAATCAGGATCGGACCCGGAACGGTCTTTCCGCCCTGCCCCTGGACAGCCAGCTATCCGCCATCGCCCGGGCCAAATCCCAGGAAATGATGGAGAAGGGCTACTTTGCCCACGAATCCCCCACCTGGGGCAAGGCTGCCTCCATGCTCACCGCCTTCGGCTACGCCTATAACGGCGTGGGGGAAAACATCGCCCACCATGCCACCGTGGAAAAAACCGAGGCCGCTTTCCTGAGCAGTTCCGCCCATCGCATCATCATGATGGGCAGCCAGTGGAAGAAGGTGGGCATCGGGATCTGTACGGACAAAAACGGCTATGTATACGTGACGGAGCTGTTCGTCCGCTGAATAGAAAGTCGTCCAAAGTTATTCATTCGGATATTATCAGCGAATGTTGGAAATAATGGGGGGATTGTCAAGGGGAACTCCCCGTTGACTGCAATCCGCAGCGGTGGCGTGTACGCCGCGAGGACGGAAAAATTCAGAAGGGAGCGTAGACGACCGGATGAATTTTTCCTACCTTACGGTTTTTCCGCCCGGAAATCCCGTAGGGATTTTAGGAAAAACCGAAGAGGGTTCCCGAAAGGGGGAAGGATTCCCCCTTTCGCACCATTCAGCGTCAGCTGAATGGCGGTGATCTGCAAAGAACGGGGAGAAAGCGCGAAAAACGCCTTCTTCCCCGTTCTTTTACCGTTTCCATACCTGATGCAGCGCCGCCCGGTTTGGGTCTCTTCGGGCAGGGACGGAAAGCGTTTGGACGGCGGGCTGATCCGCGCTTCCGGCGGTACGGGCCGCGCCCAGCCGCATTTCCCCCATCCGCTGCCCCGCCTGCAAAACGGTTTTCAGCGCCGCCCCCCGGGCCTCATGCCGGGGCAGGGCGGTGAGCAGCGCCGCTTCTTCCGTTTTCAGCGCCGTTTTTTGGGCGTCTTTCCACAAGGACATGGCATCCACCTCGCTTCTGACGGTTTTGCCACATCCTATGCAAGCCCTTGCCCTGCGGTGCAGGGCAGCGATGAGAGTTGAGAGTTGAGATTGAATACAGTTTACTTGAATACAGAAATCCCGGGAAACAAACCTCATCTCAACTCTCAACTCTAAACTCTCAACTCTCTGCCGATTTATTCCGGACAGACTTCGTTCAAACTCTTTTCATACTGCCTGTACACCCGATACAGGTGGGACGCCAGCTTTTCCGTATTGGCGATGGAGGGGATGCTGGTTTCATCCACCGTGGAACCTTCCACCCACTGGATGCCCAGGGATTTGGCCCCCAAATAGGCCTCGTAGAACATGGCGGTGTTCACGCCCTTATGCTGATATTCCGGCACCACGAACTGCATGCTGCACCGAGCGCCGTGGATCCTGCTCTTTCCCAGCACGTAATGCAGCCATCCGAAGGGCAATATCCGGCCCTTCATCTTTTTCAGCACCTGATTGTAATCGGGGAAAGCGATCACCAGGCCGATGGGCCGCTTATCGGCATACGCCATCACCGTCATTTCAGACCGATAATACCGGCGCAGGCGCTTGACCGCCCGCCGCAAATCGCCGTAGGTGGGCACGTTCCACTCCCATTCCGGCGGGAAGGCTTCGCGGATGATGCGGTTCACGCTGTGCAGCAGCTTTTCCTCGCTTTCCGGCGTCCACTGCACATGCTCCACCCGGAAGCCGAAGCGCTTCTTGGCCCGGGGCACGATTTCCTCCAGGGCGTGCTGGTCGAATTCATCCATGCGCATGAAATACGCCAAATGATCCCGGTGCTTTTTGAACCCGCACTTTTCAAAATAATCGCCGTAATAGGAAGGATTGTAGGGGTTGAACAGCACCGGCGGCCCGTCGAAGCCCTGCACCAGCAGGCCCTTGCTGAAATCGTCCGCCGTCATGGAGGACGGGCCGATCACGTTTTCCATGCCCTCCTCCCGCAGATAGGCGCACGCCGCGTCCAGGGCCGTGCGGGCGTAATCAGGCCGCTGGGCGCACTCGAACATGGAAATGTACCCGTATTTCCGGTTCAGCCGCTCGTTCAGCCGCTCGTCAATGCCCGCCATCACCCGGGCCACCGGCTTTTCCCCGTCGTATACCAGGAAAAACCGCCGGGGGTCGTCGTGATTCTTGCACAGGGAACGCAACTGATCCCCGATCAGCGGCGGCACCCAGTTGGGATCGTCCTTGTATAATTGGAAGGGAAGCATCACAAAGGGCCGCAGGGCGGCGCGGTTCTGCTCCAAAATCTCTACCCGGATCATGTGTTCACCCTCTTTTGGTGATTTTCTTCAAATTGATTATACCATCCGGCGGGCCGTTTGTCAAAGCGCGCTTTCAGCTTGCTTGGGGCTTACGCATAAATCGAGATTTGGCGGCAGAGTTGAGAGCGGAGAGTTGAGAGTTGAGATTTATATAGTTGACCAACTGTGGTCGCCTATTGATAGACACTATAATATCTCAACTCTCCACTCTCAACTCTCAACTCTCAACTCTCTCCCCCATAAATCCCAAGCTGTCCTTCATGCGAGATTTTCACCGGGCTGCTCCAGCGGGATGCCGTACAGCACGCAGGCGTTGTTCCAGGTGATTTCCGCCATATCCTCCTCCGGGATTTCCCGAAGCTCCGCCAGCTTCCGCAGGGTGTACTGCACGTTGGCCGGTTCGTTCCTGCGGCCCCGCATGGGTTCGGGGGCCAGATAGGGGCTGTCCGTTTCCACCAGCAGCCGGTCCAGGGGCACTTCCCGGGCAGCCGCCTGGAGATGGGGCGCTTTTTTGAACGTCAGCGGCCCGGCAAAGGAGATATAGAAGCCCATTTTCACGTATTCCCGGGCGATTTCCGGGCTGCCGGAAAAACAATGGATGATCCCTTCAGGCAGTTGCTTGCGGCTCCGAAAAAAATCCACCATATCCCCGTGAGCGTCCCGGATATGGAAAATGACGGGCTTGCCTAATTTCACCGCCAAATCCACCTGCTCCCCCATGACGCGCATCTGCACGTCCCGGGGCGACAGATCGTAATAGTAATCCAGGCCGATTTCTCCCAGCGCTTTCACCCGGGGATGGGCCAGCATTTCCGTGAGCCTGTCCAAATAATCCGGCGGCGCGTCTTTGGCCTCGTGGGGGTGTACCCCGGCGGCGGCGTATACGCCCGGATGCGTTTCCGCCAGGGCCATGCACCGGCGGGAAGAATCAAGATCGCTGCCCACGCACACGCAGCGCGTCACCCGCGCTTCCCGCATACGGCGGTAGGCGTCCTCCCGGTCCTCGTCGAATTTCGCGTCGTCCAAATGGCAGTGAGTGTCGAATATGCGCATGGTATTATTTCCTTTAATGTCTGTTATTGAGCATAAGAGATGAGAGTTGAGAGTTGAGATTTATATAGTTGATAAATCTTAGTCCATAATGACCGAGTATATAAAAATCTCAACTCTCAACTCTTAACTCCCAACTCTGAAAAAAATCCCCGGCCATATCCGCCGGGGAATCGCGCCGAAAACGGAATCACTCGAACAGGGCCGTTTCCGATTTCAGGATATGCTGCTGTTCCTCGATCAGGCGGAGGAACCGTTCGCGGTAATCCTTGGCGGTCTGGCGCAGCATTTCCACTTCCTGCTGCAGATCGCTCTTTTCGGCCTCCAGGTCCTCCAGGCCCATGGACGCCCGATTGGTGGCGCCCTTCATGATCTCCTCGGCCTTGGCTTTGGCTTCGGCGATCGTCTCGTCGTACACCTTCTGGGCCTGGGCCAGCAGCCGCTGGGCCGCTTCGCTGGAACCCTGCGCCTTGGGTGCTTCCGCCGCCTTGGGGGCGGGAGCGGGCGTGGGGATGGCCGCGGGCGGGGGCACTGGGGCGGGGATGGCGGAGGAAACGAAGGCGTTATGGGAGGCTTGGTTCAGCCGCTGGGTCAGGGTGGCGATTTCTTCCTGCATGGCCACCATTTCGTCGCAGATTTCATCCAGGAACTCGTCCACCTCTACGGGGTCGTACCCCCGCATTTTGGTTTTGAATTCCTTTTCCTCGATCATGGCAACAGTAATCGGCATGTTCAGGCTCCTTTCCGTATGCATCATTCAATTTGTATCAGAAGAAAATTCCTAAAACCATACGCACGATGTAGCAGAGCGCCGCCGCGGCCAGCGGACCCGCGTTGATATTGAACCGCTTCTCCGGCAGCAAACGGGCAGCTACCCGGCTGCCGATCTGCATGCCCGGCGCACACAGCTTTTCCAGCGTGACCATCCAGGGGCGCTGCGCGCTGCTCACATAAGGCAGGGCGAACTGCACCAGCTGCATCATGGCGTACACGCTCAGCAGAAAACGAATCACGCGGATGATTCCCATAGTTCTTACCTCTTTCCAGCCAAGTATTCAGCTTACTGCTCCCCGGCGGCCTGCGCGTCGTCCGGCGCGTAGCCGTAGCCCGCGGGCTGGGCGGAAAAGGCCGGAGGCTGGGCCATTTGGGGCGCGGGCCGCTGATAGAAGCTCTGGCGGGGTTCCTCCGGAGCCGCCGCCCGCTGGGAAAACGCCTGCGTCCCGGCGTAAGGCTGGGCGGCGGGCTGGGGCTGGGGCTGCTGCTGGGGCGCGTAAGCCACGCGCTGGCCCGCGGCAAAGCCGGGCTGATAATTCCGGGCCTGGGGCCGGGCGGGAGCGCTGTTCATGGTGTTGGTGGCCTGGTCGGCAAACACCGCCATGGTCTGGGGCGCCAGCAGATACACGCCGTGGCGCGATACTTTGGTGATGGTGGCGGTGAGGGAATAGCACGCGCCGCTCAGCGTATCCACCAGACGGCGCATTTCGCTGGGATCGCCGATGTTTTCCATCACGATCACCACGGCGTCCCCATTGCGCAGCAGCGTAATGGCGCTGCGGCAATCCCCCATGCCCCGGGCGTTGATCACCCGGGCGGAAAGCAGGCTGGCAGCCGTCTGGGCCGCCTCCTGGGCGGGCGCTTCGGCGTTCTGAACCGGCTGGGCGGCCTGGGCGGGCTGGGCGTTCTGGCGGCCCATGTTCTGCTGGTACGCTCCGAAATCCACCACGTTTTCCTGCTGCCGCGCCGTGTGGGTCTGCGTCCGGCGGGCGCGGGCCTGGGCGGGCTGGGGCTGCTGATATCCGGCTTGCTGCTGATAGGGCTGCTGATACGCGGCCTGCTGCTGATAGGGCTGCTGATATCCACCCTGCTGCTGATAGGGCTGCTGATATCCACCCTGCTGCTGATAGGGCTGCTGATATCCGCCCTGCTGCTGATAGGGCTGCTGATACGCGCCCTGCTGCTGATAGGGCTGCTGGTAGCCCTCATCCTGCTGGGCATACGCCTGATTCCGCGCATCCTGATACGCGCCCCGCGTCCGCTGCTGCGGCGGCGCCTGACGTCCGCTGTAAAAGAAATTGTTATACGCGGTCCTGACCGAGTTTTTCAGGCTGCCGAAGATATCGCCCACTGCCATTTTGCGTTAATCCTCCCGTGTTTTATCGAAACAGAGCCGAACCCACGCGCACCATGGTGGCCCCGTGGCGGGCGGCCAGACCGTAATCCTGGCTCATGCCCATGGACAGCTCCGTCATATCCGTTCCTTCCACCGCTTCCTGCCGGCACCGGTCCAGCAGCGCCCGCATGCGGGCAAAATACCCTTCGATGATTGCCGTTTCCGCCCCCAGGGGCATCATGGTCATCAGGCCCCGGACGTGCAGCCCCGGCAGGGCCGCGCACAGCCGCAGGAAGGGAAATAAGTTTTCTTCCTCAATGCCGCCCTTCTGCGGTTCCCGGGCGATATTGACCTGAATCAGCACCGGCATGCGCAGATTCGCCTTCTGGGCCTGCCGGTCGATCTCCCGGGCCAGGCTTTCATGATCCAGGGAATGGATCATGCACACGTCCCGGATGATGTACTTTACTTTGTTGGACTGGAGCTGGCCGATCAGGTGGACGGAAAACCGTCCTCCCAAGCCGGGCAGCTTGTCCCGGATGGCCTGTACCCGGTTTTCGCCGATATCAGTGACGCCCGCGTTCTCCAGCGGCAGAATCTGCTCCACTGTGGAATACTTGGTCACCGCGATCAGCCGGGGCGGGCGGCCCCAGGCGGCGCTTTCCCGCGCCAGGGTTTCCCGCACGCTGTTTACTCTTTCTTCCAGTGTCATGCCCAGCAATCTCCCTTAAAAAAGCCGCACCTCCATGCCTTCGTGCAGCACGCCCGCGTTGTCGGGCACCACATAGGCCGTGTTGCCGTCGTCGGAAATCACTTTCACGCCCATCCAGTACTCGCCGCCTTCGGTGGGAATGACCACGCCCTTGCTCCCGTCCTGCACGTAAATGGCGCGGGAGGGCACCATCAGAGTGCTTACATCCTCGCCCAGCCACACCTTGCAGGAGCGCAGGTACATGGCTTTTTCCAGAAATTCCGTATTGTCCACCAGCAGCCGCACCAGCAATTCGCCCCCGGAACGGGTGGAATTGTATACCGTGGCGGTAAGTACGTCGTTGTCGAAGCTCTCGATCACCAGATGATAGGTGCTTCCCTCCGTTGGGATCCAGTCCTTTTCATTGCAGAGCATCAGCACGGCCCACTGTTCTTTGCGCACCATGCGGTAAATATCCGTGGCGTTGCGCATGCCCGCGGCGGCTTCGTCGGCGGGGGGATTGCCGTTGTACATATCCCGCACCTGCGCCGGAGAAAAATCGGCGAAGGTGGTCATGTTCAGCTTTTTTTCGTACCCGTCGGTGTAAAAGCTCACGATCCCGTCGGTGGCGGCGGCAAACTGCTTGGTCCAGGTGGAGATGCGCTGCTCCTGATTGTGTTCGTCGTCGTAGAGCCGGGAGAGCTTCTGATCGTCGGGGTTCTTCTGTTTGATGTAGATCTGCTGGCTCTGCATGGCGTCCTTGAGCAGCTTTTCCTGGGCGCTGATGCTGCCCCGCGCCCCGTGGACCAACCGCTGCACCTCCATGGCGCGCGTCTGCACCTCGTTGATGCGGGACAGGAGGTTCTGATCCGTTACCGCGCCGGTGATCAGCACCTTGTGGTACTCCCTGATCTGTTTGCGGTAATTGTTCAGCGTCACCCATTCCTTGGCGTTGAAGCCCGCGGTGTAGATGGTGGCCACCATGTTGCCGCGGGTCACTTCGTCGCCTTCCTCCACCACATAATCAATCTGGGAAACGCTTTCCTGGCTGACCACCGTTTCGCTGCGCACCACCACGGCGTCCCCGGTGAAGCGCGAACTCAGCGCGCCGTAGCGCACATAGCCGTAGGACACGCCGCCCTTGGGCAGCATGCTCGCGATGGCGTAGGCCGCGAAGGCCAGCACGATCACCGTAAGCAGGATATATACGCCCTTGCCCTGCCGCGGCTGCGTGCGGGGCAGGCCGGTTTTGGGCGCCTGATAGCCGGGGTTCGGCCCCTGGCCGCCCGCCGACGCCGAGGCCGAAAACGTGTCTTCCGGGGGCGGCGCTCCGTTTTCGGGGGGGATCCAGCCCCCGTCGTAACCGTAGGGCTGATTTAATTCGGGCATGATCTGCGCGGGGGGCGGCACCTGGCCCGGCGGGGCCGAAAACCCTCCCTGCGCCTGTCCCGGAACCGGCCGCTGCACCCACTGCCCGTCCTCCTGCGGCGGGGTCCACTGCGGCATATTGCCGCCGTCCTGACCGCCGGGATAAGCATTCTGCGAATCGTAACCTTGTGGGGGCTGCATGTTTTCCTCCGTGTTAAAGGATAACTCTGTTTTATTCGCGCTGGCGGGAAGAAAATCCTTCTTTTTTACAAAAGTTTTGCGAATTTTATAATTTTCCCAATAAGTGTCAGTTCACGCTGCGATACGCCTCGATCACATCGGAGCGCTTGTGCAGCTTCATGAGGGCGCTGTCCAGCTGCTCGCGGGATTTGACCTGCAAGGTGGTGGTGATGGAGCATGTTTTGTTTTTGTTGATCTTGACCGCCAGGGCGGTGAGAGGGATGCCCATGTCTTCAATATAATTGGTGATTTCGCCCAAGAGGGAATTGTGGTCGTAGCAGATGATCTGGATGTTGGCGCTGAAGGTGCCCGCGTCCTCCATGGCCCAGGAAACGGGAATGGCTCGCTCCGGCTCGGTATGCAGGGCGTTGGAGCAATCGGCCTTATGCACGGTCACGCCCCGGCCCCGGGTGATGTAGCCCACGATATCGTCGCCGGGCACCGGGTTGCAGCACTTGGCGAAGCGCACCAGCATGCCCGCCTCCCCGTGGACGTAAACGCCGTGGGTGGGCTTGCCCTTGGGTTCCACCGGGGCCACCTCTGAAACCACCGGCACCCGGGGCTGCAGGGGCGCGTCCTTCTTCTGCTTTTCCTCGATCAGGCGGGACAGCACATACACCGCCGCCACGCCGCCATAGCCGATGGCCCCGTAAATATCGTCCAGCTCCTGGAACATGTATTTCCGCAGCAGCGGCTCGTAGTATTCGGGCTTGGTGTAGTCCCCCAGCTTCACGCCGCGGCGCTTGGCCTCGTGCTCCAGCATATCGCGGCCCTTCTGCACGTTTTCGCCCCGCAGCTCCCGCTTAAAGAACTGGCGGATTTTGGCCTTGGCCTGCTGGGTCTTGACGATCTTGAGCCAGTCCATGCTGGGGCCCTTGGAGGCGGAGGAGGTGAGCACCTCCACCCGGTCGCCGGTCTGCAGTTGGGTGTCCAGGGGCACCATTTTGCCGTTGATCTTGGCGCCCACGCAGCTGTTGCCGATCTGGGAATGGATGCGGTAGGCAAAGTCCAGGGGGGTGGAACCCCGCTGCATGGAAATGATGTCCCCCTTGGGGGTAAAAAGGAATACTTCTTCCGAAAACAGGTCCGTTTTCAGGCTGTCGATGAATTCGTGGCTGTCCCGGGTCTCGCTCTGCCAGTCCAAAATCTGGCGCAGCCAGTACAGCTTGTCGTCCAGGTCGCCGTCCTTTTTGCCGCCCTCCTTGTAGCGCCAGTGGGCGGCGATGCCGTATTCCGCGATGCGGTGCATTTCCCAGGTACGGATCTGGATTTCAAAGGGGAAGGGGATGCGCCGCCCGCCCATGACCGTGGTGTGCAGGGATTGATACATGTTGGCCTTAGGCACGGAAATATAATCCTTGAACCGGCCCGGCACCTGGTTCCACAGGGTATGGGCGATGCCCAGCACAGTATAGCACTCCGGGATGGTGTTCACGATCACGCGGATGGCGATGAGATCGTAAATCTGATCGAAGGGCTTGTTCTGGATCACCATTTTGCGGTAGATGGAATAGAGGTGCTTGGGCCGGCCGTCGATATCGTAGCGCAGGCCCGCTTCGTCCAGCTTCTGGGACAGCTCGTTGATGACCAGCTTGATGTTTTCCTCCCGTTCCGCCCGCTTCATGCCCACCTTCCGGGCCACGTCCTGGTAGCCCTCCGGGTCGATATACCGCAGGGACAGGTCCTCCAGTTCGGACTTGATGCCGTACACGCCCAAGCGGTGGGCCAGGGGCGCGTAAATATCCAGGGTTTCCCGGGCGATGGCCACCTGGCGGTCGGCGGTCTTATAGCGCAGGGTACGCATGTTGTGCAGCCGGTCCGCCAGTTTGATGAGCACCACTCGGATGTCCTTGCTCATGGCTAAGATCATTTTGCGCAGGGATTCCGCCTGCTGCTCCTCCCGGTCGGCAAAGTCCAGCTTGGAGAGCTTGGTCACCCCGTCCACCAGCCTTGCCACTTCCGGACCGAATTCCTGTTTGACCAGGTCCAGCGTGACCTCCGGGCAATCCTCCACCGTATCGTGCAGCAGGGCGGCGGCGATGGTGGGCGGGTCGATCATCAGTTCGGTGATGATGCCCGCCACGTAACGGGGATGGATCATGTAGGGCTCGCCGCTTTTGCGTACCTGGCCCTCGTGGGCCTTTTCCGCGAAGGCGTAGGCTTTTTCAATCAGGGCGCAGGCTGAGCCGTCCGTATCGAATTTCCGCACGCGGGCCAGCATTTCTTCCAAGGTCATGTCTTCATACGCCGTGTACGCCATACGTTTCCTCCTTTGCCAATCCCGCCAAGCAAAACAGACCGCTTTCTTCCGGGTTTCTCTTTTTCATCGGAAGCAATTCCGTCTTAAAGGGCCGCAGCGATAAGGTCACGAGGTCGATTTCCTCCAGCACCCGCAGGGCGAACAGCGCCTGGGCTTCGGTGAGCGCCATTTGCCGGGCAAAAACGCGCAAATCCAGGGGCGGTTCCGCTTTCAGCGCCAGGTAGCAGCGCCGCAGGGCGTCCCGATCCACGAAAGACCGGGCCAGGGCCTCCATCAGTTCCCGCGTCCGGGGCAGGGCGTAAAGTTCCGCGTTCGGCAGCGCCGCCCGCCAGGCCGCCCCCTCCCCCGTGTCCCCATCGCAGAAGATCACGCGCCGGAACGCCGGATGCACGTCCCCCGCCTTGCCGTACAGCAGGATGGCGGAAAATACCCGGGGATCGTCGGCTTTTTCCAGGCAAAAATCCGCTTCAGGAAATTTTTCCCGCAGCCGCAGGGCCGTTTTCAGGCACCGGCACAAAAGCAGCGTGCCCTGGCTTTCCCCCATGCGGGCGTTCATGCCGGCTTCCGTGATCACAGGCAGGGGAGCGTCCCCGCGCCTGTCCTCCCGCATGAGGCACAGCGCTTCCTTTTCCCTGTTTTCGACCAGGGTATCGGGCAGCATTTCCATGGCGTACAGCCTGCATTCCGCGCTGACCTTGCCCCGGAATTCGTTGATCTCCGGGGACATGGAAAGCACGAGAGCCCCCGTGTCCCGTCCGGCCCAGTCGCCGCCGCCGAAAAAGATGCCGTCCCGCACGGCCATGCCCTGCTGGAAGGTGCATTTCAGATGCCGCCCCTCCGCCCCCACGGCCCGGAAGGACAGAGGAAGCACGTTTTTGCACAGAAACCGGGGCGCGGGATTGCCCATGCCAAAGGGTTCTAACTTTTTGAGCCATCCGGCGGTTTCCGCCGTCACGTCGGAAAGGGTCATTTCCCCGTCGCACAGGACTTCCGGAATCACGGGCTTTCCCCCGGTCTGCTCGGCCACCGCCTGGGACAGGGCTTCCCGGAAAGCGGGTACGTTTTCCGCGCGGATGGTGAGGCCCGCCGCCTGTTTGTGCCCGCCGAAACGCTCAAACAGCCCGGCGCACCGGCTCAGGGCCTGGTGGATGTCCACGTCCCCGGCGCTGCGGGCGCTGCCCACGCACAGGTCCCCTTCCTGGGCCAGGGCCACGGTGGGATAGGCGTATTTTTCCGCCACCTTGCCCGCCGCCAGGCCCACCACGCCGCTGTTCCAGCCTTCGCCCCGCACCACGATGGCCTTTTCCTGAACGAGATCCATGCCCCTGACCTGCTCCAGCGCCTCCTTTAAAACGAAGGCTTCCTGATTCTTGCGCTCCTGATTGAGCTTTTCCATTTTCAGGGACAGTTCCTCCGCCTGGGTTCCGTCCCGGGTCAGCAGCATATTGAGCGCCGTGCGGGCCGATTCCATGCGGCCGCAGGCGTTCATGCGGGGAGCGATCTGAAACGCCACCTGGTCGCTGGATACAGCGCCGTGAATGCCCGCCCGTTCCATGACAGCCCGCAGGCCGGGGCGGCGGGTGCCCCCCAGCTTTTCCAGCCCCAAAGCGGCGATCACCCGGTTTTCCCCGGTGAGCGGCACCATATCGGCGATGGTGGCCAGGGCGGCGATTTCCATCAGCGGCAGGGCCTTGTCCCCTAACGCGGAGGAATTTTCTGGGGGAAACCATTCTTTGGAGGCCAAAGAATGGTTTCCCCCAGGCCCCCTTCCAAGAAAGCCATAAGAGGTTCCGGACTTTTTGCCATCTTGTGAAATTTCTTGCTTGCAAGTGTCTAACAACGCCTCCGCCAGCTTCCAAGCTACCCCCGCCCCGCAGAGGAAGGGAAAGGCATAATCCCCCAAAAGGGGCGAAACCACCGCCTGCGCGGGGGGCAAATTCTCCCCGTGGCGGTGATGGTCGGTGACGATCACGTCCATGCCCAGTTCCCGGACCCGGCTTACTTCCGCGACGCTGGTGATGCCGCAGTCCACCGTCACCAGCACCTGAAACTCCTGGGCCAGCTTTTCTACGGCGGGGGTATTCAGGCCGTAGCCCTCCTTATGCCGGTCGGGAAGATAGACTTCCCGCTCCATGCCGAGCATGCCCAAGGCTTCCCACAGGATGGCGGAGGCGCACACGCCGTCCACGTCGTAGTCCCCGTAAATCACCGTCTTTTTTCCCTGCTCCCGCGCCCGAAGCAGCAGGTCCCGGGCTTCCGCCATCTGGTGAAGCATGAGGGGCGGCAGCAGTTGATCCAGGGCAGGATGGAGAAACCGCCGGGCCTCCGCCTCCGTTTTTACGCCCCGGCTGGCCAGCAGACCCGACAGCCAGGCAGGCAGACCCGGCAGCGCCTGTATCGCTTTCGCCGGGGAAGAAAGGCGGATCTTTAGCATTCTGTTCCTCCGAGAAAAGAGTGGAGAGTTAAGAGTTGAGAGTTGAGATTTAATATAGTCAATCAGAAAAGTCCTTTTTCGGTAGGCATTATAATATCTCCACTCTCAACTCTGCCTTAAAGCGTTCATTGCAGCCCTGCGTAGTTGGGAAAAAAGGATAAAAAGAGGGCGCCGTGCGAAATCCGGCGCCCTGAAAAGGTTTTATTTCACTTTGCCAAACAGGGAGGGCTTGTTGGAGATCAGGGTGAAGCAGAACTGGAAGGCGCGCATCACCACAGTCGCCATGGCGCTGGCCACCACGCCGGAAGCCAGCACGTAGCCGGTGGATTTGGAGAAGGAGAAGATCATCAGGATCAGGGAAACGGCCAGGACGCAGGCATGCACGAGCCAGACGTTCTTGGCGGCGGCGCGGAAGCCCAGCTTGGCGGCGGACTTGGGCGCGCTGCCCTCGCCGATCTGCTTGCTGATGGCGTCGGTGCGGGTGACGGCGGCGTATACGGCCAGCAGCACGCCCAGCAGGAGCGCCACCAGACAGCCCACGTTCAGCATATATTCGGTGGGCACGATGATCGTCGCCACGAAGAACAGGTTCAGCACCGCCGCGCACCAGACGCCGAGGAACGCCGCAAGGCCGGTGAGCTTGCCGG
The DNA here is from genome assembly GCA_905234985.1 of uncultured Christensenellaceae bacterium. GTDB lineage: Bacteria > Bacillota > Clostridia > Christensenellales > Aristaeellaceae > RUG563. The sequence goes on from CAJOJQ010000007.1 coordinate 58,546, forward strand.
TGGCAACCAGATAAACCAGGGCGAACACGATCAGCAGGGCCAGCACGATGAGCACCACGTTCAGCACGCTGCCGAAGGAGGCGGCCACATTGCCGGAATCCCGCAGGGTCAGGGTCATATCCACGGCGCCGTCATTGATCAGGAAGGCCAAATTGCCGGCGGTGTTGTAGGCGCTGCTGGAGGAACCAACGGTGCAGGTGATCTTATCGCCGTTCACCAGGCCGTAGGAAGAAACGGATTCGCCGTCACAGGTAATACTTAAATAGGAAGGATTGGCGTCCGAAAGTTTCTTCTGGCCTTCCTGATTCACCGTGAAAGCAAGAGACACGGTGTAGGAGGTGCGGGTGCTGTTATAATTCACGCTCACGTCGGCCTTGGCGATATCCTTTTCCGTCAGGATCACGTTGCTTTCCGTATCGGCAAATTCAAACTGCCCGCCCATAATAGCCATATTGCGCAGGGAGGCCAGCCGGGATTCGTCCATTTTCCGCAGCTCGATGCGCACGGCCCCGTCCTTGACGGAAACCACGGCGTCGGCTTCGCCCATTTTGTTCAGGCGGGCGCGGATGGTGCTTACGGCGTCGTTCAGGGCGCTTTCGGGCGCGTCGTCATTGGGCTTATAGGTATATTCCGCGTAGGTGCCGCCGCCCAGGGCGAGGCTCACCGGCAGGGAAGCGGGCCAGTTGGCGGTGCTGACGGGCACCCAGGGCAAAAGCACGTTCACGCCCTCGGCGTCTAAGTTCATGCCCATGACGGACAGGCAAGAAGCGCAAAGCGTGATCACCAGCAGCACGGCAAGGCAAATCACGCCCTTGGCGCCGGACGTCAGCGGTTTGCGGGTTTGGGTATTTTTCGTGGCCATAATGAATCTCTTCCTCTCGTTGTAATTGCTGCTTTCAAACGCGCGAACGCGTTTCTTCCTTGTGGTAGACTTGCACATTATACTCTTTTCGCGCCCCCGCGTCAAGCGTTTCATGGCGGGGACAGGCAGTTTTTGTGGCGGAAGCAGGCAATTTTGTCCCAAACTATTTTTTATTTTTTGTTGCAATTGCGGCAGAAATATGGTATATTATCGTATGCTCGTTCACGGACACACGTGAAATGCGGACATCCAAATTCCTTCGCTTCTCATCTGCTTTCCAGCAGAGAAGATAATATCATGTATGGAGGTATGTTCCATGAAAAAGACCCTGTCTCTGGTTTTGGCGATGGCGCTGCTGCTCAGCTGCGTGAGCTTCGCCATGGCCGACGAAGCGCCCGACACCTATTCGATGATCGACGCTTTCAACATCACCACCCTGGACTATGTGTACAACAACAAGTCCGCGAACGGTGACTATCTGAGCAACTTCATCGAGGGCCTGCTCACCCAGGACCCCCACGGCAAGCTGATTCCCGGCATGGCCAAGGAATGGAGCTGCAACGAAGACGGTTCCGAATGGACCTTCATCATCCGCGACGACGCGGTGTGGAGCACCAACGAAGGCGAAGAATACGACGTCGTGAAGGCTGAAGACTTCGTCACCGGCATGCAGCACGCTGTGGCCACCCAGTCCGAAACCCTGTCTCTGGTGCAGGATCTGATCGTGGGCCTGAAGGCTTACATCGACGGCACCGGCACCTGGGACGACGTGGGCATCAAGGCCGACGGCAACACCCTGACCTACACCCTGACCCAGGGCTGCGGCTATTTCGACGGCATGACCACCTATTCCATCCTGTGGCCCATCAACGCCGAATTCCTGGAATCCAAGGGCGCTGATTTCGGCGCTGCGGAAGCTTCCAGCATCCTGTACAACGGCTGCTACATCCTCATCTCCCTGGTTTCCGCTCAGGAAGTGCGCTTTGACGCCAACCCCAACTACTACGACAAGGACAACGTGTTCGTTAAGCACGTGGTCGTGTCCTACACCGACGGCAGCGACCCCGCCCAGAACTACAACATGTTCGTCAACGGCGAAGTGACCTCCGCCGGCATCAACGGCAGCCTGCCCGACGTGGTTGCGGACGCCAACGAGCGCTATGCTGAAAACCAGTACAAGAGCATGACCACCGCCACCTCCTACTGGGGCGCTTTCAACTTCGACCGTCAGTCCTACGCCCTGTTCAACGATCCTTCCGTGATCACCACGAACAAGACCGACGCCCAGAAGGCTGACTCCAAGGCCGCCATCCTGAACAAGTACTTCCGCCTGGCCGTGTTTGCCGCTTACTCCACCAAGGCCACCCAGGCCAAGAGCAAGGGCGAAGACCGCGCCCTGGACGCCGCCCGCAACACCCTGGTTCCCTACACCTTCGCCACCACCTCCGACGGCCGCAGCTATGGCTCCATCCTGACCAAGTATGTGGAAGAACTGGAACCCGCTTTCGCCGGCATCAACCTGAACGACGGTCAGGACGCCTGGTACAATCCCGAGCGCGCTCAGTATTTCGCCGCCAAGGCTAAGGAAGAACTGGGCGACACCATCTCCTCTTGGCCCATCATCCTGGACTACCCCGTTGACTCCGCCAGCGAAGTGAGAAAGAATATTGCTCTGGCTATGAAGGATTCCATCGAGAGCGCTATCGGCGATTACGTGCAGATCAACATGGTGATGTTCGACAACCGCACCGCTCAGCTGAACGCCTTCTACTTCGTTTCCACCGGTGAACAGAACTCCATCGACGTCGCTTTCGACGCCGGCTGGGGCCCCGACTACGGCGATCCCAAGACCTACATCTACTGCTTCAACGCTGAAAACGGCGACATGCTGAACTACTCCGGCCTGAACCTGGCCAGCGAAATCGAGAGCGAATCCGGTAAGGCTGCCAAGGAAGCCATCGGCCTGTATGAAATCGAAGAAGTCATGAACCAGGCTGACAAGGCTGTGGGCGACGAGCGCATCGAGCTGTACGCCAAGTGCGAAGCCATGCTGCTGACCTACGGCATCCTGCGCCCCTACTCCACCAGCGGCGCCAACCTGATCGTGAGCAAGGTCGTGCCCTTCTCCGCCGGTTACGGTCTGTATGGTCAGGCCTCCTACAACGCCGTTCCCTACTTCAAGTACATGAAGCTGCAGAACGAAGTTGTGACCACCGAACAGTACGAAGCCGCCAAGGCCGCCTGGCTGGCTGGCGAGTAATCGCTGCTCGGACAATCAAACAACCCAAGTAATTTAATTCAAAGGCGAAAGCCGGAAGAGTATTCTCCCGGCTTTCGCCTTACCCAGAGGAAGGTTCGCTGCATATGAAAAAAGGGTATGTCCTAACACGCCTCCTTCGCTCCGTGATTTCCATACTGCTGATCATGTTTGTCGTATTCGTCCTGGTCTTTACCATGGTGCCCAGGGAGAATATCTTTTTTGAGGACGGCACGTATACGAAGCTGAGCGGGAAACCGGACGAAAAGACAGATTACGTCTATAACACATGGAAGAAGCTCGGTTACCTTGATTACGTCAAGATCAACGATTACTGCCTGACGCTTTACGAGGCGGGCAGCCCCGAAATGCAGACCGCGCTGAATCCTGATTCTCCGGAAACGGCTGATTTTGTGGCGCTTTATCAGTCCAAAGGCTACACCGTTGATTACTACAAGGTCAGCGGCCGTGCTTTCGCGTATAAGGATCTCCCCATCATTCAGCGGCTGTGGAACTGGTTCAGCAACCTTGTGCGCATCGACACAATCTACAGCGTACAGGATTCCAACAACCCCGATCTGGAACGGAAAGTTTATTTCGGCCGGACGCCCACCGGCGGCCTGGCGCTGATCGGCAGCGGCACGTATCATAAGTACCTCGTCTATACCGATTCTCATTTCCCCTTCATTCATCAGAATTTCATCACCCTGAACATGGGCGAAAGCTACCCCACCTATCAGGGCCTGGAAGCGCTGAGCGTCATGTTCTCCTCCCAGGGAACGGAAGTCAAGCGGGACGTGACCTTTGAAACGGGGGAAACCGGTTCCTCCGCCATCAATTTCGGTTCCCTGACCTATAAAGAAAAGCTGGATCGTCTGGACAAGAAAAAATTCGTGGATCACTACGCCAACTATACCACCTTCAAGGATCAGTCCTCAATGGTTGGCACCTCCTTTACCATGGGTATTTTCGCGCTGCTTCTTGCTTACGGCATCGGCCTGCCGGTTGGCGTGGCCATGGCCCGGAACAAGGACGGCCTGATCGATAAACTGGGCATGCTGTTCATTATCTTCATCACCTCCGTGCCCTCTCTGGCTTATATCTACATCTTCCGCTACCTGGGCACCACCCTGTTCGGCCTGCCCAACGTATTCACCACCTTCGGCCCCTCCGATATCCGCAGTTGGATCCTGCCCATCATCTCCCTGTCCATGCCCTCCATTTCCTCCCTGATGCTGTGGATCCGTCGGTATGTGGTGGATCAGATGAATTCCGATTACGTGAAATTTGCCAAGGCCAAGGGCCTGAACCGGAAGGAAATCTTCCGCTGGCACATCTTCAAGAACGCCAGCATCCCCATCGTGCACGGCATCCCCAGTTCCCTGGCAGGATGCATCACCGGCGCTATCATTACCGAGGCGATCTACTCCGTGGGCGGCATGGGCAAGATGCTGCCCAACGCCATCAACCAGTACAACAACGTGATGATCATTGCCCTGACCTTCATGTTCTCCTCCATCTCCGTGCTGTCTGTGCTGCTTGGCGACATCATCATTACCAAAGTGGATCCCCGTATATCTTTGACGGACAAGGCAGGTAGATCATGATGGAAATACAAGAAGAAAACCTGTTTGAGTTTGCGGAATTCGACGAAAAAGAATCGGAGCATATCGCCGCCCCGCGCTATTCCTACTGGAAATCCGTGTGGCGCACCTTTATCCGCAGCAAGGTGACGGTCGCGCTGACCATCTTCCTGATCGTACTGATCAGCTTTGCGCTGATTCAACCGCTCTATTCGGGGTATGATCCTTTGATCGCCCCAAACATCAATAAAGCGGAAAATCAATATCTCCCCCCCAGCTCGGAGCATATCTTCGGCACCGACAACATCGGCAACGAGGTGTGGGACGTGGTGTGGGCCGGCGCCCGGAACTCCATCATCGTCAGCTTCGTCAGCACGGCCATCATCATGGTGCTGGGCATCCTGGTGGGGGCGCTGTGGGGCTTCAGCAAAAAGATGGACAAGTGGATGATCGAGGTCTACAACGTGGTCGCCAACGTGCCCTATCTGCTGCTGGCCATGATCCTGTCCTACGTGCTGGGCGCGGGCCTTGGCCCCCTCATCTTCGTGATGACCTGCATCGACTGGATCTATGTGGCGTACTTCATCCGCACCCAGGTCATGATCATCCGCGACCGGGAATACAACCTGGCCAGCAAGTGCCTGGGCACGAGGACCTTCACCATGATCCAGAAGAACATTCTGCCCTATCTGGTGTCCGTCATCGTGACGTATATATCCCGCGAGATCCCCGCCCTGATTTCCTACGAAGTGTTCCTTTCCTACATGGGCTTGGGCCTTGGCACCAACTACGCCTCCCTGGGCCGCACCATTTCCCAGTACAAGTCCTTCATGACCGGATATCCGCACCTGTTCTGGATTCCTGTGCTGGTGCTTGCCGCCATCGCCATTTCCCTGTATGTGGTGGGGCAGAAGCTGGCAGACGCGACCGACCCGCGCACCCATAGATAGGAGGCAGACATGAGCGAGATCATTATTTCCGCGAAGGACATCGAGGTTCAGTTCCGGGTGCGCGACAACTATTTGACGGCCATCCGCAACGTGTCCCTGGATCTGTATGACGGCGAAACCTTCGCCATCGTGGGCGAAAGCGGAAGCGGCAAGAGCGTGTTCACCAAGACCTTTACCGGCATGCTGGAATCCAACGGCAAAATCACCAACGGCTCCATCATGTACCACGGTCAGGACCTGACGAAGCTCCAGACCGAGAAGGATTGGGCCAGCATCCGGGGCGTGAAAATCGCCACCGTATTCCAGGATCCCATGACTTCCCTGAACCCCATCCGCACCATCGGCTCCCAGATCACCGAGGTCATTGAAAAGCATCAGAAGCTGTCCAAGGCGGACGCCAAAGCCCAGGCCATCAGCATCATGGGCCGCGTGGGCATCCCCCAGGCAGCGGAACGCTTCGATAACTACCCCTTCCAGTATTCCGGCGGCATGCGGCAGCGCATCGTCATCGCCATCGCGCTCAGCTGCCATCCGGAGATCCTGATCTGCGACGAACCCACCACCGCCCTGGACGTGACCATCCAGGCCCAGATCATCAAGCTGATCAAGGATTTGCAGAAGGAACTGGGCTTCACCACCATCTACATCACCCACGACTTGGGCGTGGTGGCCAACGTGGCGGACCGCGTGGGCGTCATGTACGGCGGCCAGATCATCGAATACGGCACGGTGAACGATATTTTCTACGATCCCCAGCACCCCTACACCTGGGCGCTGCTGTCGGCTCTCCCCCAGCTGGGCGTCAAGGGCCAGGATCTGTACTACATCACCGGCACCCCGCCGTCCCTGTACAACGAAATCAAGGGCGACGCTTTCGCGCCCCGGAATCCCCGCGCGCTGAAGATCGACTTTGTGAAGGAGCCGCCCTTCTTCCAGGTAAGCCCCACCCATTACGCCAAGACCTGGCTGCTGGATCCCCGGGCGCCCAAGGTGGAAAAGCCCGAGGCGATCCACAATCTGCATGAAAAGATTGCCAAAATGACGTCGAAAGGAGGCGCTTTCCATGTCGGCAACGACTGACCGCGAGGTTTTGCTTTCGCTGAAGCATGTGGAAATTTCCTTTGACAACGGCGGGAAACACAAATTCAAGGCCGTTCAGGACGCCAACTTCGATATCTACAAGGGTGAAACCTTCGCGCTGGTGGGCGAAAGCGGCAGCGGCAAAACCACCATTGGCCGCGCCATCATGCGCATCAACGAGCTGAGCGACGGCGAAATCACCTTTGAGGGCAAGCGCATTTCCGGCAAGCTCAGCAAGCAGGAAGACACCGCCGTGATCCGGAGCATCCAGATGATTTTCCAGGATCCCGCCGCCTCTCTGAACGAGCGCGCCACCATCGAATACATCATCTCCGAAGGCCTTTACAACTTCCATCTGTACAAGAACGAGGAAGACCGCCTGGCAAAGGTGGATCGCGCCCTGGAGGAAGTGGGCCTGCTTCCGGAGCATAAATCCCGCTATCCCCACGAGTTTTCCGGCGGCCAGCGCCAGCGCGTGGGCATCGCCCGGGCGCTGATCATGGAACCCAAGCTGGTGGTGGCGGACGAACCCATCTCCGCTTTGGACGTAAGTATCCGCGCCCAGGTGCTGAACCTGATGAACAAGCTGAAAAACGAAAAATCTCTGACCTACCTGTTCATCGCCCACGATTTGTCCGTGGTTCGGTTCATCGCCGACCGCATCGCCGTGATCCATTTGGGCCGCATCGTGGAAATCGCCGAGACGGAAGAGCTGTTCGCCTACCCCATCCATCCCTACACGATCTCCCTGCTCAGCGCCGTGCCCATGCCCGACCCCATCATCGAAAAGCAGCGGGAACCCATCGTGTATTCCGAGACCGTGCAAGAAAAAACCGGCCCGGATTACGCCATGCGCGAAATCAGGCCGGAACACTATGTGTACTGCACCCCCGAGCAGGCCAAGGCCTACGCCGAGGCGCTGGATAAATAAGTGGGAACCTCAATAGACAAAGACCGTCAGCACTGCCGCCGCGAGCAGCAGGAGCAGACCCGTGAAGAAAGGATAGTTCATACTGTCCTTTCTTTCTTCTTTTTTGTCCTCCTTAAAAGCCTTGAAGGGCTTTATATCGCCTTTGTTCAGGGTGCGCCGGGTCACGTACTCGGCGATGTCAAAATCCCCGTGGCGGATCATGGAATACACCACGCCCAAAATGACAAACACCAGCCCCGTCACCGTCAGGGCGTCAATGAGCTTGACCATCATACGCCCCGAAGACAAAAAGGCGTAGGCCGGATAGAGCAGCGCTGCCGCCGCGTAAATGGCGAACTGCCTGAACTTGAAAGATCGAAAATGCATAACCCCCGGTTCCCCTCCTTGCCGCAAACGGATGCGCGTATGCATCATATCTGAACGCGGCCCGTTCGTCAAGGCCTTTTGAAAAACATTCTCTTTTATTCTTAAGATTATTCTAAGTTTCCCCATTATAATGTATAATAACCGGGGAAGATACCGGCAGAAAAAGGGAGGCGCCCTATGCGGATTTTGCTTGCGGAAGACGAGAGGACCATGGCCGAACCCATCACGGCCTTTCTCCAGTACCATAAATACACGGTGGATTGGGTGGACAACGGGGCGAACGCCTACCGGCAGGCCGTGTCCCAGGCTTACGACGGCCTGATCCTGGACATCATGATGCCCGAAATGGACGGCCTGACCGTTTTGAGCCGCCTGCGCCGGGAGGGTCGGAACATGCCGGTGCTGCTGCTCACCGCCAAAAGCGAAATCGAGGACCGCATCAAGGGCCTGGACAGCGGCGCGGACGACTATCTGCCCAAGCCCTTCGATATGTCCGAATTGCTGGCCCGGGTTCGCGCCATGCTGCGCAGGCGCGATACCTATCACCCCGAAAACATTTCCTTTGGCGGCATGGAGCTGAATCCTGACACCTGCCAGCTTTCCGCCAACGGAAAAACCTTTTCCTTAAGCCGCCGGGAATATCAGCTGATGGAGCTGTTCATGAACAACCCGGGCATGCTTTTTTCCGCCGACACTCTGCTGGACCGGGTGTGGGGCATGGACGGCATCGTGGAGCAGGGCACGGTGTGGGTGCATATTTCCTATCTGCGCAAGAAAATGGCGGATCTTGGCGTGTCCGCGGTCATCCGCTCCAAGCGCGGCGTGGGATACGCCTTAGAGGAGGACGCATGAAAAAGTTTTACCGGCGGCGGCTGATCACCGTTTCCATGCTGGCGTTCCTGATCCTGTTCATTCTGGTTTTCAGCGGCATCTTTCTGTTCAGCTTCCTGCAAATGGAATCGGAAACCAACCGCACGGTGCAGTCCCTTTTGAATCCCACGGAAAACGGCGGGCAGAAAAATGAAGGCGCGCGCCTTCCCGGCGTGTTTCAAACGCGGCGGGGCCAACCCATGTTTTCCTCCTATTACGATATCATGGCGGATACGGACGGCACGGTGACCGCCTGCGAAACCCGGGGCTTCCTGAATGAAACGGACACGGATATTCAGTCCTTCGTAAGCCAAACCCTGGCCGCGGGCAAAACCAGCGGACGGTGGGGCAGCTTCAAATTCGGCGTACAGGAAACAGCCGACGGGCAAATGCACATCATCCTCATGAGCATTTCCATTCAGCTGCAAATGCTGTTCTCCATGGTGCGCAGCGCGCTGATCATCGGCACGGCGCTGCTGGTGCTTCTGTTCATCATCCTGCTGCCCGTCACCGCCAAGGCCGCCTCCATCCTGATCCAGAATACGGAAAAGCAGAAGCAGTTCATCACCGACGCGGGCCACGAGCTGAAAACCCCCGTGGCGGTGATCCGCTCCAATTTGGACGTGATGGAGCTTTTGCAGGGAAAAAGCAATTGGAGCGCCAACATCCGCAGCCAGGTGGAACGCTTAGACGGGCTGGTGAAGCAGCTTTTGCTGCTGGCGCGGCTGGACGAAAAGCAATGGGCGGGAAAAACCACCGACATCAATTTTTCCGACGAGCTGAAAAACGAAGTGTTGATCTATGAGGAAACGGTGACGCAGAAGGACCTGACCCTGAAAACAGACGTCGCCGAGGGCCTGCGCATCCACGCGGAGGTGGAATCCGTGCGGCAGCTGATCCACGTGCTGCTGGACAACGCCATGCAATACACCCCTTCCGGGGGCAGCGTGAGCATCAATGCGCAGAAGGAAAAGAAGCATCTTCGCTTGGAAGTCACCAACACGGTGGACGCCTTTCCCCAGATCGAGCCGGAGCGGCTGCTGGACCGGTTCGTTCGCGGCGATACCGCCCGTTCCCGGAAAAACGGCGGCACCGGCATCGGCCTGTCCACCGCCAAAAGCGTGGCCGACCTGTACCACGGGGACATCACGGTGGCCTACCTGGAAGGCAATCAGTTCCAGGTCACGGTGCGCCTGCCCCTGACCATGATGTGAAGATTTTCAAAAGGCAGAGTGGGGGCCTCCCCCGCTCTGCCTTTTTGGACGTATCATTCTTTGGCCCAGTCAATCACGAGGTTTGCTTGCAGCCTTCAAAAGCGCTCGCGGGATCGTTCCGCACGCTTGCGGGAATCCTGACGTACAGCAAGTTCGCGCAGCCCGCAAAGGCATTCTCCCCGATCACGGTACAGCCTTCGGGAATGATGATTGCCTGACAGGCGAGGTTCGTGAAGGCCTCGGCTTCGATGGTGCGCAGCATATTGGGAAGGCGCAGCACGGACATATCCTTCAGCGCGGGAATCGCAAGGCTCGCGGTCTGTACGGCGAAAGCCTCCTTTGTGAACGCGTTTGAAGTAAAGGTGACGCTTCCTGCGGTTTCTTCCGTGGGCGATACGATGACGAAAGCAGCGTCCACGGTTTCCGTCTCCGTATGGGATGCGTCGCGTTTGCAGGTGCGTTCAGCGGTTACGCACGTGTGATCGGCAGACCATTCATATTCCGCGGCGTCCCAGTCATGGCCCAGCGCGGGAATCTCCGCGTAAGTCGTGTACTCGCACCGCATGCAGGTCTCATAAGCATCCCAGCCGATTTCGGTGCAGGCAGGCGCTTTGACTTCATGCTGTACGAGGTCGTGCCCCAAAGCTTTTATTTCGAGTTCGTGAAAATGGAGTCCAGACTCTCCCTGTTCACAGATATATTTAGCAACACCGGCTGTAGTACAAGTTGGGGCTGGACTATAGCGGAAGAACATTTCTGTCGTAAGAATATGCTGCGTAGAGTAGTCACAGCCATCGCGTTTACAGGTATCATATTCTGCCCAACCGATTTCTGAATCAGTGGGGATTTGAGCTTCATGATGTTCAAGGTCATGCCCCAGCGCGGGAATCTCTGCGTAAGTCGTATGGTCGCAACGTGTGCAGGTCTCATAAGCATCCCAGCCGATTTCGATGCAGGTCGCGGCCTTGGCGTCGTGCTGTATGAGGTCATGGCCCAGTGCGGGAATCTCAGCGTAGGTCGTATGGTCGCAGCGCGTGCAGGTCTCGTAGGCATCCCAGCCGATTTCGATGCAGGTCGCGGCCTTGGCGTCGTGCTGTACCAAATCATGGCCCAGCGCGGGAATATCGGTAACGGTCTTCACCTGAATGGCGAAGGCTTCATTTTCAAACTGTGCGGAGGTATAAGTGGTGTCGCCCATGTCTTCGCAAGTTGGAGATTTGGTCATTTCGCCCGTCGCGCTCACTGTTTCAGATTGAACAATGGATGGAACCGCATTGCTCACCCGCTGTGCAGTCACGGATAAATAATCTTCCGCCCACATATAGGTGGCGTCGGCCCAATCGAAATCCAGGAATTGCACATTCAGGCTGTTTTCCACGGCGTATTCATGCGCTTTGGAACCCTCGAAGCAGGTGACGGTCAGTCCCTCGGCGCAGCCGTCAAAGGCGTAATAGCCGATGGAAGTCACGCTGGCCGGGATGGTCACGCTGGTCAGATTGGAGCAGTTATAGAATGCGTTGCCATTGATGGTGTTTACGCTGTCTGGGATGGTCACGCTGGTCAGGCTGGAGCAGTTCGTGAAAGCGCCTGTGCCGATGCTGACCACGCTTTTTCCGATCGTCAGGTTGTGCAGCTTCCCGCAGTCGGAGAAAGCAGAATCGCCAATGCTGGTATTTCCGCTTGTTGCACTTTCCCCGATTGTTACAGTTGTCAGGCTGGAGCAGTTCGTGAAAGCGTTATTGTAAATGTAGCTGACGCTGTTCGGGATCGTCACACTCGTCAATTTTCTACAGTTCCGGAAAGCAGAACCGCTAATGAGGGTGACGCTGTTCGGGATCGTCACATTCGTCAGGCTGCTGCAGTCAGAGAAAGCAGCACCGCCAATGCTGGTGACGCTGTTCGGGATCGTCACACTCGTCAGGCTGATGCAACCAAAGAAAGCACAATCGCCAATGCTGGTGACGCTGTTCGGGATCGTCACGCTCGTCAGGCTGGTGCAAGTGTCGAAAACACAATCGCCAATGCTGGTGACGCTGTTCGGGATCGTCACGTTCGTCAGGCTACTGCAGCCAGAGAAAGCAGAACCGCCAATGTTGGCGACGCTGCTCGGGATCGTCACGCTCGTCAGTTTGCAGTAAGAGAAAGCATAATCGCCAATGCTGGTGACGCTGTCGCCTATTTCAACAGAAAGAATCGAGGTACTGTTACTATGCCACGGTGCTTCATTTGAACTCGAATAGTTTTCCATCCCCCCGGTGCCGGAAACAGTGAGTACGCCGTTGTCGTTCAGCGTCCATGTCAGGCTGTTTCCGCAGGTACCATGAATTACTGTATGAAGAATAGCGCTTGTGAGGAAATCATTTCCTACAGATGAAATCGTAATAGTGTTCCATTGCGCCTGTGTTCCTAAATAGTAAACATCTGTCAGGCTACCGCAGTTTTTGAAAGCATTTACGCCGATACTGGTAACGCTGCTCGGGATGGTCACGCTCGTCAGACTGCTGCAGCCAGAGAAAGCATGACTGTCGATGCTGATAACGCTGTTCGGGATGGTCAAGCCCGTCAGGCTGCTGCAGCCAGCGAAAGCATGGCTGCCGATACTGGTGACACTGTTCGGGATCGTCACGCTCGTCAGCTTACTGCAGCCATCGAAAACAGAATTGCCGATGCTGGTGACACTGTTGGAAATCGTCATGCTTGTCAGGCTACTGCATCGGGCGAAAGCCATATCGCCAATGCTGGCGACGCTACTCGGGATGCTCACACTTTTCAGGCTGCTGCAGCCATTGAAAGCGGCCCGGCCAATACTGGTGACGCTGCTCGGGATGCTCACGCTCTGCAGGCTGCTGCAATCGAAGAAAGCCCAGTCACCTATACTGGTGACGCCTTGCTGAATCCTAACGTAATTGACAGACGTGCCCCACGGTATTTCTTCAGTCGGATAATCCGCCATCTTCCCTGTCCCGGATATAATCAGCAGCCCGTTTTCCAGCGTCCAGGTCAGGTTATTGCCGTTTGCGCCGCAGGTGCCGCTTCGCGTTTCCGCATACGCGCCCGCACACCAAAACAACATTGCTGCCAAAACAGCAATACCGATCCACTTCACCTTTTTCAACATGTACAGTTCCTCCCCTTCCTTAAACGGCAGAAAAACGAGAACGCGAGCTGTTTATCTTGCTTTGGACAGCGAATGCGGCGGCGTGCGGATAAGACCATCAACTCTTCACGGCCAGTATATCATACTTTTCATACCTTATCAATAAAAAGCACAAAAATACCCGAAACCGCAAGGATTTCGGGCAATGGTGCGCCATCAGGGACTCGAACCCGGGACACCCTGATTAAGAGTCAGGTGCTCTACCAACTGAGCTAATGGCGCATATGAGGGAGAGCCTTTGGGGAAGCTCCCCTTCTTTGCTGGAGCGGGTGATGGGAATCGAACCCACGTAGCCAGCTTGGAAGGCTGGAGCTCTACCATTGAGCTACACCCGCAATTGGAGCGGTAGACGAGGCTCTGGCAAGGTGGCGCTCTACCAACTGAGCTACTACCGCGTGAAAAAGGGGGTGTTTCTGGTGCGGACGAAGAGACTTGAACTCTTACGCCTTGCGGCACCAGATCCTAAGTCTGGCGCGTCTGCCATTCCGCCACGCCCGCCTGACTTTGGCCCCGGAAGGGTTGGTGACCCATCGGGGACTCGAACCCCGGACACCTTGATTAAAAGTCAAGTGCTCTACCACCTGAGCTAATGGGTCAGAATGGCTGGGGTGGCAGGGAT
>CAJOJQ010000008.1 GCA_905234985.1 uncultured Christensenellaceae bacterium
AGACCTACACCAGGATTATAGCAAACAAACTTATAAAGCGAAACGGCCTCCGGGTTTCATAACCCCATCGGTGCCTTTCGCAGAAAGGCGGAACATAAATATGAAGTACATGCATTCGGAATGGAGAAGCCGGGTGGATCACTGGATCGAAGCGCTGAAGGAGGATTTGTATTTGCCCCTGGGGCGCATTGATTTGGCCGCCTTTTTTACCGCGGATCACCTGCCGCCGAAGGAAGCGGCGAAGGGCGATTTTTCGCCCCTCCTCCCCGGCGAAAAGTGGGGCGAAGCCTGGGCATACTGCTGGATGCGCGGCAAAATCACATTGCCGGAAAAAGCGGCGGGCAAGCGAATCGTGATGGATTTGCAGACCGGCTGGGAATCCACCGTATTTGTCAACGGTCTCGCCTTCGGCACCCGCCGGGCGGAATGGGTAAATGTGCCCCATCACTATATCGTGGACAACGTGCTGACGGAAAGCGGCGTGCCGGGCGAAACCTACGATCTTTTGATCGAAGCCTACGGCGGCCACGATTTCCCGGAGCATAAGGGCTACGCCTGCGCCACCGGCCCGGTGCTGCCGGGGAGCTACGAAGGGCTGAACGGCCCCGGCCCCCGGAATACCTTAGGGGACGTGACCTTCGGGGTATGGAACGAGGACGCTTACCAGCTTTATATGGATATGATGACCTTGAAGCTGCTGGCGGAGCAGGCCGACCCGGAAAGCCTGCGGGCGGACAATATCTGCACCGCTTTGGAGCAGGCCACCCTGATCGTCGATTTTGAACAGCCGCTGGAAAACCGGATCGAAAGCTACAAGGCCGCCCGGGAAGCCCTGCGGCCCGCGCTCCAGGCCGTGAACGGCACCACCGCCCCGGTGTTCTACGCCGTGGGCAACGCCCACCTGGACTTGGCCTGGCTGTGGCCCATGGCGGAAACCCACCGGAAAACCTGCCGCACCTTCGCCCAGCAGCTGCGGCTGATTGCCCAGTACCCCGAATACAAATACCTGCAAAGCCAGCCCGCCGCCTATGAAATGTGCCGGGAATACTATCCCGAGCTGTTTGACCGCATCGTGAAAGCGGCCAAAACGGGCCAATGGATCGCCGAGGGGGCCATGTGGGTGGAGCCGGACACCAACATGACCTCCGGCGAATCGCTGATCCGCCAGGTGCTCCACGGCAAGCGCTATTATAAGGAAGTATTCGGCGTCGATTCCGTGGTGCTGTGGCTGCCGGACACCTTCGGCTATTCCGCCGCCCTGCCCCAGATTTTGAAGGGCACGGGGGTCAAATACTTGGTGACCCAGAAAATTTTCTGGAGCTACAACGAGGGCGACCGCTTCCCCTACCACTATTTCACCTGGGAGGGGGCGGACGGCTCGAAGATCGACACCTTCCTGCCCACCAGCTACACCTATCAGACCGACCCCAAAGAAATCTGCCAGACCTGGAAGGGCCGGGTGCAGAAGCGGGGCCTCGATTCCTTCCTGTTGCCCTTCGGCTACGGCGACGGCGGCGGCGGCCCCGCCCGGGATTACATCGAATACCTGCTGCGGGAAAAGGATTTGGAGGGCATGCCCCGGGTCAAAATGGAAGGCCCCGTGCAGTTCTTTGAGGATATGGAAGCAAAGGGCGGGCCGAAAAACACATATGTGGGCGAATTGTATTTCTCCGCCCACCGGGGCGTATACACCTCCCAAGCCGCCATCAAAAAAGGCAACCGCAAGGCGGAATTGGCCCTGCGGGAAGCCGAAATGTGGGGCGCGCTGGCGGCGGCGGCCCGTCGCTTTGCCTATCCCCTCCCCCGCATGGACGCGGCCTGGAAAAAGCTGCTGCTGAACCAGTTCCACGATATCCTGCCCGGCTCCTCCATCGCTAAGGTGTACGAGGACGCCCGCCGGGATCACCGATGGATCATCGGCGAAGCGGAAGCCGTAAAGAACGACGCGCTGAACGCCCTGAGCGACGGAGAGGGCTTTACCGTGTTCAATTCTCTTTCCTTCCCCCGGGCGGGACTGGTGAAGCTGCCGGAGCGCTTCGCAAAGGGCGCGGTCACATCGGAAGGCGAACCCGTTCCCGTACAGCCCACGGCGGAGGGCTTGATGGGCCTGGTCACCGTGCCACCCTGCGGCGCGGTGTGCCTGATTCCCTGCGATTCTGCCTCCGAAAGCGAGCATACCGCCCGCGCCTGCCTCACGGAAACCGGCGCGGTGATCGAGAACGATTTTGTGAAGGCCGTGCTGAACAGCTTGGGCGAGGTCATTTCCTTTACGGACCAAACCGGTCGGGAATACGCCGCCGGACCGATGAACCGCCTGCTGGCCTACAAGGACGTGCCCCGCGTTTTCGACGCCTGGGATATTGATTCCAATTACATCGACCAGCCGGTGGCGCTGGAAGAAAGGGCGGAGCTGACCATCAAGGAGGAAAGCGGCCTGCGGGCAATTCTGCATGTGTCCCGCAAGGTCATGAATTCTGCCTGGGAGCAGGATATCGTTTTAACAGCTTCCAGCGAACGTCTGGATTTCGTCACCACCGTGGACTGGCGCGAGCTGCACAGGCTTTTAAAGGTGGAATTCCCCGTGAACGTCACCGCCGCCGAGGGCTTCAATGAAATTCAGTTCGGCTACATGGCCCGGCCCAACCATCGCTCCCGCCTGTACGATAAGGACCGGTTCGAGGTCTGCAACCAGCGGTACAGCGCCCTGTGCGACCAGAGCCACGGCGCGGCGGTGCTGAACGACTGCAAGTACGGCCTCAGCATGAACGGAAACGCCCTGCAATTGTCCCTGCTGCGGGCCGCCGCCTCCCCCGAAATGCGAGCGGACAACGGGCTGCACACCTTCACCTACGCCTTTACCGGCTGGAACGGCTCTTTCCTGGACAGCCCCGTGGTGCGGGAAGCCTACGACCTGAACGTACCCCTGCAAACAACGGAAGGCGGCTGCGCGCCCTTCAGCGCGTTCAGCGTGGACGCGCTCAACGTGTTCATCGACACGGTGAAACCTGCCGAGGACGGCAGCGGCGACGTGATTCTGCGCCTGTACGAAGCCAAGCGGGGCGACACCGCCTGCAATCTCAGCGTGAGCATCTCCGTTCAGGCCGCATTCCTTTGCGACATGCTGGAAAACAGGCTGGAAACCCTGCCCGTCGCGGACGGCAAAATCGCCCTGCGTTTCCATCCCTTTGAGGTGAAAACCATCCGGCTCTCGCCTGCCGCTCTTTGATCGTCGCCATAAGAAATATACCGCCGGTTCGCGTGTCCGGCGGTATGTTTTTTATTCTTCTGCTGTTTCTTCCGGCCCGGCCAGGGCCTTTTCGATGGCCTCCAGCAGGGCGTCCCGGCCGTCCCCCGTTTCGGAGGAATAGCAAATTACCTGCCAGGGCTGCACCTGGAGCGCCCGGCAGACGGGGGCTAAATTTTTCATCCGCGCGCCCCGGGAGATTTTGTCCGCCTTGGTGGCGACCACCAGGAAGGGCTGGCCCGTGGCCCGCAGGAAGGCGTTCATCTGCACGTCGTCCTGGGTGGGGTCATGGCGGATATCCACCAAATGCAGGGTCAGGCGCAGTTCCCTGGTTTCCCGGAAATATTTTTCCATCATGCCGCCCCAGCGCTGCTTTTCCTGCTTGTCCACCTTGGCGAAGCCGTAACCCGGCAGGTCCACCAAATGAAAGCTGCCGTTCAGTAAAAACAGGTTGATGAGCCGGGTCTTGCCGGGGGTGGCGCTGGTCTTTGCCAGGGCCTTGCGGCGGCACAGGCTGTTGATCAGGCTGGATTTGCCCACGTTGCTTTTCCCCGCCACGGCGATTTGGGGCAGGGCGGGGTCAGGCGCGGCGTATACGCTCATGCTGGTGACAAATTCCGCTGTTTTGATTTCCATTATGCTTTATACCCCACCACTTCAGATTCCGTATTGTCAAAGCCCACGTTGCGGCGGCAATGAACGCGGACGCCGTGGGCGGTGAAGGTCAGCTTCAGCACAGCCTCAAAGGGCGTGTTCACAAAGCAGGCGTGCAGAATCAGCGCGTCCTTCCGCCGGGCGGCCCGGACAGCGGCGCGTTCCATCACGCGGATGACGGCTTGCTCCAGGGGGCGTTCGTTTTCCTTTGCTTTCCAGGCGAAGGGCTGCCACTTGTCCAGGCAGAGGGGCATTTCGCAGCCGTCCAGCAGCACCCTGTCCTTTTGGATTTCGAGGATTTCGGCCAGCCCGTTGCCGGGCTGCAAAACGTATTTGCCCAGCCACCCGTCCTCCGGCACGGGGACGGACACTTCCTTGCCCATGTCCTCCCACCGGGCGGCGGTGACGAAGACGGAAGGCAGGACGATTTTTACAGCGCTGGCGCCGCCGGGGGCGTCCACAGCGGGCAGAATATTATCCCAAATGGATTTCATCACCGCGCCCATGTCCTCCACGCCGCTGTTGATGGCGATGACCATATCCTGATCCGGCAGGATGATGCAGTACTGGCCGAAAGCGCCGTCGCCCCGGAACACATGCTTGGGCGTACACATCCAGAACTGGTATCCGTAGCCCCGGCCCCAGTCCGAATCGCCCCCGGTGGGGGAATTGTCCGACCAGGCGGTCTGGGCGTCCATGATCCACTGCTCATTGAGCAGCTGCTTTCCTTCCCATTTGCCCCGCTGCAAATAGAACTGGCCTAACTTGGCGATGTCCTCCACCCGCACGTTCATGCCGTAGCCGCCGGTGGCGACGCCGGAGGGGGATTCCTCCGTCCAGATATCCGGACTCATGCCCAGGGGATCCATGAGCTTTTCCCGCATGTACTGGAGCAGCTTTTTGCCCGTCACCTTCTGCACGATGGCGGAAAGCATGAAGGTGCCGAAGGTGTTGTACAGGAAATGGGTGCCCGGCTCAAACTCCACATAGCTGCGCAGGAACGCTTTCTCCCAGCATTCGTCGCTGTGATTCGGCTCCACGCCGTGGCCGGTGTTCATGGTGAGCAGGTGCTTCACCGTGATCTTTTGCATGTTTTCGCAGGGCGCGGCGGGCAGATGCTCCGGAAAAAAGTCCACCAGCCTGTCCGTCAGGGACAAAAGCCCCTCCTGCACCGCAAAGCCCACCGCCGTGGAGGTGAAGCTCTTGCTCAGGGAAAACAGCATATGCAGGTTGTCCCGATTCCAGGGGGCAAAGGACGCTTCATAAAACACCTTGCCGTGCCGCAGCAGCATCATGGCGTGCATGTGCAGATGTTTTTCCTTCATTTCGTCCAAAAAACGCAGAATCCCCTCCCGGCGAACGCCCGCTTCCTCCGGCGTGATCCGAACCATCTTAAAGCCACCTCCAGCCCTTGATTGCGTTTGATGATTGCGTTTATTATATAATATGCGGAAAGGAAAGGCAATGCCTGTTTTTTCATCTTGACAATCATCCTGTGACAGATATAATGGAATCAGCAACAGGATGGCCTACCGATGGGCATGCTGGAAGAAAAATATCACAGGAGAAAAGGGATCCTTCCATGGAAAAAGCGTTTGCGAGCATGCGGCAGCTGGATCATCACGACCGGTCCCCGATCCGCATTTATTCCAATAACGAGGCGGACGATTATCCGGCTCACTGGCACCGGCAGTGTGAGATCATCATGCCGGTGGTGGAAGGCTATTCGGCGGTGGTGGATGACGTGACCTACGATATCCTGCCCGGCGAAGTTTTCCTGATCCCGCCCGGCGTGGTGCATGAGCTGTTTGCCCCGGAAACGGGACAGCGGTATATTTTCATGCTGGATCAGGAAGCCTTGTACGCCATCGAGGGCATCGACCATATCCAGCACTGCTTCTATCCCTGCCTGCATCTTCGGGTGGATCGGGAAGCGGACCTGCTGGAATCCGCCAAAGAATGTCTGGGGCAGGCCGTCCGAGAGTACGAAAGCCATGATTTGATGGCCCAAGCCGCCGTCATTGCCTGGATACACTTGTTTTTGATCCGCCTGGGGCGGTGGCTTCTTCTGCGCAAGGACGAAAATCAGGGAGAACATCGCCATCAGATGAACGAAGCGTTCCTGGACGTGTACGCCTATATCGCCGCCCATTGCAGCGAGAAAATCACCCTGGAGGACATGGCCGCGTATTCCGGCTACAGCAAATACCATTTCGTCCGCATATTCAAGGAATATTCCGGCATGAGCTTCTATGAGTTCTATATGCAGCAGCGCATGATGCTCTGCCGTCAATTGCTGGCGGAAATGGACGTTCCGGTGACGGAAGTGGCGCTCCGTTCCGGCTTCGGCTCCATCGCCACCTTCAACCGGGTGTTCAAGCAGCATGAAGGAATCACGCCCACTCAATACCGCAAGCTGAAGCAACGCGCCCGGAAAGCCCGGATTTATCCGCCGCAGGACGCCCAGCAGGAAAAGGAGCGGGAGGAAGTACGCTGAGCCTTTCAAAAATTGTTCTTTTTCCGCTTCCTTTTCCGGCATTTCCCCCGAAAGACGGCGGATTACCGCCCACTTCTGTGGAAATCCCCCTGAATGATCGCCTATGCGCCCGAGAGAAACCGCAATATTTGAGAATCGTTTACACATATTCGATTAGCGCGTTTTTGCTTTCCCTGATACACTGCAAGTAACCTGTACGCACATGCAGATGAAAGCATCCGTTATCCGTTTCATCTGTCCATGGGCGGTTTGACCGAATTCCCAGAAACGGAGGGGTCTGCGATGAAAAGCGCGGGAACGGTTTCCCTGCAAAGGAAATCCACGCACGGCTTTTCCTGGAAAACCTACTTGAAACGGTATTGGACGCTGTACCTGCTGCTGCTGCTTCCAATTGTGTTTTTTGTGATATTCCGTTATATTCCCATGGCCTATATCCTGATGGCGTTTAAGAAAAACAACATCATCAAGCCCCCGTGGCAGGTCGCCTGGGCGAAAGACAACGGTTTTGAATGGTTCATCAAGGCGTTCAAGGATCAGCTGTTTATTCGCGCGCTCGGGAATACGATCAAGCTGAACCTGCTGGATCTGGTGTGCGGCTTCCCGGCTCCGATCCTGATGGCGCTGGTTCTGAACGAGCTGGCCTTCAAACGGTTCAAGCGGATTACGCAAACGGTACTCTACCTGCCCCACTTTTTGAGCTGGATCATCATTTCTTCTCTGGCCCTGCGTCTGCTGGCCGATAACGACGGTCTGATCAATATCCTGTACAAACAGATGACCGGCAATAAAGACGCGGTGATTCCTTTCCTGAGTAAGCCCGACTGGTGGGTGGGCACTTACATCGGCATGGGGATCTGGAAAGAAGCGGGCTGGGGCACCATCATTTACCTGGCGGCCCTGACCAGCATCAGCCCCGAACTGTACGAAGCCGCCGCGGTGGACGGCGCGGGGCGCTTCCGCCGGATATGGCACGTGACGCTGCCCGGCCTTCGGCCAACGATCATTACGCTGTTAATCATGCGCCTGGGGTATATCCTGGGCAGTGAATTCGACCGGCCGCTGGCGATGAGCAACAAGCTGGTCACGGACGTGTCCACGGTGCTTTCCATTTATGTTTACCAGAAAGGTATCAACGGCGGCGGCCAGTTCAGCCTGACCACGGCCGTGGGCCTGTTCCAGTCCGTGGTGGGCGTGCTGTTCCTGTTCGGGGCCAACTTCCTGGCCAAGCGCTTCGGCGAACGCGGCATCATGTAAGGGAGGCGGAAGAGCATGATCAAATCAAAATCCACCAAGCTCGGCGATATCATCGTCGTGGTGATCTGCCTCATCCTGATCTTCATCTGCCTGCTGCCCATGCTCAACGTGCTGGCCCGTTCCCTGTCGGACACCAAGTATCTGATCCGCAACGAAGTCATGCTGATCCCCAAGGGACTGAACATCGAGGCGTACAAGACGGTGCTTGGCCGCAGCGAGTACATCCATTCCCTGTGGTTCACCGCGCTGCTGACTGTGGGCTGCACGGTGCTGAGCCTGCTGATGACCATCCTGTGCGCCTATCCCCTGACCTATGACAACCTCAAGGGCAGGAAATTCCTGAACATTTTTATCCTCTTCACCATGTATTTCAGCGCCGGCATGATCCCCCATTACGTAATGCTGAAACAGTTGGGCATGCTGGAAACGGTTTGGGTGCTGGTGATTCCAAGCTGCCTGAGCGTGTATAACATGATTATTCTGCGCTCCAGCTTCTACGCCATCCCGGATTCCCTGCGGGAGGCCGCGGAAATCGACGGCGCGGGTCCCGTCCGCATCCTGGTGCAGATTTACCTGCCGCTGAGCAAGCCCACGCTGGCCACGCTGTGCCTGTTCTACGCCGTGGGGCGCTGGAACGGCTTTTCCGACGCCCTGCTGTACATCAAGACCAACAGAGACCTGTATCCCATCCAGCTGTACCTGTATAACATCCTGCAGAACAGCGGCGGCGGCGAGGGCGCCGCACAGGAAGGCTTCGCCATGCCGGGCCTGAGCGAAACGCTGAAAATGGCGTCCGTCATGTTTGCCACCGTACCCATCCTGCTGGTGTATCCCTGGCTGCAGCGCTACTTCGTCAGCGGCGTCACCATCGGCGCCGTAAAGGGATAAGAAAGCGTATCTTAAGAGCGGAGGCTCTTAAAAAATAAAGGAGGAAATGGAAAATGAAACGTATCCTGGCTCTGGTTCTGGCACTGATCATGCTCTGCGCGATGGCTGTGACCGCCAACGCGGCAGATGAACTGGTCGACGGCAAGTTTGCCGAGACCCGCCACATCACCGTCCGCCTCTTCCAGCGCGGCGACAACGTGCCCGAGGCCTCTCCCTTTGCCGACTACATCCGCAAGGGCATGCTGGAAAAGTACAACGTGGAAGTGGAATTCGCCGTAGGCGGCCGCTGGACTGAACCCGATGATCTGGGCAACCTGCTGGCTGCCGGCACCGCCCCCGACATCATCTACACCTACTCCTATCCCACGATCCTGAACTATGCCGACATGGACGGCATCATCGACCTGGCTCCCTACATCGAGCAGTACAAGGATCTGCTGCCCAACCTGTTCAACCTGCTGGGCGAAGAAAACGTCTACTGGGACAAGGATCCCGACACTGGCAAGCTGTGGGCGCTGGAAACCCGCCTGGTGAACAATGCCCGCATCAACACCTTCATCCGCAAGGATTGGCTGGATAAGCTGGGCCTCGCCCTGCCTACCACCAAAGCCGATTTTGAAAAGTGCCTGATCGCCTTCCGCGACAACGCCGAGCTGCTGCTGGGCGAAGACGCCGATAAGATGGTGCCCTACTCCACCAGCCAGGATATCGGCTGGCGCAACAACATCCTGACCGTGTCCTTCGTGCCCGACGACATCACCGACGAAGAACTCTACATCCGCGGCTACGACGATCGTCAGCAGTTCCTGCCCGGCGCTAAGGAAGCCATGCGCCTGCTGAACAAGTGGTACAACGAAGGCCTGGTCTGGAAAGACTTTGCCCTGTACGGCAGCGGCGACACCACCGAAGACGACAACCTGAAGGCCGGCTTCGTTGGCGCTTTCCAGCACAACTATGACTATCCCTACCGCAACGGCGAAGATTCCATCTCTGCCAACCTGAAGCGCAACGTGGGTCCCGATGCCGAATTCGTGGCCGTGGACTGCTTCGAGAATGACGCCGGTATCTACCGCAAGTACCTGGGCAGCACCGTGGACCGCAAGGTTTGCTTCCCCTCCACCAACGACGAAGTGCTGGCCAGCCTGCTGTATCTGGACTTCATCTCCTCTCCTGAAACCATTCTGGCTCTGCAGACCGGTACCGAAGGCATCAACCATGACCGCGCTGATAACGGCGCTTACATGATGAAGGCTGTGGATTCCGCCGATCCCAACTACCAGGCCAGCCTGAACAACATCGACTTCACCATGACCTGCAATGGCCAGTACCTGGGCGAATACACCGAAATCAGCTTCGCCTACGGCTATGCGCCCGTTGATCCCGAAGTCGTTGCCAACGCTTATGCCGTTGCTATGAACGGCGGCCGCGTGCCCGGCCACTTCACCCTGCCCGCCATCGAAGCGGAAGTCGGCATCGGCACCACGCTGAGTACCGAACGCGACACCTTCCTGAACAAGGCTGTCACCGCTTCCGTTGAGGACTTCGATGCGGTTTATGACGCCGGCGTTGCCAACTACATGGCCATCGGCGGCGAAGCCATCATGAATGAGCGCGCTGAAAAGCTCGAAGCCGCCACTGGCTACCATTTCAGCGCTGAATAATGATGATCCCTCCCAGTACGCCAAGTAATACCTGAATAATAAGCCTTGAGAGAACGCCGCCAACGCGTTTTCCCGGGCAAGGGGGGCTTCCGCCGCTTTCGGCGGTAAGCCCTCCTTTTTCTTTTGCGATGAATATTATTTGGCATACTGCATAATTTATCATCCGATGCAGAAAAAACGCCCCTCCTGCGGGAAACCCTCTCATTTCCCCCTGCATAATGCCCAATTTAACATAAAATTACATTTATTTTAGAAAGGTATTGGATGTTTCAGCCGAAAGCCCCACGGCGGATTCGGCCTTTTTTTTGCCAATTTACCATACTTTGCGCTTGACAGCAGCCCCGGGGCGCTGTATAATGAATGTAACATCATAAAGGAGGTTCGTTCATGAAAAAGCTGTTGTCTGTATTGCTGGCGGCCATGATGCTGCTGACGGTGGTCTCCGCTTACGCCGAATTGAAGGTCGGCACCTACGATCCCGCTTCCGCCGGAAACGTGGAACTGCGTTTCGGCTGGTGGGGCAACCAGACGCGTGACGCCGTAACCAAGGATGCTTTCGACTTCTTCACTGAAAACTACCCCAACGTCACCTTCAATCCCAATGCCCAGACCTGGGGCAACTACTGGACACTGATGACGACTGCTTCTGCCAATGATGACCTGCCCGACATCATGCAGCAGGACTACGCTTACCTGCAGCAGTGGGTGGAAGCGGGCGATCTGCTGGATCTGACCCCCTATGTGGAAAGCGGCGCGCTGGATGTGAGCGGCCTTTCCGACAGCATCCTCAAGAGCGGCATGGTGGGCGACGGTCTGTACGCCCTGTGCGCCGGCGTGAACGCTCCCTCCCTGCTGTATAACAAGACCCTCACCGACTCCCTGGGCATCACCGTGCCCGACAACATGACCTGGGACGAATTTGAAGAAATCTCCCGCACCATCTATGCCGCCCGCGGCATCGGCGTGGCCTACGGCGAGGGCAGCTCCGAAAATCCCCTGACCTATTACGCCCGCGGCCTGGGCTACAACGCCCTGTGGGACGCCAACGGCGTCATCCCCACCGCCGAGGAAATGGCCGGTTATTATGCCCGTCTGGTGAAGTGCGTGGCCGAGGGCTGGATGTTTGACACCGACGAACAGGCCAACGTGCAGACCACCGGCGACCTGAACATGCATCCCCTCGTATTCGGCGCTACCGACGACGTGCGTACCTGGTGCGCTTTCGCTTTCTCCAACCAGCTGAAAGCCATGCAGGCTGCCGCCACCGCTGATGGCATTGAATTAGGCATCACCGCCTGGCCCAGCGCCAATCCCCAGGCTTCCAACTACATGAAGCCCGGCCAGTTCTTCTCCGTCACCACCGACACCAAGAACCCCGATCTGGCCGTCGCTTTCCTGAACTACCTGATCAATGATCCCCAGGGCAACATCCTGCTGCAGGCCGAGCGCGGCATTCCCGCCAACAGCGCCATGGCCGTGGAAATCGCGGATGAACTGAACAAGCTGGACGCCACCTACGGCACCGCCGCCGCCTATCTGGCCATCGTGGCGGAAAACAGCTCCCCCATCTTCCCGCCGCTTCCCGCCTATGCCGGCACCGCCAATGACGATGTGATCAAGTATCTGAGCGACGAAATGCTGGCCCCCAATCCCGGCATGACCCCCGAAGAAGCCGGCGCCTATTTCGTGGAGACCGTGAACGATCTGGCGGCGAACTTCTGATCTATCCTCCCGGTTTGAATTCCAGGGCTTGAACGGCCCGTAAAGGAGGGCGCCCTCTGGACGCCCTCTTTTCTTCAATCTGAATAAAGGAGGGGGATTCCCCTTGTCTACCAAGGCCATCAAGCGGGAAAGGGCGTCCTTTCAGGCATGGCTGCAAAAGGAATCCACGGCCGGGCTGGTGTTCAGCCTGCCCTTCATTATCGGCTTCCTGATGTTCATGGCCATCCCTATGGGTCTTTCCCTGTACTATTCCTTCTGCAAATATGATATCCAGAACGCGCCGCAATGGATCGGCCTGGATAATTACGTGAAGATTTTCACCAACGACAAAATCTTCTCCAAAGCCCTGGGCGTCACCTGCTACTTCGCCCTGGTTGGTACGCCGCTGAAGGTCATCTTCGCGTTGATTATCGCGCTGATCCTGAATCACAAATCCAAAGCCATCGGCCTGTATCGGGCGGTGTACTACCTGCCCTCCATCATCGGCGGCTCCGTGGCCGTAGCCATCCTGTGGCGCAGGATCTTTGAATCCAACGGCACCCTGAACGCCATCCTGTCCACCGTGTTCCCCGGCATGGCGGGTTACAACTGGTTCAGCGAAGGCCCCGCTATTTGGGTGCTGATCATCCTGACGGTGTGGCAGTTCGGTTCCTCCATGCTGATCTTCCTGTCCTCCTTAAAGCAGATCCCCCGGGAACTGTACGAGGCGGCGGACGTGGACGGCGCCACCAAATTCCATCAGTTCTGGACCGTGACCCTGCCCCTGCTCACCCCCACCATCTTCTTCAATCTGGTGCAGCAGACGATCAACTCCTTCTTAGCTTTCACCCAGTCCAAGCTGATCACCAACGGCGCGCCCCGGAACTCCACCCTGTTCTACACGGTGTACCAGTACAACAAGGCGTTCCCCGCTTCCGGCAAGAGCCAGATGGGCTATGCTTCCGCCCTGGCCTGGATCATGCTGCTGATCGTTTCCCTCGTTACCGTGCTGCTCTTCTGGACCCGGAAAAAATGGGTCTATGACGGCTGAGGAAGGGGATGAGCGGAATGACGAGCAAGAAAATCAAAACCATCGTTTTCCATGTGCTGGTGGCCTTTGGCGGCCTCATCATGGTCTATCCCCTGCTGTGGATGGCCCTCAGTTCCTTTAAGCCCACCGAGCTGGTGCTGCCCACTTCCGGCCAGTTGATCCCGACCCAGTGGACGCTGGATAACTACGTCAACGGCTGGAAGGGCTTTATGGGTTACACCTTCTCCACCTTCTTCCTGAACTCCTTCTTCATTTCCTTTACCGCCACCTTCGGCACCCTGATTTCCTCCGCGTTCGTGGCTTTCGCCCTCCAGCGGCTGAATTTCAAGGGCAAAAAGCTGCTGTTCACCCTGGTGCTGTCCACCATGATGCTGCCCGCCCAGATTTTGATGATCCCGCAGTTCATGTGGTACCGCCATCTGAACTGGGTAGGCACCTACTATCCCATGATCCTGCCCTATTTCTTCGCCATCCAGGGCTTCTTCGTGTACCTGATCATGAACTTCATCGGCGGCATCCCCAAGGATCTGGATGAATCGGCCAAGATCGACGGCTGCTCCTACTACGGCACGTTCTTCCGCATCATCCTGCCCCTGATCGTGCCCGCCCTGGTCACCTCCGCCATCTTCTCCTTCATCTGGCGCTGGGACGATTACCTCTCCGCCCTGCTGTACGTGAACCGCGCCAACATGCGCCCCGTGGCCCTGGCGCTGCAATTGTTCAGCGACCCGTCCTCCGGTTCGGACATCGGTTCCACCCTGGCCATGTCCACCCTGTCCATCGTGCCCGCCACCATCATCTTCCTGATCTTCCAGAAATCCCTGGTGGAAGGCATCGCCACCACCGGCATCAAGGGGTAATGACGCTTTCGGGGGCTGCGGTTCGCAGTCCCTTCTTTCGTTGGTTTGTATTTAAACAGGTAGGAGGTAGGAAGTAGGAGGCAGGAGGTTTTATCAACAATCAACAAAACGCTTGCTTTCGTTGCTTGTCGGACTATATATACTTCCTACCTCCTACCTCCTACCTGATTCAGCATCCTTCAAATAAACCAAGAGGAGGAATCCCATGGCTTTTCTCACCTGCTGCCTGTACAGCCACACGCTGTACAGCAACATCACCATCAACGTGTGCCTGCCCACCCCCACCAGCGGGGATCAGGTGAATTTCGACACCCTGAAACGGGATTACGGCTATGAACAGGGCCTGCCGGTGGTGTACCTGCTCCACGGCATGTACGGCGACGGCAATTCCTGGACGCGCTTTTCCAGCGTGGATCGCTATGCCCAGGATCGGAAAATCGCCGTGGTCACCTGCTCCGCCGGGAATAACTTCTATCAGGACATGCCCGGCGGCCAGCAATGGGCAACCTTCTTTACCAAGGAGCTGCCCGCCTACATCTGTTCCCTGTTTCCAGTCTCTCCCCGGCGGGAGGACACCTTCATCGCGGGCTTTTCCATGGGCGGCTACGGAGCCTGGCATTTAGCCCTCACCGCCCCCGAACGCTACGCCAAGGCGGCCAGCATGTCCGGCGCGGTGGACATTGAAGCGATTTACAAAACCTTCAAGGATACTTCGATTTCCAATCCCTTCAACTGGAAAGCCATGTTCGGCGACCCCGAGGCCATTGCGGGCAGCGGCAGCGACCTCTTTGCCCAGTATCAGGCCTGCGCCGCCAAGGGCTGCGTGCCCAAGCTCTACCAGGCCTGCGGCACAGAGGATTTCCTCTACCAGCTGAACCTTGCCGCTCGGGACCGGATGCGGGCACTGGGCGCTGATCTCACCTACGCCGAAGGCCCCGGCGCCCATGACTGGACCTTCTGGGACGCCCACATTCAGAAGGTGCTGGACTGGCTGCTCCAGGATCGGGAAAAGGCGGACAGCGCCGTGATCATGGGGTAAAGTTTGACCGCGCCGCCGTCCGAAAAAACGCTTGTCAAAATCGGTCAAATGTAATACTATAAATGCAGGAAAGCAAACGAGGTTTCTGCACGGATTCAAGCATATCATCTTTGAAACGGAGGAAAAAGTCATGGCGAAGAAACGCAAAATCGCTTTCGTCGGTTCGGAATGCTATCCTTTTGTGAAAACGGGCGGCCTGGGAGACGTGATGTACGCGCTGCCCCGCGCCCTGGTGGGCGAGGACTGCGAAGTGCGGGTCATCCTCCCGCTGTACGCCTGCATCCCGCAGAAATACAAGGACAAAATGGAACACAAGGGTTCCTTCATGATGGATCTTACCCTGGAAGGCCGCACCTTCTTCGTGGGCATCATGGAGCTGGAAATGGACGGCGTCGTCTACGACTTTGTGGAGAACCGGGAGTTCTTTGACTGGGGCAATCCCTATACGGGCCTGTGGGAGGACATTCCGAAGTACTGCTACTTCTCCAAGGCCTCCCTGGCGATCATGAACTTCATGAACTGGACGCCGGACATCATCCACTGCCACGACTGGCAGGCGGCCCTGGTGCCGCTGTACAAGCGGACCAAATTCTGGGATACGCCTGTGGGCGCGGCAAAGACGGTGCTGACGATCCACAACCTCCGTTTCCAGGGCATCTGCAGTATTCCGCATATGAAGTACTGGTCCGGCCTGCGGGACGACCTGTTCGACTATCCGGTGCTGAAGTGGAACGAGGGCGAAGCCAACATGTTCAAGGGCGGCATCGCCTTTGCGGATCGCATCACCACCGTCAGCGAGACCTATGCCCAGGAGATTCAGACCGGCGCCTACGGCGAAGGGTTGGACGCCCACCTGCGTTATCACAGTCCCCGGTTGAGCGGCATCGTGAATGGCATCGACGTGGGCCAGTGGGACCCGGCGGCGGATCCGCTGCTGGCGGCGAAGTATGCCGTGGAAAACGCCGTGGAGAACAAGAAGATCAACAAAAAAGCCCTCCAGGAGAAATTGGGGCTGGATCAGGACGAGAACAAAATGGTCCTGGGCCTCGTTTCCCGCCTGACAGACCAGAAGGGCTTGGATCTGGTGAACGCGGTCTTCCCGCAGATGATGGACAGCGACACCCAGTTCGTGGTTCTCGGCACGGGCGACAAGCGGTATGAGAACGCTTTCCGGTATTATGAGGGAGAATACAAGGGCAGCGTCTGCGCCTATATCTCTTACGATGAGAAGCTCGCCCACCTGATCTATGCCGGGGCGGACGCTTTCCTGGTGCCCAGCCTTTTCGAGCCCTGCGGCCTGACCCAGTTGATCGCCATGCGCTACGGCACCGCGCCCATCGTCCGGGAGACCGGGGGCCTGAAGGATACCGTGCTGCCCTTCAACGGCGAAAAGGGCGAGGGCAACGGCTTCACCTTCGACCGGTATGACGCGGGTCTCCTGCTGAACGCGGTGAACGACGCCAAGAACGTGTATTTCACCGACCGGGGCGCCTGGGACGAGATAGTGAAGCGCAATATGCGCAAGGATGTTTCCTGGGTCAGCAGCGCGGACAAATACCTGAAGCTGTATGACGAACTCATGCAATGATGCTTTCATAAACACGGCAGAATAAAAAAGCAGGGCATTCGGCTGCGAGGAGCAGCGAAATGTCCTGCTTTTTCTTCCGTGACAAAATCAATTCATTACAGCAAAGAAAACGTGGCATGTCTGCAAAAAAAATTCGGCGCGGCCGCCGGTCGGAAGGAAAACGGCGGCCCGCGGCGTATCATTACCACGAACGCCTGAAAAACAGAAGGGAGAAGATGTACCCATGAAAAATGCTTGGCCCCTGGATACCGCCGTATCCTTTGATCCTTATTACGGCGAACCCAACCGCGACGGAGATCAGGGTTATGAAATCCTGCCGGACGGCCGCGTGACCGTGCGGATCAAAGCCCCCGGCGCGAAGGAAGTGGCGCTGGATCAGTTTGGCCGGATGCATCCCCTGGCCGCGAAGGAAGACGGCATGTGGGAGGGCACGGTGGATTTGGGCCGGGGCTTTCAGTATTTCTTCCTGAAAATCGACGGCAGCGACGTGCTGAATCCCTATCTGCCCATCGGCTACGGCTGCTGCCGCCCCATGAATTTTCTGGATATTCCGGTGCCCGGCGAGGAAGAATGGGCCGCCCTGGACGGTATTCCCCAC
Organism: uncultured Christensenellaceae bacterium; assembly: GCA_905234985.1. Taxonomy (GTDB): domain Bacteria; phylum Bacillota; class Clostridia; order Christensenellales; family Aristaeellaceae; genus RUG563. Next base: position 17,036 of record CAJOJQ010000008.1, read on the forward strand.
GGCGCGGTGACCCGGCATTATTTCCCCTCCGCCGTAACGGGCAAGCACGAAATCTGCCTGGTGTACACCCCCGCCTCCTTCGACCCCGCGAAAAAATATCCTGTGCTGTACTTGCAGCACGGCTACGGGGAAAACGAAACGGGCTGGGTATATCAGGGCCACGTGGGCCGCATCGCGGATCGGCTGCTGCACGAGGGGCGGATGAAAGAAATGATCATCGTCATGGGCAACGGCATGCCCCAAGGCGACGATATCCACCAGGGCCGCATGCGCTTCCCCCATGTGCTGCTGAACGACCTGATCCCCTTCATTGAAGCGCATTATCCCGTGTTCACCGATAAAGAACACCGGGCCATGGCGGGCCTGAGCATGGGCAGCTTCCAGACCAGCCTGGTCACCCTGACCCACCCCGAGCTGTTCGCCTACGCCGGGCTGTTCAGCGGCTTCCTGCGCGCCATCCGGGAGGGGAACAACGACCATCTGGCCCTGCTGGACGACAAAGAAAAGTTCCAGAAATCTTTCCGTGTGTTCTATCGCGCCATGGGCACGGAGGATCAATTCTTCAATATCTTCCTGGCGGAGGACGAGCTGGTAAGGGAAAAGGGCGTTGCCATGCTTCGCCGCGCCTTCCCCGGCGGCCACGACTGGGGCGTGTGGCGGCGGTGCATCCATGATTTCCTGCCCATGCTGTTTCAGGAATAAAGAAAAATGAATACGAAACGATTCAGACGGGCGCTGCTGCTGGCCATGACCGTACTGCTGGGCGGCATGAGCGCCGTCCGCGGAGAAGAAAACGGGACTGCCCTTGAAGCATATTTTGCGGGCGGGGAAGCGCCCAGCCTGGCAAAGCGGTATGAAGGGATTTTCACTGTGGGGGTGGCCGCGTCTCCCAAATTGCTCCAGGACGAGCAGGCCGCCGCGCTGATTGCCGCGCAATTCAATTCTCTCACCTGCGAAAACCAGATGAAGGCCGAGGCGGTGCTGGACCGGTCGGCCTCCATCCGCAGCAAGGACAACACCCGGGCCAAGCTGAGTTTTTCCGAACCCGGCCCCGTGCTTTCCTTCGCCCAGGCCCACGGCATGGGCGTGCGCGCCCACACTTTGGTGTGGCACAATCAAACGCCCCGGTGGTTCTTTGCCGAAAACTGGTCCAGCCTGCCCAGCGCGCCCCTGGTGGACCGGGACACCATGCTGCTCCGCCTGGAAAACTATATCCGGGACGAAATGGCGTATGTGAACGGCAAATATCCCGGCGTGGTGTACGCCTGGGACGTGGTGAACGAGGCCGTTGATCCCGCCATGGGTCATCCCGCCGGCCTCCGCACGGAAGGGAACCTGTGGTATGAGGTCATCGGCGAGGACTACGTGGAATGGGCCTTCACCTTTGCCCGGAAGTACGCCGAACCGAATCAAAAGCTGTTTTACAACGATTACGGCTGCGCCCAGCCGGAAAAGATCGAGCCGCTTTACGCCCTGCTCAAAAACCTGCGGGATAAGGGGCTGGTGGACGGCCTTGGCATGCAGAGCCATGTGGGGCTGAACTCCCCCACGCTTTCGGAATACGAAAACGCCCTCCGGCGGTACGCAAGCCTGGGCCTCACCGTCCACGTGACGGAGCTGGATATCGCCGCCGCCGACAGCGCGGCCCTGGGCCAGCTTCGCCTGGCCTGCCGCTATCGGGACCTGTTTGCCCTGCTGGAGCGCCTGAAAACGGAGGGCGGGTGCGATATCGGCAATGTGACGGTGTGGGGCCTCCGGGACGATCAATCCTGGCTGAACAAGCCCGGCGAAAAGAAATACCCCCTGCTGTTCGATGAAAAATCCCGCTGCAAGCCCGCCTTCTTCGGCGCGCTGCAGGACGCTTCCATTCCCCTTTCAGCCAACGAAGCCGACCTCCGGGCCGCCGTGGAAAGGTTAGGCCTGGATGAGCTTTACGATCAGGAGGAAACCGCCGTGAACGTATACAAAACCCTGAACCAGCACAACCCCGTCATGGTGCAGCGCTTCGGCGCGGATCCCTGGGCCATGGTCTACGGGGATCGGGTGTATCTTTACATGACCGGGGACGAACCCATGACCGACAAGGACGGCAAGATCCGCACCAACGATTACAGCAACATCACCACATTGCGGGTGCTGTCCTCCGACGATCTGGTGAACTGGCAGGATCACGGCGATGTGGCCGCCGCGGGCAGGAACGGCGCGGCCAAATGGGCCAATAATTCCTGGGCGCCCTGCGCCGCCTGGAAAACCATCGACGGGCAGGACAAATTTTTCCTGTATTTCGCCAACAGCGGCGGCGGCATCGGCGTGCTGGTGGCGGACGACCCCGCCGGACCCTTCACCGATCCCCTGGGCCACGCTCTGGTGAGCCGAGATACCCCCACCTGCGCTTCGGTCACCTGGCTCTTTGACCCCGCCGTGCTGGTGGACGACGACGGCAGCGCCTACCTCTATTTCGGCGGCGGCGTGCCCGACGGCAAGGCCGACGACCCCGGCACCGCCCGGGTGGCGAAGTTAGGGGACGATATGATCAGCTTGGACGGCGATCCGGTGGCCATCAATCCCCCGTGGCTGTTCGAGGATTCCGGCGTCAACAAGTTCGGCAGCACCTACGTGTACTCCTACTGCTCCAATTTCAACGTGCCTGCCTCCGGCAGCGCCCAGGGCTTCCAGAGCGGCGAAATCGTGTACATGACCTCCGATTCTCCCATGGGTCCCTTCGCGTTCGGCGGGCGGGTGCTGCAAAACCCCGGCGTGCTCTTCGGCGCGGGCGGCAACAACCACCACTGCATGTTTGCGTTCAAGGGCCAAACCTATATCGCCTACCACGCCGCCACCGTGGATAAGGCCATGGGCTGGGGCGCGGGCTACCGCAGCACCTTCATCGACGTGCTGAACCTGAACGAACAGGGCCTGCCCGCCCTGTCCAAGGGCACCTATGAAGGCGCTGCGCAGATAAAGCCCTTCGATCCCTTCCAGCCCGTTCCCGCCGCCACCCTGGCCTCCCTGGCGGGGGCGGAAACCGTGCCGGGCGCGGGCGGCATGCTTGTCAAAAGCACATCCGCGGGCGGCTGGATCGGCGTCGCGGGCGCGGATTTCGGCGCGGAGGGCGCGGGGAGCGTGAAGCTCGCCTGGACGGCCCCGGAAGACGCGAAAATCGAAATCCTGCTGGACAGCCTGAACAGTAAACCCGTTGCGGTGATCAGCCTGCCCGCCGCCACAGAAGCACGGAACGAACTATTCTCCCTGCCGGAAACCATCACGGGCGAACATGACCTGTATTTCCGCTTCACCCGGGCCAACGTGCAGCTGCTTTCCTGGCAGTTCTTTTCCCCCCTCCAGGGCCAGTAAGGGATCAAGCCTGCTCACCGGCAGCGATTTCCCCGACCCCGACGTGATCCGGGTGGGCGATACTTACTACCTGGTCAGCACCACCATGCACTTCTCCCCCGGCTGCGCCATCCTGCGAAGCTATGATCTCATCCACTGGGAATGGTGCGGCCACCTGTATGCGGCCCTGGACGAAACGGACGCCCGCACGCTGACGAACGGCCAGAATTGCTACGGCAAGGGCATGTGGGCGCCCTCCCTGCGCTGGCAGGACGGCGTGTTTTATGTGTGCTTCGCGGTGGTGGACAAGGGCGAAACCCACATTTACCGCACGAAGGATATTGAAAACGGCCCCTGGACCTTGAGCGTCCTCCCCGGCCTGTACCACGATCCTTCCCTGTTCTTTGACGGCGGAAAAGCCTATATCGTTTACGGCAACAGCACCATCCATTTGACGGAAATGAACGAGACCCTCACCAGCCCCCAGCCCGGCGGCCTGGACCGGGTGCTGGTGACCATGGAAAAAACCAAAACGCTGGGCTACGAAGGCTCCCACTTCTACAAGATCGACGGCAGATACTATTTGTTCACCATCCATTCCCTGCCGGATCGCTGGCGGCGGGTGGAAAGCTGCTTCGCATCAGGCAGCCTGACGGGGAAATTCACCGGCGGCGTCGTGTTCAACGACGATCATGGCTATCACGGCCAGGGTGTGGCTCAGGGCGGCGTGGTCGATACGCCCGACGGGCGCTGGTACGCGTTTTTCTTCCAGGATCGCGGCGCGGTGGGCCGCACCCCTGTGCTGATTCCCATGCACTGGGAACAAGGCATGCCGGTGATCGGGGACGGCGGGAAAGCGCCCAAAGAGGCGGTGAACCTCACCGCCCGCCCCGGCTACGCCTGCGCGCCTCTGGCGGAAGACGATTCCTTTGACGCCCCCGCCCTGAAAGCCATGTGGGAATGGAATCACGTGCCGGACGACAGCCTGTGGCAGAGCGGCGACGGCTTCCTATACCTCGCCGCCGGACGGATCGACGGCGAACTGACCGACGCCCGCAATACCCTTACCGTCCGCTGCACCTACCCCGTTACGGAGGTTACGGTGCAATTGGACGGCTCCCGGCTGGCAAGCGGAGGCCGGGCGGGCCTGTGCGCCCTGCAATACGCATGGAGCGCCGCCGCCCTGCGCCGCACGGAAGAGGGCTTTGTGCTGTCCTTGCTGACGAAACCTTTGGACGGCCAACCCGGCGAAACCGTGGCGGCGGAAACGCCCTGTTCGGAAACCGTCGTTCTGAAAGTCCTGTTCGATTTCACCGACATGAAGGACACCGTTTCCTTTTCCTATCTGGAAAACGGCGCTTGGCTGCCCCTGGGCGCGCCCCAGAAAATGGCCTTCGATCTAAAGCACTTCGCGGGCGTTCGCGCCGGACTGTTCCACTACAACGCGGAAGCGGCGGAGGGAGACGCCCGGTTCAGCGCCTTCACCTACCGCGTCGTCGCGCCGTAAAACAGCGCAGCTCCCCAGCCGCAGGTTCACCGCCTGCGGCTGTTTTCTTTTTTTCATCTTTGCTCTTTTTTGATGTTTTTCTATTGTAAATCCTGTCCGGATCATATATAATAATACCAGAAACAACAGCATGACCACCGCATAAAAAAGGAGCGTGACTGCCCATGAAAGCCATTCTCAATGGCCGGGTGCTGCTGCCCGACAGCGAAGTGAAGGGAAAAGCCCTTCTTTACGATGAACGGATCGTCTGCCTCACCGACCCGGACAAGGCCAAGGCCCAGGCGGATGAAATCATCGACGCCCAGGGCGCTTACGTGGCCCCGGGCCTTGTGGACGTACACATTCACGGCTACCAGAATGTGGACGTGTCCGACAACGACCCCGAGGATATCCGCAAAATGGCCCATGGCCTGCTGGAAAACGGCGTCACCTCCTTCCTGCCCACCACCCTGACCGTGGCATGGAGTACGCTGGAGAGCGTGTGCCGCCACATCCGGGGCCTGATGGAAGAAAGCCTCTCCCCCGATTTTGACGGGGCGCAGATCGCGGGCATGCACATGGAAGGCCCCTTCATCAATCCCGGAAAGAAGGGCGCGCAGAACGAAGCCTACATTCTGGCCCCGGACGCGGACAAGGTGCTGCCCTTCAAGGACGTCATCAAGGTGATCACCTTCGCCCCGGAAATGCCCGGCGGCCTGGAATTTACCCGCCGCCTGCGGCAGGAATCGAATATCGCCCTGTCCATCGGCCACACCAGCGCCAATTTTGACCAGGCCATGGAAGCCATTCACGCTGGCGTGACGCGCAGCACCCACACCTTCAACGCCATGACGCCCCTCATGCACCGGGATCCCGGCGTGGTGGGCGCGGCGCTGAATACCGATATTTACACCGAGCTGATCCCCGACACCTTCCACGTGAACAAGGGCATTTTCCCCATGATGGCGCGGCTCAAGGGCAACAAGCTGGTGCTGATCACCGACGCCCTGCGTTCCGCGGGCATGCCGGATGGGGAATACGAAAACGGCGGCCAGGTGTTCGTACTCAAGGGCATCGAATGCCGCCTGAAGGACGGCACCATCGCGGGCAGCGTGTTAAAGCTCAATCAGGGCGTGCGCAACCTGCGGGATTACGGGTATATTCCCCTGTACGCCGCCGTGCGCGCCGCGTCCCTGAACGCCGCCGAATCGGCTCATTTGGACGATCGAAAGGGTTCCCTCACCCCCGGCAAGGACGCCGATATCATCCTCATGGACGAAGACTGCAACGTGCTGAAAACCATCGTGCGGGGCGTTTGCAAGTTTCAAAAAGCGTGAAAGATAAGGAGGTCATTTGCATGGCATTAAAGGTTGCCGCCCCCCTGGATCCCGGCTTTCGCCCCTTGGAAATCGAAGCCCGCGCTTATGAAAAAGATGTAGCCGCCAGCTGCAAGGGCGTGCCCTTCGGCGTGCTGATCGTGCGCAATCAGGGCTACTGCGACCATTATCAAATGAACATTTTCCCCGACGGCCAGGACGCCCGCACCGTGCCCCTGCTGGATCGGATCATCAAAACCCTGCTGTGGGCCAGGGGCGGCTACCGCATCGTCACCTTCGGCTCCAAAGAAGTGTATGAACACCTGCTCGCCGCTTACCAGGCGGGGGGCGAACGCGCCTTCGACGCGGATTTCATGGCTACCGTGTACGAGCGCCCCTTTGAAGTGGCCCAGGCCGAAAAAATGGAGGACGTGCTGGTGACCCGTTCCTCCGCGGGCAGCGTGGGCCGCCATTTGGAGGGCTGCCGCATCGGCTTCGACGCGGGCGGCAGCGACCGCAAAGTGTCCGCCGTGATCGACGGGGAGGCGGTTTATTCCGAAGAAGTGGTGTGGTTCCCCAAGACCACTTCCGATCCCCAATACCACTACGACGGCATCCTGTCCGCCATGAAAGCCGCCGCCAGCCATATGCCCCGGGTGGACGCCATCGGCGTTTCCAGCGCGGGCGTGTACATCGACAACAAGGTGATGGTGGCCTCCCTGTTCCTGAAGCTGAGCAAAGAGGACTTCCAGAAGCGGGCCAAGACCATGTACATCGACGTGGCCAAGGAAATCGGCGCGCCCCTGGAAGTGGCCAACGACGGCGACGTGACGGCCTTAGCCGGGGCCATGGAATTGGGCGTGGGCAACGTGTTAGGCGTCGCCATGGGCACCAGCGAAGCGGGCGGCTACGTGGACAAGGACATGAACATCACCGGCTGGCTGAACGAATTGGCCTTCGCCCCCGTGGACTTCAACCGGGACGCCATGGTGGACGAGTGGAGCGGCGATTGGGGCTGCGGCGTCAAGTATTTCAGCCAGGACGGCGTGATCAAGCTGGCGCCCGCCGCGGGCATCGCCCTGGATGAAAGCCTCTCCCCCGCCGAAAAGCTCAAGGTCGTGCAGAAGGAAATGGCCGCGGGCAACCCCGAAGCCGCCAAGATCTATGAATCCATCGGCGTGTATTTCGGCTACACCCTGGCCTGGTACAGCCGCTTCTATACCATCGACCACGTGCTCATCATGGGCCGGGTCACCTCCGGCGAAGGCGGCCCTATCCTGCTGAAAAAGGCCCAGGAAGTGCTGGACACCGAATTCCCCGAGCTGGCCCAGCGTATGAAGCTGCATATCCCCGACGAGGCCAGCCGCCGCGTGGGCCAGAGCGTGGCCGCCGCCAGCCTGCCGTGCATCGGATGACGTTTGGCTGACAATTGTTCTGTTGATTCCTAAAGGACGCTTTAGAACAGAAAGAGTTGAGAGCGGAGAGTTGAGAGTTATATAGTCAATCAATAGGATTCTCTATATGTTAAACACTATTTATCTCAACTCTTAACTCTCAACTCTGACATAACAAACGCATCTTGAGCAGCGCGAGGAACATAATTGTGAAACAGGAAAAGACGAATGTAATGCGCACCTTAGAGCGCCTGAAAATCCCCTATCGGGAGCATTATTACGGCGACACCGGGGCCATCAGCGGGGTGGACGTGGCCGCCGTCTTGGGAGAGGACCCTAAGCGCGCCTTTAAAACTCTGGTGACGGTGGGCAAAAGCCGCAATCATTACGTATTCATGATCCCCGTGGCGGAGGAGCTGGATTTGAAAAAAGCCGCCGCGGCGGTGGGCGAAAAGGCCCTGGAAATGCTGAAAAGCAAGGAGCTTTTGCCCCTCACCGGCTACGTTCACGGCGGCTGCTCCCCCATCGGCATGAAAAAGCAGTTCCGCACGGTCATCCATGAAACGGCGGCGGATTTTGACACCATCATGTTCAGCGCGGGCAAGATCGGCTGCCAGGTGGAATGCTCGCTGACAGACCTGCGAAAAGCCCTGCCCGTGGAGCAGGCCGACGTGATCGTTTGACGCGCATACAGAAAGCGGCCCCGACAGGCAAAACTCTGTCGGGGCCGCGTGATGCTTGAGATTATTTCAGCATCACCCTGGCTTCGTAGGGATACAGGAAGCCTTCTTTGTGTTCCGGATAATTGGAAATCAGCTCTTCACCCATTTCGTCGGAGGACAGGGCGCAGGGCACGGTTTTATCCGTCCAGTTGCACAGCACGGTCAGTTCCTTCCCGTCCAGCGCCCGGCGGTAGGCGTAGACGCTCGGATCGTTTTCCAGCAGCGGGATGAATTCGCCGTACACGATGATATCGTGGATGTGGCGCAGGGCGATGAGCTTTTTGTAGTAATGGAACACGCTGTCCGGGTCCTTCAAAGCCTTTTCCGCGTTGATTTCCAGGTAATTGTTGTTGACGGGCAGCCAGGGCGTGCCGGTGGTGAAGCCCGCGTTGGGCTGGCTGTTCCACTGCATGGGAGTGCGGGCGTTGTCCCGGGCGATTTTGGCGAACCACCTGAGCATATCCGTGGCGCTGACCCGACCGGACAGCACCCACTGCTTCCAGGCGTTATGCACCTCCACGTCCTGGTACTGGTCAATGGATTTAAAATAGATATTGGTCATGCCCAATTCTTCGCCCTGGTACACGTAGGGCGTGCCGCGCATCATGTGGATCAGGGTGCCCAACATCTTGGCGCTCTTTTCCCGCCACAGGGGGCTGTCGTTGCCGAAGCGGCTCACCTGCCGGGGCTGATCGTGGTTGGTCAGGTACACGCTGTTCCAGGCTTTCCCCTGCAAGGCCAGCTGCCAGCGGTTCAGCACCTCCCGCACCTCGTCCAGCGGGCCGCCGTGATCGCTCCACTTGCCCATTTCGGTATGGTCGCAGATGCCGTCGGTATGCTCGAAGCAGAAGGACATGTTCAGCTCGCTGCCGTCGTCGTTGGCATAGCGAATGGCGTCCGCCGGGGTGCCGCCGCACTCGCCCACGGTGAGCAGGTCGAACTTGTCCAGCACCCGTTCCCGCATTTCCTTTAAATACCGATGGGTGGTTTCCGTATGCTGGCAGGACGGTACGAAATCGCCGTACAGCGCGCCGGGATACACGGGGCCGTCGTTGTAATTCTCCTTGCCGATCATGCCGATCACGTCCATGCGGAAGCCGTCGATGCCCTTTTTGCACCACCAGGTCATCATGTCAAAGATTTCGTCCCGCACCTTGGGGTTGGCCCAGTTGAGGTCCGGCTGCTGCTTGGTGAACAGATGCAGATAATACTGGCCCGTCGTTTCGTCCAGCTGCCAGGCGGAGCCGGAAAAACAGCTGCCCCAGTTGTTGGGCTCGCCGCCGTCCACGCCGTCCCGCCAGATATAGTAATCCCGGTAAGGATTGTCCCGGCTCTTGCGGCTTTCCACAAACCAGACGTGTTCCTCGGAGGAATGGTTCACCACCAGATCCATCACCAGCTTCATGCCGCGGGCATGGATGCCGGAGAGCATCCGGTCAAAATCCTCCATGGTGCCAAATTCCTTCATGATGGCGCGGTAATCGGAAATATCGTAGCCGTTGTCATAGTTGGGGGAGGCAAAAAAGGGACTGCACCAGATCACGTCCACCCCTAATTCCTTCAAATAATCCAGGTGTTCGGTCACGCCGTTCAGATCGCCGATGCCGTCGCCGTTGGAGTCCGCGAAGGAACGGGGATAAATCTGGTACACCACCGCTTCCTTCCACCAAGCCCGCTTGTCCGCTTTCATGGGAAACCTCCTTTAAATGTTTTCAGTTCAAAAATCCCACATACGCTTTCATTTTACAGGATAAACAGGGAGAAAACAAGCCTAAAAATACATAAAATGCAAAAGAACTTGAAAAATCATCCAAATTCCGGTATAGTAAGCGCAAACGGCGTTTTATCTTCATTACGAAAGGACGGACGGCCATGAACGGCGAAATGCTTCTTGAGATCCAGGTGAAGCTCCTTCCCTCCCTGCGGGTGAACGGAAGCACCCGCGATATCCTGATGATCCCCTTTACCGGCACGGCGGGCGGCCCCTGGTTCACGGGCCAGGTGATCGGCCCCGGCGTGGACACCCAGAACATCAGCAAGGACGGGAAAGCTGCCCTCTCCGCCCGCTATATGCTGGAGGGCACGGACAAAAACGGCCAAAGCTGCCGCATCTTCATCGAAAACCAGGGCAGCTTCTGCAGCGGCTTCAAGCCCGCGGTCGTCACCGACAGCGCCCTGCTTTCCGATTGGGAAACGGCCGAGCTGTGCGCCACGGTGGACGTGGTGCCCGGCGGCGTGGTGGTGCGCGTTTTCCGGGAAGGCGCGCGGGCATGAACGGCATCATTCTTGAAACGGAACGGCTGATCCTGCGGGAATACGAGCAAGCCGATTTTGACGCGCTGTATCCCATCCTGTCCGACCCGGAAACCATGCGATATTATCCCAAGCCCTACGACGAAAAGGGCGTGCAGCGCTGGCTGGATTGGAGCATGGACAACTACCGCCGGTACGGCTTCGGCCTCTGGGCGGCCATCTTAAAGGAAACCGGGGAATTTGTGGGCGACTGCGGCCTGACCATGCAGCAGATCGACGGGGAACATCTGCCCGAGGTGGGCTACCACATCCGCAAGGAACGCTGGCGGCAGGGCCTGGGCAAGGAAGCCGCCCGCGCCGTGCGGGACTGGGCCTTTGCCCACACGGATTTTCAATGCCTGTATTCCTACATGAACGCCGCCAACCTCCCCTCCCGCGCTACCGCCGCCGCCAACGGCATGCGGTTCGTCAAGGAGTTTGACGATACCCAATGGGGCCACAAAACCGCCGTGTACGCTATTTCCCGGGAGGAGTGGGAGGAACGATAGTTTACAGGGGGCTTCTTCAGCCCCCTGTACCCCTGAACCAGGAGATTTCATCTCCTGGACCTCTATTGCGGATGCTGCTTGATTGGGCAATCCAGATTGGTTCCCGAAGTTGTGCAAAGATATGAAAGCATATCTCCGTTGCGCTTCTGGCCTGGCGGCATAGCCGCCAAGCCGGATGCAGCGCATCCGGAGAAAGCCGAAGAAAAATCCTCTGGAGAAAGCGAGCTTTCCACCAGAGGATTTTCTTGGCTTTCTTTGGGCCAGAAGCCCACAAAACCGTTGTCGCCTTACCGTCACAGGCGGAAGTTGCTGATTTATTCCAATAACGTATCATCGCACGTTGTGGGTCCAGGGTGGTCACCACCCTGGTGCGGGTCTGGGGCGCATAGCCCCAGCTTTTTCTTTTTTATCGGCTTTTCGCCATCACAGCTTCCGCACCGGGCGGACGTATTTCCAGAACCGTTTCGCGTCGTGATAGAAGTAGAACACCCGGCCTTGGGCGGTATCCAGCTGATAGCCGTATTTTCCGTAATCCATGGCTTTCATGGCCGCTTCCATCTTTTCTTCCACGGCGCGGTTTTCCGTTTCAAAATCGAAGGGGCCATGCTCGAACACCACGTATTCCCCTTCCGGCACGTCCATCAATTGCATCTGGCTGGGCACCGGCCCCTCGTAATCGGCGGGCAGCCGCACGCCGTAGGCTTCCGCCAGGGGGATGCCCCAGGAGCAGATGCGGCCCGCCGGTTCGTTGATCCAAGCCATGAGCTGGCCGCTGGATGCGTCCTCCGCCCCGCCGCCCGCGTCGTCCAGCTTGCCGGGAATGCTGTCCAGCAGGCCGCAGATGGTGCCGCAGTCGCAGCCGGGGATCATCGCTTCTTTCTGCCAGAAATCCCAGTACCCGATGCTTTCATAGTTCCGGATGTGCAGGAACTTGTGGGCCGGGATGTTCACAAAGTACGTTTTTACATCCTGTTTGCTTTCTTCCATGCCGTTTGCATCTCCTTCCAGCAGATAACAGTCAAAAGGCCGCAGGATGGTTTGCAGCACCACCGGTACGGGGTTTTTTCGGTATTCGGCGGGGGTGATCCCATAGGCCGCCTTGAACGCGCGGGTGAACGCCTCCTGGGAGGAAAACCCGTACTTCACCGCGATGTTCAAAATCCCGTCCCTGCCGTCCCGCAGTTCCTTGAGCGCGAAGGCCAGCCGCCGAAGCCGCAGATAGTCCCGGAACTGCATGCCGGAGATTTCCGAAAACCGCCGGGACATATGGTATTCCGAATATCCCATGCGCTCAGCCAGCGCTTTCAGCGCCAGGGCTTCGTCGTTCTCGTTTTTGATTGCGGCGTCCACCTCGTCGATGATTTCCTGAACGGTTCTGTGCCACGCTGTCATTTTTCCCCGCTCCTTTCGTCTGCTTCGGCCTTATGATACAGCGGAAATGGGCCGCTTTTTTGATTTGAATTGCGGTATTCCTGAAATAATCAAAACGCCCTGCAAATCGTCGATTCGCAGGGCAAAAATACATGTGTATCCTCCGATCTGATCAGATTTCATTCTGAACGATCCGCCCATTTACCTGTTCATCCCGGAAAAGTCTGTATACAGAAATCGGTGCATCCAAATACAATCCTGTATCCGGATCATTCAGCTTGCCGAACGTCTCCGAAGTATAAAACCTGCGAAGTGCTTCCTCCATGGTTAAACGTTCCTCATCCATCAGCCAGGCCACAATATCCTGCGTGATATACTCCATCAGCATCTCCGCCTTGCTCATCTGATTACACCTTCTTTCTTCAGCAGAGCAACCGCACGCTGTGTATGGAACGAGTACTGATTCGTCAATTTCTTATAAGTCATCTCCCGCGTGAGAATTTTGATATCAATAAATCCTTCCTCAAATTGCCGGAACAGAAGCGCCATATCATCATTCGCAACAGGACCCACGACGATATCATACTGGTTAAGCAGATTACACTCCGGAGAATCCTTATCAATTTTCTTCCCGGAACGATTGTTCATAACAAACGTTGCCCATTGTATATCAGGCCGGTCAAACTTTCGGATCGACAGACCGCTGTTCATCAATTTATCCAAATCTGCTTCATAGCGCGTCACGATCGGATTCCCGCCGTAAATCAACGAAACCCGCTTGGCCATCCTCATCGCCTGTTCGGGAATATCGGTCAGGTAAAACCCTTTCCCAAAATCTTTGTTCGGGCGGCATTTATTCAGATCAATAACGTCTATCTCCAGATTGGAACCGTGATAGAGAATCATGACAGCGTCCCTCCGTTGTTCCGGCATATTGTTTCAAGATCACTCAGTGCGTCTTCCATTGACAGCGTATGTTCTATTTCATAATGATCTGACAAAAAGGATATCCCTTTGTGCTGATCCAGATATTGGAACGCCGCCTGTTTCGTCAGTTGCTTCTTCCGGGCAAATTCATGAATACACGCAATTGTATAATTCAATTGCTTCCGAATAGTTTCAGACATGATTTAGCCTCCTCTTAAATCGGATATCATCTCGAGCGGAAAACTACGGAAGTGGATTTTTCGAGGTGAAAATCGGCGCCTTGCCAGCGTGCTGCACCCCGGAAAGCTGCAACGAGAAAAAATCACCATTGCCAGGAAAACGAAAAAACCGGAAGCCATTGAAAATCAACGCTTCCGGGAGTCGAAGTGGTGGGATTCGAACCCACGGCCTTTTGGTCCCGAACCAAACGCGCTACCAGACTGCGCTACACCTCGAAAAAAATGGAGCCGATAAAGGGACTCGAACCCTTGACCTGATGATTACGAATCAGCCGCTCTACCAACTGAGCTATATCGGCACACTGGCCTTTCCGCCAGCAACGGATATTATACCAGAGACGACGTGGATTGTCAATCCATTTCTTTTGTAAATATTTGGAATATTTTGGTAATTTTGTTGAGGCTCCCGCCCCAAAATGAACGCATCCCCGCCTTCTTCCGAAAGCGGGGATTTGTCGGCGGGCTGAACGGACGCCGTTCACTCGATCGTCACTTCTTCTTCGGCCATTACCACGTACTTGGCGTCGAACGTATAGAATTCCACGCTGACGACGCCCCGCCCCTTGAGCAGGGAATAGATTTCCGAATCGAAGTTAAAGCCGGAGAAGGTTTTGAGCCAGATGTTTTCTATATGCTTCATGCCCAGCCTTGTGCCGTCGTTCGCCACCAAGACCATGGCGTTGACCTCCACCCCGCTCAGCACCTCTTCCACGCCCTCCACGCTCAGGCACACCTGGGCGAAAGGATCGGAAATCAGGCTGACCGTGCCGTCGAGCATGACGGTAGGCCCCTCCATGGGGCCGAAGCTGCTGTCCCATCCCAGGCGCTTGAACACCGCCGGAGCCTCGCTCAGCCGGTAATAGGAGAAGGGATAGGACTGGAACAGCGCGTTCTTGCCTTTGAAGGTGGTGGTTGTTATCTTGCCCTTGTCGTTCACGGTGACGTCAACGGAGGAATCGTCGGTGATTTCCTCGCCGCCGTACAGGGCGAGCATTTCCTCGCTTTCCGCGTACACGGGGAAAATCACGCCGGTGATCTCCCGCCCGTCGGGCATGTAATGGAACGAACCGCCCGCGTAAACCATCATCAGGGGCTTCACGCGGGTGGCGGAGGACACGGAATCGTAATGACCCGCCGTGGTCTCCGCCTCATAGAACAGCTCGTACGGGATGGTCATCAGGGCAAACACGCCGTCGTACGCCTCGGCCCCCTCAGGTTCTTCGGCGGCTGCGCCAAAGCAGCAAACCAGCGCGGCCAGGGTAAGCAGCAGCGCAAGCATCCTTTTCATCAGCACGTTTCCCCTTTCTGTGTGCGGCTTCTTCTCCGCTCCGCCCGTGACGCCGGGAAAGCCCCCGCCGGGGGAGACTTCATTAACGCTTCACCCGGGCGCTGCCGTTCTTCATGATGGATTCCACTTCTTCCTTGCTGGCCATGGAAGTATCGCCGGGGGTGGTCATGGCGAGCGCGCCGTGGGCCGCGCCGTAGTTCACGGCCAATTCGGGGTCGCCGGTGGTGATGAGGCCGTACACCAGACCGGAAGCAAAGGAGTCGCCTCCGCCCACGCGGTCCAGGATTTCCAGCCCATTGTATTCCTTGGACATATGCACCTTGCCGTCCGCCCAGCAGATGGCTTTCCAGTCGTTGATGGTGGCGGTTTTCACAGTGCGCAGGGTGGTGGCGATGGCCTTAAAGTTGGGATATTGCCGGGCGGCTTCCTCGATCATCTTGTAGTAGCCGTCCAGGTTCAGTTCCTTCAGATTTTCGTCGTTGCCTTCTACCTGCAGGCCTAAGCAGGCGGTGAAATCTTCCTCGTTGCCGATCATCACGTCCACATACTGGGCCACTTCTTTGTTCACCTGGCGGGCTTTTTCCAGGCCGCCGATGGCAGACCACATGGAGGGGCGGTAGTTCAGGTCGTAGGAAATCATGGTACCGTATTTCTTGGCGATCTTGCAGGCTTCGATGACGGTTTCGCAGCTCTGTTCGGACAGGGCCGCGTAGATGCCGCCGGTGTGCAGCCAGCGCACGCCCAGCGTGCCGAAGACATATTCAAAATCGAAGTCCTCGGGCTTGGCCTGGGAAATGGCGGTGTTGGCGCGGTCGGAGCAGCCCACGGCGCCCCGGATGCCGAAGCCCCGCTCGGTGAAGTTCAGGCCGTTGCGGCACAGGCGACCGATGCCGTCCGTCTTTTTCCAGCAGATCAGGCTGGTATCCACGCCGCCCTGCTCGATCAGGTCCTTGAGCAGCTTGCCCACTTCGTTGTCGGCAAAGGCGGTCAGCACGCCCGTGCGCATGCCGAAGCACTTGTGCAGGCCGCGCACCACGTTGTATTCGCCGCCGCCCTCCCAGGCTTTGAATTCCCGGGCGGTGCGGATGCGGCCCTCGCCGGGGTCTAAGCGCAGCATGATTTCGCCCAGTGATACGGCGTCCCAGCGGCATTCGTTGGCGGGTTTTACGTTCAGATTCAGCATGATTCGTCCCTCCTGATTGTTTTTTATGCTTTGTTCATTTGGTCTACCAACTGTTCAATATCCCGAAGCGCGACGCCGTTGAAGGAGGCGAAAGCGCGCAGGGGCATATACCGCATCATGGCCATGGCCATTTCCGCGCTGACGGCGGCGTCCTCCCCCGCTTCTTCCCCGCTGGGCAGGGCTGCCTTCATGCTCTCCTGGAAGACGCCCATGGCCTTTTCATCCAGATCCATCACGATAGTATCGGCGTCGTAATGCCGGGGCAGCGCTTTGGTGCCGGTCACCTTTAGATTGGCGGCAAGCTCCACTTCCTCTGCGTTACGGCAGATTTCAATATCGTAATCGCCGCTGACCACGTGCCAGTCGTGAAGCGCCGTGTTCCAGTAGGCGAAGGAGCGTTCATCCAGGGCGAAGGACACGGTTTTGGTTTCGCCGGGCTGGAGTTCCACCTTTTCAAAGCCCTTCAGCTCCCGAACGGGGCGAATCAGGTCGGTTTTGGGCGGGGCCACGTACAGCTGCACCACTTCCTTGCCGGGCAGCGCGCCCACGTTGGTCACGTCTACCTGCACGGTCACAGTATCAGTATCCTTTACGCTGTCCGAAGACAGGCGCAGGTTGGCGTACTTAAACTGGGTGTAGCTCAGGCCGTAGCCGAAGGGGAACAGCACGGGCTGCAGCTTGCTGGTATACCAGCGATAGCCCACGAAAACCCCTTCCGTGTATTCCGCCCGGTTGCCCTCGCCGCCATAGGTCAGGTAGCAGGGGGTGTCCTCCAAATGCTCCGGCAGGGTTTCGGGCAGCCGACCGCAGGGGTTCACATCGCCGTACAGCACGGCGCGGCTGGCAAAGCCCACGTTCTGGCCGCCCAAATACCCCTCGATCACGCCCTTCGCGCAGTCGATCCAGGGCATTTCCACCGGGGAACCGTTGTACAGCAGTACCACTGTGTTGGGGTTGGCCTTCGCCACCGCTTCGATCAGGGCAATCTGGTTTTCCGGCATGTGCATATGGGTGCGGTCATAGCCCTCACTTTCAAAGCTGTCGGGCAGCCCCGCCACCACTACGGCCTTGTCCGCCGCTTTGGCCGCTTCGATGGCTTGCGCGAGCAGGACGTCGTCAGTGGTTTCGGCTTTGATCATGTAGCCCTGGGCGTAAGTGATATTCTGTTCGCCCGCTAAAGCGTCCAAAAGGGACGTGACCTTGAAGCTGTTGATGTGGGAGCTTCCGCCGCCCTGATAACGGGGCTTTGCGGCAAATTCGCCGATGACGGCCACCTTTTCTTCTTTCTTTAAGGGCAGAATATTGTCCTCGTTTTTCAGCAGCACCATGCACTCGGCAGCAGCCCGGCCCGCCAATGCGTGGTCGGCTTCCTTGTCCCAGGGCGTTTCGGGCTTGGCGTGGTTCAGATACCGCAGGTTCACGTCGAGAATGCGTTCCACGGCCTGATCCACATACTTTTCATCCAGACGGCCTTCCTGAACGGCTTTCATCACGGCCCTGTCCCGTTCCCCGTTGCTGGACGGCATTTCCAGATCGAGGCCCGCTTCCACGCCCTTCACCCGGTCGCTCACCGCGCCCCAGTCGCTCATAACGTAGCCGTCAAAGCCCCATTCCTTGCGCAGAAGGTCGGTGAGCAGCCACTTATGCTGACTGGCGTATTCGCCGTTCAGCTTGTTGTAGGAACACATGAAGGTCCAGGCGTGGCCCCGTTTGGCTGCCGCTTCAAAGGCGGGCAGGTAGATTTCCCGCAGGGTTCTTTCGTCCACCACGCTGTCGCTGGACATGCGGCGGTGTTCCTGATTGTTAGCGGCGAAGTGCTTCACGCTGACGCCCACGTTTTTGCTCTGCACGCCCTGGATCAGGCTGACGGCCAGTTCGCCCGCCAGGTAGGGGTCTTCACTCATGTATTCAAAGTTCCGCCCGCACAGAGGGGAGCGCTTGATGTTGATAGCGGGACCCAGGTTCACGCCCACCTGCTCGTGCTGGCACTGGTCGCCCATGGCTTCGCCCACCCGGCGCAGCAGGGCGCGGTCAAAGCTGGCCGCCATGGCGCAGGCGGCGGGGAAGCACACGGCGGGGATGCTTTCGTTCAGGCCCAAATGGTCGGCCTTTTCCGCCTGCTTGCGCAATCCGTGAGGGCCGTCAGACACCATCACGGCTTCGATGCCTAAGCGCGGGATAGGCTGGGTATGCCAGAAATCCAGGCCGGACAGCATGGAGCATTTTTCTTCCAATGTCATTTGCTGAACAAGTTCTTTCGCGGTTTTCTTTTCACTCATTTCATTTTCCCTCCCAGCGTTTTTTCATGGTGTAGGCGGCGTCCTTGGGCTGGCGGGCGCGAGTGAACAGGCCCTTTTTGTTGCCGCTGATGCTCCAGCCTAAGGCGGAGGGATCGTGACGTGTGCGGAAGCAACGAGCGTGCCATCCCAATTTCTTAATTCGACACAAACGCTATAATCTCCTTCGGCGTCCACAGAATAATTGACGAAAGCGCGGTTTTCTTCCAAGCGGTAGGTCATGGAACAGCCATACACAAAATGATAGAAGAAGCCCACTCGCTTCCGCCGACAATCAACCTGAAAGAGATGGCAAAGACTTTTTCCTATCTGTGGGAACACGGCCTGTTGGATCGGGCCGAGCTTGACCGCCGTGCAGACGAGGCCAGTGGAAAAACCGAAGAAAAGATGAAGCGGATTCGGGAAATCGAGGATCGCCAGCGGGAAATCAGCTAAATAAAAACGCATATCATCCAGTATTCCAGAACACGGGAGATATACGCGCAATATAAGAACTCCAACTGGTCGCCCAAATTCGCCGCCCAGCACGAACAGGAAATCGCCATGCACCGGGCGGCAAAAAAAGCCTTTGACGCCATGAGCGTAAAAAAAACTGCCGAAAGTGGGAGACCTCAATGCGGAATACCAAAACCTGCAATCGGAAAAGAACGCGCTCTATACCGATTACAAACGGGATCGGGCTGAAATGCGCCAACATTTCAACCAACCCAATCGTTGATGCTTTTTGTGTTCAAGAATGGGAGATTTGTTTTCCAATCCGAGAGATTCCGCATAAAGATCATTGAGCTTTTACACATAATTCATACAGCTTCTGCGTATCTGTAAATTTTCCGTAGTAGCTGCTGTTCATCACGATGCAGAGGTAGCGCTCCCCCCCGACGGTGAATACAGAAACGAGGCAGTTGCCTGCCTTGGAGGTTGTTCCGGTTTTCACGCCTTCCACATCCTCGTTATAGTACCCGCTTCCCGCGAGAAGCATTTTGTTCGTATTCTTGAGGGAAATGGTCTTGCCGTTTTCGCTGGTGATCTTTGCTGTGGGCAGGCTGCAAATCTCTGAAAGGACCGGATTGTCCAGAAAGGCTTTGGCAAGGATCAGGATGTCCTCGGCGGTGGTCTGCTGCTTCTTATCATCCAACCCCACCACATTGACGGCGGTGGTATGCGCCGCGCCGATGTCCGCCGCTTTTTGGTTCATGGCCGCGATGAAGGCTTTCACGGCGTCCAGCATGTCCGTTTGATCGTTTCCTTTTAATTTCCGCCCGCAGTAGACGCCCAAGGCATAGGCCGCGTCCGCGCCGGAGGGCAGAAGCAAACCTTTCAGCAGATCCCGGACGGAGAGCTTCATCCCGTATTCTAAACTGGCGCGGGAGGCGTCCATCGGTGGAACATAGATTTCAAGGCCCACTTCAACCATTTCATCCGGCTGCGCAATATCCAGGACGGTCAGGGCGGTGAGCATTTTCAGGGTGGAGGCCGGATAGATGGACTTTTCGCTGTTCACGGCATAGATCGTCTGCTCGCTTGAAGCATCGTCCGCCAGCCGCACAAGGAGGACATTCCGCGCCTCCAGCGCCAAATTCTCGGTATCGTAGACGCGCGGGGTGGGCGACGGGGCGGCGGTCACGGCTGCGGCAGTCCATTCCGGTTCAGGGGTAGATGCTGGCGATGTTTCCGGCTCCGCTGTGGCGGCAGGCAGCGCCATAGCAGCCTGCGCGGCGGTGTTTTCCCGGACCTGGGGCTTGGGAATGGTGAGAATATAGTTGGCTGCGAAAAGAATCACTTCCATGCTGACAACGAGAATGATACAAAAGCGGTTCAGAAGCCCATGATGCCGCCAGGATCGCGGAATGCTGGGCAGGAGTACGCGGCCAATCCGCGTCCGATCAAAACCGATCCGCTGCAAAAGCATACACAGGAGCGCACCCAGCACGCCGCCGACGGTATTCAGGATGACGTCATCCACATCGGGCACCCGGTAGTTGAAGCACTGGGCAAACTCGATAAAGAGTGAAAGAACGAATGCGGTTGCAGCCGAAAAGAGCAACTGCCATTTCCGGGAACGATCCGGATGCAGCAGCACCTCGAAAAAACCGATGGGCATGAAAAACAGCACACTGCCGAAGAAGTTGATCGGATTGGCGAGCCATTCTTTCAAGGCCCGGAAGGGCACGAGGTTCATCCGCTCCGTGGAAAAAGCAAAGCGGCGGAAAAAGTACGTCGGACTCAGAAAGACATAGAACAAATGCGCCAAATACATGGCCAGCATGACGAGCAGAATTTTCAGCCAGACATTTTTTCTTTCTTCCAGCATGGGCTTGCGAAAAACAAAGGCGAGCAAAACCACCGCGTAAGCCTCTGTCAGCGCGAAGCGTATCCAGGAATCAATATTCAGCACAGCGTTTTCCCCCTCGCAATGCGGTAGCTTTGGATTATAAACCTTTCAATTCTTCCGTGAAGTGGCAGGCCGTTTGCACGCCGTCCGTTTCCCGCAGGGCAGGTTCCTCCGCGGCGCAGCGTTCCTGAGCGTAGGGGCACCGGGTACGGAAGCGGCAGCCGGAGGGAGGATTGGCCGGGCTGGGCGGATCGCCGCGCAGCAGGCGGATTTCTTTTCCCTTCAGGCTTGGGTCAGGCAGCGGCACCGCGTCCAGCAGAAAGCGGGTATAGGGATGCCGGGGATGATTGTATACTTCCTCCGTGGAGCCGATTTCGCATACCTTGCCTAAGAACATCACGCACACCCGGTCGGACAGATAGCGCACCACGGACAAATCATGACTGATAAACAGATAGGTCAGCTTCCGGGAGGTTTTCAGTTCCTTAAGCAGATTCAATATCTGGTTCTGCACGGATACGTCCAGGGCAGACACCGGCTCGTCGCACACGATGAAGGAAGGCTCGGCGGCAATGGCCCGGGCGATGCCGATGCGTTGCCGCTGGCCGCCCGAAAACTGGTGCGGATAGCGGTATAAAAATTCCTCCGGCACGCCTACCGCATGCAGCAGCTCACGCACCCGCCCGGTCACGGCCTGCCGATTTTCGCACAGACGCCAGGTTTCAATGGGTTCCGCGATCAGATCCCGCACCGTCATGCGGGGATCCAAAGAGGCGTAAGGGTCCTGGAACACCAGCTGCATTTCCCGCCGGAAGGGGTAAAACTCCTTTTCCCCCATGTCTGTAATGTTTTTCCCGCGAAACAGCACATCCCCCGCTGTGGGCCGGAGCAGGCGGATCATGAGGCGGCCTAAGGTGCTTTTCCCGCAGCCGGATTCGCCGACCAGGCCCAGGGTCTCCCCTTCCCGAATGCCCAGGGAAACGCCGGAGACGGCCTGTACGGTCTTTTTCCCGGCAGCCGGGAACACGCGGGACAGGTTTCGGGCTTCCAGCAGGTATTCGTTCATTCCTTGCCCTCCTTTTCCGCCAGGAAACAGCGCGCAAAATGACCGGGCGCGATTTGACGAAGCTCCGGAACTTTCTCTTCACAGTCCGCCCCGCATTTCTCGCAGCGCAGGGAAAAGCTGCACCCCTTGGGCAAATGCAGCAGATTTGGCACCACGCCGGGAATGGTTTGCAGCGTTTCGCCGCCCGCCCGCAGGGAGGCCACGGAACGAAGCAGGCCCCGGGTGTAGGGATGCAGGGGCTTTTCAAAAAGCGCCGCCGTTTCCCCATGCTCCACGATCCTGCCCGCGTACATCACGGAAACCTCATCGCAGGTGCGGGCGATCACGCCTAAATTGTGGCTGATGAGCAGCACGCTGGTGCCCGCGTCCCGCAGCTTTTCCAGCAGCTTCAAAATCTGCGCTTCCACGGTCACGTCCAGGGCCGTGGTGGGTTCGTCGGCAATCAGCAGCCGGGGACGGCATATCATGGCCATGGCAATCATGACCCGCTGCCGCAGGCCCCCGGACAGTTGGTGAGGATAGCAATTATATCGGGCTTCCGGTTCGGGGATTTCCACCTCCCGGAACATGTTCAGGGTTTTCTGCTTCGCTTCCGCACGGGTGCAGGGCGTATGCAGACGCACGGCCTCGTCCACCTGTTTTCCCACCTTCACCACCGGGTTCAGGCTGGTCATGGGTTCCTGGAAAATCATGGAGATTTCAGAACCACGAAGCCGCCTGCGTTCCTTTTCGGGAAGCTGTGTGATTTCCTTGCCGCATAAAAAGATTTTTCCCCCGGTCACCTTGCCGGGATACTTGACAAGGCCCATGATCGCCCGGGCCGTCATACTTTTCCCGCAGCCCGATTCCCCCACGACGCCTACGATTTTCCCCGCGGGCACAGTAAGCGTCACGCCGTTCACGGGCAGGATGACGCCCTTTTCCGTATGAAAGCTGACGGTGAGGTTTTTTACCTCCAGCACAGTCTGTTCCACGGCCGCGTCCCCCCTACTGTTTTTTCTGCCGGGGGTCCAGCACGTCCAGCAGGCCGTTGCCCAGGAAATTGAAAGCTAAAACGATCAGCATGATCGCCGCGCCGGGGACAAAGCACAGCCAGGGCGCGTTGTACAGATATTGCCGCCCCGTGTTGATCATCAGTCCCCAGGAGGCGTTGGGCGGCTGAATGCCCAAACCCAAAAAGCTCAGGCTACTTTCGGTGAGGATGGAGGCCGGGATATTCAGCGTGAACAGCACCAGCAGGGAGGGCAGGCAGTTGGGCAGGATGTGCCGCTGCATGATCTTTCTTCCGGGTACGCCAATGGCACGGGCGGCTTCCGCAAACTCGCTGTTTTTGAGCCGCAGGGTATGGGCGCGCACCACCCTGGCCACGTTGGCCCAGTTGACCAGGGTCAGGGTCAGGAACACGTTCATGATGCCGCCGCCTAAAGAATACATGATGACCATCGCCAGCAGCATGGAAGGGAAAGCCAAGGTCACGTCGGCGATGCGCATGATCACCGCGTCGGTCAGCCCGCCCTTATACCCGGCCAGCACGCCCAGCACCGCGCCCAGCAGCAGGCTCAGCAGCGCGGGCACCACGCCGATGAGCAGGGAAACCCGCGTCCCAAAGAGCAGGCGGGTCAGCACGTCCCTGCCGCCCTCGTCGGTGCCCAGCAGGTGCTTGGCAGACGGGGCCGCCAGGCGGTTCATCAAATCCATTTGCTTTTCGGTGTAGGGGGTGAGCAGCGGCGCAAAAACCGCCGCTAAGGTCATAAGCACGATCACGGCAAAGGAAAGAAGGGCGGTTTTGTTTTCCCGCGCCATGCGGCGCATCAAATCCCAAAAACGCTCTTCTTCGCCGATCTGGCTTTCCAGCCGGATATCGGCAACTTTTTTCATTTGTTCCCGTTTGTCGCGCGGCATGGCTCAGCCCTCCTTTCGGATGCGGGGATCAAGCACCGCGTACAGGCAGTCCGCAAGCAGGCTGCCGATGATCACCACGGCGGTGGCCAGCAGGGAGGTGCCCTGCAAAAGCGGGATATCCCGGCCCGAAATGGCCTGTACCATGAGCCTGCCCACGCCGTTGATGGAGAACACCGTTTCGGTGATCACCGCGCCGGACAGCAGGCCGGAAAGCTGAATGGTCATCATGGTCATCACCGGCAGCATGGCGTTGCGCAGGGCGTGCAGCACCACCACGCCCGCCGGGCCTCTGCCCTTGGCCCTGGCGGTGTCGATGTATTCCTCCTGCATGGTTTCCAGCAGAGAGGTGCGCGTCATCTGGGCCACCTGCCCGGCGGAATTCCAGCCTAAGGCAATGGCGGGCAGGATGAAGCCCTTCCAGCTGTCCACGCCGGAAATGGGGACCCAGTGTAGCCGGAAGGCGAACACATATTGCAGCAGCATGGCCGCCATGAACACCGGCAGAGAGATGCCCAGCAGGGAAAAACCCATAAACAGCCGGTCTGACAGATGATTTTTCCGGAGCGCGGAAAAAATGCCGCAGCCGATGCCCACGATCCAGGCGAACAGCGCGGCAAACAGCGCCAGCGTCAAAGTATTGGCGAAGGCGCTGTTCAGCAATTGCTTCACCGGCTTTCCGAGGGAGTAGCTGGTGCCGAAATCTCCCCGGAAAGCGGAAGCAACGTATTTGAAGAATTGTACGTGCAGCGGCTGATCCAGCCCCATTTCGGCGGTCATGCGCTGGATGGTTTCAACGTTGGCATGCTCGCCCATCATGGTTTCGATGGGATTGCCGGGCACGATGCGCAGCATCACGAAGGTGAGCAGCGCCACGCCGGTCAGGACGATGACGGCCTGAATCAGCCGCTGCAAAAGCGTATGTTTCATCTTATTTCAGAACAAAGTCCGCGGCGTAGAAATCCGAGAATCCCGCCCAGTGAGGCGTGAAGGAGGCAACCCTTTCCCCGATGGCGTACAGGTGCAGCTCTGTGAACATGGGGATCCAGGCCGCGTCTTCCTGAATCAGCTTCTTTTCAAGGGCCTGATACTCTTTTTCGCGCTCCGCGTCATCCACGATGGCCCGCGCCGCCGAGACCCGCGCCATCACTTCCTCGTCCGCGTAATTGAGGCTGCGGCCCTTGGCCACGTTCGCGTTGCCGAAGAAGGTATACATGATGTTGGCCGGGTCGTTGTAGTCCATGCCCCAGCGGGCCACGAAGGAATCCATTTCGCCGGAGGAACGCAGGGCCAGCCAGGCGGAATGTTCGTGGCTCTTGATTTCGGCCCGGATGCCCACGGCTTCCAGCTGCTCGCTGATAAAGGCGTAAACCAGCTGGGTGCTGGTGTTGGCGGTGGAGTCCAGGGCAAGCTCGAAGTGCACTTCGCCTTCCTTGTATCCGGCTTCTTTCAGCATGGCCCTGGCCCCGTCGGGATCGTAGGGGAAGCCCTCCAGCGCGTCGTTATGGCCCCAAACGCCGGTGGGGATAATGCCGTTTTCCCGCGTGGCGTCGCCCATGAAAATGCCCTGGATGATCGCGTCCACGTCGATGGCCATGCCGATGGCCTTGCGCACGCGAACATCCTTCAAATATTCGTTGTTTTCGTTCAAGATCAGGTACGTCATGCCCACCTTGCGGGTGCTGACGATCTTGTCCGCGTACTGGGTCTTATAGGTGGAGGCAACGATGGCGCTGTCCAGGCTCGCCAGGTCGATCATGTCCAGCTCGCCGTTGAGGAACAGTTCGTTCTGGGTGGAGGGTTCGGGAATCACCCACACGATCACCTTTTTCGCGCTGGGTTCTTCGCCCCAGTATTTTTCATTGTAAACCAGGGTGTAATGATCGTTCGCCACCCACTCGGTGACGATATAGGGGCCGGAGCCGATGGTGTCCGCCGGTTCCTGACCGAACTTGGGGGCGTTCGCCATGGTTTCCGCGTCCACGATGGACATGGCGGGTGAGGAAAGCTCCGCCAGGAAGCCCGCGTTGGGCGCGCTGAGGGTCACGGTGAAATGGGTATCGTCGATCACGCTGAAGCCCGCCAGCGTGTCCGCTTCCCCGTTCATCACCTGTTCAGCGCCCGCCACTTCCAGGGCGATTTCCGTGTTCTGCTTCGCCATTTTCAGCAGCCGCTCAAAGCTAAACTGCACGTCGGAGGCGGTGAGGGGGCTGCCGTTGGAGAACACCACGCCCTCCCGTAGGGTGAAGGAGTAGGTCAGGCCGTCGGCGGAAACGGAATAATCCGTCGCCAAGCTCTTGACCACGCCGTCCACGGGCCGGGTCTCGAACAGCCGGTCAAACACGTTCATGGGAATCAGGTAATTGTCCGTGGTCTGGGCCACGTCCATGGTGGAAATGTCATACGTCACAGCGGTCCGCAAAAGCCCCGGCTCCACGTCCTCCGCCAGGGCGATGCCGCCCAGCGCGGACGTCATCATGCACAGAGCCAAAAGCAGCGCGAAAATCTTCTTCATATGCTCGACCTTCCTCTCCGAACCATAGAATGAATTCAGATATAGATTATTATATCGGGTTTTCTTTTCACTGGCAACAAGAAAAAACGGAAAACAGGGGCAGCCGTTTTTTTCCTCTCCCGTCGCTTTCTCCTTCCGCGAACCTCCCGGGACGCGCCGGGAACCGACGAAGCCCGCCGTTCATTCAGGACGGGAGAAATGAAAAAAGAACGGGGGGAAGGAAAACGGGAAGCAGAATGCTTTGCTTTGCGAAGATTGCCTGATTATCTTCGGCAAATAAATACCCTTCCGCTTCCCGCTTCCGATCCTCCCTTCCGCCTCTATTTCTCAA
This sequence comes from uncultured Christensenellaceae bacterium, assembly GCA_905234985.1. Taxonomy (GTDB): domain Bacteria; phylum Bacillota; class Clostridia; order Christensenellales; family Aristaeellaceae; genus RUG563. The sequence goes on from CAJOJQ010000008.1 coordinate 43,536, forward strand.
CGCCTGTTCACACAAACGGGCGCGATGCTTTTACGCGCAGCGCGTATTGGGCGTTTATTCGACCGCCACAAATTCCAGATTGGTCAGGAATTCGACGGCCATCTGAATCTGTGCGTCTGTCAGGGCTTCCCCTTCCTCTCCGGGAACCAGAACGATTTCAAATTCGTAGCCTTCATAGATCGTGTAAACGTCGAAGAATACGCCGTTTACTTCTTTGGCGACCAGCAGCTTGGTGCCAAAGCCGGTTTCGGTGTAGGAGATTTCCACCTCAAATTCGTCGGTGTAGGTGGATTCAAGGAAAGCGAGCTGTTCATCGTCCAGGTCGTTCAGCTTTTTGACGTCGGCGTACATATCATCGAACATGATGGAAAGCACGATGCCGGGCTTTGTCTTGTCTTCGCTGGTAATGACGCTTGCCAGCCCGCCGTTGTCCAGGTGCATGGAGGTCATGGTATAGCCATCCGGCAGCACGCAGCGGGCTTCATATTCGCCGAAGATCGAAATGGTGCCGATATTGGTATATTCTTTGGCTTCAGCCAGGGCGGCGGCGCAGCCCAGCAGCATAGCCAGGCACAGCATCATGGCAATGATTTTTTTCATATGTTTTTCCTCCTTCTTATTCTGTCTTGACGCTTTGGACAATTACTTCCTGGTCACATACTTGCTGCTGATGAAGCCGATCATGCCGGTGTCCGGGTCTTCCACCTGATACCAGCTTTTCAGTTCGGCGATCACGGTCAATTCCTTACCCTGGGGGCAGGTGGTGATGAGTTCCGCCTCGGTGGCGGGGGCCCAGCGCAGGTTCACCCAGCCGGAAGCACGGGAGGGACGGGCCACCACGGTATAGGGGGGCACCTGCTTGGCGGCTTTGAATTCCGCGTTGATCCCTGCAATACCGGCCTTACTGCCAGAGGAGCTTGAGGAAGTGGAGGTGGTTTTGGTACTGGTGGTCTTAGAAGTGGACTTGGGAGCGGGCTTGTAGTTTACCAGGAAGCGGCTCTGCACATAGGCCACATAATTGTCCGCGTGAACCCAGTCGATGACGGCCCAGCCGTTGGCCATCGTCATCCGGACGGATACGGATTCGCCGTATTTCAGCGAGCCAATGACGTTGTTGCCCTTCGCGGGTTCGCTGCGCACGTTCAGGGATTTTCCGTCGTCCGTGTACACATACCAGCTGTCGGCAGAGGCGACGGAAGGAATGAACATTGCCAGCATCATGGCAATGAGCGCCAGAGAAAGAAGTTTCTTGGTCATAGGAATGCCTCCTTCATATATTATAAAATCACGTATGCAACGCAATTTTATTTCGATGTATCCGGGATGCGCAGGGTCGCCGCCGCGCCGCCGCCCGCCCGGGGCGTGATGCTCAGCGTGCCCCCGCACATGCGTTCCAGGCGAAGCCGGGTGCTGGCCAGCCCCACGCCTTCCTCCATGTCGTCCGGGGGAAGAAAATCAGCGCCGTCGTTTTCCACGGTGATTTCGCTGCCGCCTTCCACCCTGCGGGTGCGGACGGTGATGGTCAGGCACTCGATTTCGGGGTCCATGCCGTGCTTCACGGCGTTTTCCACAATGGGTTGCAGGGTCAGCGGCGGCAGGAGGAAATCGGTGTGGGGCGTATCGAAGACCACGTTCAGCTTGTCCTCGAACCGGGCCTGCTCCACAGCTAAGTAAGCGCGGGTATGCTCCAATTCTTCCTCAAAGGGAATCGGCTCCCGCTTGATGACGGAACTGAACACCTTGCGCAGGTAGACGGAGAAATCCAGAATCACCTTCAGGCCCTGCTTCGGGTTCGCCTGGGTGATGTAGTAGATGCTCGCCAGGGCGTTGTAGATGAAATGCGGGCGCATTTGCAGGATACGGATGTCAAATTCCTTGCGGGCGTTTTCCTCCGTCTGGCGGACGAAGATTTCCTGCTGGTCGCTCAGCAGGAACAGGAACATAAACAGGGCGGACGCCACCGTGCCGATGGCGATGGTGAGCAGGCCGTAGAAAAGCATCTGGATCAGGGTACAGAGCAGCGGCACCACCAGATACACCAGCAGCGCGATCCGCTGCTTTTTGTCCAGCTTGTTCCGCCTGCGGAACAGTCCCCAAAGGTTCATCGCCAGAATCAGGGCGGGCGGCACGAGAAGGATGGGATACCAGGGACCTCGTTCATAGACGCCCGCGCTGTCGATGGTGTAAATCGCGGAAGAAAACTGGGTGTACACCAGCAGCGCAAGGTAAACGATCCATAGCCCCGCGATGGCGTCAAACAGGAAACTGTTCCTCCATTTTTCGCCGCTCAGATGCAGCAGGTAGGCGGTCAGCAGGGGCATCAGCATGGACGACGAAAGAGATTCCAGAAATATGCTCCCCCGCATGACCATGCCGGGGTTTTCCAAATAATCAACGATCTGACCGACGAAGATCGACCCGGTATACACGATCAGCAGCGAAAAGAAAAGGATGAAATACTGCCGCATCACCCGATCGACGGGCCGGTAAATCAGCGTCACCAGCAGCCCCAGCGCCATCATGGTCAGTCCCGCGATGCCCACTGCCAGGTTAATGAAATCCATCCAGCCGATGTTCACTTATTCGTCACCCCCCCCAATTGGAAAATACTGTCTGGGAGAGGATACTTGAGCTTGGGCAGGATCGCCATCACGTCGGCGGGCAGCAGGGGCTTGACCAGAAAGCCGCAGGCGTCCGTTTTCCAGGCTTCCAGGGCGTGTTCCGGCCAGGCGGTCAGGAACACCACGTTGGTTTCGGGATGGAGGGCAATCAGCTTTTCGCACAGCTCAAACCCATTGCTCCTGCCCAGTTCAATGTCCAGAATTGCCAAATTGATCGGGTTTTTCTTTGCGAACATCAGCGCTTCGGAGGGGCGAAGGAAGCCTGTGATTTCCGCGCCGGGCAGCGTTTCGCACAGCTCGCGCAAGCCCCCGGCCAGGTTCGGCTTTTCATCGTCCACCAGAATGACCCGGGGAATGACAGGCTCTGTGCTGTCATCGGCCAGCAGGTCGGAAACATCCACGCCCAAGCACTCCGACAGACGGGGCATCAGCGTGATGTCCGGGCTGCGGGTGCCGTTTTCCCAGCGGGCGATGCTGGAACGGTCCACCATCATTTTCACCGCAAGCTGCTGCTGGGACAGGCCTTTCTCCGTACGAAACTGCCGCAGTCTTTCCGCGAAGTTGACAGTCATAAAACAACGTCACTCCCGATTCTGTTCATCCTGGTTTTGTCCGTTTCATCTTTATCTTAGCGAATATGACGCCCGGATTCAAGGGCTTTCAGCCAAAAAAGCGTGACTTTCTGGAACGGGGGGGCAGCGTGAACTTCAATCATTCCGTTTCACCAGTTTCAGCACGTTTTCCCGGCAGACCTTCCGCACCACGTCGGGAGACAGCTTATCCAGCAGCTTGTAATACTTGACCACCTCCGCCGGGTAGGTGGCCCAATGGCCCACTTTGTCTGTGCCAATCAGTACCCGATCCTAGTATTTATCCATAAAGGCGGCCCAATCATCCAGGGAATCGCCGTCCATGTAATTGTTGGGAAACCGATCCAGAAAATAGTAGTCAAACACCAGCCACGAAATATCCACATACAGGTTGGGGTGGGTATCCAGCAGCTCGGAAGCAATAGTAACCAGATTTTGAATCTCCACACGCCGGGAAATGCCGATGTGCGCCCAAATGATATTGCAGTTTCGGTTATGGGCCAAGGCTTCTTCCAATTCCTTGCGGTACAGCACCCTTTCCTCGCTCTGGGCGGTGATATTGTGGTGTACCAGCACGGGCAGACCCTCTTCCGCCGCTAAATCGAATACGTCCAGGAACGCGGGGCTGTTCACGTGGGGCGCTTCGCCGTAGGTGAGGGCGGTCAGGTCGTCGTGGCGGCTCATGATCTCGCCGATGCCGCACCAGAAATTGGGGTACAGTCGGAGCAATTGCCGGATATGATCGGCGGCGAAGCGGTCGTTGCCATTGATGCCGCAGCAGAAGGGGAAGAAGCGCTTCCTGATTTCCAAGGGCTGGGCCAGCAGTTCTTCTGCCAGAATAAAGTCCGTGCCGGAATAGTAGTAGCACCGGCTGTCGTTGCTCAGATAGTAGGACGGGGCCGTTTCCATGGTGGCGTCCCACTGTTTAGCGATGGGCATCCCAAAAATCACGGCCTGGGACACGCCAGATGCGTCCATTGCCCGACACAAAGCCGGAAAACCGTCCGTATCCTCCAGGAAGTCTGTAAAATGCAGATGGCTGTCGATGAGGTCATACCGGATTTTTTCATCCGGCTGCTCGATTTCGATTTGCCTGTCCGTGGCAAAAGCGATGCTGGACGGCGTGGCGAACGTCGCCGCGTCCGTTTTTTCGCTCAAGGCGACGCCCGGCAGGGACAGGGCGGCGGAAGCGGCTGCCGTGCCCGCGGCCATGGTTTTCAGGAAGCTCCTGCGGGTGAGCTTCAGTTGCTTGTCAAGTTTTTGTTCCATACAAACCTCCTTGAAGGAAAAATGAGCATATTCGTTCAGTCGTACAAGCAGCTTCAAAAATGGATATTCTCTTCACTCCTCCGGATGCGCTTTCAGATAATCCGTGATTGCCGGAACCATGACCGTTTTCCGGCTTACGCTGGGCGTTATCACATAGGAGGTTCCGTCAAAAACGGCCGTTTCGCCAAAGGCGGCTTCAAGCACTTCGGCGGCGGCGTCATCCGAGGGAACAAGATACGCGATGGAAAGATCGTCGTGGGAAATGCTGACCTTCACGAACGCCATCTCCATTCCGGTGGACGCCAGCACGGGCGGGAATAACGCTTTCATGCGCTCCGCCAAATCCTTCGCGCTTTCCTCGTCATAGACTTTCATGCAGGCAATGCCATATTTTCTGCCTTCGGTTTCATATTCTTTGTAATCGCTGAAGTAGATTTCCTCATCCGTCATTCCTTCATAGGAAAGCAGTGCCTTGTACATTTCATTGTAAAAAGCGTCTGTATCGGAAATCCCCGCGATGCCGCTCAGTTCCCGAAGGGCCTCCCTGTCCGCGAAGGTCGTTTTTTCGGCTTGAAGATTCTTTGTGTCCGAAAGGATCGCACCCATCATGACAAGCGCGGTCTGCTGATCCGGCGAAAGCCCCGCATCCCGATACCGAAGCCAAATGATCGTCGCCGTGGCTCCTAAGGGCCTCGCGTCATAAATCAGCTGATTGCCGGTCTGCACGGTGCCGTCCCCGTGGTGATCAATGATGCTGATGATATGCGCGTCCTGTAAGCCGTCCGCCGATTGCAGGTATTCGCTGTGATCCACCAGCGCCATGTTGCGGCCGGAAGCGTCTTCAAGCAAAGGAGGCGCGTCCAGTTTGGCCGCGTCAAGGATATATTGCGTTTCGTGATTGACGCTTCCAAGCACAACCGGCTGCGCGTCGTATCCCAGCGCCCGCAGAAGCGCCGCGTAAGCGATGGCGGAACCCACCGTATCGGAATCCGGGCTTTTATGCCCCGTCACATAGATCGGCCCTTCGATTTCGCCCAGGCCGTCCCACGCGCTGCGGTTGAGCAGGATATCCTTTCCCCGCTGGGCCTGATAACGCGAAGACGCTATGTTTTCGCCCACAAAATATCCGCCGACGCTCACCGCGATAAGGACAATGACCAGTACCGGTATGATCCGCCAATTTCTTTTTCCTTTCATCTTGAGAACACTCTCCTTTAGGCCGAAGGGACAATTCTGTCTGAATTTGTATGCACATTCTGCCGCTCATTATCATTGTATAAAATTTATCATCCATATTTCAAGCGGTTTTCGCCAAAAAGCCGTGACATTCTGGAACGTCCCCCCTTTTCCTTTGATGCAAAAAAGGCTATAATTCCTTTGTGAAACGAGAATAAAAAAGGAAAAACAGCTTTGAACACAGAATTACAATCCAATGAATTATCGGCCAATACGGTCAGGAAGGTTATCACTTTATGATGAATATACTGGAAGAAGCCATCATCTACGCCACCGTCATGCACTAGGGAAAGGTGCGCAAATTCGGGAACCGGCCCTTTATCCTGCATCCTTTGGAGGTGGCGCAGATTTTGTCCACCATGACGGACGATGTGGAAATCATCACCGCCGGTATTCTCCACGACATCGTGGAGGATACGGACGGCACATTGGAAGAGATCGAAAAGCGCTTTGGGCAAAGGGTGGCGCTGATCGTGGCCTCCGAATCGGAGACGGATTATCCGGGAGAAGAGAAAAGCGCCACCTGGAAGCGGCGCAAAGAAGAATCCCTGAAGGTTTTGCGAAACAGCACGGATATTGGGGTGAAAATGCTGTGGCTTGCGGATAAATTGGCGAATATCCGCTCCCTGTCGGGCATGTATTCCGAACAGGGAGAAAAGATGTGGGAGCGGTTTCATCAGAGCGACCCGGAAATGCAGCGCTGGTACTACCGAGGCATCGCCGAGAACGTGGAGCTTTCCCTCAACAGGACCGGCGCGTTCAAGGAACTGATCAAGCACCTCAACTTTATCTGGCCCGGCACCTTCGATTCGGAGAAAGCCCGGTACAGAAAGTATAAGGAGGTCAGCATCGACGGCTGCAAGCTCCTGGGGCGCGGGGCCAAAGGGGACGTATACCGCTACGACGACGAATTGGTCATCAAAGTGTTCAATCAGAACAACACCTATCACGATGTGGAACGGGAAATCGCTATCAGCCGCAAAGCGTTTATCTTAGGGATGCCCACGGCCATTTCCTTCGGTATCGTGTCCGTGGGAGACCGTTACGGGGCCATGTACGAGCTGGTGGATTCGGAAACCATCTCAAGCTGCATCGTCAGGTCTCCGGGACAGGTGGACGTTTACGCCCAGGGCATGGCCGATTTAGCGCGGCTGATCCACAGCGTCACGGCTGAGGAATGCGACGGTTTCCCGGACGCGAAGGAAAGAGTGCGGGATTATATCAGCGGCGGGATCGCGTGTGAAAACGAAGCCCTGGCCGAAAAGTGCATGAAGCTGATCGACGCGCTTCCAGAGACCTCCACCCTGATCCACGGCGATTTCCACACGGGCAACGTGTTCCTGCAAAAGGGAGAACCGCTTTTGATCGACATGGACAGGGTATCCCGGGGCCATCCCATCATTGAAATCAGCGATCTATACTACTTCTATGTGGTTTTGGGTGAGGACGATCCCGCTGTGATCGAAAAGTTCATGGGCTTTTCGTATGAAACGGCGAAGCGGTTTTTCCGCGCTTTCCTTAAGCGCTATTTGGAAACGGAGGATGAAAACAGGCTCCGGGAAGTAACGGAAAAAGCGTCGGTCGTCGCCTATACCCGGCTGATCCGCAAGCTCCGGAAGCATGGAACAGTATCCGAAGCCAACAAAATAATCATTGACCGCTGTATCAACACCATCGCCGGACTGACAGAGAAGCTGGACACACTTGCTTTTTCGTAAAAAATTGGAGGGATCCACATGATTTTCAGCGTCACCCCAGTGAATCTCATCAATATGCTGTTCATCGCGGCGGGCGTCGGCATTTGCGGCCTGTGCTTTTTGCAGATCACGGCCTCCGTCCATCTGCGGAAGGAGGTGCGGCGGTATTTCCAAATCTTCCTCCTGCTGCTCCTGCTTTACATCTCCACCCACCTGGCCCGGCAGCTCATGGACGGCCTGCCGGGGGCGGGAGTGCGCGCGGCGCTGTATATCGTCACGTTTATCGAAGTGCTGGCGGCGGGCTTCATGGCCCACATGATGTCCATGCTGGTGCTGTCCGTCTCCAGGGTCAAAGAAAAAAAGCCGCTGCTGATCGCCCTTGGGATCCTGCTGTTCGTTCACACGGCGCTTTTGATCGTGGGCCGGTGCTTCGACCTGATTTATACCTTTGACGAAAGCAACATATACCACCGCGCCCCGCTGTATGTGCTTTCCAACCTTTGCCCGCTGATCATGCTGGTGATCGACGCGGTGCTGCTGCTTCGCTTCTGCGGGGAGGTGGACCGCCGGGTCAAATCCGCGCTTTGGGTCTATTTGATCGCGCCTATCGCGGCCATCGTGGTCCAAAGCGCTTTCTACGGGGTTCAGCTCATCATTTTCGCCACGGTGGGCGCGGCGGTCTATTTGTTCTCCGTCATTGTGCAGAACCAGAACGAAGCCTATGAAAAGCAGCAGAAGGAAAGCTCCCGCATCGAAACCGAGCTGACCATGGCCTCCAGCATTCAGGCGGATATGCTGCCCAGCATCTATCCCGCGTTCCCGGAACGCCCGGAATTTGATATTTACGCCTCCATGGACCCCGCCAAGGAAGTGGGCGGCGATTTTTACGATTTCTTCCTGGTGGACGAGGATCATTTGGGTTTTGTCATGGCGGACGTGTCCGGCAAAGGCGTGCCCGCCGCGCTGTTCATGATGGCCTCCAAGATCATTCTGGCGAACAACGCCATGTTAGGCAAATCCCCCGCCACGGTGCTGACGGACGCCAACAACGCCATCTGCGCCAATAACCGGGAGGAAATGTTCGTTACAGTCTGGCTCGGCATCCTGGATTTGCGCACCGGCAGGGTCGTGGCCGCCAACGCGGGCCATGAACGCCCGGTTTGGATGCACGCGGGCGGCGATTGCGAATTGATGGACGATCCTCACGGCTTCGTGGTCGGCGGTATGGAAGGAATGAAATACAAGGAGTACGAAATTCAGCTGAACCCCGGCGACAAGCTGTTCCTGTACACCGACGGCGTTCCCGAAGCGACGGACGCCAATGAAAAGCTGTTCGGCAACGAACGGATGCTGAGCGCCCTGAACGGGGTCAGGGACGCCGCACCGGAAGGCGTACTCAAGGGCGTGCGCCGGGCGGTGGACGCTTTCGTGAAGGACGCGGAGCAGTTCGACGACCTGACCATGCTGTGCCTGCAGTACAGAGGCGGCGGGAAAACCGCCTGACCGCGACAGAAAAAAAGAAAGAGGGGACGGTGTGTGCTTCCGCACAGACCGTCCCCTGCGTATGCTCGGATCAGTTGCCGTAGAATTCGTGCATCTTCACGCCGATGTCATCCAGATCGTACAGGCCGCTGTAATCCTTGTTCCCCTCCGCATCCTCCTGAACGAGGTAATAATCCGCGCCGGAGCCGCTGTCCGCGTCGGAGCCGTCGGCCCTGAAGATCTTTCTGGGCGAAGACAGCATGAAATAATGGCAGCCTTCCGCGTAGCATCTGGACAAAGCGCATGAACCGCCGCCGCTGGTGTCGCCCAGCACCGCGATGCCGTTATCCCGCGCCAGGCACGGAAGCAGGTTCCCGCTTGAAAAAGCCAGCGGCGTGCTGAGGACCGCGAAGTTGAGGTCATACGCGAGGCCGCAGTCCTTTTCGTCAAAAACGCCGTCCAAATTCAGGTCGAGGGTGACTTTCTCGCAGATGATATTCCCCGTTGTTGTGAACAGCGTGCGCAGATCGAACACGTTGGAATGCGCTTTCCCGTTCATCATGATCGTAAAGATGTAAGCCGCCACGTCCGAGCTTCCGCCCCCGCTGCAGGTCAAATCGACGGCGAAATTTTTGATCCCGTTTTCCACTGCCCAGTCCAGCGACCACTTGAACGGCTCCACCACCTCGTCGACGAAGGAGTCGAACACAAACACGCCGGTATCCCCGCTGCGAATAAAGCGCGCGTCCTCGCCCCACGATTTTACGAACTCATATTTTTCATACGCGGGGTCTCTCAGCGGCGTGATCATCCGATTCAGCGTCTCTCTCTCCTGCATGTTCATCATCGCTTTCATCATTGCCATCACGTAGTCGGGATGCTCCGCATACTTTTTTTCCATCGCTTCATACAGGGGCGACGACGTGTCCAATAAGACCAGGAACATTTCCAAGGTCAGGGACGTATGGCCGCCGTCGAAGAATACCTCGTCCAGATACATCAGCCCGATGAAGAAGTCCATCAAATCATTGGATTTGAGCAGCGCCTTGGCGGTCCGGGTGCCGTCGCTGTATTCGTCCAGCGCTTTGTCAAAGCCTTTTTCCCGAATGCTTTCGGCGATCTTGGCTTTTTCCGGCGCGCCGTAGAAGTGATCCATGCAAAAGCACAGCTCGCGGTAGGTGAAATCGGTGGCGGCGGGGTCCCGCTCCATGCTCTGGTACAGGGGGCTGCGGTCGAAATAGCCGTCCACGCTGGCGCTTTCATAGGTATAGACATAGTAAAGGTTTCCGTCTATATATTCGGCGGAATTATACGTGATGGAAACCAGATCGGAGAGCGTCGGGAGCGGAAGATAGACCCTGCCCTGGTATTCGATCAGATCAATGCCATACGCGCCCAAATCAAGCGTCAGGCTTTTCGTTTCGCCCTCGATGACCGGCTTCGCCGTGATGGCATAATCGTTGGCCATGGCGGAACCTTTGTTGTCCACATTGCTGAGAACAAAAAACTCAAAGGCGTCAAAATACAGGGTATCCTTTTCGGTATCAGCCACCATGACGCCGTTTTCCGAGGTGATGGAATACGTGCCGTCGGCGTTCTTCAACGTGCTGAAATCCACCGTATAGATATGGTCAAAGAAATCCTCCGCGTCCAGGTACGGGATCGTGGGGAGCTGCTGTGTGAACAGGGCGTCCGTCGTCGCTGTGCGGTCCATACCGTACAGATACGTGGGCAGGCTCCTTACCTGAATATTCCCGCCGTCATTTTCCGCCAGAACCGGCAGCGCGGAAGAAAACGCCGACGCCAGGAGCAGCACCGCTAAGAACACGCTTACCCGTCGCTTCATGTGAAAGCCTCCTTCATTGCACAGGGGGCGTTTCGAGACCCCTGTGTTTTGTGGATCAATTCATCGTTTTCACGATAATCATTTCTACGGCGTCGCCGCTGATAGCCACCTTCACGTCGTCAGCAACCTTTGCCACAACAGATTTTTCCAGTTCGTCCCAGGCTTCCTTTGCCTGAGCGTCTTTTTTTCCTATACGGGAAGAAAGGACTGCCTGATACTGGGACATAGACCATTCCCAATTCAAATCAGCCGCCGCGGTATACTCATACATTTCGGGCAGCATCAGCGGAGAGGACAGCGCGCGAACGGCCGCGTCCGCCCCGGTATAGAAGAAGCCGCGTATCCGGTCCATCAGACCGCGTTTCGCTTCGTTTTTCCCGGACGTTGAAGCGGAAAGCAGTTCTTTCTTCATATCCGGGCTCACGTTCGCTCTCACTTTCAGGTGTAATTCATAAGTATTGAAATGATCTTCGATCCAGAATCTTCCTTCCGTTTCCCCGGTGATGGATCGCATCATCCCCATGGTTTCTTCCGTCAGCAGACGCAGATGCAGCGCGTTCTTCCCGGAAAGCTCCTTGTAAGCGGAGACCTTTTCAGCCAGATGAAGCGCCGAGGCCATTTGAACGCCTTGGCTGGAAACCGTAATCACATCCGTTTTCATGCCGATTCACCTTATACAATGGTCAGAATATCAGAAAAGCCGGTCACATCAAACACTTCGTTCACGATTTCATTGGCGTTCGTGATTTTCATTCCGCCCTTCCGGCTCATGATTTTATGGGCGGAGAGCAGCACCCGCAGTCCGGCGGAAGAAATGTAGTCCAGGCTGGCTAAGTCCAGCGTCAGGGCGTCCACAGCATCCAGGCTGGCGTTCAGTTCTTTTTCCAGCTCCGGGGCGGTCATGGTGTCCAGGCGGCCCTCCAGGGCGATTTCCAGGCCGGTTCCGTTCAGCTTCTTTGAGATCGTCATTGTCTTTTCCTCCTTCAATTACACAGGGGACGTCCCCTGTGTTTTGGGAATCTTCCCCTGTGCTTTTACTTGTGGTTCTTGATATGCTCGCAAACGTCGAGAATGAACCCGGTGGGAGAAACGAGGTAGGCGTATTTGCTGCTGGCGGTGGTGCCGGGCGCGAAGCCCTTCGCTTCCCGGAAGCCATGAGCCATAAAGAAGTCGTAGGCTTCCTCGAAATTGTCCACGTTGATGCGGATAGCCGAATAGGTCTGGGGAATGACGGGCACCTCCACCACGTCCACGTGGAAGCCGCCCTCGTTCTTCATCCGATGGGCCGAAAACTCCACGTCCACGTTTTCCGCCTTGTTGTGGGTCTGCTGAAAGCCCAGGTCTTCAAAGAGCTTGATGGTGGATTCCCCGTCCTTGGTGATGATGGACGGGTTAAAGGTCGTGATTTTCATGTTGTTTTCTCCTTTGCGTGACGTATTTTGACTGTGCCGCACAGCGCCGGGGCCGCGCGGCACAGCAAAAATCCGGTTTAGACCGCCGTTTTGGAAAGCTCCATCAAGCCTTTCAGCTGATTGGAAATGACCTCGTTGAGCTTTTGGGTGATGGCCTTGTTGATCTCCGTGGAGGGATACGGGCCCGCATACCCGGTCTTTTCGGAGAACTCCTTGAGGGAGGCCATGACGGCGGCGTTCAACTCCTGGCCGAACTTCCTGATCGCTTCGGCGGCGGGCGCGTCCGCCTTGTGCATGCACTCCGCGTACAGCTCTTTGTTCTCCCGGATCACCTTTATCATTTCCGGGGAAATGTCCAGGGGCTGCTTCATGCTGCCCTCCAGGGCGGCGAAGTTTTTCACGATCATCTCGTCCATCTGCAGGCAGATTTGCTTGCTGAGGGCGGAAAGGGACTTGGCGGTCTGCTCGTCGTCCGTCAGGGTCATGCCCTTGGAGGCGGCAAATTCCTTGATGGAGCCCATGACCAGCTTGTTCAGCTGTTCGCTGACCTGCCGGGTGCCCTCCTTGACCTTGTCGTTCTTCGCGGTCAGAAACGCTTTGAACTCCGCCGCGAACTCCTTGTCACTGGTAAGACGCTTGATGAATTCCTTCATGATTGTTTCCTCCTCGTATTTTTTCCCCTCTTATGAGAAGGGTTTTTATTCGTGATCCCGGATGTGCTCGCCCACGTTGATGGCAAAGCCGGTGGGAGACACCATCATGGTGGCGATAGAAGAACCGGTATGGGTGATCTTCTCGCCCTGGGCGTTCTTGAAGCCCTTTTCTTCCAGCATTTTGTAGGCTTCGTCAAAGTCGCGCACGTTCATGCGGATGGCGGTGATGTCCTTGGGAACGGGGGCCTGGGTGATGTCCACGTGGAAGACTTTGCCGTCCTCGCCGGTGTAGCGCATCCGCACACTGGTGATGTCCTCGTCGTTGATGCCGGTCTTGGTGTGGCGGCGTTCAAAGCCCAGGGCCTCGAACAGGGCGATGACGGATTCCGCGTCCTTGGTGATGATGCAGGGGTTGAAAGCGGTGATAGTCATGGTGGTTTCCTCCTTGTTTTTTGATTCTGTTTTGTAATGATTCAGTCCCGCAGGATTTGCGCGTACTGTCCAGGTTTTCGACCGTAGGGGCGGATATCATCCGCCCGAACCCATTATCCGCTTGAAAACCCAACAAAAACAACATGTTGCGAGGGCGGGCGGATATTATCCGCCCCTACGACCGATAAACCAAACAAATCGGGTAAAACCCACAGGACAGAATAAATACCTTCGTTTAGTCGTGTTCCTTGATGTGCTGGGACACCGCCAGGATGAACCCGGTGGCGGATACCATGATGCTGAACCTGGAAGAACCAGTATCCACGGTTTCATTGGCGGCGGCGTGGCGCGCTTTATGGAAGCCGCGTGCCTCCAGGAAGGCGATGGCTTCCTCTAAGTTGTCCACGTTCATGCGGATCATCATCCATTCGCCGTCGCCCTGGGAAACGTCTAAATGGAAGCCGTTTGCGTCCTTCATGCGCACGTCGGTGACGCTGTCCTTGCCGATGCCCTCCTTGGTATGGCGTCGTTCAAAGCCTAATTCCTCGAACAGCTTGATGGCGGACGCAGGGTCCTTGGTGGCGATCAACGGGTTGAAGCTGGTGATTTTCATGGTTGTTTTCCCCCTCGTTCGTTTTTGACTATTTGATGTGTTTTACCACCGAGATGCAGAAGCCGGACGGGGCCTTTTATTTCAGCGTTACCGGAACCAGCAGATCGCTGTAATAAGGCTGCGTGGCAATTGTCCCATCCGGGATGTCGATCTTCTGAAGCTTTTCATAATCAATGCCTGCACTGATGGCCAGCATGATTTCATTTGTTTTTTCGGGAGCGACTTTCTGACGGCTTACATGCTCTTCTTTTGAAAATCTTCCGCCTTTTGATCTCCCGTCCACTCCGTTTGTCCAGAATACAAAATCGACGTTTCCGGAGAAGAGGGCGAAGGTTCGGCCCGCGCTGGCTACCTGCACAAGTTTAAAGTTCTTGTTCAGCCTTCTGCCAAGCTCCGCCAGAATAGCGGTGTTGAAGCCCGCGGCGTTGCCGTGCTCGTCCACAAAGTCCATGGGCGGCAAATCGCCCGTCACGGCGACCCGCACGGTTTCCCCGTCCGTCTGGGTAAACGCCACGGGTTGCGGATCGTCAGCCGTTGCATCCGTGATGTAGGCCTTGATCAGGGCGTCCAGCGTCCCATCCTCTTTCATTGCCGTGATTGCCTGGTCGAACTCATCCCGGAGATCGGTTCTGTCCTCCATCATCAGGAACGAATAGCCGACGCCCAGTCGGTATGCGACCGCCTCTGTTAATGCTTCCGCCCCTTCCAGATCAAAGGAGCCTCTGACGGTCATATTGTCGATGCGGGCGCAAAGATAGTCGGCGGTGCATTGCGGAACTTCCGCGGATTCGATGTTCCCGGCGTTCAGCGCCATGAGCATGGCGTCCAGCGTGTCGTAAAAGACGATCTTCGGCTCAACGGTCGAATCCAGAATACCCTCGCCTGGGGTATTGCTATGGAATGCGCCATGCTCCGTGAGGTACTGGAGCGCGATACTTTTGCCCTTTACCTTTGTGAGGTATTCTTCCTCCGTCATGTTCAGCAGGGTCAGCGTGCCCAGCACCATTTCCGGTGCGTCGGCGGGGGTTTCTTCGGCATTCGTCCCGCAGACGCACAGCGTCAGGGCCAGGATCAGCGCAAGGGTGAGTGCGATCAGTTTTTTCATGGTGGTTTCCTCATTTGAAAAATGTATTTCTCGGCGCGCTCCCCTCGCGGGTTCAGCCCCGCGCGGCCGCCGGAAGAACGAAGTCGCTGATCTCGAAGTGTTCGGGATCGTCCACGGTGCATTGGATGCCGCATTCCGCTAAAATATCCACAAAGCGGTTCGTATACATCCGAATCCGTATGCGCATTCATCTGACATCCTATCACAAATATTGTAAAAGAATCCCCCTACGTATTCAACCCATTTGCGCCAAAAAGCCGTGACATTCTGGAACGCCCCCTTTTCCCCGTATTCAAAAGAAGCATGCTTTTGAAAAAGCCGCCGAACCGTTCCGTCCGGCTGAGCAAAAGAAAAAACCGTCGCAAATCCTTGATTTGCAACGGCTCTGGCGCGCCTGGCGCGATTCGAACGCGCGGCGTTCCGCTTAGGAGGCGGACCCTCTATCCTGCTGAGGTACAGGCGCAAGCTGCGTTTTAACCCTCGCCAGGGAGCGTTTGCTTTTACGCGAAAGATATTATAGCATATTATCCGGCCCGGCGCAAGGGCCGGATTCTTATGCTTCCGCTTTTCCCCCGTCGGTTTCCTCGGTTTCTTCATCCTCGGGATCGGCCTCCGGGGCGGGGGCAAAGCGAGGTACGCGATCCTCCTTCACCAGACGGCGAACCACCAGGAAGCCCACGCACAGCAGCGTGACGATCATGCCGGCGTACACGGCCTCGTCCGGCCAATTGGTTTTATCCAGGGCAAATTCCGCGCCCACCAGGACGCCCACGCCCAGCAGCAGCAGAATGGTTTCCAGGATGATGGTTATTGCGCCCAGGCCCCGTTTGCCGCCCCGGATCAGTCCGCCCACCAGCACGCCCAGCAGCAGCACGCCGTAGCCCATTTGAGACACCCGGGCGAAGGTGAACAGGAACAGCGCGTCGTCATGCCGCAGACTGTCCGGCATGATCTGGGAAACGCACAGCAACGCCAGGGCGATACCGCCCAGCGTGCCCTTCTTCCGGCAAAAGCGGCCCGCGATGAGCAGCGCCAGGGCGATCAGCGCCGCCAGTACCGCTTCGATAAAGCAAACGGACAACAAATGGGTTCCCCAGCTGTTTTCGATGGCAAAGGGAACGCGGCAAAACGCCTCGTTGGTCAGCGTATCGCCAAAGCCGGTGCCGCCCAAGGGTTCCACCAGCCGCACCCAGGCGAAAAGCGCCAGACCGGGCACAGCGGCGCTGTCCAGCAGGGCCAGGCTGCTTTTCCCGCAAACGGCTCCCACCAGCAGCGCGGCCAGCAGCACGCCGAGGATCGCCCCGATCACGTTCAGGCTGCCCTGATTCAAATCGAGGAACGGGGAAAGCCCCAAAAAATCCCCCATAGGATCATAAAACAGGTCGTCAAAGCGCACGGCGCAGAAAACCGCCCGGCCCAGCAGCAGCCCCAGGGCGCCGGACAGCGCCGAAAAGAAGATGGCCCCGCCATCCCCCGCCCCAAACTTATGGGCGCGGTACACCGTCCATACGCACGCCACCAGCGCGCCCAGCGTCACACAGAACGCGAAGAAGGAAATGCTTCCGCCCCAGGGAAGGCTTACCATGCTCATACCGTTCATCTCACTTTACCAGCGTCGCAAAATAGATGATATCGCTCAGATCCCGTTCCGTGACGTCCGTGCTGTTCATCTTCATATATTTCAGGTTCCCGTTTTTATCCGGACCCTTAAAAATCAGCTCGGCGCTGTTCCCGCCGTCCATATTGTAGGCCAGGATGCAGCCGTTTTCGCTGAGCTGTTTTCCAAGCAGCTCGCATAAGGAGGCGAAATCGAAAATGGTCAGGCCCACGTCCTCGCCCGACTGGGGGCCGCTGCAGGCGACCACCATGTATTCCAGGGGACCCAGCTGGGCGATGGCGGTGCGCTGGGTATGTTTATACGAGCCGATGTATTTGTTTAAATAGTCCGCCGGGATCACGCTTTCGCCGTTCTGCACCAGCACGGGGCCAAAGCAGAACACCTGATACATTTCGTCCTGATGCGCCTGCAGGTACGCCTTATAATCGGCGGCGGTGAAGCCGGGCTGAACGGACCAGTTGCCCTGCCGATCGACCACATAGGAATCGGCGTCCCTGGCGCTTTCGGGCAGCACGGAAAAGTTGCCCTGTTTGTCGATCAGCAGCAGATCCTTGGTGCCGTTCGCCTTATTGCGTATCTGCTTGCATTGGCGCATGACCACCAGACATTGATCGGACTTGGTGTAATAATCCCCGTTGATCGCCACCACGGCGTTGACGTTCTCCGCAATGATGCTTCCCCGGAATTCGCTGTGAGAGTTATTCGCAAAATAGCCGTTGGCGGAGGCGGTGCGCAGCTGGGAAGGATCGGAAATCTTGATATGGGCGCATACATATTCCGTTTCTTCATAATTTCCGTAATAGATCTTCACGGAAATGGACGCGTCCCGATACTCCGTATCGGAAATATACGCCGCGTCCTTGGGCGCGGGGCCGACGGCGTTGCTGTCCATTTCCAGCGGCTCCAGCGTTTCCGCATAGGCGCCGGCTGCGCAGCAAACGCACGCCAGGGCGATGATCAGCATTCTTTTCCAGGCCATGAGCATGAATGAAAATCTCCTTCTAATCAGCAGTACAGCAATGCTTAACATATCATATATATGCCAAAAAATCAAGCTGTTTGAAAAATGTTCATATTTCTCGAAAACGGTCGCTTTCCCAAATAAAGGATGCGAAAACTCATGGCGGCGTCTCCCGGCCTGTTTTTTTCCTGTTTTTCGCTTTACAAGCGGCGATTCCTGCGTATAATTGTATACACAAATTCAGATGGATTCGTATTCCGGCACACCTGTGCCGAATCACGCAGGAAGGAGCGCAACCCATGCTGGAGATTTCCCAGAAAACCAACCTATTGGAGCAGAAAAATTATCGCTACGCCCTGCAGGACGTGGCCGAACCCAACCTTTACCGGGATATTTATGATTATGAAAGCGTGCCCAAGGTGCCCTTCAACCATCGGCGGGTGCCCATGGGCATGCCGGAGGAGATTTGGATTTCGGACACTTCCTTCCGGGACGGCCAGCAGTCCGTGGACCCCTATACCGTGGACCAGATCGTGGACCTGTACAAGCTGATGAGCAGGCTGGGCGGCCCCTACGGCATCATCCGGCAGACCGAATTTTTCATTTACAGCAAAAAGGATCGGGAGGCCGTGGCGCGGTGCCAGGAGTTAGGGCTGAAATTCCCAGAGATCACCACCTGGATCCGGGCCACCAAGGAAGATTTCAAGCTGGTGAAGGACTTAGGCATCCGGGAAACGGGCATTCT
This sequence comes from uncultured Christensenellaceae bacterium, assembly GCA_905234985.1. Taxonomy (GTDB): domain Bacteria; phylum Bacillota; class Clostridia; order Christensenellales; family Aristaeellaceae; genus RUG563. The sequence continues at coordinate 61,816 of CAJOJQ010000008.1, forward strand.
GGTTTCGTGCAGCGACTACCACATCTTCAAGAAAATGAAGCTGACCCGCCGTCAGGCCATGGAAAAATACCTGGAGACGGTGGCCCTGGCCTTCGAGGCGGACGTGATGCCCCGGTGCCATTTGGAGGACATCACCCGGGCGGATTTTTACGGCTTCGTGGTGCCCTTCGTCAACGAGCTGATGAAGATGAGCCGGGACGCGGGCATTCCCGTGCGCATCCGGGCCTGCGACACTATGGGCTACGGCGTGCCCTACCCCGAAGTGGCCCTGCCCCGCAGCGTGCCGGGCATCGTGTACGGTCTGCAGCACTATTCCGACGTGGAAAGCAACTATTTGGAATGGCACGGCCACAACGATTTTTACAAGGCCGTGTCCAACGCCTCCACCGCCTGGCTGTACGGCGCCAGCGCCGTGAACTGCTCGCTGCTGGGCATCGGGGAGCGCACGGGCAACATTCCCTTGGAGGCCATGGTGTTTGAATACGCCTCCCTGCGCGGCAGCATGGACGGCATGGACCCCACCGTGATCACCGAAATCGCCAATTACTTCAAGCGGGAAATCGGCTACAAAATCCCGCCCATGACCCCCTTCGTGGGCCGCAATTTCAATGTGACCCGGGCGGGCATCCACGCCGACGGCCTGCTCAAGGACGAGGAAATTTACAACATTTTTAACACGAAAAAGCTGCTGAACCGTCCCGCTTCGGTGTTGATTTCCAAAACCTCCGGCCTTGCGGGCATCGCCTACTGGATCAACGAAAACTATCAGCTCACCGCCAGCGAGGCCGTATCCAAGCAGGACCCCATGGTGATCGCCCTGAAAGCCTGGATCGACGAGCAGTACGACGCGGGCCGTCAGGCCGCCATGTCCACCCACGAGCTGGAAACCAAGATCGAGGAGCTGAGCGGCGGGAAGCTGGCAAGGCTGTAAACCGTGGAAGGTAGGCGGTAGGAGGTAGAAGGTAGAAGGTTTTATTCAGCTAATAACAGTCGCTTGCTTTCTCAATTGCAGTCTTTATAAACCTCCTACCTCCTACTTTCTACCTCCTACCTCGAATCATGAACATGAGGAGGCACGAACGTGGAGCATAAAATGATATCCATCGCCGATCAGGTATTTGAGGAACTGGAACGGGATATCCTGTCCGGCGTGTACGAGCGGGACGAGATCATCACGGAAATCAAGCTCAGCGAAGCGCTGGGCGTCAGCCGCACCCCCATCCGGGAAGCCCTGCGCCGCCTGGAGCAGGAACACATCATCGAACCCACCAGCAAGGGCGCCCGGGTGATCGGCATTTCCCGGGACGATATCGCCGACATCTGCGAAATCCGGCTGCGGCTGGAAGGGCTGGCGGCCCGCTGGGCGGCGGAACGGGCGGATCAGGCGGGCGTGCAGACCTTAAAGGAAACCCTGGATTTGCAGGAGTTTTACACCCAGAAGCAGGACCCGGAAAGCATCAAAAATGCCGACAGCCGCTTTCACCAGACCCTGTACGCCCTGTGCGGCAGCCATTGCATGCAGGATACGCTGGAACCGCTGCACCGCAAGCTGCTCAAATACCGCCGGGTATCCGTTTCGGCCCACAGCCGGGCGGAAAAATCCTTGGAGGAACACCGGGCCATTTATGAAGCCATCGCCGCCCACGACGGCCCCCGGGCGGAGGCGCTGACCATCTACCACGTGCAGAACGCCCGGGACAGCATTCTGCAAAGAGCCCTCCCAACCTGACCGACGCGATCATCCCCCACTTATGCGCAAACTGCCGAACAACATCAAGGAGGAAAAAACATGTACGAGGAAATGATCGAAAAATCCGTAGCCCATTATCGCGACCTGCTGGAATCTCAAATCAAGCGGGCGGAAAACCTGAACAACGTCCCTGCGCCGGAAAAAAAGGATAAGCTCGTCATCGGCGTGGTCGGCGGCGACGGCATCGGCCCCATTATTACGGCCCAGGCCCAGCGGGCGCTGGAGGCGGCGCTGAAGGACGAAATCGCGGCGGGCAAAATCGAGCTGCGCACCATCGACGGCCTGACCCTGGAAAACCGTCTGGCCGTGGGCAAAGCCGTGCCGGACGACGTGCTGGCCGAAATCAAGGCCTGCGACGTGCTGCTCAAAGGCCCCACCACCACCCCCTCCGGCGGCGCGATGATGGAAAGCGCCAATGTGGCCCTGCGCCGGGAATTGGATTTGTTCGCCAACTGCCGTCCCGTCTGCGTGCCCGAACAGGGCATCGACTGGATGTTCTTCCGGGAAAACACCGAGGGCGAATACGCCATCGGCGGCAAGGGCATCGAAATCCCCGGCCTGCTGACCATGGACTTTAAAGTGACCACCGTGGCGGGCACCCGCCGCATTGCCCGGGCCGCCTTTGAATACGCCCGGAAGAACGGCAAAACGCACGTGGCGGTCGTTACCAAATCCAACATCATGAAAAAGACCGACGGCATGTTCTCCATCCTGTGCCGCGAGATGGCCGCCGAGTATCCGGATATTGAGACGGAAGAATACTTCGTGGACATCATGAGCGCCAATCTGATCAAGCCCTCCATGCACAGCAAACTTCAGGTATTCGTCATGCCCAACCTGTACGGCGATATCCTCACCGACGAAGCGGCCCAGATCCAGGGCGGCGTGGGCACCGCGGGCAGCGCCAACATCGGCGACCGCTACGCCATGTTCGAGGCCATCCACGGCTCCGCTCCCCGCATGATCGCCCGGGGCGCGGGCGATTACGCCAACCCTGAAAGCATCCTCCGCGCCGCCGTCATGCTGCTCCAGCATATCGGCATGCCGGATAAGGCCGCGAAGCTCACCGCCGCCATCGCGGCCGCCAACCAGAACGCCCCCATCACCGGCACCCCCGAGGGCTGCACCTGCGCCCAGTTCGGCGACGCGGTGGTCGCGGCGCTGGCGTGAAACCTTATTGACTTCTGAAAGCGGAAGAAACCGTTTATGGGATTCTTCCGCTTTTTCGTGCCAATTTGTCTTGACACCATATATGACACCATATATAATGAACGTGGGAGGTGGCAGCGTGTCTCAACTGGACAAATTGATCCAGCGCATCCGATCACTGGATAAAAATATGCGATTTGAGGAGCTGCGGAAGATTCTTGAATACTATGGGTATCATATGAGTGGCCCGGCCAGTGGCAGCAGCCACAGAACCTTTCGCAAGCCCGGCTGCAATCCCATTACCATCCCCATGCACGACCCTATCAAACGGGCCTATGTGGAAATGGTTAAGCTTGTTATAGAAAGCGAGGAAAGCGACAATGAAAACAATTGATGAATATATGGCGCTTCCGTATCGCATGGAAATCATTCCTGATGTGGAGGAAGGCGGTTTTACCGCCTGGTATCCCGATCTTCCCGGATGCCTCACCTGCGCTGAAACCATGGAAGAGCTAATCTTGAGCGCCCAGGACGCAAAACGGGCGTGGCTGGAAGCGGCCATGGCGGACGGCGTTGAAATCGCGGAACCCAGCCGGGACGCGGCATTCGCCGATTACTCTGGTCAGTTCAAGCTTCGTCTGCCCAAAAGCCTGCACCGTTCCTTATCGCTCCACGCAAAGCAGGAGGGGATCAGCATGAATCAGTATTGCCTGTATCTGCTCACCAGGAACGACGCCTCGTATACTCCACGCAAAGGTTTGTTCTGACCTGAAATCTGTATAGAAAAAGGAATCGGGAGAAATAGTATCCCGATTCCTTTTGATTGCTGTTTAGGCAGAATTATCCCTTCACCGTTCCGTCGGCGTTGAACAGGGGCAGCTTTTCCAGGTAAATGATGTCGTCCCGCTCGGTGGCGTCGCCCTCGGCCAGGATGGCCATTTTGCCCACGATGTTGCCGCCCGCCTGCTTCACCAGTTCTTCGATGGCCCGCAGGCTTTCGCCGGTGGAGATCACGTCGTCCACGATCAGCACGCGCTTGCCCTTCATGTATTCCGCGTCGTCGCCGTCCAGGCACAGGGTCTGCTCGTGGTCGGTGGTGATGGAATTCACCTTCACGGAGAACACGTTTTTCATGTACAGCTTGGGGGCTTTGCGGGCCAGCAGATAGCGGTTGGTGCCCGCCTGGCGCGCCATTTCATAGCCCAGGGGAATGCCCTTGCTTTCGGCGGTGATCAGCACGTCGTATTCCGGCGCTTTTTTCAGCAGCTCCCGGGCGCAGGCCACGGTTAATTCGACGTCGCCGAAAATCACGAACGCGCCGATGTACAGGTCGTCCGTCACCGGGCACAGGGGCAGTTCGCGCTTGAGACCCGCGATGGTCATGGGATAAGTCATGCTCATGGAGAATCCATTCCTCTCGATCTTATAATCATGGTAACAAGAAATTGTTACCACTTATTTTAGCAGGATTCTCCTTGATTTGTCAATCGGTGATTTGCCGTTTCATCCCACGTCCACGAACATGGGATAGGGCAGATAGCGGGCGTAGGGCAGCTTGTCCATGGTCACGAAACCCGCCGGAGCGGCCAGCACGTCGGGGATGCGGTTGACGATGGTGGCGCAGGTATGGGCCACGGTGTCGGGCTTGAGAACGGAAAAGTGCGTGTCCGGCTCACCGCGGATGGTGAACTCGCACAGATCGCCTTCCCCTTGCTCGTAAACCTTGCCGATGCACTGGGTTTCCACCACGACGCCCTGATGGGTCACGGTGGTGACCACGGCGCTCATGCCGATGGCGCGGCCCTTTTCGATGGTTCCACCCATGGTATCGCTGTGCACGTCGTGATCGGCGAACACCGGCACGGCCTTCTGTTTGGTCTGCTCAATGCTCAGGCCCAGCTTCATGCACAGGGCCTCGTTGCTGTTCCACACATAGGCAGGCAGGGAAACGCTGTGGGCGATATCCCGCTCAAATTCCTCCGCCGTCAGACCCACGCCGTGGGCTCTGGCTAAGGCGATGCCGTAATCCTCCACGTCGTAGCTCACCGCGCCGTCGATTTCGGAGATATGATGCACGCCGCCCGCGATGCAGGCCGGAAAATTCACCCAGAACACATCCTGCATGCCGCTGCCCACGATGGTGCAGCCCATGCGACGGGCCAGGGCGTCCAATTGATTCGTGATGGCGGGCGAGGTCGTCCAGGGGTAGAGTGCTTCCTCCGCCGTGGTGATCACATTGATGCCCCGGGTCACGCAGTCCAAAATGGGCTTGTGCATGTCGGGCAGGAAGCTCTGCAAAGTCAGCACGGCAATGTCGGCGCTGCAATTGTCCAGCACAGTGTCGTTGTCCCGCATGACTTTCACGCCGGTGTGCCGCCCCAAGCCGCAGATTTCGCCGACGTCCTTGTCGATCAGGTTTTCGTCCACGTCGATGGCGCCCACCACCTCCGCGCCTTTTTCCATCAGGTAGCGCATGATGATCCGCCCCATTTTGCCGCAGCCGTACTGCACCACGCGAATCTTGTCCCAGGTTCCATGATTCATGGTTTCCACCTCCCATATGGGAAAAGCATGCGCGGAAGCGAGGCATTTTATGCAAAAATTATGGGGGAAACCACTCTTTGGAGGCCAAAGAGTGATTTCCCC
>CAJOJQ010000009.1 GCA_905234985.1 uncultured Christensenellaceae bacterium
ATTGTTTGGGGACGTGCCTTTTGCTGGCTGTCCACTGAACGGGGACGTGTAGGTCTGCCTTACCAAAGTGTGTGTCCATCCTATGGGGTACAGTTTAGAGATTATGCAGTAAAAAAACTCCTATCTCCTCTCTCCTATCTCCTCACTGAAAAAAACGGCTGCCAGCGCAATTCACGCTGAACAGCCAATGCTTATTCCGTCTTCCGGCTCCGGAACACCGTTTGATACGCCGATACGCCGATCACGACGCAGGCGCAGGCCATGAGGCCGTAGATGCCCCAAATGGGCAATTCGTGCCAGATTTTATCGTCGGCGGCAAATTCCAGGGCGATAATCAAGCCCACGCTGGCGGCCACCGCCAGCCAGCATGCCGCAAGCCCTTTGGCGGTCATGCGCCTTGCTTCCTGCCGCCGCGCCCAGCGGACCACCGCCGCCGCCATCAGCAGCACGATGACGATCGCTGCCGTCAGCTGGCTCACCTTCACGAACAGCCAGCGAAGGTAACTGTCCCGCCGCAGGCTTTCCAGCACGATTTGACAGGCGCTGTACAAAAGCAGGAACAGCCGGGCCGTGTCGCCCGCCTTCCGGCGCTTGCGCAGCAGCAGGGCCAGAATCACCAGCGCGACGACCCCCTCCAGCATGAAAACGGCCCATTTCCATTCTTCATTATACCCGTCAAAGACGGCGAAGGGAAAGCGCTGGAAGAATTCTTCCTCCACATACAGGCCCATGCCTTCGCCGCTGAAATATTCCGCGAGCCGGGCCAGGGCAATGGTCAGGGCGGCGGGAGCGGCCAGGGCGTCCAGAAGGGGCGCGACAGGCTGTTTGCAGCTTTTCGCCGCGATCAGCGCCGCCAGCGCAACGCCGCCCACGGCGCCCCAGAGGGCGTATCCGCCCTGCCACAAATACAGCATGGACGCGAACCCGATTTCCTGATACAGGGAAAGCCGCGCGATGCAGTAAAACAGCCGCGCCCCCAGCAGGCCCAAAAGCAGGGCCAGTAGGGCCGTGCGCCATACCGCGTCGGAGGGCAGCTTTTTTCTGCCTGCCAGGAAAAAGAACAGGCCCAGGCCGCAGGCCGCCGCCAGAACCACGCCCAGGGCGTAGCCCGTCACCGGCAAATGAAATACCGAAAACAGGATGCGATCCTCAAATTCCATGGCGTTCTCCGTTTCACTTTATGTACGCGCTGGAAAAATAAATGATGTCCCACACAGAACGCACCTTTGGATTGTTCAGGCCGTTGATCTTGACGTAATTGCCACCGCGCCTGAACACCACGTTGCAGGAATTGCCGCCGTCTAAGTTATAGGCGGTCTGAATTTCCCCGAAGGAGCCGACCAGATCCGCAAACTCGTTTAGGGTCAGGCCCTTGCTGCCCTTGTTTTCCGGCCCCTCGGCGTAAATGCACATGTATTCTAAGGGGGCTGTCTGGGCGATGCACATCCGCTGGGCCAGGACGGTGGGCACCTGGGGCTTGGCGTTGATGAAATCCGTTTGCCGCACGCCGTCGATCACCAGGGCCGGGCCAAAAGCGAAGCCGTTCACAATGGTGCCGGAAAAGGCTTCCACGTCGGCATTGGTGGCTTCCTTCAAAATATGGAAATCGCCCTTTTCGTCGATAATCAGCACGTCTAAACGGTGGCCAGAGGCTTCATAGGCCTTATCGCATTTGGTTCGGTAATTCCTGCCCTGCCGGGTCACCAGGCCCACGTTGCTCATCTGGCCCACCACGCTGTCGCCGCTGATGGCGAACACGGCCTTGACGTTCCTGGCCTGGGTGACCAGCTTTTCCCCGCTGCCCAAGTTGTTGTAATTGCCGGACAGAGCGGCCCGAATCTGGGTGGCGTTGGCGATTTTGATCCGCGCCACCAGATAATTGGTATTATAAATCCTGCCCTCCTCGATCTTCACGGAAATGGAGGGGTCTTCATATTCCCAATCCGACAGATAGCATTCCTCGTAGGGGGCGATCAGGTCGGTCTTTTTGGCGTCCATGGGCAGCTCAATGATTTCCGCCTGGCCCACCAGCGCCCCGGAGGGCACCAGCAGCAGCAGGCTCAGCAGCAGCAGGGCCAGCGCCAGCGCGCGCAATACGTTTTTCAATGGGGTTCCTCCTTGCCCTGTCAGGGCAGCATCTGTCCGTTTTCAAAGCGGATGATCCCGCTTTCCAGGAAGGAAGCGGGGGGATTCTGGGTGTTCGCGTATTCTTTCTTGAATGTCAGCTTCTTGAATACCTTACTCCGCGCCGCCGGATCGGTCAGCTCAAAGGGCCGGTAATCGGGACTGCTCTGGGTTTCGCAGGGGATCACCCGCAGCTCCTTAAGCTCCGCTTTGCCATCGGCCTTTTCGTAGGTGAGCTGGAAAATGCCGGTAGAGGGGTCCACCTGGCTCATGGTGCCGAAGGTAAAATTGCCGGTGGAGTACAGAATGGGGTTGCCCTTATAGAACTGGATGGGCTGGATCACGTGGGGATGATGGCCCCAGATGGCATCCGCCCCGGCGTCGATCACCTGCTTGGCATAGGCGATTTGCCAGGTTTCCGGGGTCATGTAGGTTTCCCTGCCCCAATGCAGGCTGACGATCACCACGTCGCACCCTTGTTTTTCCTTGAGCTTCTGGATCCGGGCGGCGATGCGCTTTACGTCCGTATCCTGGGGATAAGAAAAACCCACGAAGCCGAAGCGGATATCCCCCACGTCCCGCACGCCCAAATCATCGTGCCCATCGGCTCTGTTGGGATAAACGCTGCCGAAATAGCCGATATCCGCCGCTTTCAGGGTGTTCAGGGTGTCCTGATAGCCCGCGTCCATAAAATCCATGCAATGGTTGTTGACCGTGTTCACCATGTCGACGCCGCCTTCCAGCAGCACCTGCACGTGATTCGGGTCAGCGATCAGGTTATACTTTTTATCCGTGTGCTTCGTCCGCTTGGTGAATACCACTTCCAGGTTGGCAACGGTCAAATCATCCTGAAGCAAATAATCCTTCACCAGAGAAAAGGGCCAGCCGTACCCGTTTTTCGCCACAATGCTATGGTAGGAATTCGCCCCATCCCTGCTCTGATAGGAATCGCCGATGGAGCAATCGCCGATCAGGGACAGGGTGACGCCGCTTTTATCCTGCTTTTCTTCGGGAGCCTCCGCGGGAGCTTCCGCAGGCGCTTCCGTGGGCAATGCCGTGGGCGCCTCCGTCTGCGCCGCCGCGGGTGCTTCGGTGGGCGCTTCGGTCGGAATTTCCGTCGGTGCTTCGGTCGGGGCTGCCGTGGGTTCCTGCGTGGGAACCGCTTTGCCGGCAAAGCGCAGCACATAGGGATTATCCTTGACACCCGCGCCGGATTCGATCACGATTTGCGAAAGGTCCAGCCGAACCGCCAGCCGCAGCCCGCCCACCTTCTTATTGGTGTAAGCGCCTAAGCTGATATGGCCGTTATATCCCACCAGGCCAAACCTGTGATCTGAGGTTCCCACATAAGTCAATCTTTCATCATTCGTTGGATCCTTAAAACCAATGCACCAGTAAGGGCTTTTTTGGTTCCGGGACTCCACATACAGGCCCTGGGCCTTGGCGTAAGGGGTGCATACGCCCTGCCGCTTGGGGAAAGCGTTCAGCGCTACGCCATACCGGGTCGTCTCGAAACCGTAGTTCTCGTTCAAATACTCGTCAAAGGTCAGGATAAACAGCGTGCCCCGCTCCGGCTCCTCCAGCAGCGCGCCCCGCAGGGGATCGTCCCCCAGCAGAATATCCAGGCCCTCCGAATTCAGCCATGTGTACAAATCGCTTTCATTATAGGCGGAGATCCTGCGGTAAGTGCGCTTTTCAATGACCTTGGGGTCGGTTTCAAAAATAATCTGCTTGGCGTCGATCACATATTCCGTCAGCAGCAGGGCCTTGCCGTCCTCCACCTCCAGCACCCGCCACAGCACGGGCTGCACTTCGCCTGCCTTTGTGTAGGGATAGCTGCCCAGCAATACATAATCGTAGCCCCTATTTTTTTCATACCCCTGCAATTCCGCGCTGGCCAGCGGCAATATGCCCAGCAGCAGAAGGATCAGCAGTCCGACCGTCAGCGTTTTTTTCACAAGCGTCCTCCTTTGTACCGCGTCTTCCAAAAATCGCGCTACCGTTGTTTATTATATCGTATTATGCCGACGCATGTCAAATCAAATTCAGCAGCGTTTTCAGCTCCCCGGGCAGGGGCGATTCCGCCCGCGTTTCCTTCCCCGTAAAGGGGTGGATGAAGCGCAGGCCGCAGGCGTGCAGGGCGAAGCGCCCCGGCAGGCGGCTGTCGGGCTGGCCGTACACGTAATCCCCCGCCACGGGACAGCCCAGGGCCGCCATGTGTACCCGAATCTGATGGGTGCGCCCCGTTTCCAGCCGCAGCCGCACCAGGGAATACATTTCCGTTTCGGTCTCCACCTTGTAATGGGTCACGGCCCGCACGCCGTCCTGCCGCACTTCCCTTTTCACGCCGTCGCCTTTGGCAATGGGCAGATCGACGGTGCCTTCCGCCTTCGGCAAACGGCCCCGACAAACGGCCAAGTATTCCCGCACAAAAGAATCAGTGTGCAATTGCCGCTGCAAAAGCTGCTGGGCGTGGGCGTCCCGGGCCACGGCCAGCAGCCCGCTGGTGCCCTTGTCCAGCCGGTTCACGGGCCGGAACACGAAATCCCCGGGGCAGCCCAAACGGGCGTACAGGGCATTTTCCAGGGTGGGGCCTTCCTGCTTCGCGGAGCAGAGGGTGGGCAGGGGCGCGGGCTTGTCGATGATGAAGTAATGCGCGTCCTCATAAGGGATTTCCAGGGGAAGCACAAAGGGCGTAAGGATCAGCGCCGGTTCCTCCTCCCACCGGGCGCAAAGCGTCTGCCCCGCCCGGAGCCGCTGATCCGCCCGCACGGGATTTCCGTCCAGGGTCAGCCCGCCGGAAAACTTGAGGCTGCTGAACAGGCTGCGGGACAGGCCCATTGCTCCTAAGGCAATGGATTTCACCGTCCTGCCCGCTTCCTCCCCGGAAACGGTATGCGAAAGTACCGGCAAGGGCTTGTTCCTCCCTTTTCTCAAAAAGCGCGGCGGGCAGCTTCCCGCCGTTCCGTCGTTTTCTTATCCGTTCAGCGATCCATCATGGCCAGCATCTGATTGCGCAAATCCCTGCGTTCTTTCAGGTTGGGCCAGAAGCGGGTCAGTTTGCGGCTGTTGGTCACGTAATCCCGGTACGTCACCCGATTGCGGATGAACAAAAGCACGTTGGTATCGCCGTCCAGGGCCTCCGCGATGCTGATATTCTGGCCGAAACGATAGCCCGGATCGCCCATGGTTTCGGGTTCCACGCCTGTCACGCTCCTGAGATCATGGAAAAAGGTAAAGAATTCGGTCAGGGTTTCGGTGTTGCCGCCCTGATCCTCGTAGAAATTGTGATATGTCACCCGCACCGTATCCCCGTAAACGTCCACATATACCTCTCCGATCAGGTAGAGGTTGCTGGCGATGTATTCAAAGGTCTGCCTGCCCTGCCGGGTCAGGTCAATGGGGGTGAACAGGTACCATTGATCGGTCAGGCCAGGGCGCGCGTCCCGGAACGCCGGGCCGAAGCTGCACGCCGTATTTTCGGGATACCAAGTTCCCTTTTCCACGGTGACGGTGCCGCCGTCCTTCTTGGAATAGGTGTAATACAGGCTGTAGGTATAGGTTTTTCCGTCCAGCTTGAAGGAAGCCTGCAGCTGCCTGATGGGCTTTTTGACGGTCATGTCCTTATCATAGTACGGCACTGTCCACTTGATCGTCTGGCCCGCGGTCACGCCGGTTTTGGTTTCGGTGTACACTACGGTCTTTTTCGCCGTATCGGTCAGGATATAAACCACCGTGCCGTCCCCCGGCGTGCGGATTTTGGTGGAAAGGATTTGGGCGGTCTGCCCGTGGGTTAGGGTGGCGGGGCCGGAATAAGAAATGGTCAAGCCGTTATCCGCGGCCAGGGCGGAAGCGGAAAGCGCCAGCGCCAGCAGCAGCGTAAGCAAAAGAACGCGCAGCATGTTTTTCATGGATCCTTCATCTCCCTTTCGTTCCCCCAAATCGGAAACATTGTACACTGATTAGACGATGAAAACAACCATTTTGTTTCCATTTTTCCGGTAAAATTTCGTTTTTTCGTTCCCTGCGTTCCGGCGCTTTTCTTTTCCCCTTTTTTATGGTAAGATATTCCCTGTGAAAGCGAGGGGACGGCATGATCGTTGTGGTTGCGGAAAAGCCCAGCGTGGGGCGGGATATCGCCCGTGTGCTTGGGTGCCGGGAAAAGGGCGAAGGGTACCTGAAAGGGGAAAACCATCTGGTCACCTGGGCCGTGGGGCACCTGGTCACGCTGTGCGAACCGGATGAAATAGACGAAAAATATAAAAAATGGCGCATGGACGATTTGCCCATGCTGCCGGAGCGCATTCCAACCAAGGTGATTTCCAAAACGAAATCCCAATTCTCTATTGTAAAGAAGATCATCAACGATCCGGAAACGGAAAAGCTGATCTGCGCCACCGACGCCGGACGGGAGGGCGAACTGATCTTCCGTCTCATCTATACCCAGGCCAAATGCAAAAAGCCCGTGGACCGGCTGTGGATCTCCTCTATGACGGACGAGGCCATCCGGGAGGGCTTCGCCAACCTGAAACCCGCCCAGGAATACGACGGCCTGTACCGCAGCGCCACCTGCCGTTCGGAGGCGGACTGGCTGGTGGGCATGAACGCCAGCCGGGCCTTTACCCTGCGCTTCGACGCGCTTTTGTCCATCGGTCGGGTGCAGACGCCCACCTTGGCCATTTTGGTGAAGCGTTATCACGAAATCGCAGACTTCAAACCAGAAGAATATTATACCGTCACCGCCGATTTCGGGGATTATACCGGCCAGTGGTTCGATGAAAAAGTCGAAGAAGAAAAAAAGGCCAACCGCATCCCCACAAAAGAAAAAGCGGATGAAATCGCCAAGGCCGTCAAGGGCAAGGCGGCGCTGGTCAAGAGCGTGACGGCGGAAGCGAAAAAAGAGCTGCCGCCGCAGTTGTACGACCTGACCTCCCTCCAGCGGGAAGCCAACCGGAAATTGGGCTTTACCGCCGACAAGACCCTGAAAATCGCCCAGGAATTGTATGAAAAGTGGAAGGCCATCACATACCCCCGCACGGACAGCCGGTACCTGCCCATGGACATGATTCCCCGCACCAGGCAGACGCTGCAAAAGCTGCCGGAGGAATACAAATCCCTGGTGGAAAACATTCCCTGGAAGGAAGACGGTAAGCTGCCCATTTCCAAGCGGTACTTCGACAATGAAAAAATCTCCGATCACCACGCCATCATCCCCACGCCCCAGACCGCCCCGGTGGACAAGCTGTCCCCCGACGCGCGGAACCTGTTCGATATGATTGCCCGGCGGCTCGTGGCCGTTTTCTATCCCGCCCACGAGTACGATTTCATCAAGGTGATCACAGAATGTCAGGGCAATTTATTTAAAACCACGGGCCGCACCGTGAAGGTCAACGGCTGGAAGGACGTATATCCCGCTGAAAAGCAGGAAGAAGACGCTTTGCCTGCCTTGCAGGAGGGCGACGGTCGCACCGTGAGCAAAGCGACGGTCAAGAAAGAGACCACCAAGCCCCCGGCCCCCCACACCGACGCTTCCTTACTGGCCGCCATGGAAAACGCGGGCAAGGAATTGGAGGACGAAAAACTGCGGGAGCAGATGAAGGGAAGCGGCCTGGGCACCCCCGCCACCCGGGCGGCCATCATTGAGCGGTTGATTCAGGTGGGCTACGCTTCCCGCCGGGGCCGGGCCATCAGCGCCACGGAAAAGGGCGTTTCCCTCATCGCCATCGCCCCGCCGGAAATCGCCTCCCCGGAAACCACCGGCAAGTGGGAGCTGGCCCTGGATGAAATCGCCAAAAACAAGCGGGACACGGGTCGGTTCATGGAAGGCATCAAGCGGCTTTCCACCTTCCTGGTGGAATACGCCCGGGACACGAAAACCGAAGCCTCCTTCCCGGAGGAAATGCGCCGGGGCAAGGGAAAGAAGAAAACCTCCGCCGTCAAGGCCATCGAGGGCGCGAAATGCCCCCTGTGCGGCAAATCCGTGCAGGAAAACAGCAAGGCCTTCGGCTGCTCCGGCTGGCGGGAGGGCTGCCGTTTCACCCTGTGGAAGGACGGCTTAAAGCGCGGCGGCGGGCCGGAGCTGAACGAAAAGCTGGTGAAGCTGCTGCTGGAAAAAAACGAAGTCAAGGGTTCCACCGGCGTGATCGTCTTAAAGGACGGAAATCTTTCCTTCGCTCTCAACGGAGCGGAAGCGCCGGTTGTCTCTTTCCCCATCGTATACGAGAAAAAATGAGAAAGTTCAGGGCAAACTAAAAGAAATGTCATTGGCTTCTCATGATTTTCTAATGATTTTCCTCCTTTTCCTCTCATTTTCTTTGGTTATGATATAACCGTTCCAAGGGAACAGAACAAAACACCCAAACGACAGGCGAAACGCCGAGGAGGAAATACAATGGATCATTTTGAAATGGTGGAAAAGCTGCGGGCCAAGGCCAACGTGAGCTACGAAGAAGCGAAGGCCGCTCTGGAAAAGAGCGATTGGGACATGCTGGACGCCCTGGTGCTGCTGGAAAACGAAGGCAAGGTAAAGGACGCCCCCGAAGCCAAGGAATACACCACCCAGGAAAAGAAGGAATATTCCTGGAACACCGGCAGCGGCGAAGTAAAGGTGACCTTCTCCAGCGCTGTGAACAAGCTGTGGGACTGGATCAAGAAGCTGTTCCAGAAGGGCAACGCCAATCAATTTGTGATCACCCGCAAGGGCGACGAGCTGATCGCCATGCCCATCACGGTGCTGGCCCTGCTGCTGATCTGCTTCTGGCCCTTCTCCCTGGTGATCCTGTTCGTGGGCCTGTTCTTAGGCGCGCGGTACAGCTTCCGGGGCCCGGACATCAACACCAACGTGAACGCTTTCATGAACAAGGCCCAGGATAAGGCGGCCTCCGCCGTGGAAATCCACGTGGAAAAGAACGAAACCAAGACCGCTGAAAGCGAAATTCCCGCCGACGAAGGCGAAAGCAAGGCAGAATGACCCATTAAAACGGAAACAGGGAGGGGCCTGAAAAGGTCTCTCCCCCGTTCCGGTTAAAGGAAGGCAGCGTATGACGAAGATATTGCTGGTAGAGGACGAAGAAAAGCTGGCCCGGTTCGTGGAGCTGGAATTGAAGCACGAGGGGTACGAAGTGGACAAGGCCTTCGACGGCCGCGAGGGCCTGGAAAAGGCCGAGGGCGGCGGGTACGACCTTTTGCTGCTGGACATCATGCTGCCGGGGCTCAACGGCCTGGAAGTGCTGCGCCGCCTCAGGAAAGCGGGAAACAGCATGCCGGTGATCATGCTCACTGCCCGGGACGCCGTCATGGACAAGGTGACAGGCCTGGACATGGGGGCCGACGATTACGTGACCAAGCCCTTTTCCATCGAAGAGCTTTTGGCCCGCATCCGGGCGTCCCTCCGCAAGCAGAGCGCCCAGAAGCAGGAAACCGGCCTGCTTTCCTGCGGCGGTTTGACCATCGACGTTTCCCGCCACCGGGTCACGCGGGACGGCAAAGACATCGAGCTTACGGGCCGTGAATTTTCCCTGCTGCAATATTTTATGGAAAACAAAACCATCGTACTCACCCGGGACCAGCTGCTGGAAAAGGTCTGGGGCTACGAGTATTTGGGCGAAACCAACGTGGTGGACGTATATGTACGCTACCTGCGCGGCAAGATCGACGACGGCTTCGATCAGAAACTTTTGCAGACCGTGCGGGGCGTGGGCTACGTGCTGAGGGATGACGCATGAAGGACGAAAGAAGGGTCAATTCCATTGCCCGGCGCATCAACCGCTACTGGCTGCGCCGCACCCTGCTGTTGATGGGCCTCATCGACGGGGTGCTGGGGGCCATGATCGCCGGGGGCTGGCTTTCTATTGCCGCGCCCTATTTCTGGCCCGCTTTGGCGGGGGTGGAGGTGCTGCTGCTTTTGCTGCAAGGCCGGGTGGGCAAGGATAAATCCCAGCGGCTCATGGAGCCTTTGGAGCGCATCGCCCAAACGGCGGAGGAATTGAGCCGCGCCCGGTTCGATCCTGAAAAGCTGCACCATTTGGAGGACGCCATCGGCACCGTATCCCCCCTGTCCCCCGACGCCCACGTGTACACCGGCGACAAGGAGATGCAGGGCCTGGAAACCGCCATCAACAACATGCTGGCCCGCACCCAGGAAACCTACCGGGAGCAGAGCCGCTTCGTGTCCGACGCCTCCCACGAGCTGCGCACCCCCATCGCCGTGATCCAGGGCTACGCCGATATGCTGAACCGTTGGGGCAAGGACGACGAAACGGTGCTGGAGGAAGGCATTTCCGCCATCCAGTCCGAATCCACCCACATGAAAAAGCTCATCGAGCAGCTTTTGTTCCTGGCCCGGGGCGATAACGGCCGGACCCAGCTCACCCTGGAGCCGGTGGACATTTCCCAAATGCTGGCCGAAGTGTACGAGGAATCCAAAATGATCCACCCGGACCGTCAGTGGCGGCTGGACGCGGACACCTCCATTTTCGTCACCGGGGACGCGGATATGCTCAAGCAGACCGCCCGCATCTTAGTGGACAATGCGGTGAAATACACCAAGGAGGACGACAAAATTTCCCTCCGCGCCCGCATGAAGGACGGCGCGCCCTGCTTCGAGGTGCAGGACAACGGCATCGGCATCAAGCAGGAGGACTTAGCCCACATTTTCGACCGCTTCTTCCGTTCCGATCCCGCCCGCGCCAGGGCCACTGGCGGCACGGGCCTGGGTCTTTCCATCGCCAAATGGATCGTGGAGCGCCACGGCGGGTATTTCGACGTATTTTCCCGGGAAGAATTCGGCACCCGCATCGGCGTAGTGCTGCCCCAGAAAGAAACGACGGAGGCCTAAAGCTTTTTGGTAAAACAAATGATCCTGTTGGCTTCCGTAAAGCCCAAAGACAAATGAAATTTCAGGCTGTCGGTATTGGTCAGCTCGCAGTCGCTGGCAAATTCCCGGCAGCCTTTTTCTTTCGCCCAGCTTTCGCAGGCGGAAAGCAGGTGGGCGGCGCAGCCCCGGCGGCGGCAGGCTTCGTCCACATACACGCCCTCCAAATACCCCACGGGGCTGGATTTCGTGCCTTCCACGTAATCACGGCGCAGGGCGCACTGGGCAAAGCCCACGACCCGCCCCGCTTCCTCCGCCACAAATACCGCCCCTTCCCCGGCGGTGTCCGCTTCTTCCCAATCCTGAATGAGTTCTTCAGGGTCGGCTTCCCACATCTTCCCCGCCAGGGCGGCGGCGGCGGGATAATCCTTGCTTTCCGCTTTCCGGATCATGTTTTGCCTCCTTTTCCAAACAAAAAACGGGCAGGAATCCCCACCCGCGAAAATTATTGATCGTTTTCCGACCGGAATTTGAACAGCTTCCGTTTCACCCGCTGCAAAGCGTTGTCGATGGACTTCACATGGCGGCCCAGCAGCTCGGCGATTTCCTGATAGCTTTTCCCGTCCATGAACGCTTCCAGCACCTGGCGCTCCAAATCGGAAAGCACCTCGGAGATTTGGGTCTGAATACGGGCCAAATCCTCCTGGCTGATGTACAGCTCCTCAGGGTTGGTCACCCGGCCCTCGATCACGTCCAGCAGGGTGCGGTCGGATTCCTCGTCGTACAGGGGCTTATTCAGGCTCACGTAGCTGTTCAGGGGCACGTGCTTCTGCCGGGTGGCGGCCTTGATGGCGGTGATGATCTGGCGCTTCACGCACAGCTCCGCAAAGGAACGGAAGGAAGCCAGGCGGGCGGGCTGAAAATCCCGGATGGCCTTGTACAGGCCGATCATGCCCTCCTGCACGATGTCCTCGTGATCCGCGCCGATGAGGAAATAGCTGCGCGCCTTGGAGCGCACAAAATTCTTGTACTTGTTCAGCAGATACGCCAGCGCCTGCCCATCGCCATTTTGGGCCAACACCACCGCTTCCTCGTCCGTCATGGACAGGAACTGTTCAAATTCCCGCTGTTCGTCCGCACTGGGAAAATCAGCCATGGAGTACCTCCAAAGGCAGTAATTTATTCTCTTCCGTTGAGCGCGACATACATCAGGATGCCCGCCGCCACGGAAGCGTTCAGGGAACCCACGCCGCCCCGCATGGGCAGACTCACCTTATAGTCGCAGGCTTCCAGCACCAGACGGCTGACGCCTTCGCCCTCCGCGCCCACGATCAGGGCCATGGGGCCGGAGAAGCTCACCTTGCGGTAATCCTCGCCGTCCATATCGGCGGCATAGAGCCAGACGCCCTGCTTTTTCAGCGTTTCTAAGGTGCGGGTCAGGTTGGTCACCCTTGCCACCTTCACGGTTTCGATGGCCCCGGCGGATGCCTTCACGGCGGAGGGGGTCAGCCCCACGGCCCGGCGCTCCGGCACGATCACGCCATGGGCGCCCACGCAGGCGGCGGTGCGGATGATGGCCCCCAAGTTCTGGGGATCGGTCACGCCGTCCAGCACGATCAGGAAGGGCGCTTCATTCTTTTCCTGGGCTTCGGCCAGCATGTCCTCCACGTCGTAATACCGATAGGCGGAGGCAAAGGCCAGCATGCCCTGGTGGTTTTTGGTGATCTCGTCCAAGCGGCTGCGATCCACGGTCTGGATGGGGATGTGGCGTTCCCGGGCCATGGAAATGATTTCCTTGGCTGTGCCGGACAAATCGCCCTTGGCTACCAGCAGCTTTTCGATATCGCGGCCGCTCTTGATGGCTTCCCGGATGGGATTGCGGCCGGACAGCAGGTTTTCCGGCGGCAGGAAGGCTTCATCCTTGGGCGGTTCGGGCCGGAATTCCTTTTTCGGCGCGGGCCTATGCTCGGGCTTGGGCGCGGGCTTGCGGGGAGCGGGCTTTTCCTCAAAGCGTTTGGAATACCCCTCTTTTCTGGGCGCGCCCTGATAGCTGGATTTTTCGTAGGACTTGCCAAAGCGGCTGTCCTTCTTATACCCGTCCTTGCTGTTTTCCCGGCGCTGCTCCTCCGTTTTCGCGGTGGAGCGGCGGTAGCGGGTGCCCTCTTCTTCCCATTTGCTCTCGGCCCGCAGGTGATCCTTCCGGGTCATTTTCTTTTTGTTGAAATCCTGATAAAAAGGCATGATGTTTCTCTCCTAAATCAAAGGTTTTTGTATAATTCCCGCATTTCCGCCGCCTTGCCGCAGCTTCTGGCCCCTTCGGGACAGGGGCCGGAAACGCAGCCGGGACCCGCGTTTTCAAAGATCACGGGGGCAGCCTGCTTGCACAGCTTCAGCATCTCCCGGGCCAGGGCGCGGATCTCCCACTGGGCGCGGTTGCAGCACCGCAGGGAGAAGAAATGCAGCAGTTCCCGGGCGTTCATGGTCACCGTGATGTGGGTTTCGCAGGCGTTGGGCAGCACGAAACGGGCGTCCTCGTTGCTTCCTTCGCCTTTCCCTAACTTTTCCTGCCAGGACACGTACCACGCCTGCATCTGGGCCATCTGCGCTTCAAATTCATTTACCGCTTCCTCGCCCAATTCCCGGATGCGGGGCGGAACGATGTAGCCGAAGCCTTTTTCCAGGCTCACGTATCGCTGGCTCTGCACCGAAAAGCTGGCGATGCGGTGGCGGGTCAATTGGGCCAGCAGCGCCCGGCTCACCCCGGACACGCCGAAGGTGAAGGAGGCATGCTCCAATACGGACAGATGGCCGGAGGCCACAATGCGCCTAAGAAACGCCGCCTGATCCTTTTCGTTCACCAGCGCTTTCAGCTCGTCATATTCCATGGCGGAGTAGCAGGTGCGCGCCGCCAGGGCGCAGGTCTTTTCCGGGTCGGGGGTAAAGGCCAGCAGCTCCACTTGCAGTTGTTTTTCCGGCATCGCTTTATTCTTCTCCTTGAAGGTAGGGTTCAAGTTCCCTGATTTTCCCGCTCTGTCCGGTCAGATACAGGTAGCCCAGCAGGGCTTCCAGGCCGGTGGCCTCCGCGTATTCTCCCACGGAAGCGGACTTGGGCGCCCCGTGATGGGGATGGGCGTTGCGGCCCCGGCGCACAATGTCCGCTTCCTCCTCGGAAAGCAGCGGCAGCAGGCGGGCAAGCTCCCTGGCCTGGCTCACGGCGCTGACGGCTTCGTTGGAAGCGCGGTGCATGTCCCGAACCAGCAGGTTCTTTTGCAGCAGACGGGTGCGCACCAGCAGGGCGTGAACGCTGTCGCCCACATAGGCCAATTGCAGCGGCGACAGCATCCGGGCTTCCTCGGGCGCGAGGTTCGGCGAAAAATCCGTCATCATTATTTCAGAGCGGTCTTGCTGTAGGCGGAGGGACTCATGCCCACGATGTTCTTAAAGGTTTTGGAGAAGTGGTAGGGATCGTTCATGCCCACTTCAATGCCCGCCTGGCGCACGGTATAGCCTTCCTTGAGCAGCACCTTGGCCCGCTCCATTTTGCAGAAGAGCTGATAGCTCTGGGGCGGCATGCCCACTTCGGAAACGAAGCGCTTGCGGAAGGTTTCCACCGGCATGCGGGACAGGGCGGCCATATCGTTCAGGGAGAAGCTGTCGCGGTACTGGTTTTTGCGCATGGCGTCCACCACCTTGGCGATCTCGTGGGAGAGTACTGCGTCCATAGCCACGGGCTGGCCGGAGTGGGAGGCCAGCATGGCCCACAAAAGCTGCTGCAGCTGGGCGCTGGAAGCGTCCTCCGCCGCCGCCACGCGCACGGTGGCCTGCACGATGTGCTTGGCTAAGTTCAGCTGGCTGGGCAGCGCGCCCTGCTTCATGATGCGGTGGGGCAGCGCGCCCATCCGCTGCAGGAACGAACCCGCCAAAGCGCCGCCCACCATGATCCACAGCACCCGGGCTTCCTGGTGTACGTCCAGGATCACGCCCCGGGAGCCGGGGGGCAGCATGCAGCAATCGCCGCTGCGCAGGGTAAGGGACACGTCCTCGTTTTCCAGCTCCATGGCGCCGCTTTCCACCGCCAGCCACAGCCAATGCTCCATGGCGCGCAGGTTCTGCACGCCGCTCTGCAGCATGGCGGAGCCGGAGGCGGCAATGTATACGCCGCTGGCGCCGGCCAGGGCGTCCGGGGTATGCGCGCCTTCTACCAGTACGGCGGGCATATCGTTATCGGATTTATTTTGAAATAACAAAGAATCTGCCATAAACATTCCTCCATTCCGTGTTTACGCTCTTATTTTACCTCCCAAATCTTACATTGTCAATAGAGGTGACCGTAATTTACATAGTATGCATGAATCCAGACGCCGCAAAATGGTGAAAACATATAGAAATTGGCTGGAAAACGCCCCAATCATTTCTAATTGTCAAACCATGGACAAATCCGCCCGGATATGGTACACTGCGAATGACCGCGAAACCGTTACACTTTTCACCGCCGGAGGAACCGATTCGATGTACAAACGCTTTTCCGCGCTCCTGCTGATCTGCGCCCTGATTTTTGCCTGTCCGTGCCCTATCCTCGCGGACGCGGCCCCGGCCAGCGCGCCCATGACGGCGGGAAACACGCAAAGCGGCATGGTGCGGGTGCGGCTTGCCTCCCTGGGCGATTTAGCCTCCCTGAACCTGACCATTTTGGGCAGCTATTCCGTCAGCGGATCTTCGTCCCGCACCTTAGGCGGCGGCGCTGCCGTCACGGTGAAATTCAACAGCGCCTCAGGCCGGTTCACCCTGGTCAGCGGCGGAGCGTCCACCGATATGGGGACCTCCTTCCGCCTGTGCCGCCACGCCTCCGACGGGCAGAACGGCGTCAAAATCGCCCAGGGCCGCGTCCCCGCCAACCTGTACCCCGGGGATTTTCAGTTTGTCGCCCGAAGCAACAACGGTTCTTACGTTCCCTGGGTGATCGTCCACGTTTATATGGAGGATTACCTGTACGGCGTAGTGCCCTATGAAATGAGCGATTCCTCCGGCGCGGAGGCGCTGAAGGCCCAGGCCGTGGCGGCCCGCACCTACACCATGCTGCGCATGAGCGCCGCGGACGCCGCCGCCCTGTACGATGTGGTGGACACTACCGCCGATCAGGTGTATTCCGGCACCCCCTCCGGCAGCGCTCCCTGCAAAGCCGCCGTGGACGCCACCAAGGGCGTCGCCCTGAAAAACGGTTCTTCCTTCACCGCTACCTATTACACCGCCTCCAACGGCGGCCAGACCGAGTCCATCAAAAACGCCTGGGGCACTTCCGGCCTGGATTATTTGGGCGTAAAGGACGACCCCTACGATCTAAAGAACCCCGATTCCCGAAAGATATCCTTTGCCGTCAGCGCCTCCGGCGCGCAGAGCGACAGCCGGGTGGGCACGCTGCTGAACCGGAAGGCCAGCGCCCAGTTCGGCGCGGGAGCGTCCGTCACCGCCGTGACCGGCGTGTACGCCCACACCCCCAAATACGCCGCGCCAAGCCGTTTGTATACCAAATTATCCTTTGATGTTGTCTATACTCAAAACGGCCAGAAGGGGAGCGGAACGCTGACCTTCGATATCTTTTCCGAGCTGGAAAGCTCGTTTTCCATGAACCTCACCTCCGGCCCCAGCGAATTGTGGTCGGTCACCCAGGAAAACGGGCGCTTTATCGTGACCGCCCGGCGCTACGGCCATGGCATCGGCATGAGCCAGCGGGGCGCCATGTACATGGGGCAATTGGGCTATACCTACGATCAGATTTTGGGCTTCTACTATCCGGGCTGCATCAGGGTGGCGTATACCCTCACCCGCTCCATTTTAAGCCCCGCCGTGCCGGGACAAAAAAGCCAGGAGCAGGTGATCACCGAACAGCCCGTAACGCTGGAAACGTCCCCCGCCGGTTTGCAGGCGCGGGTGACCACGTTAAGCGGTTCCCTGAACCTGCGGGAAACGCCTAGCGCGGACGCCCGGGTGCTGCGCACCATCCCGCAGAACGAAACCCTTCCCATCCTGGAAAAGGGCGCTTCCTGGTGCAAAACCCGCTACGGCGGCGATACGGGCTATGTGATGACCCAATTTCTCACCTTCATTTCTTCCTCCGCCCGGGTAGCTACCCAAAGCGATTCCCTGAACCTGCGGGAATCCCCCGATACATCCAGCCAGGTGCTGCGCGCTATCCCGCGAAACGACACGGTGACCGTACTGGAGCAGGGGACGGAATGGTGCCGGGTAACATACAACGGCGTCACCGGCTACGTGATGACCAAGTATCTGGCCTTCTCCGGCGGCGGGAATCCGCCTGCCACGAACGGTGAAAAAACGCTGACGCCGTTGGAAACGCCCGTTTATGCCCGCATCATGCCCACCGCCGGCACCCTGAACCTGCGGGACGGCTGTTCCCTGTCCGCCGCGCTGCTGATGGAAATGCCCAAATACGATATGCTGATGGTCACCGCCATGGGCGATACCTGGTGCGCCGTCGTTTACGAGGGCCGATCCGGCTACTGCATGACCCAATATTTGGAGTTCGCCGATGAATAACAAGGAAACCGATCTGCTGCTGCCCGGCGAGCGCGTGGACGATCTGCAATGGAAAAACCTGCGCGTCATTCAGTCGCCGGACGCTTTTCGCTTCGGCATGGACGCGGTGCTGCTGGCGGATTTTGCCCAGGTACGGCCCCGCAGCCGGGTGTGCGATTTGGGCACCGGCACCGGCATCCTGGCCTTGCTGCTGTCCGGCCGCGATCCCGATATGCTGTGCGACGCCATTGAAATTCAGCCGGACGCCGCCAGCCGGGCGGAGCGCAGCATGCGCTTAAACGGCCTTTCCGGCAGGATCACCGTCCACAACCGGGACCTCAAGGAGGCGCGAACCTTTCTCCCCCACGCCGCTTATGATTTAGTGATCTGCAATCCGCCCTACAGCCCGGCCCAGGCTTCCCTGCACAGCCCCAAAGCCGCCCTCCGCGCCGCCCGGCAGGAAACAGAATGCACTTTGGACGACGTGGCCGCCGCCGCCGCTTTCCTGCTTCGGGATCGAGGGCGCTTTTCCCTGATGCTGCCCGCGGCCCGGCTTGCCGACGCCTTTGAAACCCTGCGCCGCCACCGGCTGGAACCCAAGCGCCTGCGCCTGGTACACGCAAACGCCGCCCGCCCCGCAAGGCTGACCTTGATCGAAGCTATGCTCGGCGTAAAACCCGGCCTCATCGTCGAACCGCCTCTGATCGTCAAAAACCCCGATGGCACGGACACGGCGGAAATCGCCCGCATCTATCACCAGGAAACGGAAATCAAATGAAACAGCGTCGCCGCGATCTTTGCTTTCGCGGCGGCGCTGTTATTGCACGTATTTTTATTGCACGGCTTCCATGAGGCTCACGTCGATGCGGGGATAGCTTTTGATTTTCCCATCCTCGCTGATTTCGCTGAACGTACCTGCGGCCAGGCCGTAGACCTTCACATACGCGTCTTCCGCAAAGGCGGGTTCCTCCCGGCAGATCAGGTACACGATATCCTTGTAGCCGCTGCCGGTTTTGGTCATGGCGAAGGTAACCACCCATTCGTCGATGTTCTTTTCAACGCTGGTGATCCAGCCCGTTTCTACCACGTATTTACCCCGGCTTTCCGCCTTGGGCAGGTTGGCGTAGGTCATTTTTTTCGCCTGGGCGCGCACCTTTTCCTCCCGCTCGTTCTCGGTGTAGGAGCGCACGGCGGTGAAGGTGAAGGTTCTTTCCTGCATGCCCTTTTTGGTCACGCTGAGAACGAACTGGTAGGTGCCCTCCGCGCTGGTGTCCACCTTGAAATTGAATTTGGTTCCGGTGACGGTTTTGCTGTAATTGACGGGGCCGGAAACGGACAGCTGGGTCTTGGCCCCCGTGGTGGTGGTGCCGGAAAAGATGGTTTCGTCGTTCAGGGTGTCTCCCGGATGCGCCACCAGGTCCACCGGCAGTACGCCCTGCTGGAAGTTGACGGAATACAGGCGCTGGGCGGTAATAGAGCCTTCGGCCTCGGCGGTGAGGGTAAGGGAATACACGCCCTGGGCGGGCAGCTTCACTTTGATGGAAAAGGAGCCGCTGCCGTTGGCGGTGGTTTTAAAGGACTGGCCCCCCGCGCTGCCTAAAGAAAACACGGAAGCGGTCACGGTGGCCTTGCGGGCCGTGCTGCCCTTGATGGTGAAGGTGCTTTCGTTGGTTTCTGCGGGCGGCGCGGTGGACACTGTCAGCTTCACGGGCAATTCGGGCATGGGCAGGATCTCCGTGAAGGTGAAGGTTTTCATCACGGTTTCCAGGGCAGCGTTATCGGCGTCCTTGGCGTTGCGGTCCCGCACCTGCATATCCAGGGTGATGGTGTAGCCGTTGCGGATGGTGCGCCGCTGGTAGCCGCTGCACACCAGTTGGCCGTCCTGGCGCAGGGTGTACTTGGTTTGCAGGAAGCGCAGGGTCACTTTGCCGTAATTGGCCCATTTGGCGCTGGAGTAGGTGTACCCCAAAATGCTGTACACCGAGCCGTTGGTGTGGGACGTGCGGAATTCCTTGCGCATGTCCTCATCCTGGTTGTTCAGGTCAAAATACGTTTGGGCGTCGGTGTCCCGCAGGGCGGAAATCACCAGGGTGCGGTTGTTTTCCGCGTCGATGGCCTCAAGCAAAATGCCTTCGCTTTCAAAGCTGTTAGCCAAAGCGTCGTAATCCATGCCCTGGCATAAGAGCCAATCCGTTTTGGAACTCAAATTATAGGGCGTGAGTACCGTTTCATAATCCGGCGGGATTTCCACCTGGGCGCGGATATCCCCGAAAGAATAGGTTTCCGCGCTGGCGATGGCCGCCATAGAACTCAGCAGCAGCGCCGCGGCGAAAATCAAAAGCATCTTACGCAACGAATTGCGCCTCCCTTCCTCCCGGCGGGGAAGCGAAAGCCCTTCCAACCGCCTGTAAAAAGATTGTAACATAATTGTAATTATTTTTCAACCATTGAAAAAAGAGTTTACAGCCTGTTCAATGTATTTTAAGCGCCGTATCGAAGCGCCAATTGATTTATCAATAAAAATTTATCGAATTTCGATAAAATATTATTGACAAATGAAATGAATTGGCATATAATGGTCATCAAGGAGGCGAGAAAAATGGAGCATCGCAAGGTGAGCAGGCTGCTGATCCTGGCCGGGGCCATCGCCGTATTGGGCGGCGGATACCTGTTTTTCTTGGACGCGCCCATGGCGGCGCTGCAATACAGGGCGCTTATGCCGGAATACGCCTATCTGTTCATTCCCGCGCTGGTCTTTTTATGGGTGATCGGGCTGATTTACTTGGCCGCCATGGCGGATTATTTTCGGGTGTGCCGCCGCATCGGGCAGGATCGTTCCTTTTGCCCGGACAATGAAAGAAGCCTTTCCCGCATCGCCCGTTTTTTGATCGGGGCGGCGGCAATATGGCTGCTGGGCATTCCGCTGGGGCTGCTGCTGGGTCTTTCCTTAGGCATCTGGACGGCAGCCTTTCTGCTGGCCGCGGCGGCCAGCGCCGCCATGGGCATGCTGGCGCTAGGGCTGTCCCGGCTGCTGAAGCGAGCCACGGAAATCAAGGAAGAAAACGATCTGACCGTGTAAGGAGGGCTGCCCGTGATCCGCATTGATTTGGACGTGATGCTGGCCCGCCGGAAAATGAGCATGACGGAGCTGAGCCAGCGCGTGGGCGTCACTATGGCCAACCTTTCCATTTTGAAAAACGGAAAGGCCAAGGCCGTGCGCTTTTCCACGCTGAACGAAATCTGCAGGGTGCTGCGCTGCCAGCCCGGAGATATTTTGGTGTATGAGGAAGGAGAGGATCAGGATGGAGAATGATGTTTCCCGTATCGAAGACGAAGCGATGCCCGACATGGAGGAGGAGGCCGTTTTTCCTCCCCCTGCCTGGGGCGCGTGGGAATGGATTTTCCTGTTTTCGGCCTTGCTGACCGCCGGGTGTTATTTTTTTGCGCATTTTCCGGGTATTTGGGAAAGAAACGGCCATTTGCCGGGGGTGGGGCTGACGCTGACCCAATGGCTTTTGGCGGGCGTTTCCCTGGCTGCCGCGCGGAAAAGGCATGTTCTGCGCGGAAAAAGCGCGGCGGGCGGCTGGTTTCTGCTGGCAGTCGCTTTAGCGCTGGGCTTATGCTATTCTGTCTTTGCCGACGACGCCATGCGCTTGATGAACCTGCCCGTGGTGTGGGCGGCCACGGCCCTTTCCCTGTTTTCCCTGACGGGTGTGAACCCCCTGCCCGCCCTGGGGGGACGGGGGCTTCGGCTGGGTCTACGCCGATTCCTGCCTTCCTTTTTTGCCCGGTGGACCCTGCCGCTGAAGGCCTTAAAAAACCTGCCCCGGCCCGCGAAAAATGAAAAACTTCGGGGCTTGGGCGTCGGATTGCTGCTGAGCCTGCCGGTGGTGCTGCTGGCCGCGTCCCTGCTTGCCAGCGCGGACCCCATGTTTTCCTCCCTGCTGACCTCCGGGTTCCAATCCTTGGATCGGATCGACGCATCTTTGCTTCCGCGGCTGCTGTACACGCTAACCGGGGGCCTGTGCCTGTTTTCCTTCTTGGCCGCCGGGACGGGAAACCCATTTGCGCCGGAGGAACCCAAGGAGCGCCGCGTTTCTCCCGTGATCCTGTCCACGGTGTTTGCCATGCTTGGGTTGGTCTACGCCCTGTTCGTTTACGTTCAGTTCCGCTATCTCTTTTTCGGATCGGAAGAAGCCATCCGGGAAATCGGCTACGCGGAATACGCCCGAAGCGGCTTTTTCCAGCTGGTGCTGCTGGCGGTCCTGACGCTCGCGCTGATTCTGCCTTGCCTAACCTTTGGAAAAAACAGCGCTGCCGTGCGGCTGCTGTGCGCCTTTGTGGCGGCGCTGACTCTGGTGATCAATTATTCCGCCTTTTTCCGCATGCGGCTTTACATCCAAGCCTTTGGCCTCAGCGTGCTGCGGGTGGTCACGCTCTGGGGCATGCTCATGATTTTCTGCGCCCTTGCCGCCTGCCTGCTCAAATGCGCTTTCCCCATTGCGCGAATCTGTCCCGCTTTGACCGTGGTGGCCCTGTGTACCTGGACGGCGCTCAATTACGGCAATGTGGATCGGCTGATTGCCCGCTATCAGGTGAGCGCGTACAATCAGGGCACGCTGACGGATTTGGACGCTTCCTATCTGGTCTCCCTCTCCCCCGACATACTGCCGGAGCTGGAGCGCATCGAGGATAGCACGATGCGCGGCCGGGCGCTGGAAAAAGCCCGGGTGACCTTTTCCCAGCGTTCTCCCCGCCCTTATGATTGGAGCCTGTGTTGGCTGAAAACAAACAGCCCGCAGGCGGAAACCGCCCACGGGACGACAGAATAAAACGCTCATCTTTTGTCGTCGAAGTTTGGAAAGTGAAAAGTGAAAAGTGGAAAGTGAAGATTTAAAAAGTGCTTTAACGTCATATGACATGATGCGCTGTAAAAATTCCACTTTCCACTTTCCACTTTTCACTTTTTTCTGCTATTTCCCCACGCTTTCAATGCCTCGCAGGATCTCCGGCTCCCGCACGTCCCGCACGGTGGTGAACACCTTGCGGGTGAGCAGCGCGCCGCAGCGGTACCACATGCAGATGAAGGGGCAGTCCTGGGCAAACTGATCCTGAATCTGCCACAAAAGCTGCTGGTAGTTATAAAAGTCCCTTTCCTCCCGCAGCTTCTTGAACAGGTTATCCATGGCGGTGGATTTATAGCCGCAGTAATTGCCCGTGTTGCCGCTCATGAGCAGGAAGCCGGGATCCGGGATCACGTCCATCTGGAAGGCGGCGATAGCCATATCGAAATTACGGGCCTTCAGATGCTCGGCCACGCTGGCGAAGCTCTGGGTTTCCACGTGCACGTTGATGCCCACGGCGGCCAAATAGTCGGCGATCATGCCCGCCACCTGCACGCGGACGGAATTATCCTGTTCCTCGTACACATACAGGCCCAAACGCAGGCGCTTGTCCACCTGCTTGCCCTTTTCCTCCACCACCGTATGGCGGATGTTGTCGTCCGCGGGATTGGGCTTCCAGCCCGCCTCGTCCAGCAATTGCCGGGCCTTGTCCGGATTGTAGGCGTAGGCGGTATCATTGTCCTTGTACATCCAGGTGCCCGCGGGCAGGGGCGTGTCCGTCCGGTCGGCCATGCCCATATAAACGGAATTGGCGATGGCGTCAAAGTCGATGGCGTAGCGAACGGCTTCCCTGATCTTCGGATCGTTCAGCGGGAACGCGTTGGCGCTGTGGTTCAGCAGCAGCGTTTCCAGCTGGCGGGTGCGGTAGGCGATGTTCAGGTTGGTCAGGCCCGTCTGATACTGCCCGGCGGAAGCGGAACGGGTAATGGCCGCGTCCACGCGGTTGTATTCATAGTCGGAAATCAGTTCCCGGTTGGTGGCGCGGAAGTATACGTTGATCTTTTTCACCTCCAGCTCGCCCTTCCACCAATTTTCATTGGCGGACAGGTACAGGTAATTGGCCGGGGCGAACTCGTCCACCTTATAAGGCCCCGTGCCCGCGGGCATGGAGGACTGCACCTGATCCCGGGGCAGCACGGGGAAGGTGAGGGCGAAGTACACGCCGTAATAGGGGCGCTTCACGGTGATCTGCAAAGAATCGGCGCTGTTTGCCGACACGCTGCTGATGACGTACTGCAATTGGTTGTACTGGCCCCTGCCCTCCTGGGCCAGGCGCAGGATCTCGTTGATGGTGGCTTCCACGTCGTAAGCCGTGCAGGGCGATCCGTCGTGAAACACGGCGTCGTCGCGCAGGCGGATGGTCCAATGCTTGCCGTCGGAGGTGTAATTGCATTCCTTAGCCAGGCATTCCCGGGGCTTGTTATCGTCGTCCAAAGAAAACAGCCCTTCGTAGATCAGGGCGGTCAGGGACTGAAACTCCCTTTCCTCCGGGGTCAGGGGGTTAAGGGACACGGTTTTCACCGAGATCATGCCCAGGGACAGAATTTGATCCATGGTGGCGGCGAGGGCGGCGGAGGGACAGAGCAGCATGAGCGCAAGAGTCAGCGCCAGCGCCCGCTTAATAATAATGCTGCAAATAGATCGCATAGGAATTCAACACCCTTCCCGCGTAAGTCCGCGTATCTGATTTGGGAATTTGGGAAACCTTGAGGGTTTTGCCGTCGGTGGAATAATCCTTGATCCAGGAGGGCACGGTGCCCCAGCCCGCGTGATAGGCGCAGGCCACCAGCACCGGGTCGTCGCTGCCGATCTTGCGGCAGATATAGCGCAGCAGATAGCAGCCCATTTTGATGGCGTTTTCCGGCTCGTACACCGCGCCCACGTCGTTTTTGCTGATGCCGCAGTTGGGAGCCACCCACTCAAAGGTATTGGGCATGAACTGCATCAGGCCCATGGCCCCCTTGTTGCTGACGGCGTTGGGATCGTAGCCGCTTTCCTGCATGATGATGGCGGAAACGTAAGCGGGGTTCAGATCGTACTCCGCCGCGTATTTTTCGATCAGGTTCCGGTAGCGCGGCTGATGGCTTTGCACCGTCTTTTCGTACTTTTCCTGGGCGGCCTGCCGCTCCTGCCGAAGCTGGATCAAACTGCTGTTGGCGTTATAAAGCTCGATGCAGGCAATCACAAGCCCGCAGGCCAGGGCCGAAAGCACCACCCACTGCCACAGGGCAAAGCCCTTTTTTCTCTTTCTTCGCGCGGGCGCCCTTCCCGAACGGCGCCTGCGCGGGGGCGGGGCCTGAACGGGAGTGGGAGAAAGATCATCATACATGCCGCTTGCTTCCTCCGGTTTCCGCGGCGCGCTTCACCGCGTCCTGCCACAGGGAAAGGGCCGCGCGGCCGCTTTCCTCCTTGGTGCCCGTGGTGCGGATCATATGATCCGCCCTCCTGCGTTTTTCCATCACCGGCATTTGGGAATGAATGCGGCGCAGGGCTTCGGCATAGGTGATCTGCCCCCGCTTGCGCACCCGGCGCACCTGCTCCTTCTGCGGGGCGTAGGCGCACCAGATTTCATCGCACCAGGAATCCATGCCCACCTCGTACAAAAGGGGCACATCCATCACCACCGGGCCGTCCGTTTCGTCCATCCGCCGGTGGATTTCCGAAAGCACCAGGGGATGAATGATGGCGTTCAGCTGTTCCCGCGCGGCGGGGTCGGAAAACACGATATCGGATAAAGCCCGGCGGTTCAGTTCTTCCCCGTCGAACACCTTTTCGCCCCACTTTTCCCGAATGGCGGGCAGGGCGGGACCGCCGGAGGCCGTGAGGTTCCGGGAAATCTCGTCCGCGTCGATCACCGGCACCCCCGCCGCTTTCAGCGATCGGGAAATGTTGCTCTTGCCGCAGGCAATGCCGCCCGTCAGGCCGATAACATACTTGCTCATTCTGAATCTTCCTTTAGATAATATGCAAATAGAGTTGAGAGCGGAGAGTTGAGAGTTGAGATATCGTTAGATATTCACATGGATAATAAAAAAATGCATCCACCATAAAAATCTCAACTCTCAACTCCCAACTCTCAACTCTTTTACTTCGTCTCAAACCAACTCTGCCCCATTTTGACTTCCGCCACCAACGGTACGGCCAGCTGATAAACTTGCTCCATACACTGTTGCAGGATGCGGCCCACGGTTTCCGCTTCTTCCTGGGGCGTTTCGATGAGCAGCTCGTCGTGCACCTGCAAAATCAGCCGGGCTTTCAGGCCCTCTTTTTTCAAGGCATCGTGTACCCGCACCATAGCCAGCTTGATGATATCCGCCGCCGTGCCCTGGACGGGGGTATTCATGGCGGCGCGCTCGCCAAAGTTCCTTACGTTGGCGTTGCTCGATTTCAGCTCCGGCAGTTGCCGCCGCCTGCCCATCAGAGTAATTGCGTAGCCCTGTTCGTAGCCCTTTTTCACCGCCTCGTCCATGAATTTCTTCACGCCGGGGTAGCGGAGAAAATACCGGGCGATAAAGTCCCCCGCCTGCCTGCGGGAAACGCCGATGTTCCGGGCCAGGCCGAATTCGCTGATGCCGTACACCAGGCCGAAATTCACCGCCTTGGCGCTGGAGCGCATTTCCCGGGAAACGTCCTCCATGGGCACGCCGTAGACCTCCGCCGCCGTGCGGGTGTGGATATCCTGGCCCTTTTGGAAGGCGTCCACCATGGCGGCGTCGCCGGAAAAGTGGGCCATGACCCTTAGCTCGATCTGGCTGTAATCCGCGTCGGCCAGCACGCAGCCGGGGTTTACGATGAACGCCTTGCGGATTTCCCGGCCCATTTCCGTGCGCACGGGAATATTCTGCAAATTGGGTTCGCTGGAGGAAATGCGGCCCGTGGCCGTGCCGGTCTGGTCAAAAGAGGTGTGCACCCGGCCAGACGCGTCCATCTTGCGAAGCAGGGCGTCGATATAGGTGCTGTTCAGCTTCACCACCTGACGGTATTTGAGGATAGAGGCGATGCAGGGGTGGGCGTCCGCCAGCTTTTCCAGGGTGTCCGCGTCGGTGGAATAGCCCCGGCTGGTCTTTTTGCCGTGGGGCAGGTTCAAATCCTCAAACAGCACCTTGCCCAACTGCTGGGGGCTGTTCAGGTTGAAGCGCTGGCCGGTCAGGCGGTATACTTCTTCCTTGAGTTCCTCCGCCTGTTTGGTATATTCCGCGCCCAGGGCAGACAGCACCTGCCCGTCCACCCGGAAGCCCGCCTGTTCCATATCAAAGAGCACGTACAGCAGCGGCAATTCGATTTCCCGCATGAGGGGCAGCATGCCGTCCGCCGTCAATTGCTTTTCCTGCTTTTGGGCCAGGGTGAGCACCCCGGCGGCGTCCTCCCGTGCAAAGCCCGACAGGGCGTAGGATTTTTCCTGGGGATTGCGCAGATACGCCCCTAACATGGTATCCCAGGCAAACTCCGGCAGGGGCAAATTCATATCCGCGAGCAGATGCAGCAGGGCCTTGCCGTCGTGGACGTACAGCTTTTTCGATAAAAGCGGTTTCAGCGCCTGCCACGCTTCCTCCGGCAGCAGCCCGTCCGACAGCATATCCTGCTGCAGGGCGATTTCCGCCAGCCTGCCGGGAACGGCCAAAGTCATGCGAGTTGGCGTCACGTGCAGAGCGGTGGGTTGGTTTTCCGCCGCCTGGATGAACGCGGCGATTTCTTCCGCTGTTTTCAGGATTTCTCCGTCAAAGGCAATTTCCGTTTCTTCCGCTTCCGGGGCGAGCGGAGCGTCCGGGAACATCTTTTCCAGCCGTCCGGCCACGCCGTTTAACTGATATTTCCGCAGGACGGGCAGGCCCTCCCCCATGCTGGAAACGTCGAAGGCGGTCAAATTAAATTCGATAGGGGCCGTGGGGCGGATGGTGGCTAAATCCTTGCTGAACCGCGCCTGTTCCTCGTTGTCCCGCACCTTTTCCCCTAATTTTCCTTTGATGTCTGCCCCGTGGGCCAGCACGTTTTCCAGACTGCCATATTCGTTCAGCAGCTTCACCGCCGTCTTTTCCCCCACGCCGGGGATGCCGGGGATGTTATCGCTGGTGTCTCCCATCAGGCCCTTCCAGTCCGTCACCTGCTCCGGAGTGACGCCGAAATATTCCTTCACCCCGGCGGAATCGAACAGGGTGCTTTCCGTGATGCCCTTGCGGGTGAACAGCACTTTCGTCCCGTCCCCCACCAGCTGCAGCGCGTCCTTATCGCCGGTGAGCAGCACGCAGTCCAAGCCGCTTTCCCGGCATTTTACGGACAGGGTGCCCAAAATATCGTCGGCCTCGTACCCCTCCGCCGTCAGCACGCCCAAGCGCATGGCGGCCAATATCTCCTTGATGACGGGAAACTGGGGCCGCATTTCCTCCGGCATGGCCCGGCGGCCCGCCTTGTAATCCGCGTAAACGGTATGGCGGAACGTGGGCACAGGCAAATCGAACGCCACGGCAATATACCGGGGCGATAAATCCTGGATGGCCTTTAACAGCATGGACAAAAATCCGTGTACGGCGTTGGTGTATACCCCGTTGGCATCCATCAAGGGCAGGGCGTGAAAGGCCCGGTGCATCAGGCTGTTGCCGTCCACGGCCAATAAGGTTTCCCGCATCGCTTCCTTCACCTCGTCAGGCCGGGATTGCCCGGCGCACATAAATTCAATGACAGTATACCACAGGCAAGCGGAATTGAAAAGAAAATGTTTCAGAACCATTTCAAAATATTTACATAAGGAAATACCTGTTACTTTGGGTATTTCTTTGTTATTTCTCCGCAAATATCGCGCTATCTGTTGCGGTCAGGCGCATTCCGTGTTATAATGATAGACGACACAGGAAGAATGCAATCATCAGAAACGCCATAAAAAGGCTTGACAGCAAGGGAAAGAAAGAAGCCGGAAAGCGGGAATCTTTATTTCTTTTTCCTGTTTTATTGAAGGAAGGAGCGCGATATATGACCCTGTCTGATAAACTTTACAAAATCCTCATCAAGGGCGATTCATGGAAAACCATCTTGGGCGGCTTAGGCGTCACGGTTCAAATCTCCCTGTTCGCGCTGCTGCTTGGCACGGTGGTAGGGGGTAGGGGCGCTGTTGTGCCTGCTGCGCACGCGGAAGAATCCCATCGCCAAGGGCTTCGCCTCGGTGTATATCGCCATTATGCGGGGCACCCCGGTGCTGATGCTGCTGCTTCTGCTGTACTACGGCATCTTCGCTCGGGCGGGACTCACGCCCATCACGGTGGCGGTACTCACCTTCGCGCTGAATGTGTCCGCCCACGTGGCGGAGCTTCTGCGCTCGGCCTTGGAGGCTGCCGATAAGGGCCAGGCCGAAGCCGCCCGCACCTTAGGCTTTTCCGCCTGGAGTACCTTCCGGCTGGTCACGCTGCCGCAAGTCCTTCGTATCGCAAAGCCAGTATACCAAAGCACCATTGTGAACCTGATCCAGTGGACCAGCGTGGTGGGCTACGTGACCATCACCGATCTGACCCGCGTCATTAACAACACCGCTTCCCGCACCATGCAGCCGCTGCTGACCATCATCATTGGGATGCTGATTTATCTGGCGCTTTCCTACATCATCTTCGGCCTGTTCGCCCTGTCGGATAAAATCAAAGCGAAAAGAAGGGGGGCGGCGGCATGAGCCTGATCGAAGTAAAGGGATTGAAAAAATCCTTCGGTTCCCTGGAGGTCTTGAAGGGCATTGACCTGACCGTGAACCAGGGCGAGCGCATCGCCATCATCGGCGGCTCCGGCTGCGGCAAAAGCGTGTTCCTCCGCTCCCTGTGCCTGCTGGAAAAGCCGGACGCGGGGCAGGTGTTCATCGACGGCAAAGAGATCACCGCCAAGGGCGCGGACGTGGATTTGATCCGCCGCAGCATGGGCATGGTGTTCCAGAAATTCCATCTGTTTTCCGAAATGGACGTGATGGACAATCTGTGCCTGGCCCCGGTGCGGCTGCTGAAAATGAAGCGGGCGGACGCGGAAAAGAAGGCGATGGAGCTGCTTTCCCAGGTGGGCCTTGCCAACCGCGCCCACGCATGGCCCACGGTACTGTCCGGCGGCCAGCAGCAGCGCATCGCCATTTGCCGCTGCCTGATGATGGAGCCGAAAGTGCTTTTGTTTGACGAACCCACCAGCGCGCTTGATCCCACCATGGTGGGCGAGGTGCTGGCCGTGATCCGCATGCTGGCCAAGCGGGACATGAGCATGCTGATCGTCACCCATGAAATGAATTTCGCGCGGGAGGTAGCCAGCCGGGTTTTGTTCTTCGCCGACGGCGGCATTTACGAGCAGGGCGCCCCGGCGGAAATCTTTGACGCCCCCCAGCGGGAAAAGACCGTGGCCTTCATTCACAAGATCAAGTATTTCAGCTTTGACGTGACCGGCCAGCAGTTCGACCTGATGGCCCTCCAGGGCGGCATCCAGACCTTCGGAGAAAAGTACGGGCTGGACGCTAGGCGGACGTACCGGCTGCAAATCTGCTGCGAGGAACTGATTTACGAAATGCTGAACCATTGCTTCCCCGGAAACGATGGCGTGAACATGAAGCTGAACGTGGCCTACGCCGAAGCGGACAGGACGGTGGAAATCGAGCTGACCTGGGTTGGCGAAGCCTACAATCCCTTTGAACAGGAGGAAGACGGCTTGGGCATCACCATCCTGAAAAAGATGGCAAAGAAGCTCGACTGCCAAAGGGAATCCGGCCAGAGCCGCATTTCCATCGCTCTCTAAAGCGAAAAACCGCGCATCCCCACACCGAAAGGATCGCGCCTCAAGGCACTTCCCAATAGATTAAGGGGGGAACTCCATGAAGAAACTCGTTTCCCTGTCCATTGTGTTCGTGATCGCCCTTTCTCTTTGCCTGCCCGTGTGCGCCGAGGATACCTCGAATACCCAGGCAGTTCAGAAATATGGCGACATTGGCCGGCTGTCCAAACTGAACATCTCCGAAGATGAATTGAATGATGTGCTCAAGGAGATCATGGTCAACAGCATCTGCAACCGATATGTGTTCTACGATACCATGACCGATATGCTGATGGCGCTGAACAGAGGCGATATCGTCGTCCTGGAAACCGATCAGAATACCGTGCGGTATATCGTATCCAGAAATGATGGCGTTGTGGACCGTCCGCCATACTTAAACCCCAATAACCTGATGTTCAGTGTGCTCCTGCGGGAAGAGGATGAAGAACTGCGCGATCAGATTTCCGATAGCATTATCGGGATGAACGAGGACGGCACCATGGAAGAATTGAGGCAGCGCTACATTGAGGACGTCATCCAGGGCGATGACCCCGATGCTGTTGCGCCTCAGGTCTTTCCGGATGCCAGGACGGTCAAAGTGGCCGTGACGGGAGACCGCCCGCCCATGGACTACGTTTCCGCCGGAGGCGAACCGCTGGGGTTCAATACGGCGCTGATTGCTGAAATCGCAAAGCGGCTGGGGGTCAACATTGAATTCACCACCGTGGACTGTGGAGCCAGAGGCATAGCGTTGGCAACCGGTGTTTGCGACATCGTCTTTTGGATGGAAATCGGGGATTTTGAAAACTGGGAAGGCGCGGATTTCGAGGATCAACCCGAGAATACCATCGTAACAGAGCCTTATATGTCCGTTCCCCTGTGGTGGGCAGTCCTCTCAACATCCCCTGTGGTGAACGTGTACAAGGATCAGTGACCTCGGCGGCACTCCCTGCAGTCCCTACGAACAGGTTCTTGTGCTATCAGGCTGGATTCATCCACAGAATCAACATATCCCAGACATTATCATGACGCCGAAAGGATCGCGCCACAAGGCGCTTCCCGATACATGAAAAGGAGGACTTCACGCCGGAAGAAAAGGAAGCCATCGCCCGCCTGGACGAAATCCTTCCCCGCCTGAAGGAGTACACCCGCGATATGCGGGACGGCACCATCATCACCGAGCCCTACTATTCCGACATTCCCGTGGGCGTGATGATGCGCGACGCTTACGAAGCATCCGTGGCGTACATTGAGGCCATGATGGCGCAGGCCGCCGAATAATCCCAAAGCAATCTTTCACGCGCCAAGGGCCGGGGAACGTTTCCCCGGCCCTTGGCATTTATGCGTGGATAGTTTATTTTGCTTTCTGCCCGATCTTGTTTTCCGTGCCGTTTTTGAGGCGTTCCAGGTTGCTGCGATGGCGGTACACGCCCAGGGCCAGCAGCACCAGCGCCCACACCCCGGCGGGCCAGAAGGGCCGGGTGAACAGGATCATCACGGCGAAGGAAAAGAGCATGGTCAGGCTGCCCACGGAAATATAGCGGCAGATCCAGATCACCAGCAGGCACAGGGCGGCGGCAATGAGGCCGTAAATGGGATACAGGGTAATCAGCACAGCGGCGGAGCAGGCGATGCCCTTGCCGCCCTTGAAGCCGAAGAACACGGGCCAGTTGTGGCCCAGCACCACGCACAGCCCGGCGAGCATGCCGCCCTCCTGTCCGGCGATGGCCTTGCCGATCATGACGGCGTCGAAGGCTTTCAGGAAATCCCCCAGGAATGTGAGCGCCCCGCCCTTGAGGCCCAGCACCCGCAGGGCGTTGCTGGCCCCGGTGTTGTGGCTGCCCTCCTCCCGCAGGTTGTGGCCGGAGTTTTTGGCGACCAGAATGCCGGTGGATATGCTGCCCAGCAGATAGGCGATCACCGCACACAGGATATATTTCAGAATCATGGCCTCGCGTCCTCCTTCTTTTTCTCCCGCAGCACGAAGCGGATGGGCGTGCCCTCAAAGCCAAAGGCCTTGCGCAGGCAGTTTTCCAGATAACGCTGGTAGGAAAAATGCATCAGTTCTTCCGCGTTGATGAACAGGGAGAAGGTGGGCGGGCAGGTGCCGGACTGGGTGCCGTAATAGATTTTCAGCTTCCTGCCGCCCATCATGGGGGGCTGCAGGGCCATCTGGGCGTCGCCTAACACGTCGTTGAGCGCCCCGGTGCCCACCCGGCGGCTGGCCTGCTCCCACACCTTGTTGACCTCCGGCAACACGTTCTGCGCCCGCTGGCCTGTGAGGGCGGAAATGAACAGCACGGGGGCGTAGTCCATAAATTTCAGGTCCTCGATCACCTGTTTTTTGAACTTCTCCAGGGTGCCCGTTTCCTTTTCCAGGGCGTCCCATTTGTTCACGATCACCACAGCGGCCTTGCCTTCCTCGTGGATCATGCCGGCGATGCGGGCGTCCTGCTCGGTCACGCCCTCCTGGGCGTCGATGAGCAGCAGCGCCACGTCGCACCGGCGGATGGCCCCGATGGAGCGCAGCACGCTGTACCGCTCTAAGGATTCGTCCTCGATGGCCCGCTTGCGGCGGATGCCCGCCGTGTCGATGATGTTGTAGCGGGTGCCGTCGGGTCCGGAAAATTCCGTGTCGATGGCGTCCCGGGTGGTGCCGGGAATATCGGACACCATGGTGCGCTCCTGGCCCAGCAGCCGGTTGGTCAGGCTGGATTTGCCCACGTTGGGGCGGCCCACCACGGCCAACTGGATCACGTGGGCTTCCTCTTCATCCTCCCCTTCTTCGGCGGGGGGCAGACGCTTCACGATCTCGTCCAGCAAATCGCCTAAGCCCAGCATGTTGGTGCTGGAAATGCCCACAGGGTCGCCAAGGCCCAGGGCGTAGAATTCATACAGGGAATCGTTCAGACCCCCGTGATCCAGCTTATTCACAGCCAAAATCACGGGCTTGCGGGTCTTGCGCAGCAGCACCGCCACTTCCTCGTCGTCCGGGGTCAGACCCGCCCGGGCGTCGCTGAAAAAGCAGATCACGTCCGCCATGTCCATGGCGATTTCGGCCTGACGGCGCATCTGGGAAAGCAACACGTCCTCGCTGCGGGGATCAATGCCGCCCGTGTCGATCAGGGTGAATTTCCGGCCCGTCCATTCCACGTCGGCATAGATGCGATCCCTCGTCACGCCGGGCGTATCCTCCACAATGGCGATGCGGCGGCCGGAAATCTTATTGAAAAAGGTGGATTTTCCCACATTGGGCCGCCCTACGATGGCGACCAGGGGCTTAGCGGAAGGCATCAAAGCACCCCTCCCTTATCATCAAAATATTCAAAGTGGAAAGTTGAAAGTGAAAAGTGAAAATATGTGCGGATAAGTGAGAACAAAATAAATTTTCACTTTCCACTTTTCACTTTTCACTTTTTCTTCCAAGCAAGGCTAGGAAAAGGTCTCCCCCGGTATTCTGCACCATGGTGAGCCGGGGCTTTAAGGCCCTGCGCACCTGTTCCAGGGAAACGCCGTCCAGGAACAAATCTCCTTCGGCCCGCAGGGTGTTGCCGCAGAGCAGGATTTCGTCCTCGTCGGCGTCTTTTAGCTGCTCCATCAGGTCGCCGCCGGTGATCAGGCCGGTGACGGTGATGGTCTCCCCGAAAAAGGTGTTGCGGATGGGCTGGACGGCCACCTGCACGTCTTGCGGGCCGTAATCTTTCACCCAGCGTTCCATGACCGGGGCAATGGACGATCCGCAGGGGATGCGCACCCGGCGGGGCACGGCGGGCAGGGTGTTTTCCCGGGAAGCGGCGGCCAGGGCGTCCTCAAATTTGCGCAGCAGGCCCACGCCGTTTTCCAACTGGGGATAACCCTCGTATTCCGCTTCGGGGGGCAGGGGTTCTCCGGCGATCAAATACATTTCGTCGGCGGGGAATACGAAGCGGGTGCCCGTTTCTTTCAGCATCTTTTGCTGGAACGCCCGGGCGGTTTCCATGACGGCCCTTGCCTTTTCACGGTTGAATGGGTCAACATGCGCCAGCCCCTCCCGGAATTTGGTCAGGCCCACCGGCACCAGGGCAGCCGACTGGGCGGCGGGCCACAGGGCGCTCAAATCGGTCAGGGTCTTTTTCAGCGCGTCCCCGTCGTTGTAGCCGGGGCACAGTACGATCTGACAGTGAAAATGCAGCCCGGCGTCCGCCAAAGCGTGCAGCCGGTCCATAATCAGGCGGGCATTGGGATTTTTCATCATCCGCACCCGCACCTCCGGATCGGTGCTGTGTACGGAAATGTAGAGGGGGCTGGCCTTTCTTTTCAGGATGCGCTGAAATTCCTTTTCGTCCACGTTGGTCAGCGTGATGTAATTGCCCATGATCAGGGACAAGCGCCAGTCGTCGTCCTTCACGTACAGGGTTTCCCGCATGCCGGGGGGCATCTGGTCGATGAAGCAGAACACGCACTTGTTCTTGCAGGGATAGGGGCGGCAGGCCAGCGTATCCGCTATTCGCAGGCCCAGGGGGGCGTCCTTGGCCTTGATGACGCGCACGTTTTCTTCCGTTCCGTCCGCCCGGCGCACCAGGATATCCAGCTTCTGCCGGTTGGTCAGCGCCTGATAATCGATTTCGTCCAGAATGGGTTCGCCGTTGATGGAAATGATGCTGTCCCCGGCCCGCAGGCCCCGCCGATAGGCGATTCCATGGGGCTGCACCGCTTCGATCAGGTGCGCCATGGCCTTCCCCTCCTTTCCCTGAATTTATTATCCTTCATCCTTCCCCAAATGTCAAGAATCAGAGAGCGTAGCGCTCCCAAAGGGCGGTTTTTCCCAGTCGCACGGCATGATCGTAGCCCAGGGAACGAAGCAATTCCTCCGCGTCCTCAAAGCCCGCGTCCAAATACCGCATATCGTGACAGTCGGAATTGACCATCACCTCGCCGCCCCATTCCTTCCAGGCCTTCAGCAGGAAGGGCGCGGGATAGGGCACGGTGAGATAGCCCCGGGCCATGGCCGCGGTGTTCACCTCCAGCAGCGCGCCGGTTTCCGCCATGGGGCGCAGGGCGTCCAGGGCCATTTGCTGATAGGCCGCGCCGTCCTCGTCGTACAGGCGCAGGGCGGCGTTGTTTTTCCGCACCAGATCAAAGTGGGCGATGATGGGGGGCTGGACGGACAAAACATAATCCCGCAGCAGGGCAAAATATCGCCGGGCCATTTCCAGGCCGTCCCCGCCGCAGTACGTGTCCACGTAGCGCTTCAAATTCTCCGGCCTGCCGTCGACGGGGGTATGGTGCCCGTCCGGGTGGCGGAAATAATGCACCGCGGCCAGGAAATAATCGTACCCCTCTGGGGAAACGCAGGAATAAAGATCGCGCTCCATCCCCAAATAAATGGGCATGCGGCCCACGTATTCCTTTTGCAGGGCGCGGATGTGGGCCTTGTATTCCTCCTCCCGGGCCGGGTCGATGCAGTAGCCGGGGTCAAAATCCTGGGGCGCGTGGGAGGAAAAGCCTAAGGACACGAAGCCCTTTTCATACGCCGTTCGCGCCATGTCCGGGGCGGGGGTTTTGCCGTCGCAGAAGGGGGTATGCACGTGGGCGGAGGATAAAGTCAGGCTCATGCAAGCGCCTCCCTTAAAATCTCCAGGGCCGGGCCGTCGCACAGGGCGTTGCAGGCCAGGATGCCGGAGGCTCCGTCATAATAGGGCGCGTCGTGGCCCAGGGAACGGAACACGCCCCCCGCCTCCGTCACCAGCAGGGAACCCGCCGCCACGTCCCAGGGCCGCAGCCGCAGTTCAAAGAACACGTCGGAGCGCCCGCAGGCCACCTCGCAAAGATCAATGGCGGCGGAACCGCTGCGCCGCAGG
This sequence comes from uncultured Christensenellaceae bacterium, assembly GCA_905234985.1. Taxonomy (GTDB): domain Bacteria; phylum Bacillota; class Clostridia; order Christensenellales; family Aristaeellaceae; genus RUG563. The sequence continues at coordinate 35,973 of CAJOJQ010000009.1, forward strand.
TCTCCCCCGAGCAGCAGGAATTGGGTGGCGGCGGTCATGGTGTGCTTAGCCAGCTCGGCGTCATAAGGCGAAGTGCCGATGGACACCATGGCCTGATCGAAGGGCGTTTGGGAAGCATACACCCTGCGCCCGTTGAGGAACGCGCCCTTGCCCTTTTCGGCGGTGAACATTTCATCGGCGTAAGGGTTATACACCACCCCCAGCACCGGCTTTTTGTTCTCCAGCAGGCCGATGGACACGGCGGAGGCGTTGCGGTGGCGCATGAAATTCAGGGTTCCGTCGATGGGGTCCACCACAAAGGTGGGCGCGTCGGTCAGCGGGTCGTTTTCCTGCTCCTCAGCGAAAAACCGGCTGCCCGGCAGCAGGGAAAGCAGCTCCTTCTGCAAAAATTGCTGCACCGCCACGTCCGTATCGGTGACGTAATTGAAATGGCCCTCCTTCCGATGGATGGCCGCGTCCCGGAATTCCAGCATCTTGCGCCCGGCCTCCCGGGCGGCGGAAACGATCTGATTGAGCATCCGCGTGATCTCCTTGCGCGTCACAAATTCGGAAAAAGAAAAGACGTTTTCCTTTTTTATTCTATCATGAATCCCTTGTTTTTTCAATCTGACAAATACAATGCAGAAAAAAGCCCCCTGCCGCCGGGCGGGGGTCAATTGTCGCAGTCAGGCTGGGGCAGCTCCGCGAACCGTCAGCAAACCGCCACGCTTCTTTCTTATCTCAAAACATTTTTCAAATCTTCTTTAAAGTGGGCAACAGTAACCACTTCCGCTACATGTCCATTTATTCGATACAGCATAAAATACTGATGCCGCTGAAAATTGATACGGCGAAGGTTTCTTTTTGCCAGCAAAGGATGCAGGCCGGGCTGTAAAGCATCCGCTGCAATGCTTAACAGATACAGGGTTTCTTCATAGTCCAAAAGAAAGGATTCCGCTGCCATTTCGTTTTTAAATGTTCTTTGATGTAAAGAAAACAGCGCTCCACATCATCTTCCGCATCAGGCGTTGCAACAACATCAAACTGTTCCATAAACGTACCTCTCGCGTTTATTGCGCCTGGAGTCCATGTTCTTTTCGTATCCTCATACTGACCATTCGGGCGTCACGCAATTCACCGCGATCAGCTTGTGCAAGCGTATGGTTCAAACGATTTGTCCATTCTTGTGCTGTAAGCGCGGGAAATGGAGGTTCCTTTTGATATAGACGGGAAAGCACTGCCTGCGCAAGCATATCAAATTCCGATTCCTGCATCGTCGGAATATCAACAATGATATTTCTCAGTGCGGCTGTCAATTTACACACCTCCATGATAACTTGTTCTTTGTCCTATAAGGACATGTGCATGAGCAGACCTGAATTATTTCGCATGTCCATTATAACAAATGAGAATAAGAAATGCAAGCCCGTCCGTTCCAAGGATTGGAACAGGGTTTACGCATATGAGAAAAAACGGCCAGCCGGGGAGGGCTGGCCGCAAGAGAATCAGGGGAATATTTACGGATTGTTTACCGTGAAGCCGTGGTCGTTGGCCCAGGTTTCGGCATAGCTTCCGGCGGGGGCGATGATGACGATGCCCGCGTCGAAAGCGTCGTCGGCGATGCTGGTGACCGTGGCGGGGATGGACACGGCGCCCACCTTGTCAAGCCCCGTAAAGGCTTCGCTTTCGATGGCGGTGAGAGAAGCGGGAAGGGTGAGTACGTTGGTGATGACGCGGTAATTGTAATGAATCCCAGCGCCGGTCAGGCGACTATTCCCACTTCCAATGGAAATTGCGGCCCATTGCTCGATGGTACCCGTGTAATACACATCTGTCAGGCCGCGGCATTCGTCGAACGCCATATCCCCGACGCTGGTCACGCTGGAGGGGATGGTCACACTGGTCAGGCTCCTGCAGCCGTAGAACGCCACATATCCGATACTGGTCACGCTGTCCAGGATGGTCACGCCGGTCAGACCGGTGCAGCCGGAGAACGCACCATACGCGATGCCGGTCACGCCGAACGGGATGGCATATGCCCCTTCTTTTCCTCCGGGGCAGGCGATGAGGGTGGTTTGGGCTTTGTTGCACAGTACGCCGTCTACGGAAGCATACGTGGTGCTGCCGCTATCCACTTGAATGCTTGTAAGATTGGCGCAGGAGGAGAACGGATTAACTCCCATGCTTGTGACGCTTGCCGGGACGGTGACGCTGGTCAGACCGTTGCAGTAGGAAAACGCTCTGTCCCCGATGCTGGTGACGCTTTCCGGGATGGTGATGCTGGTCAGGCTGCGGCAACTGCGGAACGCCTCACCTCCGATGCTGGTCACGCTGTCCGGGATGTTCACACTGGTCAGGCCGGAGCAGCCGGAGAAAGCACCATACCCGAAGCTGGTCACACTGTCCGGGATGGTCACGCCGGTCAGGCTGGAGCAGCTCTCGAACGCATGAACCCCGATGGTGGTGACGCCGGAGGGGATGGTCACGCTGGTCAGGCCGGTGCAGTCCCTGAATACACAATCCCCGATGCTGGTGATGCTGTCCGGGATGGTCACGTCGGTCAGGCTGGTGCAGTCGTAGAAAGCATGGCTGCCCATGCTGGTCACGCTGTCCGGGATGGTCACGCCGGTCATGCTGGAGCAGCCGCTGAAAGCATGACTGCCGATGCTCGTGACGCCGTTTTTGATCCGAACCGTCGTAATGTACTCGCTGCTGCTGTACCACGGGTTCCCATACCATAGGTAATCGTCCATCGCCCCCGTGCCGGAAATGGTCAAAAGGCCGCTGCTGTCCAGCATCCAGGTGACGTTCGCCCCGCAGGAGCCGCTGGCGATGAGCGTGGTATGATAATGAATCTCGGCGTTTGTCAGGTCACCATTGCCCGATTCGATGGAAATCGCGGCCCATTCCTCGCTGCTTCCGGTATAGTACACATCCGTCAGGCTGGAGCATTCGGAGAACGCCCCATACTCGATGCTGGCGACGCTGTCCGGGATGGTGACGCTGGTCAGGCCGGAGCAGTCGGAGAACGCACCGTATCGGATGCCGGTCACGCCGGAAGGGATGACGTATGCTCCTGCTTTCCCTCCGGGATAGGTTATGAGGGTGGTTCGCGCTTTGTCAAACAGTACGCCGTCTGCAGAAGTATACGTTGTGCTGCCACTTTCCACTTGAATACTTGCCAGACTGGAGCAGTTGGAGAACGTATAATCCCCGATGGTGGTGACGCTTTCCGGGATGGTGACGCTGGTCAGGCTGGCGCAGCGGTTGAACGCACTATCCTCGATGCGGGTCACGCCGGACGGGACGGCGTATGCCCCTGTTTTCCCTGCGGGACAGGCTATAAGGGTGGTTTGCGCTTTGTTGAACAATACGCCCTCCGCGGACGCATACGTCGTGTTTCCGCTTTCCACTTGAATACTTGCCAGGCTGGAGCAGTTGGAGAACGCATAATCCCCGATGCTGGTGACGCCTTCCGGAACGGTCACGCCGGGCAGGCTGGTGCAATAGCAGAACGCGTTATATCCGATGCTGGCGACGCTTTCCGGGATGGTCACGCTGGTCAGGCTGGTGCAGCCGATGAACGCATTATCCCCGATGCTGGTGACGCCGTTTTCGATTTGAATCGTCGCAATGATTCCCCAGTTGTCATACCACGGAGAATCCATCCAGTCGAAATCGTCCATCGCCCCGGTGCCGGAAATGGTCAGCAGGCCGCTGTCGTACAGCGCCCAGGCGACGTTATCGCCGCAGGTTCCGCTGGCAATCACCTCCGGTTCCGGTTCGCCGTAATCGGAATGAAGCTCAGCGTTTGTCAGGTAGTTATTGCCCTCGTCAATGGCAATCGCGGCCCATTGTTCGCTGCTGCCGGTGTAGTTCACATCCGTCAGCTTAGAGCATAAGGAGAACGCGTTAAATCCGATGCTGGTGACGCTTTCCGGGATGGTGATGGTGGTCAGGCTCGTACACCGCTGGAAAGTAAAATCCTCAATTCTGGTCACGCCCTGGGGAATGGTCATGTTGTTCAGGCTTGTGCATCCATAAAAGGCATTTGGGCCAATATAAGTTACGCTCTCTGGAATATGAATGCCGGTGAGATTGGCGCATCCGTAAAAGGCACTCAAACCGATTCTTGTCACGCTGTCAGGAATCTGATATACGCTGCCGGATTTCGCGTTTGGATAGTGTTCAATGCTCGTCATATTCTTCGTAAACATGATTCCATCCACATCGCAATATTTCTGGTTATCAGGCGAAACATGAATACCGGTCAGATTATCACAATCAGAGAAAGCGCTATCGCTAATGTATGTGACGCTTTCGGGAATCGTGATACTGGTCAGGGTGGCACATCCATAGAAAGCATAACTGTCAATTCTGGCTATACCATCGGGAATTTGATAAGCGCCGCCCGTTTTCCCGCTTGGATATCGGATGATTCTGGTCATATTTTTATCAAAAAGTACGCCGTCCACATCGCAATAATTCTGGTTCTCCGGAGAAACCTGAATGCTGGACAGCCTGGAACCCTCAAAAAATGTCTGGTCGTAAATTCGGGTCAAGCCCGCCGGAATGTTAATCGTAGTCAATCTGGTACAATTATCGAAAACTCTATAGCCCAAACTGGTCAGGCCGTTCGGAAGAACGACGCCTGTCAGGCTGGAACAGCCGTTGAAAGCATGGTTGCCAATGCTTAAGACGCTTTCCGGGATGGTCACGCTGGTCACGCCGGTGCAGAGGTAGAACGCAAAATTCCCGATGCTGGTCACGTTGTTCCCGATGGTCACGTCGGTCAGATTGAAGCAGGAGGAGAACGCATGAGTTCCGATGCCGGTCACGCCGTTTTCGATTTGAACCGTTGTAATGGACGCCCTGCTGCCGTACCATGGGCTTCCATACCATCCGTAATTGTCCATGGCCCCCGTGCCGGAAATGGTCAGCAGGCCGCTGTTATCCAGCGTCCAGGTGACGTTCTCCCCGCAGGTGCCGCTGCTTTCCGCCCCGGCTGTCAGCGGCAGCGCCAAAGCAAGCAAAACCAGGAGTGCCAACAGCAGCATGTTCCGTTTCATGGTTTCCGCATCCTTTCTTTTGGATGCCTGCCGCTTTTCCGTTCGGAAACGGCAGGACGCGCCACGGCTTAGCCCGTGCGCTCATCCTTCTATCCTGTTCCTTTTGAAACGATCTGACTGTATTCTTGACAATTGACGAACGCGAATTTTCCTCTTTGCATTTAAAACCAATTGTAAAATAGTACATCTTTTCATAACAAACTATATCATGGAATACAACGTTCTGTCAATCAATATACTAATTGATTGGGGGGTATCTCAATGAATCTTTGAGGATAACAAAAGGGCGGAAGCGCAATTGTGGCTTCCGTCTTCGCTTTCTTATACCTGTACCAGATCAAACGCCGCCGCGCGGGCCATGCGGTTCATCACCGCCAGGGCTTTTCCTTCGGCTTTCCAGCCCTGAGCCAGGATCAATTCGCAGCCCTTTTCGTCCATTTCCCTCAGGCGCTGGAACAGCAGGTGCGCCCCCTCCTCCGGGGTATCGCCAAGGTCAAACACCCGCCGGTCGCCATACAGCGGCATGGCGCTGGTATGGGTCAGGATGACGGCGTTTTCAGCTTCGTCATAGCGGGTGCAAATGGCCCGGGCCACCGCCCGGTCGCCGCCGATATACACCGTCATTTTGGCCTTGGGCGCGTAATGCCGGTGGCGCATGCCGGGGGACGGGGCGGCCTCCCCTTCCTTTAGGGGGCGCATGACGCTTTCCGCCACCGTGCAGTCCCCCACGATGGCGGCGATGTCCTCCGCCGTCACCGCGCCGGGGCGCAGCACGCAGGGCACGGGACCCGTCAGATCAGCTACCGTGGATTCCACGCCCACCCGGCAGGGACCCCCGTCCAAAATCAGGGGGATGCGGCCCGTCATATCCTCGTATACGTGGCGGGCGGTGGTGGGGCTGGGCCTGCCGGAACGGTTGGCGGAGGGGGCCGCGATGGGCAGGCCGCACGCCTTGAGCAGCGCCAGCGCCACCGGATGATTGGGGCAGCGCACCGCCACGGAGGGAAGGCCTGCCGTGGTCACGGCGGGGATTTTCTCCGTTTTTTTCAGCAGCATCGTAAGAGGTCCCGGCCAGAAAGCGTCCATCAGCTTTTCCGCCGCTTCCGTCACTTCGCAAAGTCCCTTTAACTGGCTTCTTTCCGCCACGTGCACGATCAGGGGATTGTCCGCCGGGCGTTCCTTGGCGGCGAAAATGGCGCGGACGGCGGCTTCATCCAGGGCGTTGGCCCCCAAGCCGTACACCGTTTCCGTGGGGAAGGCCACCACCTGGCCCTGCCGCAAAAGCTCCGACGCCTGGGCGAGGGTCTGCGCCTGGGCGGGTACGCATAAGGTATCCATGGGAAAAAAGCTCCTTTTATATCCAGAAATTGTATATTCAAACGCTGAATATTCACGCAGTCAGGATAGTTTTGCATGAATCTTCGGTTTGAACCGTTCAATCATAGGCGCATCCCATGGATTTGTCAAGTATTTTCTTGCTTTTACTGTTTTTTCTCTGGTTCTTGCCTTGTATAATCTTGCTGAATATGGTAAGATGAATATGCAGAATGGAGGTATTCCATGCGACCATCCTTCTATTTCTATGCAAATCCCTATCAGGCCCGGGGGGCGGAAGCCGCTTTGGCGCTGGCTGGGGCCGTTCGGCAGCGGGGCGGCGAAGTGTTCGCCGATCCGTGGCTGGCGGAGCGGGGCGTGGGAAACGCCTGTACTCTGGCTGATTTGCCGGATGATCTTCGGGCGCTGGTGGCCTTTGGCGGGGACGGCACCCTGCTGCACGCCGTGCAGGAGACCTTGGGCCGCGCTTTGCCGCTGCTGGGCGTGAATACCGGTACGGTGGGTTTTTTGATGAACGGCAGGGCGAACGACCCCGAGGGCACAGCGGAAAAACTGCTCTCCGGCGCGTACACCGTGCAACAATGTCCCCTGCTCCACATCCGGTATGAAGGGAAAGAATACTTTGCCCTGAACGACCTTTCTCTCACCCGGGGCGAGCATCCCGGCGTGATGGAGGTGCAGGCCCTGGCGGACGGGGAAGAAGTGTTCATCGCCCACGGGGACGGGGCGGTGGTGTCCACCCCCTTGGGGGCCACGGCCTACGGGCTGTCAGCGGGGGGGCCGGTGATCCGGCCCGACGCGGCCTGCCTGTTGCTGGTGCCCCTGTGCGCAAGGGAATTGCTGCTTCGGCCCGTGATCCTGCCGCTGGGCACGGAAGTGACCCTGCTGGCCCACGGGCGGGACAGGCGGCGGCTGCAATTGGCCATCGACGGCCAGATTTTGCTGCCCGTCACCCAGGAAGCCCAGGTGCATATCGGGTTGGCGGAGAAACGGGTGCGGCTGATTCAATTTGAAACAAACTGCTTTTTCGATACGCTGCGGAAAAAGCAGGCGGTCTGGAACCAACAAGAATAACAGGGGTGAATTTGCTATGAAAAACGCGCGGCAAACGGCTATTCTGAGCATCATCGAGCAGTACGACGTGGAAACTCAGGAGGAATTGGCGGGACGGCTCAAGGATATGGGCATCGTGGTCACCCAGGCCACCGTATCCCGGGATATCAAGGAACTGCGGCTTCTCAAGGTGCTGTCCGGCTCCGGCGGCTATAAGTACGCCACGGCGGATAAGGCGGAACACGGCCTGAGCGAACGCTTTGTGCGCATGTTCCGGGATTCCGTGCTGTCCATCAATTTCGCGGGCAATATCGTGGTAGTGAAAACCCTGGCGGGCAGCGCCAACGCCGCCGCCGAAGCCATTGATTCCATGCACCTGCCGGAAATTTTGGGCACCATGGCCGGGGACAATACCATCCTGGTGATCGTGCAGAATGAAGCCGAGGCCGCGCAGGCGGTGAAGCGCTTTCAAGATATGTTGAAATAAACATACGAGGTCAACATGCTTTTATCTTTAACGATCCGCAATATCGCGCTGATGGATGAAATGCAGGTGGATTTTTCCTCCGGCCTGCACGTGCTCACCGGCGAAACCGGCGCGGGCAAATCCATTTTGGTGGACGCCGTGACCCTGCTGCTCGGGGGCCGGGCGCAAAAAGAACTGATCCGCCACGGGGAGGAAAAGGCCCGGGTGGAGGGCGTGTTCGATCTTTCCGACTGCCCGGCGGCCCTGAACCTGCTGAAGGAGCAAGAATTGGACGACGGCAACGAGCTGATTTTGAGCCGGGATATCACCGTCCAGGGCCGTTCCTCCTGCCGGGTGAACGGCGCTTTGCTGCCCCTGTCCCAGTATCAGCAGTTCACCGCCCTGCTCATGGACATTCACGGCCAGCACGAGCATCAATCCCTCATGGATGAAAAACGGCATTTGGGCTTCCTGGACGCTTCCGGGGACGACGCCCACCGGGCTTTGCTAGACAAAACCCGCGCGGATTTCGAGCAGTGGCATGAGTGTGCGAGAAATCTTGAAAAGATGAAAAAGCAAAGCGAATCGGCGGGCGAGCGGATGGAGCTGCTGCGCATCCGGCAAAAGGAATTAAAAAACGCCAAGCTGGTGCCCGGCGAGGAAGAAGAGCTTGCCAAGGAGCGCGACCGGTTCCGCTACGCGGAAAAGATCGAAAACGGCCTGCGGGAGGCTTATGATTCCGTATATAATGGAAGCGCCCCCGCCGTGGAGGCCATTCGTACAGCGGTCAGCGCCCTTTCCCCCATCGAGGGGCTGGACGAGTCCTACGCTTCCCTGCGTTCCCGGCTGGATGAAATGTATTACGAGGCGGAGGACATTGGGCTGACCCTCCGGGACCTGCTTTCCTCCCTGGACAGCGACCCGGATCGGGCCGAGGCCGTGCAGGCAAGGCTTGATTTGATCCGCCGATTGAGCCGGAAATACGGTGGGGTCACCACCGGGGAGATGGCGGAAAAACTCAAAGAAATCGAAAGGGAGCTTTCAGGCTTTGAGAGCTTGGACGACGATTTGGACGCCCTGACCAAGCAAGAAAAGACGCTCCATGCCCGCTATGAAAAAACGGCGGCGGAGCTGACCGCCGCGCGAAAGATTCTGGCCCGGAAATTCGAGCAGGAAATGGAAATCCAACTGCGGGATTTGAACATGGCGGGCACCAAATTCCAAGTGTCCCTGCCCCCCTGCGCCCCCGGCCCCCTTGGCAGCGAGACCGCCGCTTTCCAAATCGCCCCCAACCGGGGCGAGGAAATGCAGCCCTTAAGCAAAATCGCCTCCGGCGGCGAGCTTTCCCGCCTGATGTTAGCCATCAAGTCCGTGGCCGCCAAGCGGGAGGGCGTGCCCAGCATGATCTTTGACGAGATCGACACAGGCATTTCCGGCCGGGCCGCCCAGGTGGTGGGTGAAAAAATGGCGGCTATCGCCAAGGAGCGCCAAGTACTGTGCGTGACCCATTTGCAGCAGATCGCCGCTTTAGCCGATCACCATTACCTGGTGGAAAAATCCTTCGACGGGGAACGCACCCGCACTCGCCTGACCCCCCTGACTGGGGAAGCCCGGGTGGCCGAAATCGCCCGGATGCTGGGCGGCGACCCGGACAGCGCAAGGAAACACGCGAGGGAAATGCTCAAGGGAAAAGAGAGTTAAGAGTTGAGAGTTGAGATAGAATAGCACAAAATGCTCCCAGGGCAATCATTCCTGGGAGTTTTTTACTGAAACTATATAATTTCAACTCTCAACTCTTCACTCTCAACTCTGATTACTTCTTGCTCCGCAGGCTTCCCAGCAGCATCCCCGAAAGTCCGCCAGCGGCAACGCCCATAAACACGTCGATCAGGTAGCCCTGCCAGGAGATTTTCTGCTGGGTGAGCAGGGCGTAAACCAGCACGCCGACGCCCATATAAACCAAACCCAGTAACGCGCCGCGCCGGATGCCGTTCTCGTCCCCTCGGGGTACGATCACCTTGACGCCCAAGAACACCGCCGCCGCCTTGATCAGCTGGTTCACGATCCGGATCACGCCGTCGCTCATGTCCACAAAGCTGATAATCAGGGCGAACACGATCACCGCCGCCGCCGTCGCCAGCACCGATACTGCCAATCCCCGCCAAAATGCGGTGGACTTTCCCCCGCCGCGCCTGAATTTCCGAACTGCCTGCGTCATAGCCAACCCCTCCATCCGTTTTTTCTATGGGTATGCGAAGGGAGGCGGGTTCAGAACAGCTCAAAGCTGCTAAGTCTTCCAGTTTGAAGGAGGTTTTTTGTGGGAGTTGAGAGTGGAGAGTTGAGAGTAGAGATGATATAGTGTTTACCACAAGAGAATATAATCCTATTTGATGGACCATATAAATCTCAACTCTTCACTCTCAACTCTCAACTCTTTCGCTGTCTTAAAGTGTTCTTTGAACGGATAGCCGAGCAATTGCACCATCCTTCCCTTGCGGGCCTATTTCTCTGCCCCCGCCCGTTGTTTCAGCGCTTTCAAAACTTCCTGCTGCTTGGGCATGCGCTCCCAGCGCTTATAGCGGGCCGCGTATTCCTTTTGAAACGCGGCGGCGGCCTCAGGGGCCAGGAAGGGGATCAGGGGGAGCGTGTGGCGTTCGATGGCACGCAGCATCCACTGGGCCGCCGTGGGCCAGCCGGTGGGATCACTGCGCAGCAGCAGGCTTACGATTTTTTCCGCGTCCTCCGGGGTGGGCGAGGCGGCGCAAACGCTGTCCACCGCTTCCTTGACGCGCCCGTCAAAGCGGTCGTGGCAGGGATCGTCCTTGAGACAGCGGCCAAAGCCCAAAATGCCGTCCGTGGGCTTGCTCGTTCGGGCAAATTCCTCCAGCTCCTGGCGGTACGCCGTGAACGCCTGTTCCAGAGCGGCGATACAATCTTCCATGCGTTCATTTCCTCCTGTGGGGATTCTTTCAGTATTTTTGAAAAAAGCCTTCCCTGCCGGAAAAGGCGAAGGAAGGCTTTGGGCTGAACGCGATCACTTGCCGGTCTTGCGGCTGGAAACCACGTCGAAGATGACGGCCAGCAGCAGCACGCTGCCCTTGACCACGAACTGCCAGGAATCGGTGAAGCCCATGATGGACATGCCCATGTTCAGCACGCCCAGCAGCATAGCGCCGATGACCACGCCGCCCACGCTGCCGCTGCCGCCGTAAGCGGAAGCGCCGCCGATGAAGCAGGAGGCGATGGCGTCCATTTCAAAGGAGGTGCCCGTCTGGCCGGACACGCTGCCCACGCGGGCCAGGCACAGCAGGCCGCACAGGCCGGCCAGCAGGCCCATGTTGGCATAGGCCAGGAAATACACCTTGTTGGTGTTGATGCCGCTCAGGCGGGTGGCTTTTTCGTTGCCGCCCACGGCGTAGAAGTAGCGGCCAAAGGAGGTCTTGGAGGTGATGAAGTAGTAAATCAGGCAGATGGCCAGCACCCACACCAGCATCACGGAGATGCCCTTATACTGGGTCAGCTTGTAGCAGTACCACATGATCAGCGCGCTGACCACCACGGCCTTGCCGTAATCCGCGAAGGCGCTGTTCTGCTGATAGCCGTTCTTGCGCTTGTTGAGGCGGGATTTGGCGGTCATGAACAGGATCAGGATCACCACGATGGCGCCGATGACCCAGGGACTCCAGATATGCGGATTGGCAATGGGGTTGGCCTTGGTGGATACCGCGTCCAGGCCGGGGATATTGATATAGGAAGTAAACAGGTTGGTGAAAGCGGCGTCCTTCACGGGCACGGTTTTGCTGTCCAGCACCAGACGGCCCATGCCGCGGAAAATGAACATACCGGCCAGGGTGGTGATGAAGGGCGGGATGCGTACAAAGCCGACCCAGTAGCCCTGCCACAGGCCCACGGCCAGGCCCGCCAGCAGGCAGACCAGCACGGTGAGGTAGGCGTTCCAGCCCATATTGGTACTCAGCACGGCGGCCAGGCCGCCCACCAGACACACCACGGAACCGACCGACAGGTCGATGTTGCCCCCGGTGAGGATGCACAGCAGCATGCCGCAGGCCAGTACCAGCACATAGCCGTTCTGCAGCATCAGGTTGCTCATGTTCTGGGCGTACAGCAGCTTGCCGCCCGTCAGGAAGTAAAACAGAATGAAGACGACGACCAGCGCGATGGTCATGGAGTTCTTGGTGGCGATTTTCTTGACCTTGCTCAAGATGCTTTCCTGCTGATTTTCAGCAGCGCTCGCTTTTACTGACACAGGGAGTCACTCCTTCATTGAATTATCGTTGGTCCCGAAACGCGGGCGATTACCGGCCGTCCCGAAGGATATAGCCCATGATGGCTTCCTGGGTGGCTTCCTTGGCGTCCAGCTCCGCCAGCAGGTTGCCCTCGTTCATCACATAAATGCGGTCGCACATACCCAGCAGCTCCGGCATTTCCGAGGAGATCATGATGACGGATTTGCCCTGATCCACCATCTGATTGATCAGGCAGTAAATATCGTACTTCGCGCCCACGTCGATACCGCGGGTCGGTTCGTCCAGGATCAGGATTTCAGGTTCGGTGAACATCCACTTGCCCAGCAGCGCCTTTTGCTGGTTGCCGCCCGACAGGTTGCCCACCTTCTGCTCGATGGTAGGCGTTTTAGTGCCCATTTCCTTCTTCATCTGCTCGGCGGATTGTTTTTCCTTTTCCCGGTCGATGATCCCGTGGCTGCTCACCTTGTCCAGCCGGGGCAGGGTGGTATTGAACCGGATGGATTCGTTGAGCAGCAGGCCGTTGGTTTTCCGGTCCTCCGTCACATAGGAAAGGCCCGCGCGGATGGCCGCTTCCGGGTTATTTAGGTGCGTTTCCTTGCCGTGAAGGAACAGCTGGCCGGTAATGTTCGTGCCGTAGCTTTTGCCGAAAATGGACATGGCCAGCTCGGTGCGCCCCGCGCCCTGCAGGCCGGAGAAGCCCACTACCTCGCCTTTGTGTACGTTGAAGGAGATGTGGTTATCCACGATCTTTTCGGGATACAGGGGATGATGCACCGTCCAGTCCCTGACCTCCAGGCTCACTTCGGGCTGCACCTTATGCTCCCGCTCCGGATAGCGGTCCTCCATGGGGCGGCCCACCATGCCCTTGATGATGCGGTCCTCGCTGAACTCATCCACGCCCTTGACCAGGGTTTCGATGGTGGCGCCGTCGCGGATGATGGTGGCCTTATCGGCGCAGTAGATGATTTCGTTTAATTTATGCGTAATGATAATGGAGGTAAGGCCCTGTTTTTTGAACTCCATTAGCAGATCCAGCAGCATCTTGGCGTCCTCATCGTTCAGGGAGGACGTAGGTTCATCCAGGATCAGCAGCTTCACGTTCTTGGAGAACGCCTTGGCGATTTCCACCAGCTGCTGCTTGCCGGTGCCGATATCTTTGATCAGTGAGTGGGGGGACTCCTGCAGACCCACCTGCTTCATGTGCTTGTCCGCTTCGGCGTAGGTCTTGTTCCAGTCGATGACGCCCGCTTTGTTCTTAAACTCGTTGCCAAGGAACATGTTTTCCCCGATGGACAGCAGAGGGATCAGCGCCAATTCCTGGTGGATGATGACGATGTTCTGTTCCTCCGATTCCTTCAGGGTTTTAAACTGGCACAGCTTCCCATTATAATAGATTTCCCCGGTATAGGTGCCATAGGGATAAATACCGGAGAGAACATTCATCAGCGTTGATTTGCCCGCCCCGTTTTCACCGATCAGGGCGTGGATCTCCCCTCTTTCCACCACCAGGTTCACATTGTCCAGCGCTTTCACGCCCGGAAATTCCTTGGTGATGTTTCTCATTTCCAGGATCACGTCAGCCAAGCGCGATTCCTCCTTTTCCCCGGTCAGTAAGAATTCATACTGAATGACAGCTAAAGCATGTGCATAGGCGGAGCAGATTTTTCGTTCTGGCAAAGCGGAGCGAGGGAGGCGTAGCAGCGCTACGTTGACCGGAGCGACGCACAGCCAGAACGGAAAAGACGCCCGCAAATGCGCATGGTTTAGATGGAATTCAGTATCAACACAAGGGGCGGGGCCAGGCCCCGTCCCTTGCAGGTAACAGCGAAACGCTCTGCCCCGGGGTCCGGGGCAGAGCAAAGATGCGTGGGATTATTTGGCAGCCTGCAGATAGCCGTCGTCGCCCATCACGTACAGACCGGTTCCGACCAGGTAGTCCAGGTTGTCCTTGGTGACAACGGTGGGCACCAGCAGGAAGGAAGGAGTGGGATGGCCTTCAGAGCTGGAGTAGGATTCGGTGTCGTAAGCGCACTCGATTTCCTGAGCAGCCGCGAAAGCAGCGCCGTCAAAATCGCCGCCCTCCAGGATGGCCTTGGCCACAGCCAGGGTCACGATGGCTTCGTTGGCAACGTTCTTGTAAACGGTCATGGTCTGCTTGCCGTCCACGATGTTCTTCAGGTTGGCGATGTCGCCGTCCTGACCGGTGACGATCACGGCGTTGTCGCCGGCATAGTCGCTTTCGATGGCCTGGGCCACGCCCGCGGCGGTGGAGTCATTGGAGCAGAGCCAAGCATCCAGCACGGTGGCGCCGTCGCCGTAGAAGGAACCGAGGATGTTCTGGGCACGGGCCAGAGCGGTGTCGGTGCTCCACTGTTCGGTGCCAACCTGGCCCATTTCATTCTGGCCGGAGGGGATGATCACGGTGCCGGCGTCGATGTAGGGCTTCAGCACGTCATAAGCGCCGTTGAAGAAGTAGAAGGCGTTGGGGTCGGTGGGAGCGCCGCCGGTGAATTCCATGTTGAAGGTCTTGTCGCCGGCATTGTCCAGATCCAGCGCGTCGCGGACGAATTCGCCCTGCAGCTTGCCAACGGTGTAGTTATCGAAGGATACATAGTAGGAAACGGCGTCGTTGAAGATCATGCGGTCATAGGCGATCACGGGGATGCCCTTGTCAGCGGCGTCGTTCAGCACGGTGTTCAGGCCGTCGCTGTCGATGCAGGAGATGATCAGCAGATCCACATCCTGGCTCAGCATGTTCTCCAGGTCGCGCACCTGCTGGTCGTTGTCGTTGTTGGAGAAGGTGACGATGGTGTCGTATCCGGCTTCTTTGAACTGGGCTTCCAGATAAGCGCCGTCACGGTTCCAGCGTTCCAGGGACTGGGTGGGCATCGCGATGCCAACCTTCTTGGCGCCTTCGGCAGAAGCCACGGCGCAGACGCTCAGCGCCAGGATCAGGGCCAGCATCAGGGCAACAAACTTTTTCATAGGTATCCTCTCCTTTTCTTTTTTTCCGGATAATCACTATCCGGATGTTTTATGGACATACTATACACCTTTTGGCCCCGCTTGTAAATAGCAATTTTTGCATTGAAAACGAATAAGAATTCATAAAACAAAAAATAAGGATCCCTGAGCAACAAATGAGCATCCTGCGCAAGGCTGCTCCAAAAACCGCGTCTCCGATGTCATTTCATGGGGGCGCCGTCTTCCCTGTCATTTGCTTTGGCGCGTTCCCGCTCTTCGCCATCGTCTTCCTTCTTTTCCGCTTTTTTCCACACCAGGTACGCGTAAACGAGTACCGCCAGCCCCGCCAGGCCAAACACGGCGATAAACAGGATGGACGTCCACCGGGGCATATCCTCGGCCCCGGCGCGAAGCCGGTCTAACAGATTCCAGGCGATGAACAGCACGTAACCGCCCACCAGCGTCAGCAGCATGGCGTGAATATTCTGTTTCTGCATATCTTTTCTCCCGTTGACTTTTTCGCGACCGTCACGGCGCTCAATCAGAAAGCGCTTCCAACAGTACGGCCAGGTTCTTTCGCATTACGTCCTCATAGGCGGTTTTCGCCCCGTCCCCGGTCACCAGGGGGTCCAGCTCGTACACGGGAGCGCCGGTTTCCTGGGCCACGGTGCGCAGGGCGGCGCTTTCATACTGGGGTTCGGAAAACAGGGGTGGATTGCCCGCGGCTTTGACCTTTGCGATCACTTCCTTCAGCATGCGGGGAGAAACGGGTTCGTCCGGCTCCAGGGCCACCACCGCCTTAACCTCCAGGCCGTAGGCCCGGGCAAAGTAGGGAAAGGCCTCGTGGAAGGTGACGATTTCCTTGCGAGGCAGCGGTTCGATGGCGGCCCGCAGCTCCGCGTCCAAGACTGTCAGTCTTTCCATGTAGGCTTCGGCATTGGCAACGATGCGTTCCGCCTGATCGGGCAGCAAGACGGAAAGCCCGTCCCGCAGATTTTTTACCATTTGAATGGCGTTTTCCGGGGCCAGCCAGATATGGGCATTGTATTCCCCGTGATCGTGGCCCTGGTCATGCGCTTCTTCTTCCTCCTCTTCCTCCGCGATGAGATCGACGCCCACGGAGCAGTCAATCACGGCGAGCTTGGGGAACTGGCCCGTCACGTCGGACAAAAAGGATTCCATGCCAGCGCCATTGATGAGCAGCGCCTGGGCCTTGGCCAGGGCGCGCATGTCGCTGGTGAGCAATTGATAATCGTGCAGGCAGCCGGTGCTGGGGGGCGTCATGGAGGAAAGGGTCACGCCCTCCACCCCGTCCAGCACGTTTTCCGCCAGCACATACACGGGATAAAAGGTGGCCACGACGGAAATATCCTCCGCCGCGGCCCCGCAGCCGGCCAAGGAAACAAGCAGCAGCACCAGCAGTAAAACAAGAGACTTTTTCATAGAGAATTTCCTCATTTCTTCTTGCCGCCAAGCAGTCCCTTTTTCAGGATGGCCCGCTTGGTGAAGTAGTTCCAGACCATCACGATCACAGTGGACAGGGTCTTGTTGAGCATGTACATGGTCACGGTGAAGCCGAACAGGGTGAAAAGCGCCGTGTCCTCCCCGAACACGCCCCGGAAAATGAGCATGAGCAGCTCGTTGAGAAACAAGCCCATGACGCTGGTGACCAGAAAGCCCGCCTTGGCGGAATTGCCCTGATCCTTGGCCCCGCTGAACACCCATTTCACGCACAGCAGGTAATTGAGGATCACTGAAATGAGAAAGGCGATGGGCGTCGCGATGAGCGTATCCAGGCCGCAGGTATCCCTAAGCAGCACCAGGGCGGCCAGTTCCACCAGGAAGCACACCCCGCCGGTAACGATGAAGCGAAGGCCCTCCATCAGGCCGCTTTTTTTATTCATGGGCCTTTTCCTCCTGTTCCCAAACGGCGTATTTCAAGGTATCTCCGTCGTCCCCCCGGGCGTAGGAAACGGACAGAAAGGCGCTGATCGGCGCCGTCACGGGGGTTTTCCGGGCCGCCGTGTGGTAGGTGACCTGATCCCCTTCCAAGCTGTCCACCCGGATGTTCTGGTATTTCATGTTTTCGGCAAACAGCGCCTTCACGGGGCGGCTGTGGCGCTGGGAATAGAGCAGAAAACGCCTTACCATGCGGTTTCCTCCTGCACCCTGGCCTCAAATATGATCACGTTCTGATATTCGCTTTCATAGGCCACCGGGAACAGACGGCGCAGGGCCTGTTCGCTCACCGCCATGCTTCCCCGCTCCCAGTCGCCCACAAGGATGTAATCTACCCCGTATTTTTCCAGGATATCCAGATGACCCGCAGGGTCGGCGTAAAAGGCTTTCACGTCAGCGTGGCGCTCCGAGTTGTCGTAGCCGTGGAAGCTGAGCCACAGATCGGGGCCGCAGACGATGCGCCGCCCGGCCAGGCTGCTGACGAAATTGCGGTGCTGGTCGCCGGTCATGAACATGGCGTGCTGATCGGTATTGTTTTCCACGTATTCCGCCGCTTCGATTTCCGTTTTGTTAAAAATCTCGTAATCGCTGACGGCTTCCCTGGCCACGGCCAGCGCCCCGGTAGAAAAGAACAGGACGCAGCACAGGGCGGCCACCACGGGCCGGGCGCGCATGCCTTTCAGCTTATCCAGCAGTTCAAAGCCGTAATCGGCGGCGATCACCGCGCAGAGCATGTACCAAATATAGAACAGCTTGTTGTTGTCGTATTCGTTGGGCTGGAACTGAATGAACTCCGCCGCCAGGAAGATCACGAAGGCCCCGGCGGCGATGAACCGGCGCTTTTGGTTCTTTTCCAGCAGGGCAAGCAGGATCAGGATAAAGGGCAGGCCGATGTTTTTGATGTAGAACCAAAGATAGCCGTCCCGCAGGCCGTAATAAGTATTGTTGACCCAATTGAAATGGATTTTGAGGAAATTGCCGTTGCCTACCGTCTGGCTGAAGGTCCAGGTGAAAAGCTGGGGCGCGGCCAGGGCCACGGCCAAGCCGCCGAAGACGCACCAGAACAGCAGGGCTTTCCCCCTCTGCCCCTTGCTGTGAATAAGATCCCAAAGCAGCCAGCCAAAGCACATGAGGCCTAAAGCCAGGAAGCAGTGGGTGTTCACCATGGGGAGCATGCCAGCCCACAGCCCGGCCACGATCAATTGCCGCCAGGGAAGAACCCGTTCAGCGGATTGCGTGTTTTCAGGAAGCAGGGCGTCATAGAGCAGATAGATACAGGGGATCGTCTGGCACCAGCCGCCCAAGGTGGTGCGCTGGGGCACCATCATATCCACGATCACGTTGCTCCAGCGCAGGTTGTAGGTGCTGAATTCCCGGTGATTGGCGGGGGTTTGATACCAGCCGTTCAGGACGGCCCGGATGCGGTTCCACAGGCCGCGAACAGCCTGTAATTCGTTGTTTTCATAGCCACCTAATATTTCGCCTTTCATGTCCACCAGATACAGGAAGCCTAAGCCCCCGTTCAGGAAGAAAAACAGGGCGGCAAGGACGGCGGCTCGGCGTCTGTCAGCCATGCGGTCGGCTAAGATCAAGTATCCGGCGAAGGTGAGGCCGGTCATCAGGATGCCGGGGAACAGAATGGCCCAGCGCAGGGAAAAGCCCATGAGCATGAAGGTGGTGGACAGGGAATCTGTGAGGAAGGGGTAGGCCAGCAACGCGCCGGGCAGGATGTTATAATCCGGCGGGAAGGCGGCGTCCCGCAGGCCGGAGGTGATGGCTAAATGCAGGCAAAGGTCGCCATAGGTGGTTTGCCCCACGTGCATGGCCCCGTCCACGGGGTTCAGGTTGTGGGTCCACTGGAGATAGCCGCCCACCAAGGTCAGGGGCAGGGCCACGAAAAGCAGGGCCTTCAATAAGCGCCGATCCCGGTCGGTGATTTTCGCCCAAGGCTCCCGGCTGCGGAAAAGCACCGCCCCAAGGGTTAGCAGGAGCAGCGGGGCCATGGCGAGGGCGTGAGCCGCCAGCGTAAAATCCAGGAAAAAGGCGCACAGGGCGGGCAGCCACATCATCAGGATCAGGCCTAAGCAAAGCCCAAGCCATACCCGCACCACCGGGGATTTTTTCGGCAGCAGGGAAAAGGTGATGGCTGTGCCACAGAGTATGTAGAGAAGAAAATAAATAATTGCCAACTTGGCTTCCTCCAAAGAAAAATCTCTCCCCTTATGGCTTTCTCGGAAGGGGGTCTGGGGGAAACCACTCTTTGGCCTCCAAAGAGTGGTTTCCCCCAGTAAATTTTCATCAGCTCAGTTCGGCTTCCAGGCGCACGCAGCGGCCCACGAAGGTGAGCTCGTTGTAATTTTTCAGCTCGCTTTCAAAGGTATCGTCATACTTTTGCAGCATGGCCTGATAATCATTGTAGCGCTTTACCTTGCGCAGGACGCGGCCCTGGGGGGTTTGAAGGAGCATAATGGCCCCGTCCACGGCGGCCTGAGCGGGAACGACGAGCAAAAGGTCGCCGTGCTGGACGCGGAAGCCCCTTAGATCGTTGTCCGGGGCCATGAAATAGAACACCTTGTCCGGACTCGCGCCCTCGATTTTGCCGTTGGTGATGGGCAGGAGGCGGTGGCCCACCTCTTTCATGACGGCGTTATACACCGGCACGTGCTTGAGGACGCCGGAAAGGGCGTCCAGCCAGATGGAACCCGCCACGCCGGGATCGGATTCCGTTTTGGCTTCGGATTTTTCCGTTTTTACGGGTTTTTTGGCTTCCACCGCTTTGGTCAACTGCGGCACGGCGGACTGCAAATCCACGGTGGCGGCGATGTCGTCCAGAGTGAAATCGCTTTCGGTCTGCTCTTTCATGCCCATGGCTTTCAGGATGCGCCGGGCCTGATCATCGGCAATGATGCGCGTGCCCGCTTCCACTTCCATTAAATACTTGTCGCTGACGCCGCACTTCCGGGCCACCTGCTTATGGGTCAGGCCCTGGCGGGTGCGTTCTAAGCGAATCAAATCTCCCAATCTGCTCATACGGTTCCTCCAGATTTAATTATTTCCATAATCGCCGTTCCCCGGCAGCAGTTTAATGTCCAAATGGGGGTTTTCCGCCGCCGCGTCAAAGAACACGGCCAGGAAGCCGGGCCATTTTTCCATTTTATCGCCTGCGGCGGCGCAGTCCTCGATCACCAATTGGGTATCGGAAAGCTCGGTCAGGCAGTCGTGGAGCGCGTCCAAGTTTTTTCCGTAGTATGCGGGAAAATCCAGCGCTTTGGCAAGATCATCGTGGGCCTTTTCCGGGGTGTCCCACCCGGCGGCGGATAACTGTACACGGTTCATTTTGCGTTCCCCTCCCGGGTAATATCCTCAAAAGTTTTGTAATGGTCTTCCGTATAGAAGATCAGGCCATCGGAGCTGTAAATGATGCGTTTTCCGTTGCGGCCGCCCTTGTAGCGCGCCTGATCCAGGGCATAATCAATATCGCACTCGTAGTATTTGCGGCCCTTGGCGGTGGGCAGCAGGCCCTCATAGTTGCCGAAATGGTCGCCGCCGATGCTTTTGCCGGGGGCCGCCTGCCACAGGTTGCCCTGACTGCTGACCCAGCCCAATTCCTGCGCCTCTTGTTTGGTGATATAATTGGGCGGAAGCTCCTGAAAGGCTCGCAGATAGGCGGCCACGTGTTCCTTATCGCTGTATTCGCCGCCGTAGACCACAAAGGATTCGTCTTTCTTAGGCGGATCGGTTTCCGCCGGCGGTGCGTCCTTTACGTCCTGGGTAATCAGGTCGTAGGTGTCCTGATCCAGCGCCCCGGTAACTTTCAGGCCCCAGTCCTGCTGGAAAGCGATCACGGCTTCTTCAAAGGCTTTGCTGAAATTGCCGTCGATCCTGCCGCTGTAATAGCCTAAATCCTTGAGCGCGGTTTGGGCCTTGCGCACCTCCGCGCCGGAGGAACCTTTTTTCAGGGTCTTCCATTCCTCGGCGGAAGCGGAGGACAGCCAGGAGGAAGCGCTTTTGTTCAGGCCGGGATATACGAAGGCAAAAATACTGCCGCCAATCACGGCCAGGGCTGCTAAGAGCGCCAGCAGCCGCAGAAGCCCGTTTCTTTTTTTCTGTTCCATGTTATTCTCCCTTCTGAACCCACACGCTGCGGTTGCCGTACACGTCGGAAATGAAGATAGCGGGCTGGCCCCGCAGCTGGGGCAATTGCAGCGATTCCTGCAAAGCGGGCGTTTGCTTGCGCCGGGCGGCGCTGGCCTGACTGCGGAACACGCCGTCCCGATAAAAGCCCACCGACCACTGATCCACCGCGTCCGGGCCGGTGACTTCGCAGCCCTCCGGAGACCGATAATCCAGCAGGCGCACGTCGTGGAACGCAATGCCCGGTTCAAATTCGGCGGTCATGGCCGCGCCGGGCGCGCCGCAGGGGGCGGAAACGGTCATTTGCGTATCCAGCAGCCGCTTGCGGCTGACGGATAAGGCCAGGGGCGAAGAATCGGCGGCGAGAAAACGCCTGTCCGTCTGGGCGGCGGCGGCGGCGGTGGTGCCGGACCCGGCGAACAGATCCGCCACCAGCTCCCCCGGCTGTGTGGAGCAGAGGATGATGCGGCTGAGCAGCGCCAGGGGCTTCTGGGTGTCATAGCCGGTGCGCTGGGGATCCTTTTGCTGCAAATGGCTCACGTCCGTCCACACGTCGCCGGGGTACACGGGATCGTCGTCATAATAGATGTAGGTTTTGCCGCCGGACTGGATGGAGCGGTAGGGCCGCCCGTTTTCGTCCACCGCCCGGCGCATGTGGTTGGAACGGTTTTCGTTGCGGGGCAGGGGCACCGCCGTAATGTCGAAATACTGGGCGCGGGATTTGCGGTAGAACAAAATGGTGTCGTGCTTGCGGGAAAAGCGCTTCATGCTGCGCCCGCCGGATTGGTAGGCCCAGATGATTTCGTTCACGAAATTGCTTTCGCCGAAAATTTCGTCGCACAAAAGCCTTGCGTACACGTTCATGCGGCTGTCCAGATGCAGGAAAAAGGAGCCGGAATCCTTGAGCAGCGCCTTGGACGTTTCCACCACGGGCCGAAGCAAATTCAAAAAATCCTGCCTGGAGGCAAAGCGATCGCTGTACGCGGGCAGCACCAGGGGATTTTTGCCCGTGGCCCAGCCCTTTTCGCCCACCCGCATGCGCATAAAAAAGTCGTCCCCCGTCATAAAAGGCGGGTCGAGATACACGCAGGAAACCTGCCCTGCCCAGCGGCTGAAATCACCCCGGGCGTCCCGCAGCAGCAAATCTCCCTGGCGGCCGCTGCCGTGCGTTTCCTGTTTGCAGTCCGTTTGTATCCAGACCATGGGCAAGCCCCTTTCCTAAAGCGTTTTCAGCAGTTCATTATACCGGTGCAGCGCGTCCAAAAAAGCGGCGTGGGCGGGATGGGCGTACAAAAGCCGCCCCGCCTGGGCGACCGCCTCCACAAACGAAGGATTCAGGCCCCGCTTCCCGCTTTCCATCAGCGGGCACACGGACCAGGCCCGGCGGTCCATTTTCGCCCCCGTCCGGGTGGGCAGCAGGGGAAACAGCCGACAGGACAGGGGCCGTGCTGCCCTTGCGCAGGTTCCGTCGCAGACCAGCAGCCGTCCGCCCGGCGTCACCGCGTCGTCAGGTTCGATGCGCCAGCCCGCCGGAAGATCGGTATACAGCGCTTCTTCCCCCGGAAACAGCAGCATGCCGCCCTGGCCGTCCTCATCGCTCTGGCAGCAGGCCGCGCCGCAGGCGCGTCCGCAGTCAATTTTCAGCGGGGTCACGCTTTCCAGCAGCGCCCTCGCGGCGATCACCGTTTCCAGCGGTTCCATGGCCGTCTTCCTCCCCGTTTGCGCGCGCGTTCCTGTGTTTGATATGCTCTATTTTATCACGAAAGCCCGGGCTTGACAAGGCGAAGTTCAGCGTCTCGCGGAGGCGGAAACGCTTCAGATGCGCCGAAAAAACGCCGGAAAGACGCCGATTTTCTCAAAAAAGTTTGAAAAAAATACTTGCCATGCCCCTGATCTTGTGGTATAATTGGCCTGTTGTCACAAACGGGCGGTCCGCTACCGGCAGGAAGTGTCGGCACGAACGTCTATGAGGGAAGGAGGACACCATTCCATGAGCGAAATCATCCGTTCGATCGAACAGGCGCAGCTCCGTACCGATTTGCCTAACTTCAACGTTGGCGATACGCTCCGCGTATTCGTGAAGGTTGTGGAAGGCAACCGCGAACGTCTTCAGGCGTTTGAGGGCACCGTGATCGCCAAGCGCAACGGCTCCAGTCGCGAGACCTTTACCGTTCGCCGCGTATCCTACGGCATCGGCGTAGAACGCACTTTCCCGCTGCATTCCCCCCGTGTGGATCATATCGAAGTGATCCGTCGCGGCAAGGTCCGCAGGGCGAAGCTGTACTATCTGCGCAATCTGCAGGGCAAGGCTGCCAAGATCAAGGAAGCCGGCCGCCGCTGATTTTTCTGAAAAGAACAAAAATGGCTTTGGGGGTTTTTCCTCAAAGCCTTTTTTGTTACAGTCCCTTTTCCCGATCAAACGCCTGCCACAGGGGCGCGTAGATGGAAACGGCCAATTCATGCTCCTCTAAAGTGCGGCTGAAATGCAGTTCGCCGGTGTTGGGGTCCTTGGAGCAGAAGTAGAGGTAGCCGTCGGCCATGAACTGCTCGTCGGGATACAGCGCCGCCTGAATGGCCGCCGCCGAAGGGGAGCAGATGGGGCCGATGGGCAGGCCCTTGTTGATGTAGGTATTGTAAGGCGAATTGACCTTTATGTCCTCATTGGTCAGGGCCATACGCTTGACGCCGCTGGCATATTTCACCGTCACGTCGCTGCCCAGGGCCATGTTCTTTTTCAGGCGGTTGTGGAACACGGCGGATACCTTGGCGAAGTCCGCGTTCTTGGCCTCTTTTTCGATCATGGAGGCTAAAGTGATCACCTGATCCATGGTCATGTTCAGTTGATCCGCCCGGTCGTGGTATTCCGTTTTGAACACCGCTTCCGTTTGGCTCAGCAGCTTTTTGATGATGTCCTCCATGGTGGCGCTGGTGTAAATCTCATACGTATCCGGGGCCAGATAGCCCTCCAGGGCGTACGGGCGGGAAGACGCGTTGCGGGAAGCCAGCACGTCCGCAATATAATAGTAGGCGGAAAAATCCTGCCCGGAGCGGCACAGGGAAAGGAAGGCGCTTTCATCCTCGATGGCTCCCTGAGTTTTCAGATACGCGGCGATATCCGTTACCGTCCATCCGGGAATGATGGTGATATTCCGGGTGATGGGGTTGCCGTCGCCGGTGGTGAGCAATTCCATGATGTCCCGCATGCTCATGCTGCGGCTCACCTTGTATTCCCCCGCCTGGATTTTCTGGCCGTAGCCCAAAAAATCAGCGTAATACTTAAACACCGTGCGGTTTTGGATCAGCCCGGCGTTTTCCAGGTTATTGGCCACGCGGGTCAGGCTGTTGCCGGAAGATACCACAAAAAGCGTTTCGGTATGATCCTCCGCGTCCACCGGCGCGAAAAAGTGCCGATCCACCCAGTTCCAGCCCGCCATGGTTACCCCGGCCACCACCAGCAGCACGCACAGGGCCAGCATGACGGGCCGCAGGATATTCCACAGCCAGCTGTACCAAAACAGGCCGTATTCCCGTTCTTTGCGCAGTTTTTCCGGCGTATATTCCTGGTCATCCTGATACTTTTTCAAAAGAACCCTCCTGACCCGGACGAACCGGGATAGCTTTGTTAGGGGTTAGACTGCTTCTGGCGTCCTTCTTTCAAAATGGGAAAAGTTCGAAAGCCCTTTATGGCTTTCTCGGAAGGGGGCCTGGGGGAAACCGCTCTTTGGCCTCCAAAGAGCAGTTTCCCCCAGAAAACTTCTCTCCTGAATCAGTTCCCCGGCATGGGAATATCCAGCCCGGACGCCCGGGTAATGACGCCGAAGATTTCGGCCATCATGCGCTGCATTTTCATTTCCGCCATGAGGAAGCCGCTGGTGCGGCTGTCGGCGAACAAAAGCATGTTCAGGGAATTGAAGCGCTGGGTTTCGTCCCCGTCCATGCCCTGGCCGGAAAGCATGCGCATCTGCATGGACGTTTGCAGCCTGCGGTATTCCTGGATCAGGGCTTTGATGCCGGCGTCCGCGTCGATTTCTTTTTTCAGTTGGCTGTATTCCCGGTATTCCGGGGTTTCCTGGATGGCCTTCGCCAGTTCCCTGGCCGCTTCCATGGCCTGCATAGTGTTCCCTCCCACGCATTCAACGATACGGAAAGACGATTTCTTCCCGCTAAATCTTTGTTAAATAATCAGTTCCCAGTTTCCTCTTCCTTGGTAATCAGCGGCTTAGGGATGAAGCCCCGGAAGGCGGTAAAGATCTCGTTGCTTTCCACAGTCAAATCTCCGCCCTCGCCGCGCATGGTTTCCCGGGCGATGTGCAGGCCCATGCCCCGGCCTTCCCCCTTGCCGGAAAAGCCCGGCTCAAAAATGGAGTTCAGGTGCTTTTCGGGGATGGCGGGGCCGTTGTTCTTCACCTCGAAGGAAAAGCTCTTCACGTCCTCGTTCAGGGTGATCAAAAGCCTGGGCGAACTCTGTCCCTCCAAAGCGTCCATGGCGTTGTCGATCAGGTTGCTCAGCACCCGGCACATTTCCCAGGCGGGCAGGGGCAGGTTTTCCCACACCGCGTGAACGGACAATTCCACGTCGACTCCCCGCTGCTTGGCCTCGGCCATTTTGGCGCGGAGCAGGGCGTTCACCGGGGCGCAGGCGGTTTTCAGCGCCTGACTGACGGACTGGATGTCCCCGTACACCTGCTCGATGTAGCGGTTAGCTTCCTCGTATTCCCGCATTTCGATCAGGCTGTACACCACCTGCAAATGGTTCAGAAAATCGTGGCGCTGAATGCGCAGGGCCACGTTCAGGTCGCTCATCTGGGTCACGGTCTCGTTGAGGCCGTGGAGCTTAAAGGACAATTTGCCCGCCCGGTACGCTTCCAAAATGTCCACCGCCGCGCCCCAGGTGACCACCACCGCCAGCAGCAGCACCACCACGTCGCCCAGGGGGCCTTGCAGGGCGGAGTTGACCCCGTCGGTGAGGATATACACCGCCAGGGCAATCACGGCGATGATTTGCAGGGCGTTGATGATGATGGAATACATGGCCGCCTTGCGAACGTTCACTTGGCGCTGGATTTTCATGGCTCCGGGTTCATCTCCTTTCGCAGGGCGGCGAGGACGCGCGCTTCCATGCGGGAAATCTGCATTTGGGTGCGGTTCATGCGCCGGGCCGTCTCCCGCTGGCTCAGCCGCAGGGTAAAGCGCAGGCGCAGCATTTCGCGTTCGGTTTCGTTCAGGGTATCCATGGCGCGGCGCAGGTCTTCCCGTTGCTCCGCCGATTCAAAGCCCGTTTCCAGGGCGGGCAGGCGGTCCGAAAGGGTCAAGCCCTCCGCGTCCCGGGCGTTCAGGGACAAAAGATTGCCCGCCCTCTGGGCCGCTAAGGCGGAAAGCACCGTTTCCAGGGTCCAGCCCAAATCCTGGGCCAGCTGCCGGGGGGTAGGTTCCTCATGGCGCAGGGCGTAATAGGCTTCCCGCGCCTGGGAAAGCCTTGCCGCCTGTTCCCGCAGGGCGCGGGGCGTGCGCAGCAGGCTTTCTCTGTCCCGCAGATGATTGCGCACCGCGCCGGTGACGGTGGGCGTCACGTAGGTGGTGAATTTGTAGCCCTTTTCAGGATCGAAACCTCGCAGGGCCTGCACGCAGGCTAAGCAGGCGGTCTGAAAAAGATCGTCGTACTCCCCGCCCCGCCGCGAAAACCTTCGGGCGATGAGGGCGCACAGGGGCAGGGCCGCGTCCAGCGCTTCCTCCAGCCGCTTTTCGGTTTTGTCCTGGGCATACAGGCACGCCAGGGCGTGCATTCGCTGGGCATCCATGGTCATACGCCGGCGGGCAGGATCATGCGCACGCGGTGTACGCCCGCGTCGTCCTGATCCAGTTTCACTTCCCGCACCAGGGTTTGGATAATCAGCCGGGCGATTTCCGGATCGGCCTTTTCTTCCTCCGGGCGGCGGGCGCCCTCCCGGGCGGTCAGGGTCACGTGCAGGCCGTCGGGCCGGGGTTCGCAGCAAAGCGTCAACGTTTCGGCGGTATAGTCCTGGTGCAGCAGCAAATCGCAGCTTTCTTCGATGGCGGTGTTCAAATCCTCCATCACGTCCACGGGCACGTCGAACAGGGCGCACACGCCGCTTAATGCCATGCGCAGCACCAAAACCCATTCTTCCCGGGCGGGAACCGTAAGCGTCATGGGCGTCATGCTTTTTCCACCACCTTGATATCGGGATCGCCCACCACGTAGAGCAGCGTGGAATAGGCGTCCCTGGCGTTTTTGACCCAAAGGGTTCGGGGACAGAGCAGGGTGATGCCCTCCTCGGGCAGGTTGAAATACACGGGGATGTTCCCCGGCATGCCGGACAGCAGCCTTTGCGCCTCCGCCATCTGTGACCGTTTCAGGCGCACGTAGATTTTCGTTTTCGCTTCCTTGGCGATTTGGGCGTCGGTGCGCGTATCCGCAGCTTTCTGGCCGGGATTTTCCAGCGGCTCCACCGTGTCCGCCAGCAGCTTAATATCCTCTTCCTCTCGCACGGACAGGCGGCCCGTCACCAGCACGGCCTGATCTTCGGCAAGGCTTCGGCTGTATTTTTCGTACACCTTGGGAAACATGAGGCATTCCACCTGCCCGGTCTGATCCTCCAAGGTGAAAAAGCCCATCATGCCACCCTTGCGGGTCACTTTGCTGTGGGCCTCCACAATGATGCCGCCCATGGCCACCCGCCGCCCGTCCTCGGAAATACCCTGATCCGGTTGTTCCAACAATTCCTGCAAATAGGCGGTGTTCACCGGCAGCTTTTTCAGGGCGTCCGCGTACTCATCCAGGGGGTGGGCGCTGCAATACACCCCCGTCATTTCCTTTTCCTGGGCCAGCAGTTCCTTCAGGGGGTACTCCGGCAGTTCGGGGTAGGTTTCCTTCGTCATCAAATCCTCGGCGGGCTGGCCGAAATCGAAGAAGGACACCTGCCCGGTCACGTTCTGCCTGCGCTGGTTGGCCTGGCTGTCCATGGCGGATTCATAAACGTGTATGCACTGGGCGCGCTTGGCCCCCAAGCCGTCGAAGCAGCCCGCCTTGATGAGGCTTTCCACCGCACGCTTGTTCACGTCCTCCCCCGCCACGCGGCGGCAGAAGTCGAAAATATCCCGGAAGGGGCCGTGATTGAACCGATCCCGGACGATGGCCTCCACCGCCTTCTCCCCCACGTTTTTCACGCCGCCCATGCCGAAGCGGATGCCCCGCTTGCCGCCTTCCAGCGCGTCCACCGTGAAAGGACGGAAGGAGGAATTGATGTTCGGCGGCAGGATGGGGATGCCCTTCTGCCTGCAATAATAGATATAAGCGGCGATTTTGGCGCTGTTGCCGGTGACGGAATTCATCAGCGCGGCCATGAATTCAGCGGGGTAATGATACTTTAAATATCCTGTTTGAAGGGCCACCACGGCGTAGCAGGCGGCGTGGGGCTTGTTGAAGGCGTAGGAAGCAAAGGAGGTCATTTCGTCGAAAATGGATTCCGCCACCTCCGCCGATACGCCTTTGGAAACCGCGCCGGGAATGTGATCTTCTTCGGAGCCGTAGACGAAGTTTTTCCGTTCCTTCGCCATGACGTCCTTTTTCTTTTTCGCCATGGCCCGGCGCACCAAATCGCTGCGGCCGTAGGAATAGCCCGCCAGATCTCGCACGATCTGCATCACCTGCTCCTGGTACACCATGCAGCCGTAGGTCACGTCCAGGATGGGGGCCAGCAGGGGCGTTTTGTACTGCACCGTTTCCGGGTGCTGCTTGCCCCGGATGTAGCGGGGAATGGATTCCATGGGACCGGGGCGGTACAGGGAAATGGCGGCGATGATGTCCTCAAAGCTGCGGGGCCGCATGTTGGTGAGGAAGCTCCGCATGCCGCCGCCTTCCAGCTGGAACACCCCGTCCGTGTCCCCGGCGCAGATCATGTCGAACACCCCTTCGTCGTCCAGGGGGATGTCCTCAGGCTTCAAATGAATGCCCCGCTGGGCGATCATGTCCAGGGTATCCCGGATCACGGTCAGGGTGCGCAGGCCCAAAAAGTCCATTTTGAGCAATCCCAGTTTTTCGATGATGCCCATGGGAAACTGGGTGGTGATCACCTCGTCGTTCTTTTGCAGGGGCACATACCTGACCGCCGGTTCACGGGTGATGAGGACCCCGGCGGCGTGGGTGGAGGCGTGGCGGGGCATGCCCTCCAGCGTCAGGGCGGTGTCGATCAGGCGCTTCACCCGGGCGTCGGTTTCGTACATGTCCCGCAGCTCTTTATTTTGCTCCATGGCCTTTTCTAAGGTCATGTCCAGGGCCATGGGCACGGCCTTCGCCACCGTGTCCACCTCGGCGTAGGGGTAGCCCAGCACCCGGCCCACGTCCCGCAGCACGCCCCGCGCCGCCATGGTGCCGAAGGTGATGATCTGGCACACATGATCGTGGCCGTACTTCCGGGCCACGTAATCAATGACCTCCTGCCGCCGCTCGTAGCAGAAATCCACGTCGATATCGGGCATGGAAACGCGCTCCGGGTTCAGGAAGCGTTCAAACAGCAATTGATATTTCAGGGGGTCCAGCATGGTGATGTTCAGGCAGTAGGCCACGATGCTGCCCGCACCGCTGCCGCGCCCCGGCCCCACCATGATGCCGTTGTCCTTGGCGTACTTGATGAAATCCCACACGATGAGGAAATAATCCACATAGCCCATCCGCGTGATCACGGAAAGCTCGTATTCCAAGCGATCACGGGCGGTCTGATCGTCCTTATCGTACCGCTTCGCGAACCCTTCCTCGCACAGGCGGCGCAGCATGGAATCGGGGGTTTCTCCTTCCGGCACGTCGTACCGAGGCAGGTGGACGGTATGGAAATCGAACTCCACCTGACAGCGTTTTGCGATTTCCTCCGTGCGCTGAATGGCTTCGTCCAGACCGGGGAACAGGGTCCGCATTTCCTCCTCGGACTTTACGTACAGCTCCTGGGTGTGCTGCCGCATGCGGTTGTCGTCCTCCAAGGTCTTGCCCATCTGGATGCACATCAGCACCTCCTGGGCGTCGGCGTCCTCCCGCCGGAGATAATGGCAGTCGTTGGTGGTCACCAGGGGCACGCCGGTTTTTTTGCTCATGTCGATCAGCCGGGGCAGCACGGTCTTTTCTTCCATGAGGCCGTGATCCATGAGTTCGATATAAAAGTGATCGGGGCCGAACAGCTCCGCCATCTCCCGGACGTACTTTTCCGCGTCGTTATACCTTTCCTCCAGCAGCATTTTGGGCAGGTCGCCGGAAATGCAGGCGGACAGGCAAATCAGCCCCTCGTGATGTTCCCGGATCAAATTGTAATCCATCCGGGGGCGGTAATAAAATCCCCGGGTGAAGGCCTCGCTGACCAAGTACATCAAATTCTGATAGCCCGTTTCGTTTTCGCACAGCAGGATCAAATGGCTGTATTCCCGGCTCAATACCCGCTTGTCCTCCATGTCGGGGCACACGTAGGCTTCGCAGCCGACGACGGGATGAATCCCCGCGTCCTTGCACGCCTGATAAAACTCCACCGCGCCGTAGAGCACGCCGTGGTCGGTAATGGCGCAGGCGTCCATGCCCAGCTCCTTCACCCGCTTAACCAGCTTTTTGACGCGGCACGCGCCGTCCAGCAGGCTGTATTCCGTATGCAGGTGCAGATGCGCGAACGCCATGGCCTCTCCCTCCTTTTCCGGCACGATTTTGATTGTTTCATTATAGCGCAAATTCCATGGAATGTAAATGAAAATGATGCTTGAGTTTCCGTATAGTCTCGACCGGGGAAGAAAAAAAGAGAGGAAACCCTCGACAGAATGTGGTAGAATTAAGGTGCGAAACAAAATTCTCACTAAA
>CAJOJQ010000010.1 GCA_905234985.1 uncultured Christensenellaceae bacterium
AATATCCCCGCTTGCTCCATCTTTCATCACCCTTTGGTATTATACCATTTCTCGACTTGATCTGCTGTTCTTTCTTAGTTTTTGGAGGTTCTCTATTATTTTTCTTTTGCAAATTGACAATGATAAAATACAAATACATGATTTTGGACGTTCGAGAAGTATGACTTTCAGTTTTGCCAATGAAAATGGGGACACAACCAAACTATCATATTGTGTATTGGACGAGGATTTGAATCCTATATCGAATTTAACAAAATAAATTGATTAACAGAGATTAGAGTACTGTTTTATATAATGGTATTACTATGTTTTCGATTTGGTAGAAACAGACAGATGCAATATTTGTAGATAATCAATACTTTTCTTTTCAAGGATATTATGGTACAATGAACATGTATTGCAAGCGTGGGCGCATTGAGTTTTTATCGCTAACTGAGTGCAGCCCCCAAACCCCTGAACCAGGGAGGTGACCTCCCTGGACCCTCACTCATGTCGCAAGTTACCACTCCTGGGCAGGCGGCAAAGCCGCCTACGGTGCGCGAAGCGCACCTGAAAAACGAGGATATGACCAGGAAAAAGCTCGCTTTTTCCATGGCATATACCTCGTTTTTCTTTGCCCAGGAGCTTGCTATTTATCTTTTCCAAACAGGCGCATATTGTTTGTTTTATGTGTTTGTAAATTGCCTGATGGGGTGCAGGGGGCGAAGTCCCCTGCCGCGGGGTTTAAGGGGCCGCGGAGGCCCCTTCCGTCATTTACCAGAGTGCCTTTTCCGCTTCCTTTCCATCTGCGAAAGGCCCGGGCAGGGCGTTTAGGCCCCTGTGATTGCCGAAATAGTCCCGGTCGAACAGGATATCGGTGCCGTCGGGGTTCTCGAAGCGCTGTTCCGGCTCGAAGGCCTTGCCCAAGGCGTCGCTGGAAACCAGGCCCACCCGGAAGTCCTTGATGAGATCATAGATGTTGGTGTTCAGGCAGAATTCCCCATCCTTCTCGGTCAGCTCCACGGTGACGGGCTGCTTTTCGTCCGCCACGAAGCCCTGATCCTCATGCTTGCTGACGGTGGCCCCGGCTAAATAAGCGTTGCCGTGGACCCACACGGGCAGGTGGCCGAAATGATAGGTTGCCAGCGCGCCCATATCCGGCTCCCGATCCATCATGAAATGAGAAATCCACTCGTCGTAGGAGGGGAAAATGTCCATGGGCGCGGTGCCCACCCGCTCATAATCGCTGGCCATGGGCTGGCGGTCCGGATCGGTGATGGGATAGTGCTGCACGAAAATGTTGTTGTAAATCCGGTCGTCCCCGTGGAGGATGGTCATGAACCCGGCCACCTCCGTGCGGTGGCGGATGTGATAAGGCGTATAGCGGGGTTCCCGCTGGCCGTTGACCACGCTGTCCACGCCGGAATTGACCAGGCCGAAGCCGCCAAGCATCAAATTATGCACGCAGGCCAGCCCCTCGCTGGGCATGACCACCGAAACCTTCGAGAGCAGCACATTGTTGTCGATCAAAGTCGGCCCGTGGCCCACCTCAATGAACACGTCGCAGCTGAACATGGCCCCCCGAGCCTGGCTCCGGCCTTCGGGCCGCATGTTGTCGTGCATCAAATTCTGGGAAATGCGCGCGCCCTGGGCCTGCCAGTCGCACCACACGCCCATGATGCAGTGGTGGATGTGATTGCGGCGGATGGTCACGTCGATGGCGGCGTGCAGCTTGATCCCGGCGGTTTCCGCGCCGCCGAGCTGCTGGGAATTGCAGACGTGGTGAATGTGGCAGTCCTCGATGGTGGAGAACACGCCGCCCATGCGGCCCACGATGCCGGTCTGCTCGCAGTGATGCACCTCGCAGCGGCGAATGATGTGGCCGCCCACCTTTTCCTTGAGCCAGCCGTGATACTGGCCCCGGCACACGGCGTCCCGCTCCATCTGGGTGGGGGATTTGACGTGCTTCGTGTAGAAGTACATGTCGTTTTCCGGGTCTAAATACTTGCCTAAGGAAATGCCGCAGCACTTGCTGTTGCTGATTTCGCAGTCCTCGATGATCCAGCCCTTGCTCCAGTGGGGGCCGA
This sequence comes from uncultured Christensenellaceae bacterium, assembly GCA_905234985.1. Lineage (GTDB taxonomy): Bacteria > Bacillota > Clostridia > Christensenellales > Aristaeellaceae > RUG563. The sequence goes on from CAJOJQ010000010.1 coordinate 2,067, forward strand.
TCATGCCGTCCTGGTACGCGGCGGGGGGCGCCCAGGTGGTGGCGGCCTTGTCGATTTTGAAGCCGCTGACGGTAATGTAGCCCACGCCGGTCTTGTCGGGCATGAAGCAGTTGCGCCGCACGGTGATTTCCACCTTTTCGGCGTTGGGGTCCTTGCCCTGGAAATTGGCGTACAGCACGGTTTCATTCCCGTCCTGCTCAGTGTACCACAGGTACTTGGCTTCCTCCTGGTTCCAGGCGCAGGGATCGGGCTGTCCCGCCATGCATTCTTCTAAGCTGACGGTTTCATACAGCATCCGGTCATTCAGGAACACCGCGCCGGTATGCCGCACGGTGGGGGCGAAGTACCAGTCGCCGCAGACCATGGTGGTATAGGGATTATAATTGGCGAACACCCCGTTGTCCACCCGATTCACCCACACGGTACCCTGATATTGCTTCCATCCGGTGAGCGTTTCCGCGCCGGTGATCACCGCGCCCAGGGGCTGCTCCGAACGGTACACGATGCGGTTTTCTTCCGTGCCCGCGTTTTGGGGATTCACGTATTCCCGATAGATGCCGGGGGCCACGATGATTTCATCGCCGGGCATGGCAATTTGCGCCGCGTCGTTGATGCGGCGGAAGGGGGTTTCCTTGCTGCCGTTGCCCTCTTTGGGCGCGGCGGTGCTGACGTAATAAAGCATGGATAGAACTCCTTTTCATTGTCATTTCATTGGCGGAAAACCGTCTATTTCGCCGGAGGGCATTTTTCTTTCAAAAACGCGAGCAGGGCGTCCTTTTCATCGCCTAAGCAGCGAACCGGAAGGATGTATGCCCGATAAGGGCCGTCGTACAAGTACAGGCGGCAGGGCGTTTCCACGATGCGGATGATGTCGCCATAGGCGACCCGCCGCATGGATTTTTCCGTTGTTTGGATCATTTCCGTATCGGTGAATTCAATATCTGACTCCGGTTCATAAGGCAGTTTGCCTTCCTCCAACATACGTTGAATTTGCTTTCGATGACCCTTGTCGTGCCAACTGGGAACACGGAAAAAGGAAACCACTGAAATGTATGCCAGAACAATCCCACAGATTGCCACAACTGTTTCCGATGCATGAAGCGCCAGCATCAGCAGCACGACAAACGCGGAAACGAACAATGGTATCAGCCTGACGACCAGTATGGCCCTTTTTACATTCGGGTAATGGCGCATGGCGTCCAGGTTAAAAGCAATATAGTCTTCTTCCGTCAGCGTGACATGAAACTTCATGGCATTTTCTTTCTATGTCAGAATCAGATTTCAATTGACCAATCTTGGGGCGTGAAGCTAAAAATTCGACCAGAAAAAGGCTTTCAGCTTGAGGACGGCTTCGTATTCGTCCTCGCCCTCCAAGGTCACTTTCACGGTGTCCCCCTGCCGAATGCCCAGGCCCATGAGACCCAAAATGTTTTTCGCGTCGGCTGTTTTTTCATCCTTGGCAACGGAAACGGCACAGGCGTATTGCCGCGCTTCCTTCACCAAAATCCCCGCGTGGCGGGCGTGCATCCCCACGGGAGCCTTGATGGTGTACATGAAGGACTGCATAGGATGCCCCCTTTCGCGTAAACCGGTTTTATAAGAGTTGAGAGTTAAGAGTTGAGAGTTGAGATCATACAGTGTTCATGACACGAGAACCGCATTTGATATACTATATCAATCTCAACTCTCCGCTCTCAACTCTCAACTCTCGTTCTTTCGATCAAATCTCAAGCAGATCGCTGAACGCTTTCAGCGCCCCGTCGGTATCGTGGGCTAAAACGCGCTTGGCCAGCACCTTGCCCAGCTGCACGCCCTCCTGGTCGAAGCTGTTCAGGTTCCAGACGAAGCCCTGGAACATGACTTTGTTTTCAAAGTGGCTGAGCAGGGCGCCCAGGGCCTCCGGGGTCAGCTGCTTGCCGATGATGATGCTGGAGGGCCGTCCGCCCGCGAAATTCTTGTTGGGATTGGCGTCGGTCTTGCCGCAGGCGAAAGCCATGATCTGGGCCGCCACGTTAGCGCACAGCTTCTGCTGGCTGGTGCTGCCCTGGATGTCCACGTCCATGCCCGCCTGATTCTGGCTGAAGCCCACGAACTGGAGCGGCACGATGTCGGTGCCCTGGTGCAGGAGCTGGTAGAAGGAATGCTGGCCATTGGTGCCCGGTTCGCCGAAGATGATGGGGCCGGTCACGTAGGACACGGGCTCGCCGAAGCGGTTGACGCTCTTTCCGTTGCTCTCCATATCCAGCTGCTGCAAATGGGCGGGGAAGCGGCTGAGGGCCTGGGAGTAGGGCAGCACGGCGGTGGCGGGATAGCCCTGCACGTTGCGCTCGTACACGCCGATGAGGGCGTCCAGCATGGCGGGGTTCTGTTTGATGTCGGCGTTCTTGGCAAGGGCGTCCTCTTCCGCCGCGCCGTTCAGGAAACGGGCGAACACCTCCGGCCCGAAGGCCAGGGACAGCACCGCGCCGCCCACGCAGGAGGTGGAGGAATAGCGGCCGCCGATGTAATCGTCCATGAAGAAAGCGGCCAGGTAATCGCTGCTGCTGGCTAAGGGGCTGGTTTCGCTGGTGACGGCCACCATATGCTTGGCGGGGTCCAGCCCGGCGTTTTTCAGCGCGTCCTTCACAAAGGCTTCGTTGGTGAGGGTTTCCAGGGTGGTGCCGGATTTGCTCACCAGCACGAACAGGGAATGGGGCAGGTCGATGGATTTCAGCACGCTGGCCGCGTCGTCCGGGTCCACGTTGCTGATGAACCGGGCTTCCATCTTGAAGCAGCCGTTCTGCTTGGCCCAGTTTTCCAGGGCCAAATACATGGCCCGAGGCCCCAAGTCGCTGCCGCCGATGCCGATCTGCACCACGGTGGTGAACTTTTCGCCCGCCGCGTTGGTGATTTCACCGGCGTGTACCTTGTTGGCGAACGCCGCCGCTTTCTGCTGCTGAGCCACGTAGAAATCGCGCTTGTTCACACTGTCGGCAGTCACGTCGGTCCCCAACTGGCCGCGGGTGAGCTGATGCAGCACCAGCCGCTTTTCGCCGGTATTGATGACCGCGCCGTCGTACAGCGCTTCATACTTCGCCGTAAGCTGGGCTTCATCGGCCAGCGCCTGCAAAGCGGCCAGTACGTCTTCGTCCATCTGCTTGGCGGCGTAATGGTAGGTAAGGCCCGCGGCCATGGGCGCGGCGTACTCCTTTACGCGCTTGGCCCCGTTTTCCCCCGCCATGGCTTCTTGCAGGTTCACATGGTTTTTCAGTTCGTTCAGCTTGCCGTAGGCGGGCAGCATATCAAGATTTTTCCAGGAAATCATAGCGTACTTCCTTTCTTTTCACCTGCCGGGCTTCTCCCCCGGCGGGAACGTTTATTTCCCTTCCATTATTACACAAAAAGCCCGTACTTGCAACAGAAAAAACGTTTCTTTTACGTGGATAAGTCAAACATCTCCAGCAGCTTTTTGAACGTATCCTGCCCATCCAGGCAAGTGTCCGTCAACCAGCCCTTTTCATCGTCCCACTGGGATAGTCCGCGGTAGTAAAACGCCTTTTTTCTGTCCTCGATCAGGAAGGGCACGATGCCGTGCCGCAGGCATTCTTTCAGCGCGATCAATCGGCCCACTCTCCCGTTGCCGTCCTGGAAGGGATGGATTTGCTCAAATGCCACGTGAAATGCGATGATGTCCTCTATGGTGACCTCGCCTTTCGCGTTGTAGCTTTCAATCAGCGCTTTCATGCGCACGGGCACGTCCCTGGGCTTTGCCGTTTCCCGTCCGCCCACCATGTTGGGCCGTTTTTTGTATTCCCCCACCGCGAACCAGGACAGCGTTGAATCCTTCGTATCGTGCTTGAGGATATAATGCAACCATTTGACGATTTCTTCCGTCAGCACATCCTCGGCGCAGTCGATCACATAGTCGATGGCGCGAAAATGATGCACCGTCTCCAGAATGTCGTCCACCGGCACGCCGTCCCCCGCGTCAATCGTATTCGTCTCAAAAATCAGGCGGGTCTGATCCTCGGTCAGGCTGCTGCCCTCCATATGGTTGGAATTGTAGGTCATTCGCACCTGAAGCTCATGGTACAGCCCGCCGGAAACCTTCGCTTCCTTTTCTTCCCGCAGCGTTTGCAGGATCGGATTGTCCGATACCTGCCGGCAAAGCTCCGCTGCCGTGCAGGAAAAATACCCGCACAGCTTTTCCAGCACCGCACGTGACAGTGCCTCCCCCCGACCGATTTTTGCGATCGTTCTGGATGAGATGCCCAGCAGCTTCGTCAGATCAGAGCGATTGATTCCTCTCTCGTTCAATTTTTCTTCCAGTCCATGATAGGAAATCATTTTATCCCCGCCCTTTCATCTTTACTTATTATATCCAAAAGCAAGGAGAAAGTAAAGATTTTGTTGCAAAATCGAAAGAAAAGTAAAGATAGTCATTTCTGTATTTTTTCTGTTTTCCTCTTGACTTTAACGCTTTTATGCGTTAAAGTTTAAACTGTTAAAGCAAAAGCCGCTTTTACGCGGAGAAGGAAGGACGAAAGATGTTTCTCAAGATCCTGCTGCTGATCGTATTCTTTGGGCTGATGGTGGGCATCGGCCTGTACTGCCGCCGCAACGCCACCGATGTGAACGGCTTCGTGCTGGGCGGCCGCCAGGTGGGTCCCTGGCTGACGGCCTTTGCCTATGGCACCTCTTATTTTTCCGCCGTTATTTTTGTGGGCTACGCCGGGCAATTCGGCTGGAAGTACGGCATCGCCGCCACCTGGATCGGCGTGGGCAACGCGCTGATCGGGTCGCTGCTGGCCTGGGTAGTGCTTGGCCGCCGCACCCGCATTATGACCCAGCACCTGTCCAGCGCCACCATGCCGGAGTTTTTCGCCAAGCGCTTCAATTCCAACGCGCTAAAAATCATCGCGGCCATCGTGATCTTCTTTTTCCTGATCCCCTACACCGCTTCCCTGTACAACGGCCTGAGCCGCCTGTTTGAAATGGCTTTCGGCGTGCCTTATGTGTGGTGCGTGCTGGGCATGTCCGTGCTGACGGCCATTTACGTCATCGCCGGGGGCTATATGGCTACCGCCATCAACGATTTCATTCAGGGCATTATCATGCTCTTCGGCATTATCGCCGTCATCGCGGCGGTGCTCAACGCCCAGGGCGGCTTCATCAATGCCTTGGCCGGTATGTCCGCGGTGTCCGTGACGGAAGCGGAAATCGCGTCGCAGCCCACCGCCGGTTTGCCGGGTATCTTCAATTCCTTCTTCGGCCCCGATCCCCTGGGCTTGCTCGGCGTGGTGATCCTCACCTCCCTGGGCACCTGGGGCCTGCCCCAGATGGTGGGAAAATTCTACGCCATCAAGAGCGAGGGCGACATCCACAAGGGCACCGTGATTTCCACCGCCTTTGCCACCGTGGTGGCAGGGGGCTGCTACTTCTTAGGCGGCTTCGGACGGCTGTTCTCCGACGTGATCGGCGTGACTGAAAAGGGCACGCCCGTGGGCGGATTTGACGCCGTGATCCCCGCCATGCTGTCCAAGCTGCCGGATTTCCTGCTGGCTATCGTCATTATCCTGGTGCTGTCCGCCTCCATGAGCACCCTGTCCTCCCTGGTGCTCACTTCCTCTTCCACCCTGACGCTGGACCTGCTCAAGGGCCACGTGGTCAAGAAGATGGATGAAAAAAAGCAGTTGCTGACCATGCGCGTGCTGATTGTGGTGTTCATCGCCGTTTCCGCCATCATCGCCATCGTGCAGGTGTCCTCTCCCGTGGCCTTCATCGCCCAGGCCATGGGCGTCAGCTGGGGCGCCATGGCAGGCGCGTTCCTGGCCCCCTTCCTCTACGGCCTGTACTGGAAGCGCACCACCTCCCTGTCCTGCTGGGTGTCCATCCTGTTCTCCAGCGTTTTCATGACCATCGACATGTTGGGCAATTTGGGCGTCATTCAGGTGAACCTGGGCCTGCTGCAATCCCCCATCAACGCCGGCGCGTTCTGCATGATCGCGGGCCTGGTGCTGGTGCCACTGATCAGCCTCATTACCCCCGCCCCGGACAAAAAGCTGGTGGAGAACGCCTTCTCCTGCTACAGCCAAAAGGTGCTGGTGAAGCAGAGTGAAGCCCTGGCAGACCCGGAATAAAAAAATATCTGGGGGAAACCATTCTTTGCTGTCCGGGGCCTTCCGGCCCGGCCTCCGCTGAAAACCAGCCCAAGGGCAGGTTTTCCGGGCGCTTCGGCCCCAAAGAAGGTTTCCCACAGAGCCTCTTCCAAGAAATCCAAAAGGGAAAAGCTATTTAATCTCTGCTGTACTATCGTTCCGTGTTGCTTTTATTCCAGGCTTTCTATTACATGGTATTCTTTCCCGTCCAATGCTTTCCACCGGAACACGCCGTCCGTCAGCGTCATATAGCCGCGGGCGGTGTTTTCTTTGGGGATGGACACGGAGCCGGGGTTCAGATACCAGTATTCCCCGTGGTTCTCCCAGGCGGGCACGTGGGTGTGGCCGTGGAGCAGGATATCGCCCTTTTTCAGGGGCGGCGGCGTTTGGGTATTATAATGATGGCCGTGGGTGGCGAACAGCACCCGCCCTTCCACCTCCAGCAAGGCGTAATCTGCCAAAATGGGGAATTGCAGCACCATCTGGTCCACCTCCGTGTCGCAGTTGCCGCGCACGCACAGGATATCCCGCCTGCGCTCGTTCAGCAGGACAATCACTTCCTTTGGCGCGTACCCTTCCGGCAGATCGTTCCGGGGGCCGTGGTACAGGATGTCGCCCAACAGCAGCAGCCGATCCGCCTTTTCCCGGTCATAGGCGGCCAGCATCTCCCGGCAAAAGACTGCCGACCCGTGAATATCCGACGCGATAAACAGCTTCATATTCCTTTTCCCCTTTCTAAATGACCCTTCGTTCCGCGTCTTTTTATTGTAGCCGGACCGGGATAAACCGTCAAGCGTTCCGCTGCTGAAAAACCACGGCTCACGCACGAATGAAAAATTAGGATTTGTACGGCAGAGTTTCTCCCCAGAAACGTGAATTGTTCGCTGATTCTTTTCGCTCATCCTGTCATTTGGGTCTGGGCAGGAGAGGCAAAATGTGGTATACTGGGAATGTTCATTCCACCATGCATCATAACCGGATGAGGAGCGATCAGTTTGAGGAACATAGAAAAGGGGCTTGTCTACACCAACGACAAGTGCATCGGCTGCAACAAGTGCATCCGCGCGTGCAGCTGCATCGGGGCCTGCGTGTCCACGGAGCCGGACGAAAACGGAAATTCAAGGATCATGGTGGACGGCAGCCTTTGCGTGGGCTGCGGCGCCTGCTTTGATATCTGCGAGCATAACGCCCGGGATTTTATGGACGATACCGAACGGTTCTTTGACGATCTGAAAAAAGGCGAAAAGATTTCGCTGCTGGTCGCTCCCGCCTTCCCCGCCAATTATCCGGATACCTGCGCCAAGGTTTTGGGCAAGCTGAAAGAATTAGGCGTGAACCGCATCATCAGCGTTTCCTTCGGCGCGGACATCACCACCTGGGGATATATCAATTACATTCAGCAGCATGATTTTTTAGGCGGCATTTCCCAGCCCTGCCCGGCGGTGGTGGGCTATATCGAAAGGTATTTGCCGGAGCTGCTGCCTAAGCTGTTCCCCGTTCAAAGCCCGCTCATGTGCGCCGCCATTTACGCGAAAAAAGAGCTGGGCGTTACGGATAAGCTGACGTTCATCAGCCCGTGCATCGCCAAGAAGTTAGAAATCGACGACCCCAACAATCACGGGTACGTCAGCTATAACGTGACCTTCAAGCACCTGATGGACTATGCGGAAAAATACAATTTGTACGGGGAACCCTGCCAGGATGAAATGGCATACGGCCTCGGTTCCATCTACCCCATGCCGGGGGGACTCAAGGAAAACGTGCTGTGGCTCCTGGGCCAGGACGCTTTCATCCGTCAGGTGGAGGGCGAAAAAAGGCTGTTCCATTACCTGGAAAAGAACAAGGAGCTGCTGCGGGACGGAAAGACGCCGTTCCTGTTTGTGGACGCGCTCAACTGCGAAAAGGGCTGCATCTGCGGCACGGGCACCGATATGGCCCTGGCCGTTACCGATCATTCGCTGTACCATCTGCACGACATCAAGGAAGCCGTGGAAAAGGATACGGCGGGCAGCGCCTGGTCCAGGAACGCCGCGCCGGAGGAAAGGCTGGCCTGCCTCAACAAGCAGTTTGAACACCTGAATCTGGAGGATTACCTGCGCTCTTATACGGATCGGTCGGCGCAATGCTCCCTGCGCGTTCCCGATCCCGAAGAGCTGGAAGCCATCTTCCTGGAAATGAACAAGACCGACGAAGCCTCCCGGCACATCAATTGCTCCTGCTGCGGCTATGACACCTGCACGGAAATGGCGACGGCGATTCATAACGGCTTCAATCACAAAGAAAACTGCATCCATTATTTGAAGGACATGTATGTGAAGAAAGCCGCCGAAACCGATATCATGACCGGGCTGCCCAACGCCGCCGGGTTCAGGACCTTCGTCAACAGAATATGGGCGGCGGGAAAGCTCACGTCCTACAGCGCGTTCTATCTGAATGTGAAGAGCTTTGGACTCATCAACAAAAAGTACGGAAAGCAGGAGGCGGACCATATCATCATCCGCTTCGCGGAGCTGCTTTTGTCGTATACAGACGATGACGAGTGCGCGGGCCGCCTGTCCGGCGATACGTTCATCCTCATGGTGCATAAAGAAAAAACCGACGCCGTGCTGAAGCTAACCTCCGGCGTCGATATCCGCGCTTCCCTGAACGGCCAGGAAGAAATGGCGACGCTGCAGGCCATCGCGGGCTGCCTGGATATCGACGACGACGATATGGACAGCGAGGGGATCATCGGGCGATGCTCCACGGCGCTGAACGTGGCAAGGTACGACAAGCACGCGCCCTATCTGTTCTCAACGCCTGAAATGCACAAAAAGGCCATCCATCAAAAACAAATTCTTTCCGTGTTTGCCGAGGCTTTGGAAAAGGGCGAGTTCCAGCCCTACTATCAGCCCAAGGTCAACACAAAAACCAAGACCCTGGCCGGGGCGGAAGCCCTGGTGCGCTGGATCAGAGACGGAAAGACCATCACTCCCGGCGAATTTATCCCCGTTCTTGAAACCGGCGACAGCATTTGCATGCTCGATTTCTATATTTTCGAGCAGGTGTGCAAGGATATCCGCCGGTGGATGGACGCGGGCATCGAGCCTGTGCGCGTTTCGACGAATTTCTCCCGCAAAAACTTGGCCAATCCCGAGTTTTCCGAAAAGATCCGGAAGATCCTGGCCGCCTATAACATCCCGAAGCACCTGATCGAAGTGGAAATCACCGAAACCATGAGCGAGGAGGACAACGACAGGCTGAGAAGGTTCATCAGCGACATGCACGATTCGTCCATCGCCATGGCCATCGACGACTTTGGAACGGGTTACTCTTCTTTGAATATCCTGCGGGATTTCTCCGCCGACGTACTCAAGCTGGATAAATCCTTCATCGACGGCCACACGGGCACCAAGCGCGACAGCGTGGTCGTATCCAACGTGGCTAAAATGGCGAACGAGCTGAACATGAGCGTGATCACCGAGGGCGTGGAGAACTGGGATCAGGTAAACTTCCTGAAAAGCGTCAATATTGATATGGTGCAGGGCTTCCTGTTCGACAAACCCCTCCCGAAGGGAGATTTTGAACAGCGGCTGAGAAATAAAACGTATGACTGATTGAGGAAAAAGCATGGACGGCCGAATGAAGATCAGAGATATGCTGCGGCACGTGAGCGTGAAATCCATTGTATTGGCGATCATCGTGATTCTGTTCGCCAATATCACCGCCGCCTTTATTGGAAACAGCTTTTACGCGACGGAGAAAGAAACCCTGCGGCAGCAATGCGAGCTGAACGCCAAGGATTCCGCCAGGGAATACGATCATATTCTTCTGACGCGGGTGAACATCGTCACGCTGGTGGGGCGCACGGTGGATAGCATGCTGTCTTCCGGCACGGGCAGCGAAAAGATCGAAAAGTACCTGGTGGAGCAGACGAACAACATCGCCGCCACCCTGGACCCCACCACCACCGGCCTGTACGGCTGGGTGGGCGGCGTGTATCTCGACGGCGCGGGCTGGGTGCCTGAAGACGATTATGTGCCCACTGAACGGCCCTGGTATATCCAGGCCATGGCATCAGACCAGGAAATCACCTTTGTGGAACCCTACCTGGATTTGCAGACGTATACGGTGATGATGACCGTGTCCGATCTTTTGAGCGACGGGCAAAGTGTGATCGCCATGGACGTGAGCCTCGACCCCCTGCAGGCCATTGTGGAGCGCATCGCCGCCGCCACGGAGGGCGGCCAGGCCCTCGTGCTGGACGGCAGCGGCATCGTGGTGGCCCATTCCGATAAGAATCAGCTGGGCCGGAACTATCTGAACGAACCGGGGAGCCTCGGCGGCGCCGTGGCACGCAAAATCCTTGCGGACGGGGAAAAGCAGTTTGATCTCAACGCCAAAGAGGGAAATTTCTCCGTTTATATGGAGCAGCTCGAAGGCAGCTGGTACAGCGTCAGCCTGATCAACGCCGACGTTTGGTACCGCCCCCTGCGATACACCATCCTCGCGTTTTCCGCCATTGTGGCGCTGGTCAGTCTTTTCCTGGTGGCGGTGTTTCTCCGCCTCAGCGCCAAAAACGTGGCGCTGCAGGCGCTTCATACGCGCATCGACCAGGAGGAGAAGCGGGGCGAGGCCCTGCAGGCGCTGTCCGAAACGGATCGCATGACCGGCCTGCTGGACCGCGTCAGCGGCCAAAACAAGGTGAACGAGCTGCTGGCCTCCGGCAGCGGCGGCATGTTCCTGGAGCTGGATATCGACCATTTCAAAACCATCAACGATACCTACGGGCATCAGACGGGCGATACTGTCATCATCGCCGTGGCCGATTCCATGCGCGGCATTTTCCGTTCCAACGATTTATGCATGCGGCTGGGCGGCGACGAGTTCGGCGTTTTCGCGGTGGGCATTGTGAAGCGGGAAATGGCAGAGGCCATTATCCGCCGGCTGTTTGAAAAGCTGGAAAAAACGGGGATACCGGAGTTGCGCGGGGAAAAGATCGCCGTCAGCGTGGGCGTGGCCCTGCACGCGGGAGAAAACGCGGCCTCCTTTGACGCGCTCTACGCCCGGGCGGACACCGCCATGTATGCAAGCAAAAAGATACCCGGCAATAGCATGACCTTCAGCGGCTGACCGAAAGGAGACGCCCATGCAGTATAAAATCGTGACCATCGTGATCCTGTCCGCCGTATTCCTGTACAATATGCTGCTCCGGCTGATCGAATACCGGTCGGCCAAAAATCCCATTCCCCTGAACGTGCTGGACGTGTACGACCTGGACACCTACAAAAAGTGGCGGACCTATCACGGGGAAAAGTGCCGCTTGGGGGCGTTCAGCGCCCTGGCGGGGTTCGTCGTGGACCTCGCCCTGATTCTGCCCAACCTGTACGCGGCCTTTGCCCGGCTGTTTCCCGATACAGCCTTTTTGCAGATGCTGGCCGTGCTGCTGCTGTCCGCCGTGGGCGCGGTGGTCGATTTGCCCTTTGAATACTATGATACCATGGGCATCGAGGAAAAATACGGCTTCAACCGTTCCACCAGGAAAACCTTCTGGCTGGATCAGTTGAAGAGCCTGCTCATCAGCCTGACGCTCATGACGGTCATCGGTTCCCTGCTGCTGGGGGTACATCAGTGGCTTGGGGATTGGCTGATCGTGGTCTTCGCCGGGGCCATGACGCTTTTGACCCTTGGCATTTCCTTCCTCTATCCCTTTTTCAGCAGGATTTTCAACAAGTTCACGCCCCTGGAGGACGGGGAACTGAAGGACAAGCTCACCGGCCTGCTGGAAAAGCACGGCTTCAAGGTGCGCGCCATCCAGGTGATGGACGCATCCCGGCGCTCCACCAAATCCAACGCCTATTTCACGGGCTTTGGCAAAATGAAAACCATCGTGCTTTACGATACCATGGTGCAGGCCATGACGACCGACGAAATCTGCGCGGTGTTCGCCCACGAAATGGGCCACGGCCTGCATAAGGACACCCTGAAAAGCCAAATCTTATCCTTTGTGCAGATGCTGGTTCTGGGCGTGCTGGCCTGGCTGACCCTGCGCACGCCGGACGTCTTCACCGCCTTCGGCTTTCCGGGGGTGAATTACGGCTTTGCCCTGTTCCTGATCATGAGCGTGGAATTCGCCCTGATCGCCCCGCTGTTCGGTCTGCTGGTGAATGGACTTTCCCGCCGGGCGGAATACCGGGCGGACGCCCAGGCCGTAAAGGAGGGCTACGGCGAAGCCCTGATTTCCGCCCTGAAAAAGCTGACGCGGGAAAACTTCGGGGAATTGGCCCCCTCTCCCCTGCTGGTGAAGCTGGAATACTCCCATCCCACCCTGAGCCAGCGCATCGCGGCAATCGAAAAATTGGGAGGTAAAGCGGAATGACCGTGGATTACATGCTTTTGAACGAGCAAATGGAAGCCCTGGCCCAGGCGGAGGGCTGGTATGTATCCCTGTTCGCCAACGCCTCGGCCCTGCTGTGGGAAACGCTGACCGATATCAACTGGGCCGGGTTTTATACCGTGGAAGGCCCTGATCTGGTGCTGGGTCCCTTCCACGGCAAAGTGGCCTGCATTCGCATCCCCCGGGAAAAGGGCGTATGCGGCGCGGCTCTGCGGGAAAACCGGACCATGCTGGTGCCGGACGTACACGCTTTTCCCGGCCACATCGCCTGCGACAGCGCCTCCCGGTCTGAACTCGTGATTCCCCTCCGGGACAGGCGGGGAAAACCCGCCGCCGTGCTGGACATCGACAGTCCCATTCTGAACCGTTTCTCCGATGCGGACCGGGAAGGGCTGGAAACCTTCGCCCGGATCATCGAAAAAGCCATGAAAGGACTGTCCCCCATGGAAAAGACCGTTTATTTGGCGGGCGGCTGCTTCTGGGGCTGCCAGAAATATTTTGACCTGATGGACGGCGTGATCGAAACGGAGGTGGGCTACGCCAACGGCGAAACCGAAAATCCCACCTACGAGCAGGTGAAGCACGGCGCGGGCCACGCGGAAACCGTGCGGGTGGTCTACGACCCCGCCCGGCTGCCCCTGCGGGAGCTGCTGGAACGCTATTTCCAGGTGATCGACCCCACCGCCGTGAATCATCAAGGGGAGGATTTCGGCGTTCAGTACCGCACCGGCATTTATTATGCCGACCCCGCCGACGCCTCCACCGTCGCCGACGCCCTGCGGGACCTGTCCCGCCGCTATGATAAGCCCCTGGCGGTGGAAAACCAGCCCTTGCAAAACTTTTATTCGGCGGAGGAATACCATCAGAAATACTTGGAAAAGCATCCGGACGGGTACTGCCACATCCATTTTGACTGATTCCTTTCCCGGTTGACAAACGGGCGTGGACAAAATATAATGATTCTGCAAGGATTTGGTTCGTTTTTGTCTTTTCAATATACAAGCAGCGCACCCCACGCAGCGAGGGAGGTTAAGCCATGAAGCGTCATAAAAGGCCTTTGAACCGCAGCATTACCGTGGGATGCGTTCTGTTTATCCTCGCCCTGTGCGTGCTGCTGAGCTTCGCCAATCTGACGTTATATAAAAATTTCGTCTATGTGGATTATCGCAATTATATCGACGATATCCTGAACTATACCCTGTCCGAAATCGACGGGGACGACCTGAAAGCCTGCATCGAAACGGGCGAGGAAAGCGAGCAGTACAAGAAAACCCTGCTTTTCATGGATCACATGATGGATCATTTCGATGATATCCATTATTTCTACGCCATCCTGCCCCTGAATACCGAAGAAACGGGCAACGTGATGAGCGTGCTTTCGGCGGAGCGGTATCAAGACCGATATATCGACACGGAAGGAAACCTCTATTTGGGCTGGATCTCGGATGACGAGTTCGACGCGGCCACCGCCGCCCAGTTTTTTGAGATCATGAAGGGCAAGGGCATCGTTTACTTTGAGGAAGCCACGGAATGGGGCATTGATTATACCGGCGCCGTGCCCATCCGGGACGGCAAGGGAAACAGCGTGGCCGTGCTGGCGGTAGATATTGATATTTCCTTCATCAACGGCATGGTTTTGCAGTACGCCGCCGTGAATATCCTGGTGATCCTGCTGGCGGGCGCGGTGTTCATCGCCATTTTCCTGTTCTGGTCCCGCAGGAACATCACCCAGCCCATCCTGCGGCTGGAGGAAAGCGCCGTGGGCTTTGCGGACCGCAGCCATGGCCAGCGGGACGTGAACGCCCTGACTTTCGACGCGCCCCCCGTAAAAACGGATAACGAAATCAAATCCCTGTCCGACGCGGTGGTGAAAATGACCGAGGATATGCGGGATTATGTGACCGCCATCATCAGCGCCGAGGAAAAAGCCGCCAGCATGCAGGAATTGGCTAACCGGGACGCCCTGACCGGCATCCGCAACAAAACGGCCTACGACAACGAAATGAAGCGCGTGGCCGTGAAGTTAGAGGACGGGGTGGCCCAGGTGGGCCTTGCCATCGTGGACCTGAACTACCTAAAAAAGATCAACGACACATACGGCCACGACATGGGCAATATCGCCATCCGCAAGCTCAGCTGCATGGTATGCGTGATCTTCGATCATTCCCCCGTGTTCCGCATCGGCGGCGACGAATTTGCCGTGATCCTGCGCGGCGGCGACTTCGACCATTACGGCGAGCTGGAAGACCGCTTTAACGCGGAAATCGCGGCTCTGGCCCATGACGATTCCCTGCCGCCTTGGGAAAAAGTGTCGGCGGCCATCGGCGCGGCGTTCTATGACCCGGAACTGGACGACGGCGTGGACAGCCTCTTCAGGCGCGCCGACCACACGATGTACGACCGCAAGAAGGAAATGAAAGCGAGCCGAAAAGATTGATTCGTTGCGCGTTAAAAGCGCCCGCCAGCCGATGTTTATCGGTCGGAGGGCGCTTTTGCGCTGGATGATTTTTATTCCAGGGTGTATGCGCCGTTTCCCACAGCGCGGATCTCCGTTTCATAGAAGGCCCGCATGCCGTTGATCATAGAAGCCACGTCCCTGGCCCCGGCGGTTTCATAGCTGCTGTGCATGGCCAGCTGGGCCAGGCCGATATCCAGGGTGTTAATGGACACGTGGCTGCCGGAAATGTTGCCCAAGGTGCCGCCGCCCGGCAAATCGGACCGGTTGGCGTAATGCTGCACCGGCACCCCGGCCTTTTCGCAGATGTGATGGAACACCGCCTCGCTGACGCCGTCGGTGGTATACTTCTGGTTGGCGTTGAACTTGATCACGACGCCCTTGTTCATTTCCGTCATGTTCAGGGGATCGGAATATTCCGGGTGATTGGGGTGCATGGCGTGGGCGTTATCGGCGGAGAGCATGAAGCTATGGGCAAGCAGGGTATAATACTCCTCCTCGGAGCGGCCTAAGGCCAGCACGATGCGGCGCAGCACGTCGGCAAGGAAGGTGGAATCCGCGCCCTGCTTGGTGGTACTGCCCACTTCCTCGTTATCGAACACACAGCACACGTTGGCGTGATTGCCGGGCTTGGCGGCTTTCAGGGCCTCCACGGAGGCGAAGGCGCATTCCAAATCGTCCAGCCGGGGGGCGGAAATGAATTCCTCCTTCACGCCCCACACCCGGCCCTCCATGCGGTTGTACAGGAACAGGTCGGCCCCCAACAGGTCTTTTTCTTCCACACCCGCCGCTTTGGCGATTTCCGCCCGGAAGGTGTTCCTGGCGTCTCCCGTTCCCCACAGGGGATACGTGTCCACCGCCGGGTTGAACTTGTAGCCGTCGTTCACCTGCCGGTTCATGTGGATGGCCACGTTGGGGATCACGCACAGATCCCGGTCCAGGTCCACCAGCACGGAAGCGACGCCCGCCGCCGTGCGCACCAGGGCGCGGCCCGCGACGGACAAGGGGCGGTCAAACCAGCTGGACATGATCATGCCGCCGTAGCGTTCCGTGTCCAATTGCACATACTTGTCCTTGACCGCCACTTCGGCGTTTTCCTTGATCTTGAAGGTGGGGGAATCGGCGTGGCTGGCGACGATCTGGAAGCCGGAGCAATCCCCCTCCGGCAGGGTAAACGCGATGACGCTGCTGCCGTTGCGGATCACGAGGTATTTGCCGCCCGGCGCAAGGCGCCATTTTTCCCCTTCGTTCAGCAGGTTATAATCGCTGAACGCCCGCCGGATGGTATCGACGGCATGGTAGCAGGTGGGACTTTGACCGATGAACCCGATCAGCTTCCGTACATAGTTTTCTTCCATGATGAACCTCCTATTCCGTTTGTTCCCGTTCCCGCGTTAAATCCTTCACCCATTTGTATTTCCGGTAATGGTACAGCACCCAGGGGATTTTGCCCACTTCGTCTAAGCAGGTGCAGGCGTATACGGCCAGCACGGGCCAGTGGAACCAGAAGGCCCCGGCAAACGCCAGGGGGAGCGCCAGGCCCCACATGCTCACGGCTAAGCTGTACACGTCGAACAGGGTATCGCCCCCGGCGGCGAAAATGCCGTTGATGATCACGGTGTTGGCCGAGCGCCCGATCATATACACCGCCATAATAACCATCATGCCGGTCAGATACCGGCGGGCGTCGTCCGTCATGGTCATGCCGCCGGTCACCAGGGGCGTGGCGGCCAGCATGAGCAGGGTGGAGGCAAAGCCGATCACGAAGGACAGCTTCGCCAGCCGGTCGCCGTACAGCTTTCCCTTTTCCAGCCTGCCCGCGCCCAGCTCGTTGCCCACTAAGATGCCCCCCGCGCTGCTGATGCCGTTGCAGGCGCAGCACACCAGATCGCGCACCACGGCGGCTACGGAATTGGCCGCCGCCGCGTCGCCGCCCATATGGCCCATGACGGCGGTATAGGCCGTGAAGCCCACCCCCCAGAACAGCCCGCCGCCCAGCAGCGGCAGGCAGCACTTGCGGAAATCGGCGGAAAGCTCCCGATCCCGGAAGAAGAAGCGCCTGAAATCGGGCCGCACGTAGTCCTTGCCCCGGCACACGATCACACACAGCAAAAGCTCGATCACCCGGGCGCACAGGGTCGCCAGGGCGGCGCCCTGGGCGTCCATGGCGGGAATGGGGCCTAAGCCGAAAATGAACACGGCGTTCAGGGCGATATTCAGCACCACCGCGCTGGAGGAGATCCAGGCGCAGGGCCCCGCGTGGCCGGTGAACTTCATCACCGCTAAATAGCACTGGGAAATGCCCGTTAAAAGATACGACCAGCCCGCGATGCGCAGGTACGCCGCGCCGATGTCGATGAGGGGCTGCTCGTGGGTGAAGGCCAGCATCAAGTATTGGGGAAAAAGCACACAGGCTAAGAAAAACACGAAGGAAAGCCCCGCGGACAGACGCAGCATCAGGCTGAACACATCCTGAATGGTGCGCCTGTCTCCCTTGCCCCAGTACTGCGCGCCCAAAATGGACCCGGCCGCGACGATGGCATAGATCATCATGTTCTGAATGAACTGCACCTGGGTGGCCAGGGAAACCGCCGCCATGGAATTCTGGGCGATATGGCCCAGCATCACCGCGTCCCCCGCCGCCACGGAAGCCAGCATCAGGCTTTGAAAGGAAATGGGCAGGGTAAGCCGCACCAGTTTTCCGTAAAATTCCCGGTCAGAAAACCATTTCTTGCTCATGCGCATTGCTTCCTTATGCATAGACGGCCATGCCGTCCGTACCTCCCGCGTTTTCAGAAAGCATCATACCATATTTTTCTTTTCTTTTCCACAATACCGCGCAAAAAAACAGCGCGGGCGTCCGGCTTGAGTGCCGGGCGTCCGCGTCCTGTTTTCGGAAAAGATTATTGCAGATCGGTGCGGATCACATATACGGTCACGGCCTGCATGCCTTCGAGGCGCAGATCGTAGCCCCCGTTCTGGGCCTGATCCCGGGTCTGCTCGTACAGTTCCAGGATATGAAGCCCGTCGCGCTGCACATAGGGCAGGGCCAGGGAGGCGAGCTGCTTTTCCGCGGTCTGCACGGTGGATTTTACCTTGGCGGTGCCGTTCTTTTGCAGCTTTTCAGCGTCCTTTTGAAGCGCCGCCGCGCCGTCCTTGAGGGCGGTGAGATCAGCGGCCAGCGCGTCCGCGCTCTGCGCCGCCTGGGCCGCGGCCTCCGTATAGGCTTTCAGGCTGTTCACAAGCTGCACGGTCTGTTCCAATTGGGCTTTCAGGGTGGCGATCTTGGCGGCGGCGTCCGCTTCCTGGCTCTGGGCGGCATTGTCCAGCGCCTGGGCGCAGTTTTCCGCCGTCAGTTCGGGCACGGTGACGCCCAAAGCGGCCAATTGGGCCTGGGCGGACTGGAAAGCGGCGGAAAGCAGGGCGCTGGCCTGGGCGTTCAGGGCGCCGCCGTTGGTCTGCAAGCCGTTCAGGGCCGTTTGCAGCGTTCCGGCGCCGGTCTGGGCAGCGTCGGCGCGGTTTGCCAATTCCTCCGCGCTGCCGTGAAGGGCCTGGGCGCTTTCGTCCAGCTTGACCACGTTATGGTTAAAGTCGTTCACCTGGCCCAGCACGATGTTGGTTTTCAGGTTTTGCAGGCCCTTTTGCATGGGCACGTCTTCCCCGTTTTTCAGGGCGGTGAGCAGGGACTCGGCCAGGTTCAGGGTGTCCCGCAGATTGACCGGCAGCCTTTCGTCGATTTCTTTGGCCGCTAAGCGGATGGGGTCGGCGGAAATCAGGGTCATCATCCAGCTTAGGTCGGCGTGATCGGCGTGGAAGGACACGGTGAAGTGATCCGGCAGGCCCAAATCCGCGTCCACCCCCGGCGCGGCGTACCCCACCAGGATCCGCTGGCCCGCTTCGGACAGGATCATGGCGTTTTCCGCCTGAATGTTCGTCATGCCGGAAGCGTCCAGGGGCAGCAGGGTCACGGCCAGAGCGGGCAGCACGCCGTTTGCCCGGTAGGAAACGGTGAGCACCGCCTCGCCGGTCTTTTTTTTCAATTCGGCGGCGGTGACCGATTCTCCTTCCAGGGTCAGAGAAACGGTGGGCAGGATGGCCGGGGCCTGATCGGAGGTGCCCTGGTAAACGATATCGTTCCCCTGGGCCTGCCAGATCAGGGCGTCGCCGTCCCGGGTGAAGGCTTCGCCGCCGCTCATGTTTTCAATGCCGGTCAGCAGGGAAACGTCGGCGATTTCCTCCAGCCCGTCCTTGTTTTCCAGACGGACGCTGTCGGTCAGGCTCCGAATCTCCCCGTCGGGTCCGGTGACGACGTATACCCGTTCATGCTTGATGGTTTCCCCCAGGGCGGACGCGCAGCAGCTCAGGGCCAGAATGGCCGCCAGCAGCGCGGCAAGCAGCTTTTTCATAACGATCCCTCTTTCTTTTATTTTGCGACCTTCATATCAAAAGTCGTATGCACGATCACCTTATCCAGCAGCAGCAGCACGGCGGGCAGCAGCAGCAACACCACCGCCACCGATATCAGCGCGCCCCGGGCGATGAGGCGGCACATGGTGGAAATGATCGCCACGTTGGAATACAGGCCCACGCCGTAGGTGGCGGCGAAGAACCCGATGCCGCTGACCAGCACGCTTTGGGCCGAGGACGCGGTGGCCCGGTTCACGGCTTCCGCTTTATTCATGCCGTTCAGGCGGTTTTGCTTGTAGCGGGTGGTGAGCAGGATGGCGTAGTCCACCGTCGCGCCCAATTGAATGGTGGAAATCAGGATCGGCCCCACGAAGGGCAATTCCTCATGCAGATAATAGGGTACGCACAGGTTGGCCGCAATCGCCAGTTCGATGATCGCCACCAGCAGCACCGGCAGGGTCAGGGATTTTTGCACCAGCAGAATGATCACGAAAATGGCGGCGATGGAAATGAGGCTGACCACCGTGAAATCGTGATCCGTGCAGGCGATCAGGTCCTTGGTGCAGGGGGCTTCGCCGATGAGCATGCCGCCCTGGTCGTATTTCTTCAAAATCCCGTTCAGCGCGTCGATCTGGGCGTTCACCTCGTCGGTGGAAATCACGTAAGCGGAACTGATCAGCATGAGCTGATACCGGTCGCTTTTCAGCAGGGAAAGCACGTCCGGGGGCACGATGGATTCCGGGATGCCCGCGCCCAGCAGGCTGTCCACGCCGATCACGGCCTTCACTCCGTCCACCCGCTCCATTTCCTCCGACATGGCCCGCACGTCCTTCTGGGACACGTCGGCGTCCACCAGCAGCAGGTGGGTGGTAGCCATATCGAAGGTCTCCGCCAGCTTTTTATTGGCGATGATGGAGGGCAGCTCCTGGGGCATGACCTTGCTCATATCGTAATACACGGGGTCGTTCATGTAGCCGTAAAAGGCCGGAACGATCATCAGGGCCAAGATCACGCACAGCACTTTATAATGCTTGCTGACGAAATTGCCTAAGAAATGCAGATTGGGCAGCAGCGGCTTGTGGCTGGTTTTCTCGATGGCCTTGTCCAGGGTGCGGATCACGCAGGGCAGCAGCACCACCGTGCCCAGCACGCCCAAAATAACGCCCTTGCTCATGACCACGCCCAGGTCCCGGCCCAGGGTAAAGCTCATGAAGCAGATGGAGATGAAACCCGCCACCGTGGTCAGGCTGGAGCCGAGGATGGAGGTAAAGGTCAGGCGGATGGCGTTTGCCATGGCCTCGTCCTTATCATCCGTCAGGGTTTTCTGCTCCTTGTAACTGTGCCACAGGAAAATAGAATAATCCAACGTGACGCCCAATTGCAGCACGGCGGCCACGGCCTTGGTGATGTAGCTGATCTCTCCGAAGAAGTAATTGGTGCCCATGTTGTACAGCACGGAAACGCCGATGCAGCACAGGAAAATCAGGGGCAGCAGAAAGGAGTCCATGGTGAGCGTCAGCACCAGTGCGCACAGCGCCACGGCGATGCCCACGTAAATGGCTTCCTGATCCTCCACCAACTGCTTAGTATCCGTCACCACGGCGGACAGGCCGGACACGAAGCACTTTTCCCCCGCCACGGCCCGCACCCGCCGAATGGCCTCCATGGTTTCCTCGGCGGAGGAACCCGAATCAAAGAATACGGCGGACAGCATGCAGTCGCCCCGCTGAAACAGTTCCCGGTAGTCGGTGGGAATGATTTCCACCGGCAGCGCGCCCTTGGTGATGGAGGCATAGCCAATCACGGATTCCACATGGGGAATCTCTCGGATGGCGTTTTCCATTTCCTCCTGTTCCCGCAGAGGCATGCCCTCCGTGATCAGCAGGGAAAACGCGCCCTTCCCGAAATCCTGTAACAGGATTTCCTGCCCCTGCACCGTTTCCAGCTCCTGGGGCAGATAATACAGCAAATCGTACTTGGTTTTGGTGGCGGCCATGCCCAGCGCCGAGGGGATCATGAGCAGCAGGCAAATCACGATCACCAGGGCGCGACGCCGCACCAGCCATTTGGCAAAGCCCTTCACGTTGTTTTCCTCCCTTTAGAGTTACAAAACATTGTGTTGACTTTCTCAACGTTGAGTATTATAATATATCTCGCGGTGGAAATCAATAACCAATTTGATTATTGATCGTCCGATAAGCGGCATGCAGTTGGAATCGTGGCTGTTATCCGACACATATGCCGCGCATTGTTGAGAAAGAAGGCCAAGCCATGGAGCAGGAAAAAAAGGAGGACAGGCGCGTGCGCCGCACCAAAAAGCTGTTGACCCAGGCCCTGACCCAGCTTTTGCAGGAAAAGCAGGCCAAGGAAATCACCGTAAAAGAGCTGACCGAGCTGGCGGACATGAACCGGGGCACTTTTTACCTATACTATAAAGATATTTTCGATATGCTGGAAAAAATCGAGGACAGCTTATTTGAAGCTCTGGACGCCATTGTGGCCCGGCACGAGGAAGAAGCCTTCTCCGCCCAGACCAAGCCCATGCTGCTGGACCTGTTCAGCTTCATCCAGGAAAACCAGGAAGTGTGCCGGGTGCTGCTCAGCGCCAATGGGGATATGAATTTCCTGCATCGGCTGAACGAGGTGGTGCGGGAAAAATGCCGCAGCGTCTGGCTGGCCCTGCGCAAAGGCCAGGATGACGACGCCTTTGATTATCATTACAGCTTTGTGGTTTTCGGCTGCGCCGGGCTGATCCGCGCCTGGGTGAACCGCGGCTGCCCCGAATCCGCGGCGGAAATGGCCGAATTGGCCGACCGCATGATCCAGCGCGGCAGCCTGACGGACATGGAATGACAAATACGCGCTGACAAAGGCCGCGCCCGAAACGGACGCGGCCTCTATTACGCAGTAATGAAATTATTCAGCGACTTCAAAGGTGGGGATAACGCCGCCCGCGAAGCCTTCGTTGTTCAGGATGAAATCCTTCACTTCCTGGGTGGACAGCACCTTTTCCAGGGCCAGCAGCCAGGGCGCATCCACGTCTTCGGGCTTCACCACCAGGTAGTTCACATACACCTGACCGGTCACGGTGGAGGCTTCGGTGAACAGGGCGTCGTCGCGGACGGTCATGCCGGCGTCCAGCACATAGTTGCCGTTGATGACGGCGAAGGCCACGTCGTCCAGCACGGCGGGGATCTTTTCAGCATCCAATTCCACGATCTCGATGCCGTTGGTTTCCACGATATCTTCCTTCTGCAGGCCGCTGTCGGGGTTGGCGCCTTCGGGCAGGGTGATCAGGCCCGCTTCGGCAAGCAGGATCAAGGCGCGGGTTTCATTGGAGGGGTCGTTGGTCACGGCGATTTTGTCACCGGGGGCGATGTCCTTCAGATCCTTCTTGGTGCCGGGATAGATGCCGTAGGGTTCGCAGTGTACGCCGAAGGCGGCGACCAGCTTGTCTTCTTCCTTTTCAACGCTGGCGTTGTAGGCGTTCAGGAAGGGGATATGCTGGAAGTAGTTGCCGTTCACTTCACCGGCGGCGGTGGCGGGGTTGGCCACATAGTAGTCGGTCACTTCCAGGATTTCCAGGTCGTAACCCAGGGCGGCCAGATCGTCCTTCACGAATTCGAGGATGATGGCGTGGGGGGTGGTGGAAGCGGCGATGGTGATTTTTTCATTCGCCAGCGCGGCGGGAACCACAGACAGGATGACCAGGGCCAGAACCAGAGCAAATACCTTCTTCATGAGTAAGTCTCCTTTCTAATTTCCGGTTTTATACTATTCGACATCTGCAATGTTGCCAGATTCAGGATGGATTTTCCGTCTTGGCTAAGCTGAGTGAGGGAGGCGTAGCAGCGCTACGTTGACCGGAACGAAGCGACGCCAAGGCGAAAAAGACGCCTGAAGATGGCGATATTGCGGATGGAGAATAGTATCATTAACGGATTCTATGATCCAAGCGGCGGGTAAGCCGCGTACCGGTGATAGCGATCACCTGCACCATCAGCACCAGCACGGCGCTGGCCATGTACATGAAGTCGTAATACTTCTTGCCGCGCTGATAGCCTTTCGTGATGGCGTAGGCCCCAATGCCGCCGCCGCCCACGGCGGACACCATGGCGGTGTAAGCCAGGATGGTGGTGACGGCCATGGCCGCTCCCGTTACCAGAGAGGGCACGGATTCGGGAATGAGTACCTTCCATATGATTTGCCAGGTGGAGGACCCCATGGCCCTGGCGGCCTCGATCACGCCGCCGTCCACCTCCAGGAAGGATTGCTCCACCACCCGGGCGATGTAGGGCGTGGCGCTGATGACCAGGGGGAACACGGAGGCCGTGGTGCCGATGGAGGTGCCCATGACGAGCCGGGTGACGGGAATGAGCATGGCGATGAGCAGAATAAAGGGAATGGAACGAAGGAAGTTGATGATCGCGCCCAGCACCGCGTTGAAGGTGGGGGCGGGACGGATGCCGTCTTTCCGGGTGATCACCAGCAGCACGCCTAAGGGCATGCCCAGCAGGTAGGAAATGACGGACGTCCAAATGGTCATCATACAGGTTTCCTGAAAGCCCTGCCAAATCAGGCTCCAGTTCATCCGTTCATCACCTCCTTGACGGTCACGCCCTGGGCGGTCAGATACTCGATGACCTGCTTGCAGATCTCGTCTTCCGCGGGCCGTTCGATCAGCATCTGGCCGTAGGGCTTGCCGTTGATGGGCTTGATGTCGGCGGACAGGATGTTCACGTCCACCCCGCAGTTTTTCACCAGGCCCGCGATGATGGGCAGGCCTTCCTTGCCGCCGTCGAACACCACGCGCAGGGCGGGCACGTCGGACACCGCGTCGTCCTCCTGGGAGGGCAGAATGCCGAACAGGCGCTTGCCCGCCGCGCTGCGGGTGTGGATGAACACATCGTCCACCGTGCCTTCCTCGGCGATGCGCCCCCCGTCCAGGATCGCCACCCGGTTGCAGATTTGCCGGATCACCGCCATTTCATGGGTAATCAGGACGACGGTGATGCCCAAGCGCTGGTTGATGTCCTGCAAAAGCGCCAGGATGGATTGGGTGGTCATGGGGTCCAGGGCGCTGGTGGCCTCGTCGCACAGCAGCACTTCGGGATCGGAAGCCAGGGCGCGGGCGATGGCCACGCGCTGGCGCTGGCCGCCGGAAAGCTGGATGGGGTAGGCGTCGGCCTTGCCCTCCAGCTCCACCAGCTTGAGCAGCTCCTTCACCCGGGCGTTAGCCTTGGCCTTGGGCACCCCCGCGATTTCCAGGGGATACCGCACGTTCCGGGCCACGGTTTTCTGCATCAGCAGGTTAAAGGACTGGAAGATCATGCTCACCTTGCGGCGCATGGCCATGAGCTGTTTACCGTTCATGGCTAAGATGTTCTGGCCGTCGATGAGGATTTCGCCGTCGGTGGGGCTGTCCAGCCGGTTCAGGCACCGGATCAGGGTGCTTTTCCCCGCGCCGCTCATGCCGATGATGCCGTAAATGGAACCGCGCTCAATGTTCAGGTCGATGCCGTCCAGGGCCACGACCTCGCCCCCGGGCACCTGGTACACCTTGCGCAGGCCCTTCACCTGAATCAGGGGCGCTTGGGGAGCAGGCTCCGCCTCAAAAATTTCCTGGATTTCCTGGGTGTTTGCTTCGGACAAATGCATGCATTCCTTTCGGATTCTGTGTTCCTCTCCGGCCAGGGCACGTCTGCCCCAGCGCGGCCCGCATCCAGAAAAACCCGCTCCGCGCAGCTGCGAAGCGGGCTTAACGAACGAAATCGGGCGTCAAGCGGCGCAAAGCAAACAGCGCGTGGGGCAGTGCCCGCGCAGGGACATTCGCATCATACACCGTTCCATGGGGCACGCTCCTTTCCGGCTGTCGCCGCTGACTGGGTCTATTATAAGGGATGGGGCCTTTTTGTGTCAAGGGCTTGGGGCTGTACTATAATTGTATTACTGGCTATAGATTTTGACTATAAGGTTTTGGGATGACCGTGAAAACTGTGAATAACGAATAGGGTAAGCAAGACTGTTTGATGGCGAAAAGCGCCTTGACAACGTCCGAAAGGATGGATATAATCGAATTGATTGATTGAGTTTTTACAAAAACAGGAAATCTATCCACCTTTGATGTGGCATGGAGGGCATATGTTTGGAAAGGGCAACCGCTTAGAAAAGAAATACAGCAGCATGGAAAAGAAAATTGCCAAATCAGTGGCTGCCAATCATGTCGGTCAAGCGATTTCTGTATTTCAGGATGGTTTTGTATTCTATTGCAGCGAAGGGAATTATCAGTTTGCCGCAAAATGCGCGGACGCCTTTCTGCCGCAAATCGCGGATTGCACCGGACTCAAAAGCGCTTTCAGCGCGGACTTCATCACAAACGCTGTAAACGGCATGGAAAAAGAGGGCTGTCTGGATTCCGCCCTGCGTTTTCTTGACCGGATTGATGAGCCGTGGATTACCATTACTGTTCTGGCAAGGCACGGAAGGGCGGAAGAAATCGCGCGCCTGATGAGCAAGCGCCAGGCATTAACCAAGGAACTCGTTCATCACGCGATCTCGGCATGGGAGGAAAAGAACGGCGATTTCAGGAACAATCCTTCTCTTTCCGGCATGATCCGCAGCATTGGTCAGTCCTCGAAAGACGTGCTGCCCGATAATCCCCGCATGAAAGAGTGGGCAGGATATTATGAAGAAGCGGCGTGTTTGTACGAGAAAGCAGGAAAGCCAGCCGACGCGGCAAGATGCTATGAACAATTGAAGGCGTATGAGAAAGCGCATGATTTATACGCCAGGGCCGACGACCAGGAAAGCGTGTCAAGAATGGCTGAAGCCCTGGGGAATTATGATGAGGCGCTCCGGACTGCCCGCAATCCTTACCGGAAAATCGAATTATTGCTGCACCTGAATATGTACGCGGAAGCGCTGCGTTATGCGGCGGATTTTTCTGATTACGCCAGCATTGCCGAAAGGATCCGGAACAAGGCGTTGGAAAGCATCGGCCGCTTTCTCGCGCAGCACGATTATGTGCGCGCCATCGAAATAGCGGCGCTGTTTTCGGAGGCGGACAGGAAACAGGAGATCCTGCTGTCTGCCAGGCAGCATTATGCGGATTTGCTCGCCAGCGCGGGTTCCGAAGCGGAGATCAGGGAGATTGATCTTCAGCGGATCGCGGTAGAGGAGCTTGCCGGCAACTACGAAACAGCCGGTCAGTTGGCGGAAGACCGCCTGCATGACAATGAAAAAGCATGCGCGCTCTACGAAAAAGCGAATCTGTACAACAAAGCAATCAACACCCTTTCCTCCTCGGAAAATGATAAAACCCTTTTAAGGCTTGCCCAATTGCACGAAAAAGGGGGCAATCTGCTCAGCGCCGCGCAGCTGTACGAAGAGGCAAAGGAATATGACCACGCCTCCAGTCTTTACACGCAGCTGGGAAACTATGAGAAGGCCGCGGCATGCTATGCGCTGCATCCCCAATTCGTGCCGACGCGGCTGGCGGAATTGTATGAGAAGGCCGGCAATTATGAAAAGGCCATCGCAATCTACATAGAAACAGACACGCTGGAGAGCCTGGAAACGGCAAAAAGTATAGCGCACAGCCACGGACTCTTTACCCATGAAAATCAAATCGACCTTAGGCTGTCTAAGCTGTTGACCGGAAACACCGAGGACGTACTCAAGTGCCTCCAGGAAGCGGAAAGCATGATCGTTTCGGCGTATTCCCCTTGTCTTGGGATCGACTTCGGCACGACGAATTCTGTTGGGGCGGTATACAACAAAGCCCAAAGAAAGGTCGAAATCGTGCCGGTGCCGGGGAATGAGGGGAGCTTTTTTGAACCGTCGTTCTTTGGGGTCGACGATCACAGCAAACCTTTATTCGGAGAAAAAGCCCGAATGCGGGCGCTGGTATCTCCGGATTCCGTTGCGGCCCGCATGAAACGGTCCATCGGACAAGGCGGAAGTTTCCGCATCGGCAGCAAAACCTATAAAGCAGAAGAAATCTCTGCGATGATCATCAACCGGATCAAAGAAAACGCGGAGGTTTATATCAAGAGCCTCATCAGGCGCAAGTACCTGGATGCTATCGCAAAAAACGGCATTCGGTTTCCCGAAGACAAACTGCAGGAGATTTTTGAAGAGAATGTAAGCCGTTATGAATTCAAGGACGTTGTGCTTACGGTTCCCGCGTTTTATAACGATAATCAAAAACGGGCGACCCGCGACGCGGCGGAGGTAGCCGGCCTCAATGTGAAACGTCTGCTGCATGAACCCACCGCAGCCGCGCTGGCATATGGCTTTCAAAAGCAGTACGCCGGGCAGGTCGCCGTCATTGATCTTGGCGGCGGAACGCTGGATCTGTCGTATTTGGAGGTTGAAAACGGCGTTTATGATGTGATCGAGGTCGATGGCGATACAAAGCTGGGCGGCAGTGATATCGACAGCGCCGTATTGAATTACGCGAACAGTTTTATCCGGAAAAAGTACGGGATCACCCTTTCACAGCAGCAGGACGCCGCAGCCGTTTATCGGCTGCGCGACGCCTGCGAGAGCTTGAAAATCAGGCTATCCGATTTGAATCATTCCGCAATAGAGCTGCACCATTTCATGGGATGCCCCGTTCTTGAGATGCCGCTTTCCCGGGAAGAGCTTGAAAAGATTGCTGCCGGTGTGCTTGACCGTTATAGGGAAAAGCTGATTTCATTCAGAAAACGGATAGACGCAGACCATAAGCCCGGCGTCAAATATCTGCTTGTTGGAAACGCCACCAAAATGCCTGCGGTTTCAAAGATCACAAAAGCCGTGTTTGGGGACAAGTCTCTCACGGGGATTGATCCAGGCACGGTCGTCGCTGTGGGCGCCGCCGTGGAAGGCGCAGTGCTGACCGGCGACATCAAAGAAACCCTGTTAATGGACGTTGTTCCTTACAGCCTGGGCATTGCTGTGCTGAAAACCGGAGACAATTCGCAGCAGGAAGAAATCAGCCGCTTGATTGGGCGCGGCACGACGATCCCCTCCGTTCGTATGCAGGAGTATACGACCACGAAGGATAATCAGACGGAAGTGGCGATCCGGATCTACCAGGGAGAAAGCAGCAATCCGTCTGAAAACTACTTCCTGGGAATGTTCAAACTCGGCGGTATCCTTCCCGCCAAAAAGGGAGAAGCGAAAATCGAGATCCGGTTTGATATCGGGAGCGACTGTATTCTGACAGTTACAGCCAAGGATTCCATGACCGGCAAGCAGAATTCGATCCGCATTGACGGGGCCGTTACATTGTCGCCCTCTGAGAAGGATAAACTGAAAACCTATTTTTCCAACGCCAAAAACATTCAGGAAGCCATTCAGAATCTTGAAAAAGAAAGGCATCTGCTCCATGCCTCCTTAGAATCCTCCAAGCGGCTGATTCAGGATGCACGGAAAGAGTTACAGGAGTTTGAAGTTCTCTTTGCCGAAAAAGTTCTGAAGAACTCAAAGAATTATTCGGCTTCTCCCGATGTCTACGCGGAAATTCAGGATATGTTTCTGCGCAGGGACACGGTGCCGCTTGACCTGCAAAAATATGTGGATCAAATTCATTCCCTGGAGCATTCCGCCGCGCAGTATGCCCTGGATTCTTTTGACTATAACAGTGTTTCATCCATAGAAAAAGTGTCCGAATACGTGAAAGCGCTGACTGTTATCCGTTCAAACGCGGATGCCGCGGCTGACACGATCCAGCAGGAAGTACTCTCCGTCGCAGTCAAATGGAATCGCGCGTTAAGGGGAATGCATCCGGATCTGACCAAAATGACCCCCATTGAGGCGGCGAACAGCTGCCTGGCGTCGGGGAATTACTCGGAAGCGAAAGCCTATCTGACTGCCATGGAGCAGTCTTCCTCCGGGCTGTCCAAAGAAGCCTTTGCGCTGCTGCTGCAATGCAATATCCGCATGGGCCTGCGGGACGACTATAAAAAAGCCCATCAAAAGTATGGGTTCCTGTTCGGCTATACATATCCCGACTTTCAGCATCTTGACGCCTATCTGAACCTTGTTGCCGACGCGATCGTAATGATTGCCGTCCCCGAGAAAGACGGAATGGTATCGGGGAGCGGTTTTGCGATCAAGGAAAGAACGATCGTAACGAACCGTCACGTCGTCGATGGGGCGGCGCCTGATTCCATCAGAATCATCGGCATGAAGAAGAACGCGCGCGTAAGCGCTGTTGAAATTGACCCCACCGCGGACTTGGCCGTCCTCCGTGTCACGGAGGATTTCACTCCGCTGCGGATCGGCGAATTCAATTTTGTCTCACCGGGAGAGCAGGTGATCGCGATCGGTTTCCCAAGCCCTACTTCCGATGTGTACAAAGAGAACATCTACATCTCCAAAGGTATCGTCAACTCTATTCGCACAATCAAGGAACAGCCTGGCCGAGTGATATTCATTGACGCGAAGATTGGCGGCGGAATGAGCGGCGGGCCGCTGATCAACGATCTTGGGGAGGTCATCGGGATCAACACGATGATCCAGTACCGGATCCAAGAGAGCGAAAAAGGGCCTGTTGCGCTTGAAAATCAGAACATTGCCATTTCAGCGCAGTTTTTGGAAAAATACCTTTAGAAAACAGACGGAAATGTTTGCGCGAGCGCATAAAGGATTTATGCTGCCGGACAGTGAATAAAATGCGTATAAACATACGGAGAAGCATTTAGTATAAGTAACTTTTCAGCCCCTCTTTTGTTTTTATATTTTTCCGGTCCAGCGGATTACCACGCCGTGCCTTCTTCGTGGAAGGTCGGGCTGTGGTTGGTGCAGAAGATTTCCGCGGCGCTGCCCTTTTCACCGGAAATATACAGCTCCGCGCTGCAGCCGTCGAACGCCGTGCCGTCAATGGCGGTGACGCTGGCGGGGATGTGGATCACCCGAAGGTTCTTGCAGTCCTTGAAGGCGTTGGGGGCGATGGCGGTGCAGCCGCTGGGAACGTACACCTCGGAGGCTCCGCAGTTTTCAAAGGCGCTTTCCCCGATCTGGGTGAGGGCGCTGGGCAGTACCAGGGCCGGTCCCTGCGCCGCCTGCTTCACGCGCCAGGGATAGACCGCGCCGTCCGCCGCCCAGTCCGTCTGCCCGTCGTACTGTTCAGGCTCGGAGGCGATTTCAAGCACCGTTTCATCCACCTCCGCTTCCTCGCGCCAGGTGCGCGGATCCGTGGTGAAGTAACCGCCGTTGACGGTGAGCGCGGGATAGGTCAGCTGCCCGTCGTCCACGATGGCGAAGAGCATATCGCCCACACACACCTGATCGCTGATGGTCATATGGATGTTGGGGTTACCCTCCACGGCGTAAATCATTTGCTCCAGCTCGTCGATGACCGCGCTGCCGGAGAGCGTGATTTCAAGCTGGGCCTCCCGGTTGCCGTTATTGAACATCACCCTGTCGGTAAAATGACCGCCGCTGATGTGAATGGCGCCGCCGTCCGCCGCGAACATCCCGCTGAACGTGCCGCCGGTGAAATAATAGGCGTCCTGCGTCCAGGCGAACAGGTCCACGCTGATCGTGCCGCTGCTGCGGAACACGCCCGGCACGCCGCTCTCGATATAGATATACGCTTCGGACGAGCGCCTTGTGAGCGTGCCCTGCACGTTCAAGGTGTGCCCGTTCAGATCCAGCGTGAGTCCATCATCGGAGAGAATCGTGAGCGTTTCGCCCCGCGCCACCGTCACGTTTTTGAGCAAGGTGACAGCGTTCCTGTATTCATAGTCATTCGCCGCCACGCGCAGCGCGGCCGCCATGGTGGGGCAGTAGGAAACGGAATAAACCGTCTGGACGTCGTCATCGTCGTAATAGGATTTGGTTGCGGTGGCCGCGAAGCTGCCGCCGGCAGCACCGCCCGGCGTAAACGCGCCGTTCTCATAAACCGTGACGTTGCCGCCGCTGAAAGCGCCCGAACCCTTGATCGTCAGGCTGCCAAAGACGGTGACCATGTCCCCGTCCAAAACCGCCGCCTGCGCGCCGCTGAGGGTATGGCCGTTCAGGTCGATGGTGGCGGTCACACCCGCAGGAATCGTCAGCGGGAGGCTGCCCATGGCCGCCGCCGCGTCCTCGGTCAGGGTAATCGTGCCAAGGTCTGTGCCGGAGGAAGCCTGGAGGGCGTCATGCAGCCGGTCCCAGGCGTTGGCGTCCCGCCAGACGGCGGTCAATACAGTATCCTCGGTCAGGGTAAATTCCTCGCCCGCCGCCCAGGTGCGGCCATCGCAGACCCAGTCGCCGAAGCACTTGTTCTCGGGGGTGACGAACATAAGGCTGGCGTGGGGAAGCGGTTCGGTGCTTCCCGTGCGGAACGGAATGGCGGGAGACACGGTTTCCCCTTCCCCGTCGATCAGCGCCGCGCCGCTGCCGTCAAAGGTGACTGTG
Source organism: uncultured Christensenellaceae bacterium (assembly GCA_905234985.1). Lineage (GTDB taxonomy): Bacteria > Bacillota > Clostridia > Christensenellales > Aristaeellaceae > RUG563. The sequence continues at coordinate 33,832 of CAJOJQ010000010.1, forward strand.
GGCATCAGCCGGGTGACGGCTGTGAAGGTCACGTTGTCTGTCACCAGGAATTCTTCGCCCTCGTCATAGGTATCCTCGCCGTTTTGCCAGCAGACCAGTTCCCTGTCATACGACTCAAACAGGTCTTCAAATCTGGCCAGCGTGATGGGCACGTCCTTTTGGGCCGGGACGGTTTTTGTTTCGCCATCGAACTCGTAGGTGACCGCGGTCTGCGCGTAAATCATCACCGTCAGCGCAAAGCCCGAGGCGGTTTGGGAAGAATCGGAATAGAAGTATACCGTCAGGTAATTTCCTTCCGTTTCCAGCACTTCATTGATGGCGAAATAGCCCGTGTATTTTTCGCTTCCCAGGAGGCTGGCGGTGAAGGAAGCGCCGTCGTAGAATTTCAGGTAGTCGTAGCCGTTCTCGGTCTGCCCGCTGCCGCGCACCTGGAGTACCGTGTTTTCCGGGGCTTTTACGGTGATCGCGCCGTTGCAGCCGTTGGTATAATTGCCGGACTGGCCGCCGTTATCGTACAGCGTAAAGGAAAAGCCGGAGGCGCGGTCTGACAGATCCATCGTCACCGAACCGTAGGTGCTGGTCGGCATGACGGCGTACCAGCCGCCGTTTCCGTCGGAGGAAAGGAACTCGATCACTGCGGTAAAGACTGTGGGGTCGTCCGGAATGTATTCGTCCCCCGGCTGATAGATGTCGCCGGTGAATTTCTCCTGCCAGCCAGCGAAGCGCCCGGCGGGCAGCTGGCCGAAGATCTCGCTGAATTCCGGTACGGCGATGGCTTCTCCCTTTGGATATCTGAACGCCTGCGTGCTGTCGCCATACGCATAGGTAATGCCGGTAACCTCCGCCCAGAGCGCCGTCAGCGTCGTGTTCGTGCTGAAGGTAACGCTCGCGCCCGGCCAGTAGGTATTCGTTCCGTCGGAATAGCCCGCGAAGATCTTGTCCTCGGGCGACGTGAACCCGTAATCGGGCAGGGTGAACGCCACGCCGGAAAGCGCGTTCAGAGAATTCATGGCCCCGCTGCCCTCCCCCGGGTCGAAGTCGAAGGAGACGGTGATCAGCCCGGCGGGGTCAAGGATCGTCACATCCAGGGCAAATCCAGCGTATGCCAAGGCCCTGTCGGATGTGAACAGCACCTTCATGGTGTTCGATGTGGTAAACAGCCCGTCCACCGTGAAGCTGCCGCTGTAAGCGCTTCCGCCGAGAAGCGCCGTCATATCGGAATCGTAGATGCTGAGCAGGTCGCAGCGGTTCTCGGTGCTTCCCTCGCCGGTAATCCTGAACACATAGCCCTGGGGGGCCGTAAACGTCAGGCTGCCGTCGCAGTTGTGTGAATAGCCGCGGTTCTTGCCGCCGTTGTCGTACAGCTTGAAGGTAAAGCCGTTGGGGCGGCTGGAAAGATCGGCCTGCACGTGTTCTTTTTCGGGCATATCGCAGTAATACCCGCCGCTGCCGTCGTCAATCACGATGGGCAGCGCGTTCAGGAGTGCCGTCATCGTCACGTCCCCGGTCACGGTATACGCTTCGCCCTGGGCGTAATCATGGCCGCCGCTCCGCCATCCGGCGCATTCCGTTCGGTAAGGCATCGTGAACTTATCGGTGTAGTTCGGCAGATTGAGGGCCGCTCCCTTGGGATAGTAATCCACGGAAGAATTTTCGCCGCTCTGGTACGTGACGGCGCACTTTTCCACATAGACCGCCGTCAGCACGGCGTTTCCGCTTACCGGGTACACGTCGCCCGCGCGGTATGTATTCGTCCCGTCGGTGTAATAATCAAAGAAGGTTTTTTCGGGAAGGGTGAAGCCGCATTCCGGAAGCGGGATGTTGCTGCCGGGCAGGGCGTGCAGGCTGTCCATGGCCCCGCTGCCCTCCCCCGCGTCAAGGGCGATCTCGACGAAGTCGGCGGGATCCACCACGGCCACGTTCAGCGCAAAGCCGTCGTAGTTGTTGCTGTTCTGGGAATAGAAATAAATTTTCAGCACGCTGCCCGAGGTGTAATAATCGTTCACCGTGAACGACCCCTCATACTTGGGGCCTTATTGCACAGAGGTATCGCCGTCATAAATTTCCAGGTAATCGTAGTTCTTCTGCGTCGACCCGCTTCCGGTCACGGAAAGAACATATCCCGTGGGGGCCTGGATCAGGAGCGTGCCGTCGCAGCCGTACTTATATGGGGCGTCTTTCCCGGCATGGTCGTAAACCTTGAGGGAGAAGCCCTTGGCCTTGTCCGAAAGGTCCGCCGTGATCGTGCCGGTCCGGGGCACCTTGGAATAATACCCGCCCGCGCCGTCGGGCAGGATCGCCGGTTCATCCTCCAGGACGGCGGTGAAGGTCATATCGTCGTTTGCCGTAACGGTATCGCCCTCATTGTAGTTGGTTCCGCCGCATTCCCAGCAGGAAAAGAGCTTTCTTTCCGGCAGGGTGAACAGGGACGAGAAGGTTTTCAACTGCACAGCGGTTCCTTTTTCCACCAGGAACTTTTTCACGGTTTCCTCGAAAGCATACCGGACGCGGGCGTAGTGACTCATATCCACCAGCGTGACGGTCAGCTCGTAACCGCCATAAGCAGTGGTGTTGTCAGAGTAGAAGCGAACCTTCAAAACGTTGGAGGAGCTTGTCAGCTCCGGCACGGTGAACCGGGCGCCGCCGTATCTGCCGAGCATGTCCGTCGTGTCTCCGTCGTATATGGAAACATAGTCGTAGGACAAGCTCTCCGTCGACCCGCTACCGGTGACGGTGAGGATAAAGTCCTCGGGCGCGGTAATGACCAGCGTGTTATTGCAGTTATTGGAATAACTGCCGTCCGCGCCGCCGTCATCTTACAGCTTGAAGGTGAAGCCGTTCGTTTTGTCGGTCAGGTTCAGCTCCAGCAGATTGCCGAGATTGGGCATATTGTAATAGTACCCGCCCTGGCTGTCGGTTTGCAGCGAAACCACCATGGCAAAGGCCGTCGGCGCCAGCCCCATGCAGAGCAGCAGCGCCAGCAGAACCGCCGTTATTCCTTTCCATCCCGCTTTTTTCATATTGCACCTCCGGCATAAAATGTTTTTTTCTTGAAGAAATTATACCACAAAAATAATCCAAAACACCCGGTTTTGGATTAAACGGTCGATTTTGAGGGTTAAACGGTCAATTGCAATATTCTCTTTTCTGTTTTTACTGGACATTTACTGGACAGCGCATGCTATCATGCAAGCGTAGACGGATGCCCGCGCGCTTTTCGGCTTTTGGAAAGCGTTCGGAGGGGGCTATAAGCCAAGCCGTATGCGCTCCTAATGCATAGGCGTTCGCCTGTGAACTACCGCTCTCGCTGTCAGTACGCCATATTGATACAACATCGGGGGATACGAGCAAAATACTGACGGTTTTTTCATGAAAGGCGAACTATCTCCGAACCCCTTCCAAAGGCCGAAGAAAAAGGGGCCGCTTCCGCTTTCAGAAGCCGAGCTTTCGGCTCATGAAGCTTTCGGTTTCCGCTCCCCAGGCATAGGCGCTCATATATTCGCCCCGGAAGGCGTTCACCGCGTCCGTGTCTCCGCTGAAAAAACGCCAGGCGTCGCAGGAAATCAGCTCCGGGCGGATGCGCAGAGCGCCTTTTTTCATTTCGAGAATCTCCCCGACGCCGTATTCCTCCAGGGTGTCCCGCAGACTGCGGATGATCACGTCGAATTGCTTCTGCATGCCCCGGTCGTACAGCCGATCTTCCCACAGGATGGCGAAGGCCTCCGCCCGGGTGACGCTGCCGCCCTGCCGGTCGATCAGGTAGGCCAGCAGTTCCTTGCATTTGGCCTGCCGGAAGGAAACCAGCTCCCCGTCCACAAACAGATCGAAGCTGCCGAAGGTGCGCGCCACAATACGCCCTTCGGGGGCTTTTCGTTTCCCGGACAGGGCGTAGGCGATTTCGGCGGCCAGCTTTTCTTTGTTCACGGGCTTGAGCAGATAGCCGGAGGCGTGCAGATCAAAGGCGTTCACCGCGTATTCGGAATAGCCGGTGAGAAAAATGATGGCCGTGTCCGGGCGGCGCTTTTTGATCTCCGCCGCCAGGGCCAGGCCGTTCATATCCGGCATGTCGATATCCAGCAGGGCCAGGTCGGCGTCGTGATCCGAAAGCCATTTCAGCGCGTCCCGCGCGCGGGTAAAGCCCTGCGCCTCGGTCAGCGGGGGCGTTTCGCGGCACAGGGAAACCACGTAATCGGTGATCAGCTTTTCATCATCCACGCAAATCGCTCTCACGGCTCATTATCCTTTCCAATTATTTCCTGTGGGGGGTAAAATGATCTGAACGCTGGTTCCTTCCCCGATCCGGCTGTCCACGGTCAGCGCGCCGCCGCACAGGCGCTCCACCCGATCCCGCACGTTCCGCAGCCCGATGTGGCTTTCATCGGCGCTGTCCAGCGTTTGCGCGTCGAAGCCCACGCCGTTGTCCCGAACCAGGATTTCATGGCCGTCCTCCCGCTGCCGGGTGACGATCTCGATGATCCCTTCCTCCCGGATGCGCACGCCGTGGCGGATGGCGTTTTCCACGATAGGCTGGAGGGTCAGGGGCGGCAGGGAAAAATCGCTGTCCTGAATATGATACCGCACGCGGATATTGGGGAAGCGCGTTTCCTCGATGGTCACATAGATTTTTGTGCGTTCCATCTCCTTTTTGAAGGGGATCAGGCCCGGTTCGTTCAGGGACGCCAAATTTTGCCTTAGGTACGCGCCGAAATGTTCCGTGACCCCGCGGCCTTTTCCGGGTCCGTATGGCACAGCGGACTTACGCCGATTGCGGATGCGGAACTGGGCGCGCGGAGCGCCCAGCGTTTCCCCACATTCATGCGCAAATCCCCCTGCTTTTTGGGATTTCCGCTTGACTTTTGGCGGGCTTGCCATGATAATGATAAGGACGGATGATTTCTGAAGAAAACGCTGCAAGGTGTTTTTCAATACATGGAAGGAGAAACAATACAATGAAAAAAGCGATCTGTATCCTGTTGGCGGTCATGATGCTGGGCCTGTGCGCCTGCGTTGCTGCGGCGGACGAATATCCCCAGCCCGAGGGCGGCAAAAAATTCGAGAGCGATTGGGCCATTCCCGGCGGTCTGGCCGAGATTTACTACGAGGAAGAGGGCTACCGGATCACGCTGACCAAGGAAAACGCGGAAACCGGCGCCGGTTCCATCTGGGAATATTCCTGCTTCTACAAGGAAGAAACGGACACCCTGGTTTCCGTTTCCTCCCTGCGGGCGGATTACACCGTTGACCCGGAAACCGGCGATTTGGTGTACGGCGACAACGTGTACGAGGACCTTGACGAAGAAGGCAAGGAAACCGTGTTCGCCATCGACGCCCACGGCTGCCTCATCTGGAAGGACGGCCACGAGGACGCGGGCGCGGACCTGGAGTTCGTGAACATCGGTCGGTTCGACGGCGTATGGAAGAACGAAGCGGAGGAAGTGGAGGCCGAATTCCTGTGGAACGGCATGGACGCGGACAGCTTCTGGTACACCGTGTACATCCAGCGCGGCGTGGAGGGCGCGGAGCTTTACGCCCTTTACCTGATGAACGGCAATTATGATCCCGCCACCGGCAAGCTGTCCGCTTCGGGCACCTGCACCCTGTTCACCAAGAACGCCGAAGGCGAATACGATTCCCAGGACGACGGGGAAACCGTGGACGCCTTCTTCTCCATGATGGACGACGGGCGGCTGCTCTACGAAACGGCCAACGGCATCGAGCTGGAATACGATATCATGGGCCATCAGTAATCCACGCCGGCGTCATTGCCATCGCGGATAAGATCACGACTGCGAAACCAAATAAAAAAACATGGAGGTAGTTATGAAAAAGGTACTCTCTCTGATTCTGGCACTGGTCATGGCGATGACCGCCCTGACGGGCATTGCGCTGGCCGAAGCCGCCGAAGAAACCGGCGCAGACTCCGAGCTGGCCGCTTTCCTGGGTATGCTGAGCGGTTTCTTCGGTGAAGAAGAAGGCGGCGGGGAAGAAAGCGAAAACCTTGAGCTGGGCGAACTGCTGGGCATGCTGGGCGCTTTCCTCGGTGAAGAAGAACCCGCTGAAAAGACCGGCACGGAAGCCGAAGAAGAAGATATCGATCTGGCCGCCCTGATTGCCCTGCTGGGCGATGCCTTCGGCAAGGAAGAAGAGTCCGCTGAAAAGACCGGCACGGAAGCCGAAGAAGAAGACGTCGACCTGGCCGCCCTGATTGCTATGCTGGGCGATGCCTTCGGCAAGGAAGAAGAACCCGCCGAAAAGACCGGCGCGGAAGCCGAAGAAGGAGACGTCGACCTGGTCGCCCTGATTGCTATGCTGGGCGATGCCTTCAGCAAGGAAGAAGAAGGCGACAAATACCCCATCAAGGCCGAAAGCATTGAGCAGTTCTATGGCGCCTGGACGCTGGCGAAGGTGACCTTCTTCGGTGAGGATGTCCCGCTGACCGCCAGCGAGGAACTCGCGAGCAAGTCCCTGATCATCAATGAACAGGGCGTCTTCTTCGGCGATGTGGAAGAACCCGAAACCGCGTTGGTTTTCAAGGACGGCATTCTGACGCTCGCCGACGCCGAGGGAAATTTCATCGTCATCCACCTGACCGAAACCGGTATCTGCTTCGAGATGTTCGGTATCCTGGACCTTGATTACGCGCCCGCTGAATAAGCGGAACGCCTGAACACAGGGGCTGTAAAGGAGGGACGGGTATGAAGGTCCGATGTGTTTGGCGCATATACGGGCTTGCGGCAATGCTGGCGATTCTTGCGCTGAATCCGCCCCCTGCCTTTGCCGCTTCCGGCTTCTCCGATGATCCGGACGCCGTCGAAGTCGCCGCCAACTCGGTGTTCATGCTGGAGGTATACGGGGCGAACAGCAGAAAAATCGCCACGGGCAGCGGCTTTGTGGCCTTTGATTCCTCAACGCTGGTGACGAATTACCACGTGGTGGAGGGCGGGGCCTATGTGGTGGCCCTGGGTGACGACGCGGAGCAGTATATCATTGATTCCGCGTGCATCGTGGACAGGCAGCTGGATTTAGCGATCCTGCATTTCAGCAAGCCCGCAAGCGCCGCGCCGCTGCCCTTGCAGGCGGAGGATCAGCTGAAACGCTCCCAGCGGGTCGTCGCCATCGGCAGCCCCGCGGGGCTGAAAAATACCGTATCCATCGGCAATATCAGCGGCTTTTACAACCAGAACGGCAAGAACTGGATTCAGTTCACCGCCCCCATTTCATCGGGAAGCAGCGGCGGCGCGCTTCTGGACGATAACGGCAAAGTCGTTGGGATCACCACCGCCTCTTACGCCTCCACCCAGAACGTCAATTTAGCCATCCGCAGCGCCAGCCTGATCGCCCTGTATAAGCACTGGGACGGCAAGACCTTCAAAAGCCTCGGCGCTGTGACGGGAGGCGGCGCGGCGTCAGCCGTTTCCATCAGCGCGGAAACGAGCGGCGGCACAGTGTGGGTAACGGGAAGCGGAAAGAAGTATCACAGCAGCCCCACCTGCTCCAAAATGAAAAACCCGGTGGAAATGGATTTGATGGACGCCATTCAAAACGGCTACAAACCCTGCGGGAAATGCTTTAAATAAACACGGGTGGCGCTAATCGCCCCACCCGCCACGGGTATTCCAGCCAAATTGGGGGGCGACCGCAGGGGCGGATCCGCCCCTACGACGTGTATTGGAGCTTTCGCCTTCGTTCAGGCTGGTTTTATCCGATGCGGTGGGCTTTCGTGCGTCCCCGTGTTTTTATTTTCTTCCTTGACTTAGAGTAAACTTTAAGGTGTATGATGCAGATGATCTCCAAATTTGGAAATACATTGCTCGCGTCAAGGAGGCAGGAAAGGCATGAACCAGAGGATTTTTGGAAAAACGGGCCGCGCCGTCAGCGAAATCGGCCTGGGCACGTGGCAGCTGGGCACCCGCTGGGGCGACCCCTTCAATCATGAGGAAGCCATGAAAATCCTGGAAACGGCGGAGGAAAACGGCATCACCTTCATCGACACGGCGGACGTATACAACGGCGGCAAAAGCGAGGAAACCATCGGCGAATACGTCGCCGCCCATCCCGGCCGCTTCTATGTGACCACCAAATGCGGGCGGCGGCTGAACCCCCACACGGCGGAGATGTACACCCCCGAAGCCGTCGCGGGCTTTATTGACGGGAGCCTGCGCCGCATGAACCTGGAGCGGCTGGACATGATCCTGCTCCACTGCCCGCCCACCTCCGTATTCCGGCGGGACGATATTTTCGGGGAGCTGGAAAAGCAGAAGCAGGCGGGCAAGCTGGCCGATTACGGCGTGAGCATCGAAAAGGTGGAGGAAGGCGTTCAGGCCATGGAATACGATATCTCCGCCATGGAGGTCATCTTCAACATGTTCCGCTTGAAGCCCCTGGATCGGCTGTTCCCCCTGGCCGCGGAAAAGAACGTGGGCATTATCGCCCGCGTGCCTCTCGCCAGCGGCCTGCTGACGGGGCGCTATACCAAGGACACCGTGTTCGGCCCCCAGGATCACCGTACCTACAACCGGGACGGCGCGGCCTTTGACAAGGGCGAAACCTTCTCCGGCATCCCCTACGACCTGGGCCTGGAAGCCGCCGAAGCCCTGAAAGCGGTCTTCGGCACGTCCGATCTTGCCCCCTACGCCATCCGCTGGATTTTGATGCACCCCGAAGTCAGCGTGGTCATCCCCGGCGCCAGCAAAGCCAGCCAGGTGGCCGCCAACGTGAAAGCCGCCGAGCTGCCCGCCCTGACCGACGCCCAAATGAACGCCGTCAGGGAAATTTACGACCGCTGCCTCCGCGAAACCATTCACCCGCAGTGGTGACGGGGGGACGGGACGGGGGCACGCTGGGTGCTCCGCGCGCCCCAGTTCCGCAGGCTCAATAGTCGCAACTCCCCTTCATGGGGAGATTGCTCCTTTTCGCCTGATCTCACCGCCGATGAAATTCCCGCCACCGGCGGTCATCGGCGGTTCGTCCCGGCGGCAGGGGATGATCCCCTGCACCCTCTCCTGCGGATATTACCTGACGCGAAAAGAAAACAGGTTTCCGCTGCTGCTTAGAAGGAATGTCCAACTTGCCGTCGTTGTGCTTCTGGCCCGGCCGCCTTTGGCGGCCAACCCGGATGCAAAGCATCCGGGGAAAGCCAGGGAAAATCCCAGGCGGAAAGCTCGCTTTCCCCTGGGATTTTCCCGGCTTTCTTGGGCCAGAAGCCATCATACTTTCGTAAACCCCAGCGCGGCAGGCGGCGCTTGTTCGATATATCCATACAAGCCGCTTCGCCAAGTGAGAGTCCAGGGAGATCATCTCCCTGGTGGGGCGCGGGGCAACGCCCCGCCGGTTCTTCTCCGTCAAATCCCAGTTTCCCATTTACGCACAAAACCCGGAAAAGGAGGAAAATCAAGATGGAACGCCGCAAAGCCATGGGCATGTTTATTTCCTCCATGCTGATTTTCGGCACCATCGGCGTTTTCCGGCGGTACATTCCCCTGCCCTCGGCTTTTCTGGCGTTCGCGCGGGGCATATTGGGCGGGCTGTTTTTGCTGGTCTTTATGCGGGTGCGCAAAAAGGGCGCGGGTGCGAAGCTGCCGCCCGGCGTTCTGGCGCGGCTGGCGGCGACGGGGGCCATGATCGGGATCAACTGGATTTTGCTCTTTGAGGCGTACAACCACACCACGGTGGCGGTCGCAACCCTTTGCTACTATATGGAGCCGACGTTCGTGATGCTGCTGTCGCCCCTCCTTTTCAAGGAACGGCTGACGGGAAAGAAAGCCTTATGTGCCGCCGTTTCCATCGTGGGCATGGCGCTGGTTTCCGGCGTGATCGGGAGTGGGCAGGGCGGAAGCGTTCGCGGCGTTCTGTTCGGGCTTGGCGCGGCGGTGCTTTATGCCGCCGTGGTCATCATGAACAAAAAAACGCCGGGGATCGACGCATACCGGAAAACCACCGTGCAGCTTCTGTCCGCCGGGCTGGTCATGGTTCCTTATCTGTTTTTGACCAACGGCTTCACCGGCGAAGGGTTCACCGCGTCTTCTGTCGTCCTGCTGCTGGTGGTGGGCATTGTGCATACGGGCGTCGCCTATGCCCTGTATTTTGGCGGCATGGAGGGCCTAAGCGTTCAGACCATCGCCGTGTTCAGCTACATTGATCCCGTGTCCGCCCTGCTGTTTTCCGCCCTGCTGCTCCGGGAACCCTTAAGCCTGCTGAATATCCTCGGCGCGGTCATGATTATCGGCTCCGCCATGGTCAGCGAGACCTGAACCTTTATACTTTCTTTATGCCTTCCGCGTGATCGTTAATGTCACGCTTATTTTTTTTGCCGTATAATGCCCTTACAAAAGGGAGGGAAAAGGCATGAAATCCGTTCTTTTGATCGGCCTGGGGCGTTTTGGACAGAGCGTGGCGGAAAAGCTGAACGAGCTGCATCACCAGGTGATGGCGATTGATAAAAACGAAGAAAGGGTCAACGAGGTTTTGCCCCTGGTGACGGACGCGCAGATCGGGGACGCCACCAACAAAGCCTTTCTGAAATCACTGGGCGTAGATAACTTTGACGTATGCTTCGTCGCTATCGGCGAGGATTTTCAAAGCTCCCTGGAAACCACGGCGCTGCTCAAGGAATTGGGCGCGAAAAAGGTGGTTTCCCGCGCTTCCAGAGAAATGCACAGGCAGTTCCTGCTGCGCAACGGCGCGGACGAGGTGGTTTATCCGGAAGCGCAGTTAGCGTCCTGGACGGCCATCCGGAACACCACCGATCACATCCTGGATTATATCGCCCTGGACAGCGAATACGCCATTTACGATATTTCCGTGCCCGCCGAATGGTGCGGAAAGACGGTGGGCGGCCTGGATATCCGCAAAAAGTACAATCTGAACCTGCTGGCCGTGCGGGAGGACGGCAAGCCCAGCACGGCGGTAAACAGCGAAACCCTGCTGCGGGAAAAACAAACCGTTCTTGTTTTGGGAAAGTGGAAGGATATTCAAAAGTGTTTCAGAATATAAAAAGGGGACTCCCCCTGAACGGAGGGACGAACAATGCCGGATATTCTTTTGGCGCTCGTGTTCCTTTTCGCCGGGCTGTTTGGGTACAGGCTCATGAGCCGGCTGGATCGGTTTCTGAATCGATCGACTTTTAGATGGATCAGAGAGGAGGATCAGGAAGCATGCGCGGTCAGGCCAGGCAGGAAAACGCTGACAGGCACATCCTTATCTGCTTATCTTCATCTACGTCCAACGCCAAGGTGATCCACGCCGCCGCGAATATCGCCGCGGCTTTTCATGGCACCCTGACCGCCCTGTTCGTGGAAACGCCCGCTTATTCCCTCATGTCCGACGACGATAAAAAGCGCCTGCGCAGCAACATGAATTTGGCGGAAAAGTTAGGCGCGAAGCTGGACACGGTGATCGGGGACGACGTGCCCTACCAGATCGCCGAATACGCCCGGGTTTCGGATATTTCCTGCGTGGTCATCGGCCAGACCAATACCGTGGGCGGCCTGCTGCGGCGCAAAAAGTCCCTGACCGACCGGCTGGTGGCCTACGCGCCGGACCTGGATTACTTCATCATTCCCGATCACGGCACCAAGGTGTACGTGGCGCGCAAGCCCTCCGAATTCAACCGGAAACGGCTGCTGCTGGACTGTGCGGTGTTCCTTTCCTCCTTAGGCGTATGCACGGGCATCGGCTTTCTGTTCTCCCATTTGGGGTTTACCGACGCCAATATCATCATGGTGTATCTGCTGGGCCTGCTGGCCGTTTCCGTGGGCACCACCCACCGGGCCTACGGCATGGTGTGGGCCGTGGTGAGCGTGCTGCTGTTTGACCTGCTGTTCACCACCCCGCGCTTCACCTTCTACGCCTACGGCACGGGCTACCCCGTCACCTTCATCGTCATGCTGGCCGCCGCCTTCATCATCAGCACCTTAGCCATCCGGCTCAAGCAAAACGCGGGGCAGGCCGCCAAATCCGCCCAGCGTATGAGCGTGGTGCTGGAAACGGACCGGCAGCTGGCGAAGGCGAAAGCCAAAGAGGAAATCCTGACCGTGCTGGCCAACCAATTGACCCAATTGCTGAAAAGAAGCCTGGTCATCTATCCGGCGGAAAACGACGCCCTGACCGATCCCATCTTTTACCCGGCGGCGGAGGACACCGTGCCCTATCGCATGAACGAGGAAAAGCAGGCGGTGGAATGGGCTTTTTCCCATTTGAAGCGCTCCGGCGCCACCACGGAGGTGTACCCCCAGGCGGATTATCTGTATTACAGCATGCGGGTGCAGGAGCATACTTACGGCGTGGTGGGCGTGGCGGTTCACGGCTCTCCCCTGGACGCGTCCGAGCAAAGCGTGCTGGCCTCGGTGGTGGGCGAATGCTCCCTGGCCCTGGAAAACGCCCGCAACGCCAAGGAAAAAGAGGAAACCATGGTGCTGGCGGAGAATGAACGCCTGCGGGCCAACCTGCTCCGCGCCGTTTCCCACGACCTGCGCACGCCGCTTACCTCCATCATGGGCAACGCGGACAACCTGCTTTCCTGCGGGGAAGCGCTGGATCAGCAAACCCGCCGCCAGCTGTATACCGATATTTACGACGACGCCCAGTGGCTCACCGGCATGGTGGAAAACCTGCTGTCCGCCAGCCGCGTGAACGACGGACGGCTGAACCTGAACATGAATACCGAGCTGATGAGCGACATGGTGGCCGAGGCCATCCGCCATATGGGCAGGCGCTTAGACGGCTTCCGCCTGGAAAAGGAGGAGCCGGATTCCCTGCTGTTCGTCAAGGCCGACGCCCGGCTGATCGTGCAGGTGGTGATCAACCTGCTGGACAACGCCGTCAAATACGCCCCCGCCGGGTCGAAAATCTCCATCGGCATTTCGGAGCAGGGGAAAAACGTGGTGGTGCGGGTGGCGGACGAGGGACCCGGCATCCCGGACGACCAAAAAGAACAGGTCTTCGACCTGTTCTTTACCAGCGGCAACCCCACGGGGGACAGCCGGAGGGGGCTGGGCATCGGGCTTTCCCTGTGCCAGTCCATCATCCGTGCCCACGGCGGCGCCATCACCGTATCGGACAACGCGCCCAAAGGCGCGGTGTTTGCCTTTACATTGCCCCGGGACGAGGTGAACCTGCATGAATAAACCGCTGATCCTGATCGTGGAGGACGACGCGCCCATCCGCAATCTGATTTCCGTTACCCTGGAAGCCCACGAATACCGCCATATTGCCGCGCCCAACGCGGCCACGGCCATTTTGGAAGCGTCCTCCCACAATCCGGATATCATGCTGCTGGACCTGGGCCTGCCGGACATGGACGGGGTGAAGGTGATTCGGAAAATCCGCTCCTGGTCCAATCTGCCCATCATCGTCATCAGCGCCCGCAGCGACGACACGGACAAAATCGAAGCCCTGGACGCGGGGGCCGACGATTACCTGACCAAGCCCTTTTCGGTGGACGAATTGCTGGCAAGGCTCAGGGTGACCCTGCGCCGCCTGAACCAGACGCCCAGCGACAGCCCGGACACGGCGGTGTTTTCCAACGGGGATTTGCGGATCGACTACGCCGCGGGCTGCGCGTATGTAAAAGATGAGGAATTGCACTTAACGCCCATCGAATACAAGCTGCTGTGCCTGCTGGCCCGGAACTGCGGCAAGGTGCTGACCCACAAATACATCACCCAGCAAATTTGGGGCGCGGCCTGGGAAAACAACGTGGCCTCCCTGCGGGTGTTCATGGCCACCCTGCGGAAAAAGCTGGAGGCGGCGGACGGCGGCGCGTCCTGTATCCAAACCCACGTGGGCATTGGGTACCGCATGGTGAAGGCTAGCGAGTAAGGCGCTTATTCCTCCCCCTTCTGCTTTCTTTCCTCATACGCCCGCAGCTTTTCCGAGAAGAAGTTCAGCTTCCAGGTCACTTTATCCAAATATTTCTGCATTTCCGCCATGCGGGCGATCACGTTTTCCCGATGCTCCCGCAGCAGCTCCACCCGCTCCTTGAGCGTCTGCTCCCCCTCGTGGGTCAGGGTCACAAAGCGGGTGATTTCCTGCAGGGACATGCCGGTATTCTTCAGGCAGCAGATCAGGCCCAGGGCCTCCAGATCCTCATCCGTATATTGGCGAAAGCCGCCCGGGCTGCGCTCCACGTGGGTAAGCAGCCCTTCTTTTTCGTAAAACCGCAGGGTGTGAGCGGACAGCCCTGTTTTTTTGCTGACATCCTGAATCGAATACACCTTTTTTTCCTCCCAACTATTGACTTAGAGTAAACTTGAAGGATTAAGATGATGATAGCAGGAATCCTGCTCAATGTCAATGCCCATTTTGAACGCCGACGCACCATGAAAACGGAGGAGTCGCAATGGATCAGCTCAAGCATCGCAAAGCGGAAGCGAAAGTACGCCTTCTGAACCCCGACGGCACGCCTTTCTCCAACCGGCCCGTACAGATCGACCAGGTTTCCCATGACTTCCTTTTCGGCTGCGGCGCGTTCGACGCCGTGGCGCTGATGAAAATTCCCGACGAACAGCGGAAAGCTTTCCTCCGGCAGCGGATGGAAAAATGGCTGGCCCTGTTCAACTATGGCACCTTGCCCTTCTATTGGGGCCGGTACGAGCCGGAGGAAGGGAAAACCGCCTATCCCGAAACCATGGCCGCCGCCAAATGGCTGCGGGAGCGGGGCGTACAGGTGAAGGGCCATCCCCTGTGCTGGCACACGGCCTGCGCCCCCTGGCTGATGCAGTATTCCAACGAAGAAATCCTGCGCCGCCAAATCGAACGCATCCATCGGGACGTGAACGCCTACAAGGGCGTGATCGGCCTGTGGGACGTAATCAACGAAGTGGTCATCATGCCGGTGTTCGATAAGTACGATAACGCCATCACCCGCATCTGCAAGGAAAAGGGCCGCATCCGGCTGGTGAAGGAGGTTTTCGCCGCCGCGAAGGAAAGCGACCCGGACGCGGTGCTGCTCATCAACGATTTCAACGTGAGCGTTTCCTATGAGATCCTGCTGGAAGGGCTGCTGGAGGCGGGGGTGCCCATCAGCGCCATCGGCATCCAGAGCCACCAGCACCAGGGCTATTGGGGGCTGGACAAGCTGAACAACGTGCTGGAACGCTTCTCCCGCTTCGGCCTGCCCATCCATTTTACGGAAAACACCCTGATTTCCGGGGCCATCATGCCCGCCCACATCGACGACCTGAACGACTGGCAGGTCGAAAATTGGCCCAGCACTCCCGAAGGAGAGGAACGGCAGGCCCGTGAAATTTCGGAAATGTACTCCGTACTCTTCGCCCATCCCCTGGTGGAAGCCATCACCACCTGGGATTTCAACGACGGCTGCTGGCTGAAAGCGCCCTCCGGTTTCGTGCGGGAGGACAACAGCGAAAAGCCCAGCTATAACGCCCTGCAAAAGCTGATTCACGGGGACTGGGAAACCCACCAAACCCTGACCACCGACGAAAACGGCTGTCTTTCCTTCACCGGCTTCAAGGGCGGCTATTCCCTGAAAGCGGACGGAAAATCGGCCAGGCTGGAGCTGAAAGACGCCGTTTCCGCGTCTTTGACCCTCATCTGACCGTTTCAACCGCGTTTGGGAGATAAACATGCGCAATCAAATCAAATGGCTGTGGGAGAATATGGACGCGCCCTACCGCCGCCGCCATATCATCGCCCTGTGCCTGAGCGTGTTCACCTGCATGCTGCTGCTGGTGAACCCGGCCCTGTCCCAGCGGCTGATCGACGACGTGATCGTGGCCCAGAACCCCGACCCCCTGCTTGCCATCTTAGCCGTTATGCTGGTGGTGAAGTTAGGCCGGGAAGGGCTTCGGTACCTTATGGTGATCTTTCTGGAAAAAGACAGCCAGAACGTGATCTTCAATCTGCGCCGCCGCCTGTTTGAAAAGCTGCAATACAACGACATGCGCTTTTTTGACGACCACCGCACCGGCGACCTCATGACCCGCATGAGCGCCGACCTGGACTGGTGCCGCCATTTCCTGTCCTACATCGATTACCGCATCATCGACGCGGCCTGCACCTTCCTGTTTACCACCGTGTACCTGTTCTTCGTGAACTGGAAGCTGACGCTGCTGCTGATCGTGATCACGCCCATCCTGCTTTTGATAACCAAATTCTTTTCCAAGCACGTGCGGCCCCGGTTCGTGTTCATGCGGGAAAAGCTCAGCGAAATGAACACCGCCGCCCAGGAAAACATCGCGGGCAACCGGGTGGTCAAGGCTTTCGCCCGGGAGGAATACGAAAAGCAGCGGTTCGAGGAAAAGAGCCGGGCCTTCATGGACAGCCACCTGCGCATCAACAAGCTGTGGCTCACCTTCTTCCCCATGATCGAGCTGCTGGTGAACGCCATCCAGCTGGTGACGGTGTTCGTGGGCGGCCTGTTCATCATTTCCGGCGAACTGACCCCCGGCCAGCTGGCGATTTTCACGGGCCTTAGCTGGGCGGTTTCCAACCCCATGCGGGAGCTGGGCAACCTCATTAACGATTTGCAGCGCTTTTCCACCTCCGCCGCCAAGGTGATGGAGCTGCACTACGGCAAGCCGGAGATCGTGGACGCCCCCGACGCCGTGGAGCACGGCCGCATGGAGGGAAAGATCGAATTCCGCAACGTTTCCTTCAAGATCGACACCAAGGAGATTTTGAAGGACGTGAGCTTTGCCGTGCAGCCGGGCCAGACGGTGGCCGTCATGGGCCCCACCGGCGGCGGCAAAACCACCCTGATCCATCTGCTGTCCCGCTTCTATGACGCCACGGAGGGCGAAGTGCTGGTGGACGGCTGCGACGTGAAGCAATGGAAGCTCCAGCAATTGCGGGGCGGCATCGGCACCGCCACTCAGGACGTGTTCCTGTTCTCCGATACGGTGGAGGGCAACATCGCCTTCGGCAATCAGGATTTGACCCTGGACGAGGTAAAGGATTTTGCCCGCCGGGCGGACGCCGCCGAATTTGTGGAGCATTTGCCCGAGGGGTACGATACCATCATCGGCGAGCGCGGCGTGGGCCTCTCCGGCGGCCAGCGGCAGCGCATCGCCCTGGCCCGGGCCCTGGCCGTCAAGCCCAGCATCCTCATCATGGACGACACCACCTCCGCCGTGGACAGCGAAACGGAGCTGTATATCCAGGATCAACTGCGCAATCTGCCCTTCCCGTGCACCAAATTCATCATCGCCCAGCGCATTTCTTCCATGCGGGACGCCGACCTGATCCTGGTGGTGCAGAACGGCAGGATCGCGGAACAGGGCACCCACAAAGAGCTGCTGGAAAAACGGGGCTATTACTGGCAGACCTACTGCCTGCAATACGGCATCCCCATGGAGGAGGCGGTGTAACATGGCGCGGAATAAATTCGACGTCGATGAAAAATTAGAATCCCCCTTTCAATGGAAGCATCTGAAACGGGCGGGCCGGTACGTGGCCAAGCACAAATACAAGATGCTGCTGGCGCTGCTGCTCAGCGCCCTTTCCAGCGTCGCCACCCTGTATATCCCCAAGATCACCCAATGGGTGCTGGACGAAGCGGTGCCCAACAAGGACACCGCCATGATCGGCCGGATGGCCCTGCTGTTCGTAAGCGTGATTGCCCTCAGCATCGTTTTGACCGTCATCCGTTCCCGCATGATGGCCCACGTGAGCCAGGAAATCATTTACGACATTCGCGCCGACCTGTTCGCCCACCTGCAAAAGCTGCCGTTCAGCTATTACGACAGCAGGCCCGCGGGCAAGATCTTAGTGCGGGTGATCAACTACGTCAACTCCGTATCGGATATCCTGTCCAACGGCATCATCAACATGATCATCGACGTGATCAGTCTGGTATTCATCGTGGTGTTCATGAACTCCACCGACGCCACATTGGCCACCGTGATCGTGTCGGGCCTGCCCATTTTCGTTGCCATCATTTTCTTCATCAAGCCCCGGCAGCGGAAAGCCTGGCAAAACCAGAGCAACAAAAACAGCAACTACAACGCCTATTTGGCCGAATCCATCGACGGCGTGCGGGTGAGCCAGTTCTTCGACCGGCAGGAGGTCAATATTTCCATCATGGAGCGCCTCGCCACCGCCTGCCGTCAGGCGTGGATGCGGGCGGTGAAGATCAGCAACACGGTGTGGCTGTCCAGCGAAACCATGACCCAGCTGGTGCTCACCTTCCTGTACATCGCGGGCGTTTACTGGATGGGCGGCGGCAAAATGGTGTCCTTCGGCGTGATCTTAGCCATGGGCCAGTACGTCAGCCGCTTCTGGCAGCCCATCACCAACCTGGCGAATATCTACAATTCTTTCGTCAACAACATCGCCTATTTAGAGCGCATTTTTGAAACCATGGACGAGCCGGTGGTGGTGGACGACGCGCCCGACGCGGAAACCCTGCCCGAAATCACCGGGGAAGCGGATTTCCAGGACGTGACCTTCGCCTACGAGGAAGGAACCAACGTGCTGGAGCACGTGAACCTGCACGTGAAGGCCGGGGAAAGCATCGCCCTGGTGGGCCCCACCGGCGCGGGCAAAAGCACCGTCATCAATCTGCTGTGCCGCTTCTATAACCTGAACGGCGGCAGGATTTTGCTCCACGACAAGGCGGGCAAGACCCACGACATCAGCAAAGTCACCCTTCATTCCCTGCGTTCCCAATTGGGCATCATGCTCCAGGACAGCTTCATCTTCTCCGGCACGCTCATGGATAACATTCGCTACGGACGCTTAGACGCCACGGACAGCGAGGTGAAGGAAGCGGCCCGGCGGGTGCGGGCGGACGAGCTGATCCGCAAAATGCCCATGGGCTATCAGACCGAGATCAAGGAGCGGGGCAGCAATTTGAGTCAGGGCGAAAAGCAGCTTGTGGCCTTTGCCCGCACCCTGCTTTCCGATCCCGCCATCCTGATTTTGGACGAGGCCACCTCCTCCATCGACACCCAGACCGAGAAGCTCTTGCAGGAGGGCATCCGGGAAATGCTCAAAGACCGCACCAGCATCATCGTGGCCCACCGGTTAAGCACCATCAAGAACTGCGACCGCATCCTGTACATCGGCAACAAAGGCATCGCCGAAATGGGCAGCCACGAAGAACTGATGCGGAAGCGCGGGCTGTATTACCAATTGTATACCGCTCAGACGGGGAACGAAGCCGCCTGACCGGGAAAAGGAGGCAGATGAAATGGCAAACATCAAATGGGGCGTTTTAGGCACGGCGGGCATCGCCCGGAGCCAGACCATTCCCGCCATGAAGCTGGCGGCCAACTGCGATTTGTACGCCGTGGCGGGCCGCAGCTTAGAAAAGGCCCAGGCGTTCCAGCAGGAATTCGGCTTTGAAAAGGCCTACGGCAGCTATGAAGCGCTGCTGGATGATCCCCACGTGGAAGCGGTCTACATTCCCCTGCCCAACGATCTGCACTGTGAATGGGCCAAACGCGCCCTGAACGCCAAAAAGCACGTGCTGTGCGAAAAGCCCCTGGCCGTTTCCAAGGCCCAGGAGGAAAGCATGTTCCGTGCGGCGGAAGAAAACGGCGTGCATCTCATGGAGGCCTTCGCCTACCTGCACAGCCCCATCATCGCCGCCATCAAGGCGGAATTGGACTCCATCGGCGAAATCCGCTATTTGGAATCCGCCTTCATCACGCCCCGCCGCGCCGACACGGACATCCGCCTGCGGAAGGAGACCTTCGGCGGCGCCCTGTACGACTTGGGCTGCTATTCTTTGAGCATGGCGCTGTGGATGATGGGCCGGGATCCGGCTTCTGTGCGCGCCGCCGCCCAGTTTTCCGAAAAGCACATCGACCTGTACACCACCGCTCTGCTGCTCTATGAAAACGGCGCGATAGCCAAGTTAGACTGCGGCATGCTGCTGCCGGACGGACGGCTGGACCGGCTGCACATCTACGGCACAAAAGGGGAAATCCACTCCCCGGTGCAGTTCAACCAGTGCGGCGAAATCCCCTACACCGTGATCCGGGACGGCAAGCGCGAAACCAAAACCGTCGCCGCCGCCAACAATTATCAATTAGAAATCGAGCAATTGGGCCGCTGCATCCGCAACGGGGAAAAGCCATGGGTCAGCAAAGCCTTCTCCCTGCGCTGCGCGGGCGTGATGGACGTTCTTCTTTCGGAAATTGGGTATTGAAGGCGGCGTCTTCGGCCTGTCATGCTTTATATCGGAAAATATTCCCTGAAAGCGTCATACCCGGTATGCACGCTTTCTTTTTCATTGTAGCTCAATAGCTCGGAAAACGGTTTCAGGGAAACGGCGGGGCTGCAGCCCGCCTGACGAAGCGCCTTGTACTGTTCGATCGTTTCCCGTTTCGCCGCGATCACGATCCAGTCGAAAGGCGCGGGCCGGTCCAAATTCATCTCGTGATAATGAACCAGACCGTGCTTTTCGATGATTTTTTCCGCCTCCGCCGAAACCGCCCCGTAATCCGCACTGGTGAGCGGCGGAGACAGGGCCATTCTTTTGCACCCGCCCGCCACGCACTCGCAAAACGCGGTGATCATGCCTAAAATGAAAGCGTATTTATCCATTTGCTCCTCCTGATATAATTATGCAGCCGCCGTCCGGCAAGTGATACGCCTGAAAATAGGCGTTTTCCAGGGGAATCCACTTCTCCCGGAATCTGCGCAGGGATTCCGGCGTTTCCCTTTTCCGCAGCCGTTCCATCCGGATTTCCTCCGGCGCGTCCACGAACAGACGCAGCCCAGCATACGCCCGAATGACCGGCAGATTGCAGTAGCTGCCCTCTAAGATCAGTATGCGAATCCCCGACCGCAGTTCTTCTTCCGGCAGCAAACAGTCCGCCATGCAGTCATACCTGCGGTATTTCACAGGCGCTCCCTGTTCAAAGGGGGAAAGCACTTCCTGAACCAGCCGCTCCGCGTCGCAATTGCCGCCGGGCACCGCCAGGCGTTCAGCGGTTTTTCGGGCATGGGGGATCACAAAATCATCCGTATGGATCACCGGAGCGTTGATCGCATCCGAGAGCTCCCGCGCAAACGTCGTTTTTCCCGAAGCGCACGGGCCGTCGATGGTGACAAGCAGACGGTCCGCTTTGTTTTCCGCAACCGTTTTTACAATCTGCTGAAACACGGGGTATAGCTTCCTCCCTTCGGACGGCTCCTGTTTTTTATTCTTTCCCTTCCAAATGCACGATGACCGGCTCGATATGAAGGGCGGGCAGGATCACGTCCGTCAAATCCCTGGTGGCGAAGCGGATGGAGCTTGTGTTTTCGCAGGGATGGCACCCGAAAAATTCTTCCTTCAATACGTCCTCGTCGATCACCAGCCGCACTCTATGCTCTTTATCGTTCATCAGCCCTAACACGGAAACGCTGCCCGGATGAATATCCAGGAATTGGGCCATGTATTCCTCGCTGGCGAAGGAAAGGCGGCTCACGCCCATCTGCCCCGACAGCTCCTTGGTTTTGAAGGGCTTGTCCCCCGGCATCACCAGCAGATAAAAGTTGGTCTGCTGGCGGTTGCATAGAAACAGGTTTTTGCAGATATGCACGTGCAGCACCGCGTCCACATCCGCGCACACCTCCATGGTGGTGGCGGGCCGATCCGGATGATCCGTTCGGTCAAAGTCAACCCCCAGCCTGTCCAGAAAGGCATACGCCCTGATCTCTCTTTCGCTCCGGCCCGTCATATCGGCGGGAGAACCGTGAATCAATTCCAATTGGATCACACCCTTTGGCCCGATTGCGGGCGGTATTTTCGGGACGCCTGGTATTTTATGGCTTCTCTGCGCATATTATATCGGAACGCCGGGCGAATTACAAGGCCGAAACGCAATACTTGAATATTCCCTTCAAATTCAAAAATTTTTCTTGCCCCTGGAAAACACTTATGTTATAATTTTTTTGAGTTGAACAGCCTTCCCTTTACGCACGAACCAAACGGTAGGCACACCAAACGCTTATTGAAGAAGGAAGGAATGAAAAAAATGGAACAGACTGAAAAGAAAGTCAAACGGATCGGCGTTTTGACCAGCGGCGGCGACGCGCCGGGCATGAACGCGGCAGTCCGCGCCGTGGCGCGCACCGCGCTGGCCAACGGCATTGAGTGCATCGGCATCCGCCGCGGCTGGCAGGGCCTGATCAACTGCGATTTCGTGCAGCTCACCCGCGCCAGCGTGGGCCATCTGCTGTCCCGGGGCGGCACCGTGCTTTATACCGCCCGCAGCGAAGAATTCATGACCAAGGAAGGCCGCCTGAAGGCGGTAAGCACCTGCAAAATGCTGGGCCTGGACGGCATCGTGGCCATCGGCGGCGACGGTACCTTCCGCGGCGCGCTGGAGCTTTCCCGCCTGGGCATCCCCGTAGTGGGCGTGCCCGCCACCATCGACAACGACGTGGGCTGCACCAACTACACCATCGGCTTCGACTCCGCCTGCAACACCGCCATCGAGTGCATCGACAAGCTGCGCGACACCATGCAGAGCCACGAGCGCTGCTCCGTGGTGGAGGTCATGGGCCGCAACGCGGGCTTCCTGGCCCTGTACGTGGGCACCGCCGTGGGCGCCACCGCCGTGCTGGTGCCGGAGCACGCGGAAGATTTTGAAAAGAACGTGATCGAGCGCATCCGGGGCGCCAAGCTGGCGGGCTACACCCACTTTATGGTGGTTGTGGCCGAAGGCGCGGGCCACGCTACCGACGTGGGCCAGCGCATCCAGGAAGCCCTGGGCATCAAGCCCACCATCACCGTCATCGGCCATATCCAGCGCGGCGGCGCGCCCACCGGACGCGACCGTGAAACCGCCACCCGCATGGGCTACCACGCCGTCATGGCTTTCCTGGAAGGCCGGGGCGACTGCGTGATCGGCACCCAGGAGGGCGGCATCGTGGAAATCCCCATTGAGGAAGCCCTCACCATGAAAAAGCATTTGCAGATGGACCGCTACAAGATCATGGAAATCATGCAGTTCGGCGGCCACGACACCTAAACAGCACAAGCGCGGCGGCATAGCCGCCGCACCAGAAATTTCATTTTCCTGCCCGGAGCCTTTGATGCATCCCGGGGTTGGTCGATCGTCTTCCGCGCCTTCGGACACGTTTCCGAAGGCGCTTTTATTATGCCGGAAAAATCCCCCTATCGCCGGGGCGACAGGGGGACGGGGTTCAGTTTTGGGTTTTGCTGTCGTGATTTATTCTTTTTTGCCTGCCGGCTTGTACTGTTCTTCTCCGGTTTCTACCCAAAGGATAAAATCGTTAATGGATTTTTCATCCCACCCTGCGGCCCGGAGCCCCAGAATGATTCGGGACGCCATAGGATAAAACCTCCTTTCCTTTTGACCATTTCATTATAGGGCTTTTATTCCATGCTGTCAATAGCCTTGAAGGACATAGAGAATCCCCCTATCGCCGGGGCGACAGGGGGACGGGATTCAGTTTAGGGTTTTGCTGTCGTGGTTGACGGGGAAATTATTCCGCGTCAGCGCGGCGGCGGGAGATCAGGATGATGGAAGCGCCCAGCACCATGATCAGACCGGACACGTAGAAGATGGTGGTACCGATGCCGCCGGTGGAGGGGAGGGTAGTACCCTGACGGTCAATGATATCCGTTGTAGCTACATAAGTAGTGCCATTCAGTGTCGCACCATCGCACTCAACAGTAATCGTGTCGCCCGGATCAACTGCGGTAGCAGTAATCGTGACTGTTACGTCAGGCGCAAGGTTGTATCCTTCAGGCGCTTGGGTTTCATGCAGGACATAAGTTCCCTCCGGGAGGCCCTTGAATGTTACAGCAGCAGGCATTTCGGAAGTATCAGTCTTGAGATGCATTGTACCATCGGCGTTAGAAACCAGAACAGTTGCATCGCTCTCAGTAGTTACCCAAGTAACAGTATCGAGATCGTCGGTCTCGCCTTCGGTGTACTTATAAAAGTTATCGCCCTTCTTCAGAACGAATTCTGCACCTGCCAAGCCAGTGCCAGTATCATTGGTCTTGTTGACATTCACAGCGAAAGCATACACTTTCACTTCGATAGTCTTGGATTCACCGTGACCATCGCTCGTCGGGTTATTGGAGAAGACGATTTTCAGGGTGTTGGGGTTACCGGCATCACCGATCACAGCATCACCAGTCACAGTCGCCTTATAGGTGATAATAACGTCTTTTCCAGCAGCCGCATGGGAATCCAATTTAATGTTAGCCCAGGTCCAAGTCAGGGTTGTAGCAGAACCATCCACCCAAGTGGGATTGTTGAATACATAAGCGCCATCGCCCTCAGTAATAGCAGCATTACCATCGACAGTTACGCTCGTGACTTCCTTGAATTTCAAACCAGCGGACAGAGTATCGTAGAACTGCAGATAATAGCCAAGATTGTAATCAGCAAAATTAGAGGGAAGCGTGGTCTTCAACTGGAAGGTAACGTCCTTACCGATCTGGGCGGTAGCAGAATCGGTGTCTTCAACACTGCCATCCTCAGAAGCGGTCACAGTTTTTTCTGGGGTGGGATAAGATTCCTTTGTGGTCTGGGTAAGACCACTGGTAGTCACAGTGTACAGCATGGGGCGGGTCGCGACACCAGCACCGCCATCATATGCACCGACGGTGGTTTCAGCGAACAGGTAGTAGCCAATCGGAACGGCGGCATTAGTCGCAGAAGCCGAATCGGATCCAGCCGCAATCTGAATGTCCCCATCATTATCAATTGCTGCTACCAAACCATACAGGGTGTCAGCAAATTGCTTTTTCGTGGCTTCTACTGAAATACCAGCAACAGCCGTCTGAATCTCATAATCTTTCGATTCACTGGTAAGAGTACCAGCGCCAACAACGGTATTCACAGCGCTGATAATGGAATCTTTATACGCATCCACAGGAGTATAGACATACACACCGCCACCGACATCAACGATGTCAAACAGTTTCCACAGACTGTAAGTGGAACCGGTGTCGCCGTCCGTAGGAGAGCTGATCGTGACAGAACCAGTACTGTCGGCCATCGCACTTCCAACCAGCGCCATGACCATCACAGCAGCCAGAGCCAGAGCCAGAATCTTTTTCATGTTCGTCTTCATCCTTTCGTTAGTTTGGGTATTTCGTTGAAGTTCCAACCATTGCCGGTTGGGCCGAGATAGCTATGTGGGAATTCATGCGGCTTTTTCGCCGAATCAGCCGCACCTCCGCCCGTGGTCGTCCCTTTCGACGGCCCGGCGGAGCTTATCGCTCGGGTAGTAACGAAAAGGCCCCCAACCTCCCTTCTACCGTTTGCGCCCAATTCTCAAAGCAAGCGCCCCAAGGCTGCTCGCTCGGCGTTGGCAATACACCTGTTCGGAAAACAGGTTCATGAAGCGGGAGAAGCGCCCTGCTTTTTCGCCTGACATTCCTCCACGATCCTTATTATACTTGCTATTTCCTGCACAGTCAAGCACTTTTTGGCAAGGTTTTGAGGGCGTGCGCCTTATTTTTTGCTTTCTTCAATGCCAAAAAGTGCAAAAAACCGGGAGAATATGCAGAAAAACTTGTATTTACATTGTATTTTTTTAGAAAACCACGGTCAGGGAAGGCCTTACGCGGGTCAGAGCATGAAAAAAATTTCATACAATTTTTTGAAAACAAAAATGCCCGCGCAGGGGGAAAACGCCGGCTTTTAATCAATGGGCAATGGAACGGCAAAGGAAGCCGCTTGACTTTTCCATAAAAAACCGCGGGGCAGGGAGCGCGTTGCTCTCTGCCCCATTCTGTTTCTTTAACCGATTTTGTCCTTGAAGCCCATGTACTTTTGCAGCGGTTCGGGGATGCGGATGGTGCCGTCGGCCTGCAGATTGTTTTCCAGGAAAGCGATCAGCATGCGGGGCGGGGCCACCACGGTGTTGTTCAGCGTGTGGGCCAGATACTTTTTGCCGTCCGCGCCCTTGACGCGGATGCCCAAACGGCGGGCCTGGGCGTCGCCCAAGTTGGAGCAGCTTCCCACTTCAAAGTATTTCTGCTGGCGGGGACTCCAGGCTTCCACGTCGCAGGACTTCACTTTCAGGTCAGCCAGGTCGCCGGAGCAGCATTCCAGCGTGCGCACGGGAATGTCCATGCTGCGGAAGAAGTCTACGGTGTTCTGCCACAGGCGGTCATACCACATCATGCTGTCCTCGGGCTTGCAGACCACGATCATTTCCTGCTTCTCGAACTGGTGGATGCGGTACACGCCGCGCTCCTCGATGCCATGGGCGCCCACTTCCTTGCGGAAGCAGGGGGAATAGCTGGTCAGGGTCTGGGGCAGGTCCGCTTCGTCCAGAATCTGGTCGATGAACTTGCCGATCATGCTGTGTTCGCTGGTACCGATCAGATAGAGGTCTTCACCCTCGATCTTGTACATCATGTTTTCCATTTCGGTGAAGCTCATGACCCCGTTCACCACGGCGGAGCGGATCATGAAGGGGGGCACGTAATAGGTGAAGCCCCGGTCGATCATGAAATCCCGGGCATAGGACAGGATAGCGCTGTGCAGCCGGGCGATATCGCCTTTCAGATAGTAGAAGCCGTTGCCGGAGGTGCGGCGGGCGGAATCCAGATCAATGCCGTTGAGCCGCTCCATGATGTCCACATGATAGGGGATTTCCCAGGCGGGCACCACGGGTTCGCCGAAGCGCTCGTTTTCCACGTTCTGGCTGTCGTCCTTGCCGATGGGCACGGAAGCGTCGATGATGTTGGGAATCACCATCATGCGCTTTTTGATTTCCTCGGCGTACTCCGTTTCCTTGGCTTCCAGGGCGGCCATTTCGTCCTGCATGTCCTTGACCTGCTGCTTGGCGGCCTCGGCCTCGTCCTTCTTGCCCTGGCCCATCAGCGCGCCGATCTGCTTGCTGATCTTGTTGCGCTGGGAGCGCAGGAAATCCGCCCGCTGAATGGCTTCGCGGTTCTTTTTGTCCAGTTCGATCACTTCGTCCACCAGGGGCAGCTTTTGATCCTGGAACTTCTTTTTGATGTTTTCCCGCACGAGATCGGGATTGGTGCGAATCAGGTTAATGTCGATCATAAATTTTCTTCCCTCCAGAAAATAAAAAATCTTCCAGCCCCAACCACTGGGACGGAAGTTTTCCGCGTTGCCACCCAGCTTGCGCGGAAAAACCGCGCCGCTCGCGCGCGCTGTAGGGGGCGCTCCCCGGCGGCTCGTCGCCGCCCGTTCCGGGCTGGATCACAGCGTGTTCCCTCTGCCTTGCACCGCCCGGCAGCTCTCTTTCCGGAACGCCCGCTGCTGTGTCCCATCGTCGCGTTTCCCGGTTATCATAGCACTGTTCCGGGCAAAATGCAAGAAAAAATTCCGTCACAGAAAAAGGCGATTTGTAAATTGTTTCAAATTGGTTACACGTCTGTTGCGGATTTTGTTGCATTCCGCCTGTTTTTTTGGTATACTACCGTTGGATCGGGGAAAACCGCCCCGTTCCCGGACTTTCTTTCCGAAAGGAGAACCTACATTATGCAGTCCAATTCCAACCCGGCGCCGGCCCGCCCTTTGGCTTACGCCTTACAGCAGAATATCCGCCGGGTGATCGTTGGCAAGGATGAAGCCATCGAGCTGCTTTTGATCGCCCTGATCTGCCGGGGTCACGTGCTGATTGAGGACGTGCCGGGCGTGGGCAAAACCACCATGGCGGCGGCCCTGGCCCGTTCCTTGCAGTGCAGTTTTAAGCGCATCCAGTTTACCCCCGACGTGACGCCCTCCGACGTGACAGGCTTTACCATGGTGAATATGCAGAGCGGGGAAATGGAATTCAAGCCCGGGGCCGTCATGAGCCAGATCGTGCTGGCGGATGAAATCAACCGCACGTCGCCCAAGACCCAGTCCTCCCTTCTGGAGGTCATGGAAGAAGGCCAGGTGACGGTGGACGGGGTGACCTATAAAATGCCCCGGCCCTTTATGGTGATGGCTACCCAGAACCCGGTGGATTTTGTGGGCACCTATCCCCTGCCGGAAGCGCAGATGGACCGGTTCTTCCTGAAAATCTCCGTGGGCTACCCCTCCGTGGAGGAAGAAATGGACGTGCTGGAGCGCTATTCCGGCCAGACCTCGCCCATGGAGACCCTGTCCCCCGTATGCGGCGCGGATGAAATTTTAGCCATGCAGGAGCAGTTAGGCAGCGTGTACGCCAGCCGGGAGGCCCGGTATTATGTAGCCACCATCGTGGCCCAGACCCGCACCCATCCCGCCCTGCAATTGGGCGCGTCCCCCCGTGGGGCCATCGCCCTGCTGCGGGCGGCCCAGGCCTGCGCCCTGCTCAGCAGCCGGGATTACGTGCTGCCCGACGATATCCGGCACATGGCCCTGCCCGTGCTGTCCCATCGGCTGATCCTGACGCCGGAGGCCCGCATGAAGGGCGTATCCTCCCAGCAGGTGCTGGCCCAATTGCTGGAAACCGTGCCGGTGCCTACGGGGCGCGTATGACGCGCCGCTGTTTCGCGGCCGCCGCCGCCCTGATCACCAGCATGGTATGCGCCCTGTCCCTGGGCAACGCGCTGTACCTGTACATTGGGCTTTTGCTGTGCGCCCTGCTGCTGTACGGCTTTGTGAGCTGCCTTTGGGCGCGGCGCACGGCCTTCTGCCGTCAGGCCCTTTCCTCCGTTTCCGTCGTCCGGGGCGACAGCGCGTACCTGGATTTGCAGGCGGGCCATCGGTGCCCCCTGCCGGTCGCGCCGCCCAAGGGCGTGTTTTTCTTTAACGGAGAGGCTGCGGAATGTTTTTTCCCGCCCTCTCCCTTCCGCGCCCACGAAAAGCGGCTTCCCCTGACCGCCAGCCACGTGGGCCAGTATCAGGCCGGGTTAAAGGCCCTGGAGATCCAGGACGCCTTCGGCCTGTTTCGCATGCGCATGAAAATCAGGGACTTTGGCGGCACGCTCACCGTACTGCCCCGCCCCTTCGATATCGAAAAACCCCGCGTCACCACCGGCGACGACGGTTCCGCTGCCCTGTCCCGCACCCAGGAGGACTACAACGCCCCGGAGGACGTGCGCGCTTATCAGCCCGGCGACGCCATGAAGCGCATTCACTGGAAGTTAAGCTCCCGGAAGCGGGAGCTGCTGGTGCGCCGGTTCGAGATGCCCGCTCCACCGGACACCCTGATCCTGCTGGACTGTGACGCCCCCGTGGGCGGCGAGCATCTGACCGACGGGAAGGAATGCCTGCGGGACGCCCTGTGCGAAACGGCCGTGTCGGTCGCCCGCATGCAGATGGCGGACGGCAGCCCAGTGCGCCTGCCCATTTACGGGGCGCGGGCCAACGAGTTTGCCTCCGACAGCGCGGCCAATCTGAAGCTGTTGCAGGAAATGCTGGCCAGTCAGCCCTTCGGCGGCGGCGAGGTGTTCGCCCGGGTGCTGGATTTGGAGCTGCGCCGCATGCGCCGCACTGGGGCCACCGTCATCATTACCACCCGGCTGGACGCCCAGATCGTGGAGGGCGTGAGCCATATCCGCCGCATGGGTCCCAGCGCCCGGCTGTACCTGGTCACCTATACGCCGGACGCGAAAGAATACCAGCCCTATGTGACAAGGCTTCAGCATCATTTGGTGGAGGTGTGCTATGTCACTCCCGCGTAAAAGCGGCATGGGTGCCCTCATGATGGGCTATCTGACCACGTATCTGCTCAGCGTGGGCATGAGCCTGACGCTGATTCGGTCCCTCATGCCCACCCACGCCCTGTGGCCCGGGCTGCTTTTGTGCGCCGTGTTTTCCCTGGCCTTTCACGCCCTGTTTTCCGTACACGTCAAGTACCGGTGGCTGCTGCCCCTGGGCGGGTTGGCGGTGCTGGGCATTTGGGCGGCCCTTGGCGGCGGCCCCCTGTTTACCCTGATCCAGTTAGGCAAGGCGGCGATTTTATCCTTCCGGGGCGTGCCGGACGCCGTTTCCCCTTACGCCGATACGGCGCGGTGGGCCGTTTGCCTCATGTTTTCCCTTTTGGCCGCTGCCCTGGCCTGGGACCGAACCCTGCCCCTGGCGCTTTTTACGGTGCTGGCGGTGATCGCCCTGGCGTTCGTGCTGAACGCGGAGCCGCAATTGCTGCTCTGCGCCCTGCCCGCCGCCGCCGGGCTGCTGCTGCTGGCCGCGGGCAGGCAGGGCAAACGCGTGAGCCTGCTGCCCGTGGCGCTGCTGCTGCCGCTGCTGGCCTTTTCCGTCATGCCCCAGCGCAGCATGACGGTGGAACCGCTGAAAAACGCGGCAGAGTACATCCGCAATCTCATAGAAGATTATTTGCTGTTCAACGAATACCGCGCTTCCTTCACCCTGAAAACGGAGGGCTTTCAGCCCCTGGACGAGCGCCTTGGCGGCCCCGCTCAGCCGGAAAAACATACCGTGATGGAGGTATACACCAATCGCACCGTGCTGCTCCGGGCCAAAACCTACGACGATTATACCGGCCTCAACTGGTACGATACCCTGTCCGCCCGGCGGTATTTGGCCGCTTCCCCCCGCTTCCAATCCCTGCGGGAGGACTTGTTCGACCTGAACCGGCCCCTGGCCGGGGACGGAAGCGTAACACCCGAAGCCCTGCGGGTACACGTCCTGAACAACGGCACCACCACCCTGTTCGCCCCCGCCCGCACCCGCACTTTGCAGCTGGACGGGGACAGAATGGTGCTGTATTTCAATACGGCGGGAGAGCTGTTCCTAACCCGGAATTTAGCCCCCGGAGACGAATACGCAATTACCTACATGCCCTTCCTGCCGGGCAGCAAAGCCACGGAAGCTCTGATCAAAGCCTGCGCGGCCATGGACGATCCCCGGTATGCGGAAGTGAGCGCGCGGTATACCGCGATCCCCCGCCACATCCAGCAGGAAATCTACGACATCGCCGCCAAAGCCACGGCGGGCTGCAATACGCCCTACGAAAAGGCCATGGGCATTCAGCGCTATCTGCGCGCCAACTATGCCTACACCCTGAACACCCAGGTGCCGCCGGACGGGGTGGACTTCCTGGCCTGGTTCCTGATCGGGGAAAAGCAGGGCTACTGCACTTATTTCGCCACGGCCATGACCATGCTGTGCCGCGTGGCCGGCCTGCCCGCCCGATACGTGACGGGCTATCTCGCCATCCCGGATGAAAACGGCGTGGCCTATGTGACCGGGGAAAACGCCCACGCCTGGGCCGAGGTGTACCTGAACGGCTTCGGCTGGCTGGATTTCGACGCCACCCCCCGCAGCGATAACGACCGGGGCGGCGATTCTGACGGCAACGATCCGCCGCCCTCCGGCAGCGAACCCACGCCCACCCCTTCTCCCACCCCTTCTACTTTATCTTCTCAAGGATCTGCTTCAGACCCTTCTTGCTCAGGTATTC
>CAJOJQ010000011.1 GCA_905234985.1 uncultured Christensenellaceae bacterium
TTGTTTGGGGACGTGCCTTTTGCTGGCTGTCCACTGAACGGGGACGTGTAGGTCTGCCTTACCAAAGTGTGTGTCCATCCTATGGGGTACAGTTTAAAGGACACTTTAAGTAAGGTTGGAGGTAGGAGGTAGGAGGTAGGAAGTATATATAGTCCAAAAAAAGGACGGGAGCATGCATCTTGATGAACAAGATAAAACCTCCTACCTCCTACTTCCTACCTCCTACCTGCTTTAGAGCGTCCTTTCCCTTCCCCTCTCCTGCTCCGTCCACGCCTGCTGAAAGTGAGCGCGGGCGCGTTTTTCCCGGCGGGAGAAGCTGGATTGCGTGATTTGAAGGGCCTGGGCCAGCTCAGTCTGGGTGCGGCCCAGCAGGAAGCGCTGGCGAATGAGCCAGCTTTCCTCTTCCGGCAGGCGGGAAAGAATATCCTGAATACAGAACCGAACCAGCCAGGCGTCGCCGCCGGGGTCGGGGAGGGACGAAAGCAAAAGGCCGGTTTCATCGTAGACCGGGCCTTTTTCCATTTCAAGCAACAGGGCCAGCTCTTCCGGGGGCAAGCCCGCTTTTTCGGCGGTTTCCTTAACAGGCGGCATGCGGCCAAACTGCCTGAGCTGCTGCTCCTGGTAATCCCGGGCCCGTTTGAGCTTATTTCGGGTGCGCCAGCCCATGTCCCGGCAGGCGGAACGCCGCATTTCGCCTAAAATCACCGGCACGGCGTAGGTGGAAAAGGCGAAGCCCGCGTCCTCCTGATACCGGCGGATGGCGGCGACCAGCCCCACGCAGCCCTGCTGAAAGGCGTCCTCCGGGCTTTGGAAGCGGCGGCTCAGGGCCTGCACCAGGGGCATATGCTGCCGCACCAGGGCGGCTAAAGCGTCCGGGTCGCCCGCCTGCGCCAAGGCGTACAGGCTCATATCAGCCCTCCCGCAGGCGCTTTTGCATGCGCACGGTGGTGCCTTTGCCGGGCTTCGATTCCACCGTCACCTTGTCCATGAAGGTCTGCATCACGGAAAAGCCCATGCCGGAGCGCTCCTTTTCCGGCTGGGTGGTGAAAAAGGGCTGCATGGCCCGGTCGATATCGGCGATGCCTTTTCCTTTGTCTATGATTTCCAGGGAAAGCACCCCATCGTCCTGCAATGCCGCGGCGACGGTCACGGTACCGCCGGATGCGTCGGCGTAGCCGTGTACGATGGCGTTGGTCACGGCCTCGCTGACGGCGGTTTTGATGTCGGCCAGCACGTCCAGCGTGGGGTCCAGCTGCACGGCGAAGGCGCTGACGGCCACCCGGGCAAAGCCCTCGTTTTCCGGCACGCCTAAAAATTCCAGCTTCATTTCGTTGATGATCTTCATGTGTTTGTCTCCCTCACATAATTTGAATGACCTGATCCATGCCGGACAAAAGAAACACCTTTTTCACCTGGGGGTTCATGTTTTTCACCGCCACCTTTCCGCCCCGCAGGGCAAGGGTGCGGTAGCGCCCCAAAATCACGCCGATGCCCGAGGAATCCATAAAGGCCATATCCTTCAAATCCATCACCAGTTTTTTCACCCCCGGATCGGAAATCAGTCCGTCCAATTCCCGCCGGATGGGCTGCGCGCTGCAATGATCCAGCTCCCCGGTGATGCGTACCGTCACGGTGTCCCGCCGCCGTTCAAACTCCATGTTCCATCCCTCCTGAAAGTACATAGGTGGAATCATTCTGGCCCTTCCCCTCTGTATCCTGCCGCGAAAAATGGGGGTTTATGCGGTTCATGAGAAAACCGTGCGACATTTTTTGCGCAAAAAAAGCCGCCCCGCAATTACGGGACGGTGAAAAAGTTAGGATAGACGATCTTTTGTGCGATTCCATTCCTCAGCGTTATTCAGCAGGGCGCGCGCTTTCGCCATCACTTCTTCATGGGTGCAGCGCTCTGTGGTGCTGACGGCCTGGAGTTCCGCTTCGCGCAGTAGATCGTACACCATGCTGTCGTAGCGGTTTTGATCGTAGCTTTCCATGCTCATATAGCCTTTTATGCCTTTCTCGGAGGGGGTCTGGGGGAACCGCTCAACAGCCACGCGGGTTTAGCCGCGTGGCGCAATACCAACCAAGTAGCATGGAACGGAAGCGCGGGCAAGCGAAGCACAGGCCGTGCGAAGAAACACCAAAGAGCGGTTCCCCCAGATCATTCCGTTCCCTTTATGCTTTGCTTCCGCTTTCCAGGGCGTCCAATTCCTTCCGCCCGGCGGTCATGATGCCCAGGCCCACCAGGAAGAGGGCGATCAGGGCCAGCACGCCGAAGGAGCTACGGCCCGTCCAGGCGCCGATGGTGGAGTACAGCACGGGGCCTAAAACGGAGGCGAACTTGCCGAAGATATCGAAGAAGCCGAAGAACTCGTTGCTGCGCTCCTTGGGGATCAGCTTGCCGAAGTAGCTGCGGCTGACGGCCTGTATGCCGCCCTGCACGGTGCCGACCAACGTTGCCATAGCCCAGAAGAGGATGGTGGAGAAGGAAACGGCGCTTTGGAATTTCTCGATCACCCCGGCGTTATTGCCCAAGAACTGGGTGAAGGTGAGCAGCACCCGATCCACTTCGGGATTTTCCTGCTGTTCTTTGGTCAGCTTGACGAATTCCGCGTTCAGCTTTTCCTGGGCGTCCTTGTCGGTAAAGTATTTGGCCCCGGCGTCCCGCAGGGCGATGGCGTTTTCGTCGGTGAGGTCGCTTAGCTGCTCGGTATAGTCCGCTTTCAGCGCCGCTTCATAGGCTTCCTGGTGGGGCTCTAAGGAGAAGCCCATGTAGAAACCCACGCAGCAGATGAAGGTGTACACGATGATGGCCCCTACCAGCGCTTTCCGGGCGGTGATCTTCGCCGCCAGGTTGGCGAACAGGATGGAGCAGGGCATGGCGACGATCTGGGTCACCAGCAGGGCCAGGATCATGCCCACGCTGCCAAGGCCCAGCACCGTGCCATAGGCCGTGGAAATGCTGATGATGGTGCCCACGCCGTCGATGTAGAAGAAGTAGGCCAGCACGAACAGGAACAGGCCCTTCTGCTTGAAAATATCCTTGGCGGTGTGGCCGATGTTGCGGAAGATCTGGCTGACGGAATTGTCCGCCGTGCGCTCGATGTAGTGGGTCTGCTCCACATTTTTCAGGAAGGGCAGGGAGAACACCAGCCACCACACGCTGACGATCAGGATGGAGAAGATTTGGGCGATGGGGCTGGAATAGCCGAGGATCAGCAGCACGGCGATGGAGATGACGAAGGGAATGGTGCTGCCTCCGATGTAGCCCATGGCGTAGCCCCAGGAAGACACCTTATCCATGCGCTCGTCCGTGGTCACGTCCGTTAAGAACGAATCATAGAACAGGCAGCTGCCCGAGAAGCCGATGCGGCTGAAAATATAGCCCACCAGCATGAGCTGCCAGCTGTGCATGACCAGCGCGATGAAGAAGGTGGCAACCACGCCTAAGAGCATGAACACCGTGAACAGCTTCTTTTTCATGCCCTTGAAATCCGCCACAGCCCCTAACAGCGGGGCCAGAATCGCCACCATAAAGGTCGCGATGGACGTACCGTAGCCCCACCAGATGTCCCCCGCGTCCCCCGCGATGGAAACGAAGATGGTGGGGAAGATGGCCGCCATGATGTTGGTGGCGTAAATGGAGTTGGCCCAGTCGTACATGATCCAGCTCCATTCTTTTTTTGTAAACCGCTTTTGCTTGCCCTGTTCGGCCTGCATGGTGATCCCTCCCGTAGCGATTGTGTGCTTTTGTTTTCCGCTGGGCAAATTATACCGTGTGTTCCGTCATTTTTCAAGGAAAACATGAAAGCATGCATTGTCCGCGCGTTACTGCGAAATCAGCGTCAGCATGGTTTCGGGGGTCAGACGGATCACGGCGGGATCGTCACGCAGGAGCGCCGGGATGCCTTCTGTGGGAACGCAGGAGAATACGGCGGAGAACGACGGCTCTTCCTCGTTGGGTCCATATGCCTTGCAGTAAAGGGAGAAATTTCCTTCTTTGCCGTCATACCCGAACCTGATATAAGCAGTGTCTTCTTCGGGACGCACGCTTTCTCCTTCCGCGTGCAGGGTGATCACATACTCGCGGATCGACTCATAAGCGCCGGTGCAGGTGACGGTGATATTGTTCGCCCGGATCACCAGCTTTTCTCCATCGTATTCCGCGGTGGTTTTGTTGTCCGCGCGATACTGGTTAAACGGGCTGTATTCCATATAGCCATATTTCAGTTGGCCGTCATCGGCAAGCAGCTTCAAAAGAAGCAGGGTCTGTCCGGCGGACGATCTCACGCTCAGGTCGAACTGCTTTTCGCTGAGCATCAAACTGGCGTAATACATGCCCGTGCCGCCCGGATTGCAATACCCGCTGACGATCAGGCCGTCTTCTCCCATGGCGTAGTCCAATTGAAGCAGGAACCGGCGGTAACGGCTGTAGAGCGCGCTGCAATTGATGCAGACCGACCCCATGCCGCGTTCCATGCGTCCGTCTGCGCTCAATTCAAAGCCCATGGCGGGCGCGCTGACCGCAACGCTCCAGGAATTGCGATCCGAATTCTCCCAATAAAACGCGGATACGGTGATTTCATATTTCTGCGTCTTTTCACCAAGGATTTTGGTTTCCCAGAGAAGCCCGTCCAGCTTATGGTTATCGCCATCGTTCCGGTACGTCCATTCCATGGCGAATTTGTCGGAGGAATCGCCGATTTCGCCGGTCGCATGAATGTTGGTGAAATCTGCGTCGGCGGTCAGGTCAAACGCCACAACAAAATCCGTTTCCGTCGCTTTAATCTGTTCCAAAGCGCGTTCGATTTCTGCTTTCAGATCGGATAACGACGGCTTTTCTCCCTTCACGGCCACGGCGATCATCTGGAGCAGCTCATCCGCCGTCGCGCTGTACCGTTCGTCGGCGGCCACGAGATCAATATAGGCGGCGAAATGTTCCACCAGCTGTTCCGGCGTTGCCCTGTACGCGATATGCAGCCCATCCTCGGATTCTATCGTCGTATCCGGCACAATGACGGTTTGGAAAAGAAGCGTGGCAAGCTCGCTATAGATTTCCATGTTGGGCGCCATTCCCAGCGCCGAGGTATTGAGCAGCGTTTCCACATCGGCATATTGGAGGTTCAGGATCACGCCGTTTGATTTGACGGAAACATCCTTCTGCGTCGCCTGCGCCTGGAGCTGGAAGTCGCTGGCGGATACAGACGCGTCCAGCAGGTTTTCTTCCCCCTTGACCAGCACGGAAAAAACGTCTTTGCCAAGATAATTCACATCAAAACGCAGCATGTCCCGCACGAAGTTGATGTTGCTCAGCAGTTCATTGACGCCTTGGAGGAAAACCTTTTCTGTGACTGTTTCTTCGGCGTAAGCGGCATACCCGAACAGCATGCAGCAGGCCAGCAGGAGCGCGATGAGCTTTTTCATTTGAGATTTCTCCTTCCGATTTTTTATTTGTGAGCCGATCCCTTCCTATGGCTTATATCTTACCAAATAGTGGGGGATTTGTAAAGAAATAAAATTCATGAACGAGCGAAATCCGTGGAAATCTGTCAGGATTTCGATACGCTCCGCCTCGGGGAGCTGCTGCTTGAACCTTGCCATTTTTCGGAACACGTTTTTCACCTCCGCCGTCATCATTCAAAGGAAATTTGGCAATGTCAAGGAAAAACACTTGACAGGGCGGGAAAACCGTGTATAATAGTGCCCTGTCAAGGCCAAAAGCCTGACAGGAGGGCGTCATGGCGCAGGATGCATTCGGGACGATGGAAAAAAAGGTGCTGCTTTCCTGGCTGCTGAGCTTCTACGGTAGCATGCTCACGGAAAACCAGCGGGAGATGGCCCGGCTGCATTGGGAAGAAGATTTGAGTCTGGCTGAAATCGCCGCCCAGTTTTCCGTCACCCGCCAAAGCGTACACGACACCGTGGGCCGCACGGAGCGTCAATTGGAGGCCCTGGAAGAAAAATTGGGGCTGCTGAAACGCTTCAAGGCGGTGGAGGAAGGGCTGACGGCCTGCCGGGAGGAGCTGAACCGGGTGGAGGCCACGGAAAACACCCTGCCCCATCTGCTGGCCGCCCGCCGCATGATCGAATCATTGCTGGATCAGGAGGAAGAATAATGGCCTTTGAAGGGCTTTCTGACAAGCTGCAAAAAGCGTTTAAAAAGCTCACCGGGAAGGGCAAGCTGACCGAGCAGAACATCAAGGACGCCATGCGCGAAGTCCGCATGGCCCTGCTGGAAGCCGACGTGAACTACCTGGTGGTGAAGGATTTCATCAAAAAGGTGACGGAGCGCTGTATCGGCGCGGAAATCCTGGCCAACCTGAACGCCGGGCAGCAGGTGATCAAGATCGTCAACGAGGAGCTGACCGCTTTGATGGGCGGCAGCAACGCCAAGCTCACCTGGTCCTCCTCCGTGCCCACGATCTACATGCTCTGCGGCCTGCAGGGCGCCGGTAAAACCACCATGGCCGCCAAGCTGGCAAGCTACCTGACCAAGCAGGGCAAAAAGCCCCTGCTGGCCGCATGCGATATCTACCGCCCCGCCGCTATCAAGCAGTTGCAGGTGGTGGGCCAGCAGGTGGGCGTGCCCGTGTTTGAAAAGGGCACCCAGGATCCGGTGAAAACCGCCAAAGAAGCCGTGGAAAGCGCCCGCTATTACGGCCAGGACGTGCTGATCATCGACACCGCCGGCCGCCTGCACATCGACGAAGCGCTGATGCAGGAGCTTGCAAACATCAAATCCGCCGTACATCCCCAGGAGATCCTGCTGGTGGTGGACGCCATGACTGGTCAGGACGCGGTGAACGTGGCCAAGTCCTTCGATGAAAAGCTGAGCATCGACGGCGTGATCGTCACCAAGCTGGACAGCGACACCCGCGGCGGCGCGGCGCTGTCTGTGCGGGCCGTCACCGGCAAGCCCATTAAGTTCGCGGGCACCGGCGAAAAGCTCGGCGACATCGAACCCTTCCACCCCGAGCGCATGGCAAGCCGCATCCTCGGCATGGGCGACGTACTCACCCTGATCGAAAAGGCCGCTGCCGCCGCCGACGCGGAGGCCGCCGAAAAGCTGGCCGCCAAGGGCAAAAAGAATCCCGCCGACTTCGACCTGAACGATTTCCTGGATCAGATGCGCCAGCTGAAAAAAATGGGGCCTCTGTCCAGCGTGCTGGGCATGCTGCCGGGCATCGGAAGCAAGCTCAAGGACGTGGAAGTGGACGAAGGGGCGCTGAAAAAGCCCGAGGCCATCATTTGCTCCATGACCCTCAAGGAGCGCCACAACCCCGCCATCCTGAACGCCTCCCGCCGCAAGCGAATCGCCGCGGGCGCGGGCGTCAGCGTGCAGGATGTGAATGCCCTCATGCGACAGTTCGAGCAGATGCAGAAAATGATGAAGCAGATGATGGGCAACAAGCGCGGCATGATGCGCGCCATGAAGAACATGAACATGGGGAAAATGCCCTGACCCGGTAAACCGGGAAGGCAGAGATCAGAGTACAGAGCGCAGAGTACAGATTAGATAGTGATAGCAAAAGGGGACCCGCAATTGGTCAGCTAAATAAATCTGAACTCTGTACTCTGAATTCTGTACTCTCAATAAACCGCCGCTTCGCGAAAACCTTCGCTCAAAGGCGGCCCCAATCACATCGCGGTTATCATAACTTCTATGATTACCATATATACGACAAATTACAGGGAGGAAAACTACCATGGCTGTCAAAATTCGTCTCAAGAGAATGGGCATGAAAAAGCACCCCTTCTACCGCATCGTGGTCGCGGACGTCCGCAGCCCCCGCGATGGCCGCTTCATTGAAGAATTAGGTTACTACGATCCCATGAAGCAGCCCGCCGAAATCAAGGTTGACAACGAAAAGGCCCAGCAGTGGATGAAGAACGGCGCCCAGCCCACCGAAACCGTGCGGGTGCTGCTCAAGAAGTCCGGCGCGATTGAAGGCTGAACCGTCTCGTAACAAAGAAAGGAATATCCATGCGGGAACTCGTCCTATTCCTGGCAAAATCGCTGGTTGATCAGCCGGATGCGGTTCAGGTAATGGAAACCGAAGGGCCTGAGGCCATCATCTTAGAGCTCACTGTGGCTCCCGAGGATATGGGCAAGGTCATTGGCAAGCAGGGGCGTATCGCCAAAGCTATCCGCACGGTGGTCAAGGCCGCCACGGACAAAAATGCCAAGCCGGTATTCGTGGAAATCCAGTAAAGTGCCAGACGGAAGGGCGGCAGAAGATTGCCGTCCTTTTTCTTCTATATTATGAAAGGGAACAGAAATGTTGTCAGAATATCTATTGATCGGTCAGGTTTTACGCCCACAAGGGATCAAAGGGCAAGTCAAAGTTCGCCCCGATACGGACGACCCGGAGCGCTTTTTGGATCTGGAAACCGTTTATCTGAAAAAGGGCGAAGCCTACGACCCTGTCACCGTGGACGAAGTCAGCGTGCGGGAGGACGGGGTGTATCTGCGTTTGGCGAATGCCCAAACCCGGGACGCGGCGGAAAAGCAGCGGAACTGGATGCTGTACGTGGACCGCGCCCACGCGGTGGAATTGGGCGAGGACGAAACCTTCATCTGCGATCTGATCGGGTGCAAGGCCGTGGACACCCAGGGAAACGAGCTGGGAAAGGTGACGGACGTGCTGCAGCCCGGCGGCAACGACGTGTACGTGATCAAAACCCCCAAGGGGGACATGCTGCTGCCCGCCTTAAAGCACGTGATCCCCACGGTGGACGTGAAAAAGGGCGAGATCGTGGTGGACGAAAAGCGGCTGCCGGAGGTGGCCGTCTGCGATTGGGAGTGAAAAAATGGCCCTGCCTGCTTTTGACAATCATGACGGTCGGATCAAATACTATGAACTGATGCTGGAAGCGGACATCACCGGCATGGCGGAAATTCCCCTGCCGGAAGGGTATTCCTATGTCTTTTATCAGGACGGCGACCGGGACGCCTGGATCGAAATCGAAAAGAGCGCCAAGGAGTTTTCTTCCTATGAAGGAGGGTTGGACGCCTGGGGACGGTATTACGCGAACCGCACGGAGGAACTTTACAACCGCATGGTGTTCGTGGTGAACGCGGCGGGGGAGAAGGTCGCCACCGCCACGGCGTTTTACGACATCCGGGGCATTGACCAGAGCGGCGACGGCTGGCTGCATTGGGTGGCCGTGCGGCGGGACGAGCAGGGAAAGGGCCTGTCGAAGCCCCTGATTTCCCACGTCATTCAGGTGATGAAGGGCCTGGGCTATACCCGCGCTAAAATTCCCACCCAGACCACCACCTGGCTGGCCGTGAAGGTGTATTTGGATCTGGGCTTCCGGCCCATCGAAAAGAACTTCATCCGTAACCGGGACGGCTGGCGCATCATCAAGCGCCTGACCGATCACCCGGCGCTGAAAGAACTGACCCCGGCAAGGGACGAAGATGTATTAAAACAAGAGGAAATGCAGGCATGACCATCGACATTCTGACCATTTTTCCCGAAATGTTTGACAGCGTGCTGAATACCAGCATTTTGGGCCGGGCGCGGGAACAGGGCTTGATTACCATTGAAGCGACTGACATTCGGCCCTTTTCCTTATCCAAGCATAAGAACACCGACGATTACCCCTTCGGCGGCGGGGCGGGCATGCTGATGATGGCCCAGCCCATCGCGGACTGCATGCGGGCGATGTGCGAAAAGCGGGGCGTGCCCTGCCTGTCCAATCTGGAACCCCACGAACTCGCGCCGGTCAAACGCATTTATCTTTCCCCCCGGGGCGTGCCGCTCACCCAGAAGCTGGCCCAGGAGTTATCCAGGGAACAGTATTTGATCCTGCTCTGCGGCCACTATGAGGGCGTGGATCAGCGGGCGCTGGACAAGTATATCGACCTGGAAATTTCCATCGGGGATTATGTACTCACTGGCGGCGAATTGGGGGCCATGGTGCTTGCGGACTGCGTGGCCCGCCTGATCCCCGGCGTGCTGGGCAGCGAGGAAAGCCCCCAGGATGAGAGCTTTTCCGACGAAGGGCTTTTGGAATATCCCCAGTATACCCGCCCCCGCACCTTCGAGGGCATGGACGTGCCCGAAGTACTCCTGAACGGCGACCACGCCAAAATCGCCGCCTGGCGTCGGGAACAGGCCATCATCGCCACTGCCCAGCGCCGACCCGACCTGCTGGAAAAAGCCGGGCTGACGGAGAAGGAAAAAAGATTGGCGGAAGAAGCGAGGAGCAGTGGATAACATCATAAAGCAGTATGAATCGGATGGATGCCTTGGCAAAAGAGGAATGATCTGTTGGAATGCGTATGACCTCCGTCTGTAGATTTTTGCTGGAAAAGCGGATGACTGTATGTTATACTTCATAATATGTTGGAACCAGCAGCCGACAGAAAAGGAAAGAAGATCAATGCTGTCCATCATCAGAAAATTATTAGGAGCGTTTCTGCTGTGGGAAGATTAACTGCTGTCAGTTTATTCTCTGGTGCTGGCGGGTTGGATGTGGGATTTGAGAGGGCCGGCTTTGATGCGGTTTTCGCGAATGAACTGGATCATGACGCGGCTGAAGCATGGCGGGCAAACCGGCCCCAAACCGCACATGTTATGGTTGAAGGGGATATTCACGACCATATTGACGAACTTGCGGCATTCAAGGATGTGGATGTGCTAATTGGCGGCCCACCCTGCCAGGGCTTTTCTGTCGCGGGGAAAATGGATCCCAATGATATACGGTCGCAATTGGTATGGCTATTTATGGACGCGGTAGAACAAGCGCGTCCCAAAGTGTTTATCATGGAAAATGTTGCGGCGTTGGGATTGCTTGATAAATGGAAGGCCGTTAGAGAAAGCATCGTTGCACGGGGCAAATCGCTCGGCTACAAAGTGACATATCAGGTTCACCATACGCCTGATTATGGTGTTCCGGAAAACCGTGATCGTATCATTTTTATTGGCGTATGTGAGACGCTTGGCGACACAAAACCGTTTTATGACAAGCTCGATTTATTCAAGGCTTCTCCGGCGACGGCAAGAAAAGTCATTCTAACGGCGGGGAAATTTGGAAGTAAAGAGAATCCCCAAACATGCACAGCGAATGTTACTTTGGCAAGCCGTCCTGTAATGCGGCGCTCACCGTATGCGGGAATGCTTGTCAACGGGGCGGGACGCCCGATTGATCTAAATGGAATTGCGCCCACGCTGCCTGCATCAATGGGCGGGAACAAGACGCCAATTGTGGATGAAGTATCTTTGCACGATGAAAGTATCCCCAATTGGTTTGAAACGTATCATGCGGGGCTGCTGAACGGAACAGTGAAACCGGGTGAATTAACGGTTCCCGCAACGATCCGCAGATTAACGATCAAAGAATGCGCGGCCATTCAAACATTTCCGGCGGGTTATATATTCAGTGGAAAAAAGACAAAGCAATATAAACAAATAGGGAACGCGGTGCCTTGCCAATTTGCAGAAGCGGTCGCAAACGCTGTGAAAATTTCTTACTTTGAGAGGGGATAACGAGTATGGCAATAGATATTGATAAAACGATGGCGACAAAGCTTTTGAACGCCTCTTATACGGAATGCTTGCGCACGCCAGTAAAGTCGTGTTCCATAAAAGCGACCATTGATTTTGTCATGAATGGGAAGAACTGTTTGACATACAGATACATCATGTTTACCGCGCTGCTCGCAAAAGCAATTGATCCAACTGTGGATATTTTATCTTTGCAAGCGGGCGATTATTCGGAAGGCGCCTATGATGCGCGTTCTCTCGCGGCCAAAGTTGTTTACAAGTTTCAGGAAGCACTGCTGGGCAATGTGCTGGATGGTTCTAACAATGATCCGCTTGTGAATAAACCGGGCAGATTTCTGCGCTTAAGTCTCGATAATGCCGCCGCAGGCGGAGACCCTAAAAAGGCGCTTCGGCTTCTGTGCATAGATTTGCCCAAAGTACAAAACAGCAAGGATGCCCGTCAATGCGTTGATTATATTGTTTCTTTACTGCTCGCGGAAAAAGCAAGACGGGATGCCCAAAAAGAACACTTTGACAGCGTTGCCAACAACATGAGCATTTTTGATGTTCGCAAATTCATGAGCAATCTATTGGATCAGGGGTTTGGCGGGGCGGCGCTTGTTCTTGTTACGGCAGCTCTTTATCATCTTCAATTTCCAACCGATGAATACCGGATTGCCGCGCATCCGGCAAATCAGGCGGGCACATCAAAAAAGCAATTCAGCGATCTTGATATTTATTGTGAAGAACGCCCTTTCATGGGAACTGAACTGAAAGATAAGCCATTTTCTTCTACAGATGTAGATCATGCTGCGGAAACCGCTTATCACGCGGGTGCGGCAAGCCTTTTGTTTGTTGCCGGAAGGCAATCGACATTTGCGTCTCAGCCGCCGACTTACTTCGCTAAAACGCGGGATAAGTTTGCGCAAAGAGGCATGTATGTTGGCGTAGCGTCAATTGACGGACTTATGGATACCGTGCTGTCCTGCCATATGAATGTGGATACAACCCATTTGCTGGATGTGATTAGGAAGACGGCTGAAGAAATTGGCGCTCTTGAGGCGCAAATATGGGTGTATGAGCATCTTCCGGATGTGGCGGGAAGAAGCTAATGGGCCTCTAAGCGGGCTGTACAGCTCTTGCGAAAATAATAAGAAAGCATTTTCGTCTCAGGTGAGCCGCAGGATACGTTTTTCAAGAAAAAGCGTTTCAAAAATACCCGTATAACATAATTCTGATCAGTTGACAAACGCCCTTTTCGGTGATAAAGTTGCAAACGGAATACCACGGAAAAAGGAGAGGTTGCGCCATGCAGTACGGCTATTTCGACGATCAGCACCGGGAATATGTAATCACCCGGCCCGACACCCCCTATCCCTGGATCAACTACCTGGGCAGCGAGGATTTCTTCTCTCTGGTGAGCTGCACCTCTGGCGGCTACAGCTTCTATAAGGACGCCCGGCTGCTGCGCCTGACCCGTTACCGTTACAACAACGTGCCTACCGACGCGGGCGGACACTATTTCTATATCAACGACGGGGGTACCGTGTGGAATCCCGGCTGGCAGCCCACCCAAACGCCTCTGGACAAGTACGAGTGCCGGGTGGGCACGGGCTATACCGTGATTTCCGGCCAAAAGAACGGCCTGAAAGCCAAACAGACCATCATGGTGCCCCGGGGCAAGACCGCCGAGGTCACCCGGGTGGAGCTGGAAAACGCTTCCCAGGAAACCAAGCAGGTTTCCCTGTACAGCTTCGTGGAATTCTGCCTGTGGAACGCCCAGGATGACAGCACCAACTTCCAGCGCAATTACGCCCTGGCGGAATTTGAGTTTGAAAAGGACGGCGCGGTGCAGTACCACAAGACCGAATACCGGGAGCGCCGCAATCATTACGCCGTGTACGCCGTGAACGCCCCCGTGGACGGCTTCGACACTGACCGGGAAACCTTCTTAGGTCTGTACAATGGCTTCGGCAAGCCCGACGCCGTGCTGGAGGATAGGCCTCGCAATTCCGTCGCCCACGGCTGGGCGCCCATCGGCAGCCACTGCATCAAGCGGGAGCTGAAGCCCGGCGAAAAGGTCTCCTTTATTTTCGTGTTAGGCTACTGCGAGAACCCCGACGATCAGAAGTTCGTGGCCCACGAGGTCATCAACAAGGAACCTGCCCATAAGCTGCTTGCCGATTTCGCCACCGACGAACAGTTTGAAGCGGCCTTCGCGGAGCTGAAAGC
The DNA here is from genome assembly GCA_905234985.1 of uncultured Christensenellaceae bacterium. GTDB lineage: Bacteria > Bacillota > Clostridia > Christensenellales > Aristaeellaceae > RUG563. Next base: position 13,725 of record CAJOJQ010000011.1, read on the forward strand.
CCATTGGGACAAGCTGTTGAACAAGTTCACCATCCAGAGCGGCAACGAGAAATTCGACCGCCAGGTGAACATGTGGAACCAGTACCAGTGCATGGTCACCTTCAATATGAGCCGTTCCGCCTCCTACTTTGAAAGCGGCATCGGTCGCGGCATGGGCTTCCGGGATTGCAGCCAGGACCTGCTGGGCTTCGTACACCTGATCCCCGAACGCGCCCGCCAGCGCATCCTGGACATTGCCTCCACCCAGTTCCCGGACGGCAGCGCCTATCACCAGTACCAGCCCCTCACCAAGCGCGGCAACATGGACGTGGGCAGCGGCTTCAACGACGATCCCCTCTGGCTGATCTTCGGCGTGAACGCCTACATTAAAGAAACCGGCGATTTCGGCATCTTAGACGAGATGGTGGATTTCGACAACGATTCCTCCCAGGCCCAGACGCTGCTGGAGCATCTGCGCCGCTCCTTCCGCTATATCGCCAACCATAAAGGCCCCCACGGCCTGCCCCTCATTGGCCGCGCCGACTGGAACGACTGCCTGAACCTGAACTGCTTCTCCGAGCATCCCGGCGAGAGCTTCCAGACCACCGGCCCCTCCGAAGGCCCCGTGGCGGAAAGTGTGTTCATCGCGGGCATGTACGTGGGCGTGGCGGACGATTACGCCGACCTGCTGGAGCGCTGCGGCGACCATAGCGAGGCCGCCTTCGTGCGCGGGGAAAAACGGGCCATGACCGAGGCCGTGGAGAAGAACGGCTGGGACGGCGAATGGTTCCTGCGGGCCTACGACGCTTACTCCCATAAGGTGGGCAGCAACGAAAACGAGGAAGGCAAAATCTACATCGAACCCCAGGGCATGTGCGTGATGGCGGGCATCGGCCTGGACAACGGCATGGCCCAGAAGGCCATGGACGCCACGGAAAAATACCTGCTGTTCAAGTACGGCGTGGTGATCCTGTGGCCCGCTTACAGCAAGTATCACCTGGAGCTGGGCGAAGTGAGCAGCTATCCCCAGGGCTTCAAGGAAAACGGCTCCGTGTTCTGCCATAACAACCCCTGGATCATGATCGCCCAGACCAAATTGGGCCACGGGGACAAGGCTTTCGACCTGTATACCCGCATCGCCCCCGCCTGGGTGGAGGATCAGAATCTGCACCGCACCGAGCCTTACGTCTACGCCCAGACCGTCAACGGCAAGGAAGCGCCCCTGCCCGGCGAAGCCCGCAACAGCTGGCTCACCGGCACCGCCGCCTGGAACTTTGTGGCCGCCAGCCAGGATATTTTGGGCGTCAAGCCCGCCTTCGACGGCCTGATGATCGACCCCTGCCTGCCCGCCTGCCTGCCCGAGGTGAAGGTGCACCGCTCCTTCCGGGGCCGCGATTTCGATATCGTGATCCATAACGTCGCCGGCGGCGAAAAGGGCAAGGTTCGCGTCAGCGTGAACGGAAAGCCCATTGAGGGCCAGACCGTGCCTGTGCCCAAGGCCGACGAAGCCACCCAGGTGGAAGTGTGGGTGGAATAAAACCACGACCAAATTGCCTCCCGGTTCGGATAGAGCGCGGGAGGCGCTTTTCACGGTCCAATACAATCCCAATACAGCAAAACCTATTGACTGAATGGGTATTTCATGCTATTATGCGAATGAAGAAATCGGGCTTTTTGCCGGATGGTATTTCGGGGCACCCGCGCGCCGGGCGCCCCTTTTTCTAAAAACGTTTGAGGGAGGGAACCGCCCTTGACGGAACGGGAGCTGACCGCGTTTTTTGAGGACCTGCACCGGCGCCCGGAGCTGGCTTTTGAGGAAGAAAGAACCACTGCTCTTGTGCGAAAGGCGCTGACCGACGCGGGCGTAAAGGTATACCCCTCCGGCCTGCCCACGGGGCTGATCGCGGTGCTCAAGGGCGCGTCGCCGGGCCGGGTGATCGGCCTGCGGGCGGATATGGACGCCCTGCCTGTCCAGGAGGAAACCGAGCTTACCTACGCGTCGGAGGAACCGGGCAAAATGCACGCCTGCGGCCACGATTTCCATACCGCCTGCATGCTCGGCGCGGCGCTGGAAATCAAGCGGCGGGAAAAAGAACTGCGGGGCACGGTGAAAATCGTTTTTCAGCCTGCCGAGGAGGTTTCCGGAGGCGGACGCGTGATCGCGTCCCAGGAAATTTTGCGGGATGTGGAAGAATTTTACGCCGGTCATACCTATCCCGCTTTTCCGGCGGGGACGCTGGGAATCAAGCCCGGCCCGGTGATGGCCGCGCCGGACGGCTTCACGATCCGCGTCCGCGGCAAAGGTGCCCATGCGGGCGACCCGCACCAAGGCGTCGATCCCATCCCCGCGGCGGCTGCGCTCGTGCTGTCCGCTCAGACCATCATCAGCCGCGCCAAGAATGCTTTTGAGCCTGCCGTGCTGTCCTTCGCCCATTTTCAGGCGGGAAATACCTGGAACATTATTCCCGAAGAAGCATTGCTGGAGGGCACCTTACGCACCCTGAACCAGGAGGTGCGAAAGAACATGCGCGCCCGCCTGAACGCCTTGACGGAAAGTATCGCCCTGGCTCACGGCTGCACGGCGGACATTCAGTGGATGATCGGCCCTGACCCGGTGATCAACGACGAAAGACTGTGCGGGGAAGCAGCCAAAGTTGCCCAAGGACTGGGATTTGCTGTGAAACAGCAGGACGACACCATGATCGGGGAGGATTTCAGCGAATACCTGAAAATCTGCCCCGGCGTATTTCTCCGGGTGGGCACCGGGGGCGGGTATACCAATCACCACCCCAAATTCACCGCGGACGAACGGGTCCTGTGGCCCGCGGCCCAATTCTTTGCGGAGCTGGCCCTGCGAAGAGCGCGCGCGGAGCTGTGACGCTTTGGAAGGACATCCGGGACAAGCGGATATACAAAAAATCATTACAAACCTGTATATACAGGGGAAATTAAAGGAGGACGACACAATATGAAAAAGGGATTGACCATTTTCCTGGCGGTCATTGCCGTCGCGGCCATTGTCTTTGGCGCAGTCAGTTTTGCCCAAAAGGGCGAACTGCAAAAGCAGGTCGATGATCTGAATGCGCAGGTAAACAAGCTGAACGCGGAACTGACCGACACAAAGAAAGAACTGGAAGCCGCTAAATCCGAAGCTGCAGAAGCTACTGAAGCCGCCGAAACCGCTAAAGCAGCCGCTGAAGCCGCAAAGGCAGCCGCAGAGAACAAAAAATCCGTGAACATCGGCGTCACCAGCACCCTGACCACCCTGAACCCCATGGCCTGCGACAACACGGAAATCGTGAAGTACGCGGTGTCCCTGGTGTTCCTGCCCCTGGTGGAGCTGAACAGCGATTTGGAATTTGTGCCCCTGCTGGCGGAAAGCATCACCACCGAAGATAACCTGACCTTTACCATCAAGCTCCAGGATGCCGCGAAGTGGAGCGACGGCCAGCCCGTCACCGCCAGCGACGTGGCCTTCACCCTGACCCTTGGCGCTGATCCCGTATCCGCCAACGTGGCCTTGCCCCTGTACTCGGTGGAGGGCACCGACGACGACGGCTTCATCGAATCCGGCGCGAAAGAGATCGGCGGCGTGAAGGTGATCGACGACAAGACGCTGACTGTTACCATGAAATGGCCCACCGCCCTGTACACCTTTGAAAACAATTTTGGCCGCTACCTGTTCCCCCTGCCGGAGCATGTATTGAAGGACGTGCCTCGGGAAGAACTGCTCACCTATGCCTGGTTCAACAAGCCTGACGTGATTTCCGGCCCCTACTTCATCACCGAGGCCGATTTGCAGCACTACGTCCATTATCAGGCCAACCCGGATTATTTCTTAGGCGCGCCGAAAATCAAGTACCTGAACATCAACGTGGTGGCCGCCGCCCAGATGCTGGCGGGCCTGCGCAGCGGGGAAATCGACCTGGTGCAGCAGACCATGGGCTCCATCCCTGTGGAGGACTATGACGCCGTGCGCGCCCTGCCGGGCGTTACCGCCGTCACCGGCACCCCCATCACCAACGAATCCATTTTCATCAACAATGCCAAAGTGTCCGACGTGCGCATCCGTCAGGCCCTGCTGTACGGCATGGATCGGCAGAGCATGTTTGAAGCCCTGCTGAACGGCAACGGCGAAGTGATCGACGGTTTCCTGGTGTCCGCCTCCCCCTATTTCAGCAAAGAGCTGGGCGTGACCGCCTACGATCCCGAAAAGGCCGCCGCCCTGATCGCCGAAGCGAAAGCAGACGGCGCGGAAACCAACCTGACCTGGTACGTCAACTCCGCCGAAAGCACCTTCAATCAGGCCGTGGAATACTACGCCGCCCTGTTTGAAGAAATGGGCCTGCACATCGAGATTCGCACCGTCAGCTTGGCGGCCCTCATGGAAGTGGCCGAAAACGGCGAACACGACATCATGAGCGTGGAATACACCTACGCCCCCGTGGACCCCTATACCGACGTGGCCTGGCTGCTGGGCGGCAAGGGCAGCTGGACGGGTTATGGCACCGATGAAACCAACACGGCCCTGACCCTGAGCCAGGAGCTGACCGACGTGGACGCCATCGCGGCCCAATACCTGATCGTGGACAAGGCCATGCAGGAAGACGTGGCTATGATCTCCGGCTGGGTCATCGCCACCTTAGGCGCGGTGAACGACCGGCTTACCGGCGTGACCCCCAACGTGTTCGGCACCTTCATCGACGTGCAGAACTGGGATATCAAATAATATTACCATTCCTTTTTCAGGGGCCGCTGTCGGCGTTTCGGCGGCGGCCCCTGAAAGGCGTTTACAGGAGAAAGCATAAAATGAGCAATATCGAAAAGTACAGACAGTTTTTTACCAAGGATTTTTTGATGGGACCCAATTCGTTCCGCCTGCTGGACGAGCTGCTTCAAAGAAAGCCCTGGAACACGCCTTTTGGCCGGACGCTGGATTTAGGCTGCGGCATGGCCATGACCTCCGTTTTCCTCGCCAGCGAAACGGACGCGAAACAGGTATACGCCTTTGATCTGTGGATTTCCGCCACGGATAATTTCGCCCGCGTTCAGGAACATCACCTGGAAGACAAAATCATTCCCATCCACGGCGACGCCATGGATATGCCCTTTGCCCAGGGGTATTTCGATACCGCCGTCAGCGTGGACGCCTATCACTATTTCGGCTCCGGGGAAGGGGTGTTTTCCCAGAAGGTGCTGCCATACGTCAAAAAAGGCGGCTGCGTTCTGATTGCCGTGCCCGGCTTGAAAAACGAACCCCAGGACGATTTGAAAACGCTCTTTGAAGAATGGGCGGAGGGCGACGACGCGGAGCTGTTCAAGACGGCGGATTGGTGGAAAGCGTATCTGGAAAAGGAATGCGCGGGGCAATGTGAAATCGTTGTGCAGGAGGCCGCGTGCTTTGACCTGGCCTGGCAGGAGTGGTTCGATTCGGGCCACGAATACGGCGCACGGGATAAGGAATTCCTGGATCGGGGCCTGAATCAGGTTTTAAATTTTGTGCTGATGTACGTGAGAAAGAAATAGCCCTTACCGGCTTTCCAAGGAGATGAACCGCCCATGCCCGCTCTGCTGAGCATTCGCGATCTGGAAATCTCTTTCCGCAATGGAAAGCGGCTGACGCCCGCCGTCAGCGGCGTTTCTTTTGATGTAAACGCGGGGGAGATCGTGACCCTGGTGGGGGAGAGCGGCAGCGGGAAAAGCGTCACGGCCCTGTCCATTTTGGGCCTGCTGGCCCGGCAGGGAAAAATCACCGGGGGGCAAATCCTGTTTGAGGGAAAGAACCTGCTGGCATTGTCCCCGGCGGAGTTAGACTTGATCCGGGGCAAAGAAATCGCCATGATTTTTCAGGACATCATGTACAGCCTGAACCCGGTGCTGACCATTGGCAGCCAGATGACGGAGGGCATGCGCCGCCATTTGGGATATACCAAAGAGCAGGCTTGGGCGGAAAGCGTGCGGCTGCTGCGGCGCACCGGCATCCGGGACGCGGAAAGCATGATGAAAAAGTACCCTCACATGTGTTCCGGCGGTATGCGGCAGCGGGTGATGATCGCCATGGCCCTGTCCTGCAAACCGAAATTATTGATCGCCGATGAACCCACCACCGCCTTGGACGTGACCATTCAGTGCCAGATCATGGAGCTACTGCGCTCCCTTCGGGCGGAAACGGGCATGGCCGTGCTGCTGATCACCCACGACATTGGCATCGTGGCGGAAATGGCCGACCGGGTGGCGGTGATGTACGCGGGCCAGTGCGTGGAGGAAGCGGACGCGGAAACCCTGCTGACCCGCCCGGCCCACGCCTACACCCGCGCCCTCATGCAGGCCGTGCCGGGGCTTCATGACGACAAGACCCGGCGGCTGTACGCCATTCCCGGCTTCGTGCCCCAGGTATACGGCGATATGACCGGCTGCCGTTTCGCGCCCCGCTGCCCCCACGGAGAAAGCTGCCCCTGGAAGGAGGATGGGCGCATGGCGGAAATCGCCCCCGGCCACCTGTCCCGCTGTCGGTGGGAGGAAGGAGGGAACGCGGTATGAGCGATACGCCGGTTTTGGAGGCTCGCAATCTGTGCAAGACTTATAAGGTGTCCGGGGAAAACAGCCTGTTCTCCAAGACTTTTTCCGCCGTCAAGGACGTGTCCTTTGCCGTGTACCCCGGCGAGACCTTCGGCATCGTGGGGGAAAGCGGATGCGGTAAATCCACGGTGGCGCGGCTGCTTATGTGCCTGGAAAAGCCCTCGGCGGGAGAAGTGTATTTTCAGGGCAAGCGCACGGATCATTTGCCGGAAAGCCAGCGCCGGAAGCTGCGGCCCCGGTTCCAGATGGTGTTTCAGGACAGCGGATCGTCCCTGAATCCCCGGAAGCGGGTGGAAGATTTGATCCGGGAACCCATGCAGTACCACCGTTTGGGCAGCGCGAAAGAAATTGACGCACGGGTGGAGGAATTGTTATCCTTAGTCGGCTTGCCTGCCGAAATGAAAAACCGCTATCCCCACGAGTTTTCCGGGGGTCAGCGGCAAAGAATCTGTATCGCCAAAGCGCTTTCCCTGAACCCGGACGTGATCGTGCTGGACGAGCCGGTGTCGGCCTTGGACGTTTCCGTGCAGGCCCAGATTCTGAACCTTCTGCGGGATTTGCAGGAAAAGCTGAATCTGACTTATCTGTTCATCGGCCATGGCTTGGGCGCGGTACATTATTTAAGCTCCCGCATCGCGGTGATGTATCGGGGCCGGGTGGTGGAAATGGGCGGGTCGGACGCCCTGTTCGATCATCCCGCCCACCCCTACACCCGTGCCCTGCTGGACGCCGCGCCGGTGGCGGACTACGCGCTCCGGGTCCGAAACCGGGTGTCCCTTTCGGGGGAGGTGGACGAGGAGCCGCCCGCCGGGGCCTGCCCCCTGTACCCCCGGTGCCCTTACAAGGGGGAAGACTGCCTGCGCTTCCAGGGCGAAATGACCGCCGTTCCAAACGACGAAACCCATCTTTCCGTCTGCCATCGGGCATGGGAGGGATAGAATCATGTGGAAGTACATCCTGAAAAAGCTGCTGCTGGCCATCCCTGTGCTGCTGGGCATCACCGTATTGGATTACGCCCTCATGTCCCTGGCGGGCAGCCCCCTGGATATGATGGTAGGCCCCCGCATCACCGAAGGAACCATCGCCGCCCGCGCCGCCCAATGGGGCCTGGATCAGCCCGTTTATGTACAGTATTGGAACTGGCTGACGGAGGTGCTGCACGGCAATTTGGGCTACGCCTACAAAAGCGGCCAGCCGGTTTCGGAAATCATCGGCAGCCACCTTGGCCCCACCCTGCTGCTCATGGGCGTTTCCATGGCGCTGGGCCTGCTGATCGCCATTCCCGGCGGCATTTACAGCGCCGTGCACCGCTACCAGAAACGGGACTACGCGGTGGTTTCCTTATCCTTCCTGTTCAGCAGCATCCCCGGCTTTTTCTTAGCCCTGATTTTCGTGTATTTCTTTACCGTGCGCTTAGGCTGGCTGCCTTCCAGCGGCATGTATACTCCCGGCGTTGGGGGCGACTTCATGGACGTGGCCCGGCATCTCGCCATGCCCTCCCTGGTGCTGGCCTTGGGCGTTGCCGGGGGCAACATCCGCTATATCCGTTCCTCCGTGCTGGAAATCTTAGAAATGGATTACCTGCGCACGGCTACGGCCAAGGGCTTGGGCCGGAAGATCGTCATTCGCAAGCACGCCCTGCGCAACGCCCTACTGCCCATCGTCACGGTGATCGGCATGCAGATTCCCACGCTCTTTGGCGGCGCGGTGATCGTGGAGCAGATGTTTTCCTGGCCCGGCCTGGGTCAGGTGACCTGGGACGCGGTACTCAGCCGCAATTATCCCGTCATCATGGGCGTTTGCCTCCTGTCCGCCGTGGTGGTGCTGGCGGCGAACCTGGTCACGGATATTCTGTACGCGCTGGTGGACCCCACCATTCAGTATTAAGAGGTAGGAGGTAGGAAGTAGGAGGTAGGAGGTTCAGTTTGATTCCGTTGTCCGAAATCTTTTGACCATGATAAACCTCCTACTTCCTACCTCCTACCTTACAAAAGCCCTTCCGAGGAGGGAAAAACCATTGTCTACGCAAAGAAGCGGCAAATCCCGCCCCATCGTCAAGCGGTTCTGCCATCACAAGGCGGCGGTGGTTTGCTTAGTGATTTTGGTAGTGCTCATCGGTATGGCGGTTCTGGCCCCGGTGATCGCGCCCTACGAGCCCACCAAGCCCACGGGCAAATTTTCACAGCCGCCCACGGCGGAGCATATTTTGGGAACGGATAAGATCGGCCGGGATATGTACAGCCGCATCCTGTACGCCATGCGGGTGAGCCTGCTGGTGGGCTTTTTGGCCACCCTGATTTCTACCGCCGTGGGCGTGATTCTGGGTCTGGTCAGCGGCTATTTCGGCGGAGCGGTGGATAAGGCCATCATGAGCTTTACGGATATGGTCATGTCCTTCCCCTATATCCTGCTGGTGCTGGTGGCGGCGGCTATTTTCCAGCCCGGCATGTGGAGCATCGTGCTGATTTTGGGCTTCGTGGATTGGCCCGGCGTGGCCCGGCTGGTGCGGGGCAACGTACTTTCCCTCCGGGAAACAAACTTCATCAAAAGCGATATCGCCGCCGGTATGCCCCGGCGCTACATCCTGTTTTCGGAAATCCTGCCCAACACCGTGGCCCCGGTGCTGGTGTTCGCCACCAGCGTGTTCGCCCTGTCCATCTTAGATGAAGCGGCTCTGTCCTTCCTGGGTATGGGCGTGCAGAAGCCCACCCCCTCTCTGGGCAATATCCTGGAAGGCGCGGAATCCCTGAGCGTACTCACCGATAAGCCCTGGCTGTGGGTACCCGCGGGGGCGGTCATCATTTTATTGGTGGTATGTATCAATTTCGTGGGGGACGCTTTAAGAGACGCCTTTGACCCGAGGAACGAGGAATAATGAATATGAAAAACGATCTGATCTATCAGTCCTCCGAATATGACTGCGGGCCTACCAGCCTGACCAACGCCATCCGGTATCTGTTTGAGCGGGAGGAAATTCTGCCGGGGCTGCTGAAGCAAATCTGGCTTATGGGCAACGACACTTACTGCGATAAAGGCTGCATCGGCTGTCACGGCACGTCCAAGGCGGCCATGCGCTACATGTCGGACTGGTTCAATTGCTACGCCAAGGGCTGGCGTTTTCCCATCGGGGCGGAATTTCTGGAAAATGAACAGGCGGAAATCACCCCGGACGGCAGGGTGTGGCAATGCCTGCAAAAGGGCGGCTGCGCCGTCATGCGCTGCACCTCCGGGGGTATTCCCCATTACGTGCTGCTGACCGCCATTCTGCCGGAGGGAGAAATCGGCCTGTTCGATCCCTACGAGGAAGAACCAGATTTCAAAGAACCGGGCCGCCGGGCGGTTTCCGGAAAGCCCAAGGAATACAACCGGGCGGTGTACTACGATTTGCTCAATTTACAGGATAAATCGGACTACGCCATGGGGGCGTTTAAGGAGCGGGAATTGCTTTTGATCTGGAGAACATAAAAAATGAGTTGAGAGTTGAGAGCGGAGAGTTGAGATTTATATGGTTTCGATATAATCCGGCTTCAAAAATGAACAGACTATATCATCTCAACTCTCAACTCCCAACTCTCAACTCCCAACGCTGCTTTCAGCCTTTCCCCGCTGCTTCCGCCGGGTGCAGATACTTTAAGGCCCCGCTGGATTTGAGGGCGGGCAGCACCGCGTGGAAGAACACGGGGGCGGCCACGATGGCGGCGCCTGCGTTGATGATGGACGCGGGGAATTTGCTGATCACGGCGGCCCAGCCATTCCCGGCAATGAGGCCGAAAATAAAGGTTTTCAGCATGTACAGCGCCACATAGGTCAGCGCCCCGGCCACGGCGGAAAGCACCGTGCGGTCAATGCGCAGTTTGCCTTTGCCGGTTTTGTGCATGATCGCGCCGCACACCCAGGCCATGGCGAACTTGCTCACAAAGGTAATCATGACGTTGAGAAAATCATACCCGTTGAAAGCGTCGTACAGCGCGGAACCCAGCCCGGCGGCGACCCCGCCTAACCACGGCCCTAACAGCATGCCGCCCAGCAGACACACGGCGTTAGCAAAATGCACCTTCGAGCCTAACAGCGGGAAGCGAAACAGCGTGACCACGTACACCATAGCCGCCAGCACGCCCACAAACACCAGTTCAACTACCTTGACATCCTGTTTCTTCATGGATCGTCACCCCTTTTCTCATCCAGTCTCCGCTGGATTACGAGCGACAGTATAAGCCCAATTTGGCCCTGTGAAAAGTGCCAGAACAGGAGAAAAACATAAGACCAGATGGAACGAAAAAAACCGGCGTATTTGACCCTGTATGAAGCGCTGCGCCAGGAGATCACCGACGGTGTGTGGCCCTTCGGCGCGCGCCTGCCCTCCCGGCGGCAGACGGCCCGGGACCGGGGCATGAGCGTGATCACCGTGGAACACAGCTACGAGCTGCTTTGCCAGGAGGGCTACATCGAAGCCCGGCCCCGCAGCGGCTTTTTTGTGATTTTCCGGCCTTCGGAGGGCTTTTCCCCGGCCCCGGCGGCTTTCCGGCCCCCAGTCCGATACGCGGCCCGGCCGGAAAACGCCTTCCCCTTCGCCACCCTGGCCCGCACCATGCGGCGGGTGCTGGCCGAATACGGAGAAGCCATCCTGAACAAATCCCCCAACGCGGGCTGCGAGGAACTGCGCGGGTCTCTGTCCCGCTATCTGGCCCGGAACCGGGGCATTCGCGTCAGCCCGGAGCAGATCGTCATCGGTTCCGGCGCGGAATACCTGTACGGCCTGGTGGTGGAAATGCTCGGCAGCAGCCGGATCTTTGCCATCGAATCCCCCTCCTATGAAAAAATCGAGCAGGTATACCGGGCGCGGGGCGTGCATTGCGATCTTTTGCCCCTGGCCCGGGACGGCATTCGTTCCGACGCATTGAAAAAGACGCAGGCCCAGGTGCTGCACATCACCCCCTACCGCAGCTTCCCCAGCGGCGTCACCGCCAGCGCCTCAAAACGCCGGGAGTATTTGCAATGGGCGGGCGAGGGGGAGCGCTACATTGTGGAGGACGATTTCGAGTCCGAATTTTCCCTCCTGCGCAAGCCGGAGGAAACGGTCTTCGCCCGGGCGGAAAACCAGAACGTGATTTATCTGAACACCTTTTCCCGCACCGTGTCCCCCTCCATCCGCGTGGGCTACATGGTGCTGCCGCCCCGATTGCTTCGGCTGTTTCAGGAAAAAGCGGGGTTCTATTCCTGCCCCGTGCCCGCTTTCGAGCAGTACGTGCTGGCGACCCTTTTGGAAAACGGCGATTTCGAGCGCCATATCAACCGCATCCGGCGTCAGGAGCGGCGGAAGTCGGCGGACTCTTAAAATTTTATGGGTGACAAACCCGCGGGATATATGATATACTAATAAAAGGCGGTTTTTCCGCACTATCTGGATTGAAGGAAGGCAACCCTTGAAGAAAATGTCCAAGGCGGCCCGGAGCAACCTGCTCAACGGCAGCATTATCGTGATTACCCTGGCCGCGGTGCTGTATGTGAGCGCCACGGGCGGCGATATCGGCGACGCGTGGCGCGCGGTGCGCAGCGCGAACCCTTTTTGGATTTTGGCCGCCATCGGCTCCTGGTGCGTGTTTATGATCTTTGAGGCCATGGGCCTGCATGTTTTTTTTCATCAGCAAAAGGTGAAGATCAGGTTCAGCATGTCCCAGCTGGTGGCGCTGATCGGCAGCTTTTATTCCGCCGTCACGCCCGCGGCCACCGGCGGCCAGCCCATGCAGGTGCTGGCCCTGAAAAAGCGCGGGATCCCGGCGGGCATTTCTTCCTCCGGCCTGGCGGTGAAATTTTTCACGTTCCAAACGGCGCTGCTGAGCCTTGGAGGGCTGCTGTGGATCCTGAACCCGGCCATCGTCTGGGCGTGCATTGATCAGGCCAAATGGATCGTGCTGGCCGGATTCATCATCAATGGGCTGACGGTGGCGGCGGTGATCCTGCTGGCCATCAACAAGAACATTGTGCATGGAATGATTGCCCTTTTGATCCGGGCGGCGAAGGCCCTGCATCTGGTGAAGGACGCGCAGAGCTTGAGCGACCGGGCGGACAAGGCCATCGGCGATTTCCACGCTTCTGTGGATTACCTCACCCATCATCCCGTGCGGCTCTTTCACCTGTACCTGATTTCGTGCCTGCAGGTGCTGGGCCTCATGAGCATCGCCTACTATGTCTACCGGGCATTGGGCCTGAACCAGTATACCTACTGGGACGTGCTGACGCTGCAATTCCTTTTGTACATCGCCGCGTCCTTCACGCCCCTGCCCGGCGCGTCCGGCGCTCAGGAGGGCGGCTTCTACATTTTCTTTCAGCATGTGTTTCCGGCGGATAAGCTGGTGGGCGCGCTGCTGATGTGGCGTTTTTTTACCTATTATTTCACCATGATCGTGGGCCTGTCCGCCGTGATTTACGACAGCGCCTGGAGCATGCGCCGCGCGGCCGGGGGAGAGGATGGATCGCCTGAACCGCAGGGAGACGGAGGCGCTGATCCCGGAGAGAAAGAACAATCGCGGCGCCCTTAACCTGCGTGACGGGCGAAGAATAACAGGAGGTAAATGTTATGAAACGAATGATTTGCTTTGCTCTGCTGCTGGCGCTTTGCGTTTCGCCCCTGTCCGCTCTGGCGGCCAAGAGCAAGGCCAAGACGGAAGTGAAGCTGCCCAAGGAGCTGAAGCTGACCCTGACGGAGGGCAAGTTTGAAACCTACACCCAGTCCTTCACGGGCCAGTGGGAAAGCAGCGATCCCGACGTGGCAAACGCCGAGATCGAGGTAAACACCGGCAACAAGGTCGTGCGGATCATCGGCTATAAGCCCGGGGAGGCCACATTGACCCTGACGGGCAAAAAGGGAGCCGCCACCGTGCACGTTACCGTCATCCGGGATGAAACCCGGGATCGGCCCGTACCGGAGGCTATTCAGACCGTGATCGACATCGCCCTCGCCGAGTGGGAGGAATACGGCAATCAGAACCTGACCAACGAGGTAAAAACCAACAAATACCTCAAGTGGTGGGGCGCCAAGTGCGAATGGTGCGGCGTGTTCGCTACCTACTGTATGGAAAAGGCCGGCATCCCCATGGCGGCGGAGGGCGACGAAAACAAGACCGCCAAGCTGACCCCCGGCCCCGACGGCGCGCCTTACAGCATCCGGGTGGGCGGCGTGGGCCGCTTCCGGGATGCCTTTATCAACATGGAGCGTGCCACCCGCATCCCGCGCCCCGGCTACCTTGTGATCTACGGCAACAACCCTAAAAAGGGCACGCCATCCAACCGACATCACATCGCGCTGGTGACCGACGTGGAGGATCTGGGCGACGGTACCTACCGGGTGTCCACCGTGGAGGGCAACTGGGATTTTGTGAACGTGAAGGAATTGAAAAAATCCAACATCGTGACCCGGTTTTGCTATGTGTACGACCCCAGAAACGTGGCCTGCCAGAATATCTCCCCCGTGACCAAGGAGGATCAGACCGATCCCGAAACCTTCAACAATTACGTGACGCATACCGACGAGCGCCCCTATTTCGTGTACATGTTCTGCCAGACCTGGTACTGATATGAAAAGTGAAAAGTGGAGAGCTGAAAGGATAGCGCTGTGCGTGGCACGATATAACATTTCACTTTTCACTTTCCGCTTTTTACTTTTCAATTCAAATCTTTTTTCGGAGAGCTTACTTATATGACAATCGACAAATGGCTGGCCTTGGGCCAGACGGCGCTGGAGCTGGGTTTGGTGAACGCGCTGACGGTGCTGGCCCTGTTTTTGAGCTATTCCATGCTGAACGTGTGCGATTTGAGTACCGACGGCTGCTTTACCTTAGGCGCGGCGGTGGGCGCGCTGGTGGCGATTGCGGGGTACCCCTGGCTGTCGCTGCCCGCGGCCATGCTGGCGGGCATGGCCTCCGGCTTCGTGACGGCCATCCTGCAAATGCGCATGGGCGTGCAGAGTCTGCTGGCGGGCATCGTGGTGAACACGGGGCTGTATTCCGTGAACATGGCGCTGACGGGCAACAAGGCCACCCTGCCCATGAACAAGACCGTCACCGTGTTCACGCTGACCAAGGGCCTGCTGAAGGATACGCCCTTAGCGGGACAGTATACTCTGATCGTGATGCTGATCGCGGTGGCGCTGGTGGTCGTGTTTTTGAGCTTTTTCCTGCGCACGAAGTTAGGCCTTGCCATTCGCGCCACGGGCAGCAACGCCGATATGGTGCGCTCCTCCTCCATCAACCCCGCCTTCACCACCACCGTGGGCCTGTGCGTTTCCAACGCCTTCACGGCGCTGTCCGGGTGCCTCATGGCCCAGCAGCAGAAAAACTATGAGGTGAACATGGGCAGCGGCATGGTCACGGTGGCCCTGGCCTCCCTGCTGATCGGCGGCGTGTTTTTCGGCAAGCATCGGGGCGTGACGCTTCGAGCAGTGGGCGCGGTGTTAGGCGCGTTCCTCTTCCGGCTGGTGTATGCCTTGGCCCTGCGGATGGATATGCCCGCGTTCATGCTGAAAGCCGTTTCTTCCATTATCGTCATCATCGCTATTTCCGGGCCGTATCTGCGCAGGCAGCTCCCCGTGATGCTGAAAACCCTGCGGATGCGCAAGCGCGTTCCCGGCCAGGCGGAAGGAGGGAAGGGCTGATGCTGCGGCTCAACAGTGTTTCCAAGACCTTCAATCCCGGCACCGTCAACGAAAAGCGGGCGCTGACCAACCTGACCCTGCACATCCGTCAGGGGGATTTCGTTTCCATTATCGGGGCCAACGGCGCGGGAAAATCCACCCTGTTCAACCTGATCTGCGGCAGCTTTTACCCGGATACCGGGGAAGTATACCTGGACGGGAAAAACGTGACCATGGAGGCGGAGCATACCCGCGCCCGGCAGATCGGCCGCCTGTTTCAGGATCCCAAGTTAGGCACCGCGCCGGATATGAGCATCGAGGAAAACCTTGCCCTGGCGGCGGGGAACGGGGGCTGGCTGTCCCGTGTGTCGGCGGCGGATAAGCGCGCCTTTCGGGAAAAGCTGTCCCTGCTGGGCATGGGGCTGGAGGATCGCATGCGCCAGCCCGTGGGTCTTTTGTCCGGCGGCCAGCGGCAGGCGCTCACCCTGCTCATGGCGACCTATCATATCCCCAAGCTCCTTTTGCTGGACGAGCATACCGCCGCCCTGGACCCCGGCACCGCCGAAAAAGTGCTGAACCTCACCCGCAGCATCGTGGAAGACAATCACATCACCTGCCTGATGATTACCCACAATATGCAGTCCGCCCTGGATTTGGGCAACCGCACGCTCATGATGGACCAGGGCCGGGTGATTTACGACGTGACCGGGGAGGAGCGGGCCAGCCTGACCATTCAGGATCTGACGGAAAAATTCCGAACCTTAAGCGGACACGCGCTGGATAACGATAGGATGCTGCTTGGAATCGAGAAGTAGCGCGGATGTTTACGCTTTGTTGAATAGGAGATTTGAGAGTGAAGAGTTGAGAGTTGAGATTTATATGGTTGGATGATAAGGAAGCCGATATTGAAAGGCTATATTGCATCTCAACTCTCAACTCCCAACTCTCAACTCTGGAAAAAAGGTTTCGCCCTTTTTTCTTTTTTTGCGCTTTTATGATACGCCCGGAAGGGTTGTCATGAGCATTTGCGTGAAAGGGAAGAAAAACGGGGGCTGAACCGGGGTGCGGAACTGAAAAAAATCGAAAAAAAGTTGAAAATCAGGTGCGAAAATGCTTGCAATTTGCGGAGAGATCGTTTATAATAATCAGGCTGTCTGTTTAGGGATGAAGCGTTAGGTTGCTGCTCTGGCCAGAGCAGGTAACTAACGTGGACCAGTCGGGGCAGGACCCCGGCGAACGGACTCGGACCATCCCAAAGGGATGGAAGGCGACGGGCTTCCCCGCAGGCTGGCGCTCCCTGCGAAGCGCCAAACCGGTGAGAGAGAAGACTCCCCCCGTCAGCCGAGAGTACGAAATCAAGGAGGAAAAACCATGGCCAGCCAGAAAATCCGCATCAAGCTCAAGGCGTACGAGCATAACCTGATCGACCAGTCCGCCGAGCGCATTGTGGAAACCGCCAAGCGCACGGGCGCCCGGGTTTCCGGTCCGATCCCGCTGCCCACCGAAAAGGAGATCGTTACGATCCTCCGCGCACCGCACAAGTACAAGGACAGCCGCGAGCAGTTTGAACGCCGCACGCACAAGCGCCTGATCGACGTGCATAACCCCAACCCCCGCACTGTGGACGCCATGATGAAGCTCGATTTGCCGGCCGGCGTCGAAATCGAAATCAAGCTGTAAGGCAGGAGGGCAATTATGAAAAAGGCAATCGTAGGCAAAAAGCTGGGCATGACCCAGATTTTCCTGCCCGACGGCCGTCTGGTTCCGGCGGGCCCCTGCACCGTGGTGCAGAAGAAGACCATCGAAAAAGACGGCTACGAAGCGGTTCAGTTCGGCTTTGACAAGGTGCCCGAAAACCGGGTGGCCAAGCTGGTGAACAAGCCCGACGCCGGTCACTTCAAGAAAGCGGGCGTTGCCCCCACCCGGGCGCTGCGGGAATTCCGCTTTGAGGACTGCTCCGGTTATGAAATCGGCCAGGAAATCAAGGCTGACATCTTTGAAGCGGGCGAAGCCGTGGACATCACCGGCATCACCAAGGGCCGCGGCTACACCGGTCCCATCTATCGCTGGAACCAGCACACCGGCCCCATGGCCCACGGTTCCAAGTATCATCGCGGCGTGGGTTCCATGAGCGCTAACTCCGATCCTTCCCGCGTGTTCAAGAACAAGCACATGGCCGGCCATTACGGCGTGGAGCGGGTCACCATCCAGAACCTGTCCATCGTGCAGGTGGACGCCGAACGGAGCCTTTTGCTGGTTCACGGCGCGGTTCCCGGCCCCAAGGAAGGCCTGCTGCTCATCCGCAATTCCTGCAAGGCCTGATGAAGGAGGAAACAGACAATGCCTAACATCGATGTGCTCGACATGCAGGGCAAGAAAGTGGGCAGCATGGAGCTGAGTGAGGAAGTCTTCGCCGCTCCCATCAACGTCCCCGCCATGCATTTGGTCGTTCGCTCCATTTTAGCCAATAAGCGCCAGGGTACCCAGAGCGCCCTGACCCGCGGCATGGTCCGCGGCGGCGGCCGGAAAATCTATCGCCAGAAGGGCACCGGCAATGCTCGCCACCATGGCAACCGCGCTCCCCAGTTCCGTCACGGCGGCGTGGTGTTCGCGCCCCAGCCCCGGGATTACGTCATCAACGTGCCCAAGAAGGTTCGCCGTCTCGCCATGAAGAGCGCGCTCACCAGCAAGCTGAATGAAGGCGCTATCGTGGTGGTAGATCAGATCAAGCTGGCCGACGCCAAGACCAAGCTGATGGCTCAGGTCATCAAGGCCCTGGGCGCCGAAGACCAGAAGGCTCTGCTCGTGCTGGAAGGCCGCGACGAAAGCGTCATCCGCGCCAGCAAGAACATCCCCACCGTCAAGGACGCTTACGTGAACACCATCAATGTGTATGACCTGCTGAACGCCGATAAGATCATCGTGCTTAAAGGGGCCATGCAGGACATCCAGGAGGTGTACGCATGAAAAATCCCCATGACGTCATCCTGCGCCCCGTCCTGACTGAAAAAGGCTACGACGGCATCGCGGACAAGCGGTACGTGTTTGAAGTGGCCATGGACGCCAACAAGATCGAAATCAAAAAGGCGCTGGAAAAAGTATTTCCTACCATTAAAGTAGCGCGGGTGAACACCCTGCGCACCCTGGGCAAAATGAAGCGCCAGGGCGTGCATCAGGGCCGCACCCCCGAAGTGAAGAAAGCCTATGTGATCCTGACGGAAGATTCCAAGCCCATCGAATTCTTCGAGGGCATGGTGTAAGGGAGGAGAAGCCAAATGGCCATTCGAGTTTATAAGCCCACTTCCTCCGCCCGCCGCTTTATGTCGGTGCTGACGTTCGAGGAAATCACCAAAAAGACTCCTGAAAAGAGCCTGACCGAATACCTGAAAAAGCATGCGGGCCGCAACAAGCAGGGCAAGATCACCGTTCGCCACCAGGGCGGCGGCAACAAGATCAAGTACCGCATCATCGACTTCAAACGGGATAAGAAAGACGTGCCCGCCAAAGTGGCCGCCATCGAATACGATCCCAACCGCAGCGCCTTCATCGCCCTGCTCCACTATGTGGACGGCGAAAAGCGCTACATCCTGGCTCCCCTGGATCTGAAGGTGGGCGACACCGTGATGGCCGGCGAAAACGCCGACATCAAGCCCGGCAACGCCCTCCCCGTTGGTACCCTGATCCACAACATCGAAATCAAGCCCGGCAAAGGCGGCCAGCTGGTCCGGTCCGCCGGCGCTTACGCCCAGCTCATGGGTAAGGAAAACAATTACGCCCAGGTGCGTATGCCCTCCGGCGAATTCCGCAAGATCCCCATGAACGCCATGGCCACCATCGGCACCGTGGGCAACACCGACCACAGCAACGTGCGCATCGGCAAAGCCGGTCGCACCCGCCACATGGGCATCCGCCCCACCGTCCGCGGCGTGGTCATGAACCCCTGCGACCATCCCCATGGCGGCGGCGAAGGCAAGAGCCCCGTTGGCATGCCCGCCCCTGTTACCCCCTGGGGCAAGCCCGCTCTGGGCCTGAAGACCCGCAAGCACAAGAAGTATTCCAATAACCTCATCGTAAAGCGTGCCGGTAAGTAAGCAGGCGCGGACAGGAAGGAGGAAACCTCATGAGCCGTTCCGTAAAGAAAGGCCCGTTTGTACAGGAAGCGCTGTATAAGCGCGTTGTCGATATGAACAAAACCGGCGCCAAGCAGGTGCTCAAGACCTGGAGCCGCGCCTCTACCATCTTCCCCGAATTTGTGGGCCACACCATCGCGGTGCATGATGGCCGCAAGCATGTGCCGGTGTACATCACCGAGGACATGGTGGGTCATAAGTTAGGCGAATTCGCCCCCACCCGCACGTTCCGCGGTCACGCGGGCGAAAAGGCCACTGGCCGTAAGTAAGGGAAGGAGATTAAAAAGATGGCTACTCGTACCCGTGAAAAGGGCGCGCTGCGGGCACAGACCCGCGACAAGCGGCCCCAGGCGCACGCCAAGCACATCCGCCTGTCCTCCCGCAAGGCCAAGATCGTTCTCGATCTGATTCGCGGCAAGGATGTGGATCAGGCGCTCGCCATTCTGCAGTTTACCCCCAAGGCTGCTTCTCCCGTGATCGCGAAGGTGCTTTCTTCCGCCATCGCCAACGCGGTGAACAACCAGGATCTGGATCGCAGCACCCTGTATGTCGCCGAGTGCTACGCCAACCCCGGCCCGACCCTCAAGCGCTATGTAGCCCGCAGCCGCGGCAGCGCTTCCCCCATGCTCAAGCGCACCTGCCACATCAGCGTGGTGCTCGACCAGAAGAAGTAAAGGGAGGATCACAATGGGTCAGAAAGTTAATCCCCATGGCGCTCGTGTTGGTGTGATCTATGATTGGAGCACCCGCTGGTACGCCGGGAAAAAAGAATTTGCCGATAACCTGAATGAAGACTTCCGTCTTCGCAAAATGCTCAAGGAGCAGTATTATTCCGCCGGGATCAGCCGCATCGACATCGAGCGCAGCGCTTCCCGCATGACCGTCACCATGTTCGTCAGCCGTCCCGGCATGATCATCGGCACCCGGGGCAAGGGTCCCGAAGCCGCCAGCAACGGCATGACCATCGACAAGCTCCGCGCCAACGTGGAGAAGATGGTGGGCCACGCTGTGAACGTGCGCGTGATGGACGTGCGCAGCCCCGAAACCGACGCTCAGCTGATCGCCGAAAACATCGCGCAGCAGCTGCAGAACCGCATCGCCTTCCGCCGCGCCATGAAGCAGAGCATTCAGCGCGCCATGAAGCCCAACGGCAAGGGTTCCGAACCCGCCAAGGGCGTGAAGGTCGCTATCTCCGGCCGCCTGGGCGGCGCGGACATCGCCCGCACCGAGCATTATCATGAAGGCTCCATCCCCCTGCAGACCCTGCGGGCCAACATCGACTACGGCTTTGCCGAAGCCAAGACCACTTATGGCCGTCTGGGCGTGAAGGTTTGGGTATACAAGGGACAGATCCTGCCTAAGGCCAAGAAGCCCGCGCAGCCCGCTCCCGCGACCGAAGGAGGCAAGTAATCCTATGCTGATGCCGAAAAGAGTAAAGCACCGCAAGCAGTTCCGCGGCCGGATGAAGGGCGCGGCGCATCGCGGCAATTTCATCGCCAACGGCGATATCGGCCTGATGGCCATGGAACCCTGCTGGGTCACCTCCCAGCAGATCGAAGCCGCCCGTATCGCGCTCACCCGTTACACCAAGCGCGGCGGCCAGGTTTGGATCAAGATCTTCCCCGACAAGCCCGTTACCGAAAAGCCGGCTGAAACCCGCATGGGTTCCGGTAAAGGTACCCCCGAATACTGGGTGGCCGTGGTCAAGCCCGGTCGGGTGCTGTTTGAAATCGGCGGCATCGAAGAGACCGTGGCCCGCGAGGCCCTGCGTCTGGCCGCCGGCAAGCTGCCTTTGAAAACCAAGATTGTGAAGCGTGAAGACGCTCCCAATCCCAACGATATTGAAGCGGGTGGTGAAAGCAAATGAAGGCCAAGGAATTCGCAGCCATGAAGCCTGAGGAATTGACCGCGAAGATCGCCGAGCTTAAAGAAGAGCTCTTCAACCTTCGTTTCCGGCTTGCCACCGGTCAGCTCGAAAACACCATGCAGATCGCTGCCGTGAAGCGCGACATCGCCCGTGCGATGACCGTGCAGACCCAGCAGCAGCGCAAGGCGTGACCGATAAGCCGTGAAAGGAGTCAATACCATGTCTGAAGTAAGAGGCATCCGCAAGACCCGCGTTGGCGTGGTCGTCAGCGATAAAATGGACAAGACCTGCGTGGTCAGCCTGTCCACCCGCGTGCGTCACCCCCTGTACGGCAAGTTCATCACCCGCACCAGCAAGATCAAGGTGCATGATGAAGAAAACGTCTGCGGCATCGGCGACACTGTGCGCGTTATGGAATGCCGTCCGCTGAGCAAGGATAAGCATTGGCGGCTGGTGGAAATCATCGAGAAGGCGAAATAACGCCGGCATCGCTCCGTTTGCTGAACAGTGATCGGAGCGGATGAAGAAGCATCCGACCTCTCATGGGGGCATTGCGTACCCACCATGAATGAGGAACCTATAAAGGAGGAAACCCCTATGATTCAGCCGCAAACGCGACTCAAGGTAGCCGACAACTCCGGCGCCAAGGAAATCATGTGCATCCGCGTGCTGGGTGGGTCCTTCCGGCGTACCGGCTCCATCGGCGATGTGATCGTCGCCAGCGTGAAGACCGCTACCCCCGGTGGCCAGGTGAAAAAGGGCGACGTGGTCAAGGCCGTCATCGTCCGCGTTCATCAGCCCCAGCGCCGCCCCGACGGCAGCTACATCAAGTTTGATGACAACGCCGCCGTCATCATCGGCAACGACAAAATGCCCCGCGGCACCCGCATCTTTGGGCCGGTGGCCCGCGAGCTGCGCGAGAAGGACTACATGAAGATCGTGTCCCTCGCAGGACAATGAAATGTTTGTAAAATCCAAGGATCAGGTCGTTGTCATCTCCGGCAAGGACAAGGGAACCAAGGGCAAGGTCGTCACCGCGTCCCCCAAGACCGGCAAGATCGTGGTGGAAGGCGTGGCCATGGTGACCAAGCACCAGAAATCCCGCCAGCAGGGCCAGCCCGGCGGCATCATCAAGAAGGAAGCCTTCATTGACGCCAGCAACGTGATGGTCATCTGCCCCAAATGCGGCAAAGCCACCCGCATCGCCCACAAGACTGTGGAAGTGACCGGCAAGGATGGCAAGACCGAGAAGAAGAACGTCCGCATCTGCAAAAAGTGCGGCGCCGAAATCAACTGATAAGGAGGACACAGGAAAATGGCTACCCGTATTAAGGAAAAGTACCTGGCCGAAGCTGTGCCTGCCTTGCAGCAGAAGTTCGGCTACAAGAACGTAATGGAAATCCCCCGGCTGGAAAAGGTCATCATCAACATGGGTCTGGGCGACTGCAAAGATAACGCGAAAGCCCTGGAATCCGCCGTTGCCGAACTGACCCAGATCGCCGGCCAGAAGCCCCTGGTCACCAAGGCCAAGAAGAGCGTTGCTAACTTCAAGCTGCGCCAGGGCATGAACGTGGGCGCGAAGGTCACCCTCCGCGGCGCGCGTATGGAAGAATTCATGGATAAGCTGGTCAACATCGCCCTGCCCCGCGTGCGCGACTTCCGCGGCGTAAGCACCAAGGCCTTCGACGGTCGCGGCAACTATGCCCTGGGCATCAAGGAACAGCTGATCTTCCCTGAAATTGATTACGATAAGGTTGAAAAGATCCGCGGCATGGAAATGATTTTCGTCACCACCGCCAAGACCGACGAAGAGGCCAAGGAGCTGCTGCGGCTGCTGGGCATGCCCTTTGCGGCGCAGTAAGGGAGGAGAAGTAAAATGGCAAAGACCAGTATGAAGATCCGTCAGGCGCGGCCTGCCAAGTTCTCTACCCGCGCTTACACCCGCTGCCGTCTGTGCGGCCGGCCCCACTCCGTCCTCCGCCGGTATGGCATCTGCCGTATCTGCTTCCGCGAATTGGCTTACAAGGGCCAGATCCCCGGCGTGCGCAAAGCGAGCTGGTAAGTGTAAGGAGGTAAAATCATGGTTGTCAATGATCCCATTGCCGATATGCTCACCCGCATCCGCAACGCGCAGATCGCCCGTCACGACAGCGTGGTGATCCCCGCCAGCAACATCAAGAAGGCCATCGCCAAGATCCTTCTGGACGAGGGTTACATCAAGTCGGTTGAAAACATCGCGGACGGCCTCCAGGGCAGCATCAAGATCGGTCTGAAATATCTTGAAAAGAAGCAGCCCGTTATCGTGGGCCTCAAGCGCATCTCCAAGCCCGGCCTGCGGGTGTACGCCACCTGCGAAGAACTGCCCAAGGTTCTGGGCGGCCTGGGCATCGCCATCGTTTCAGGGCCTGATGACCGATAAGCAGGCGCGGAAGGAAAACATGGGCGGCGAAGTGCTCTGCTACATCTGGTAATCGAAATCGTCAGGAGGTAAAAAGACTATGTCTCGTATCGGAAGGCTCCCGATTGCCGTTCCCGCGGGCGTGACGGTTACCATTGATGATAACAATCTGGTTACCGTGAAGGGTCCTAAGGGCACGCTGTCCCAGCAGATCAATCCCGATATCAGCGTGAAGCTGGAAAACAATGAAATCAAGGTTGCCCGTCCCAGCGACGATAAGCAGCACCGCGCCTGGCACGGCCTGTACCGCGCCCTGATCCACAACATGGTGGTCGGCGTGACCGAAGGCTTCTCCAAGACCCTGGAAATGGTTGGTACCGGTTATCGCGCCGCCGCTGAAAACAACGGCAAAACCCTGAATATCGCCATCGGCTTCTCTCACCCCGTGATTCTGCAGGCCGAGGAAAACATCAGCTATGAAACGCCCGTGCAGACCAAAATCGTGGTCAAGGGCATCGACAAGCAGCAGGTCGGCCGCATTGCCGCCGATATCCGCGCCATCCGTAAGCCGGAACCCTACCTGGGCAAGGGCATCAAGTACGAAGGCGAGCATATCCGCCGCAAGGAAGGCAAGGCCGGTAAGAAGTAAGAAAGGGAGTGAACGCAAATGTTCAATAAGCGTGACCGTAATGAAGTGCGCGTGATCCGTCACGCCCGCGTCCGCAAAAAGATCAGCGGCACCCCCGAAATGCCGCGCCTGTGCGTGTACCGCAGCAATAAGAGCATTTATGCGCAGGTCATCGACGATACCAAGGGCGTGACCCTTGTATCCGCCTCCACCCTGGACCCCGCCATCAAGGGCCAGCTGGACGACAAGAGCAAGACCGGCGCTTCCGAGCTGGTGGGCAAGCTGGTGGCCGAACGCGCCATCGCCGCCGGGATCAAGGACGTCGTGTTCGACCGCGGCGGTTACCTGTACACCGGTCGTGTGGCCGCTCTGGCCGCAGCCGCCCGTGAAGCCGGGCTGAACTTCTAAGGGGAGGGAAAGAGAAAATGCCTATGAATGAAAACGATCGTCAGAACGACCGTCAGAACGACCGGCAGGATCGTCCCTTCGAGCGCCGTGACCGTCGGGAACGCCGGGATCGGGAAGAACCCGTCAGCGAATGGAAAGAACGCCTGGTGGCCCTGAACCGCGTGACCAAGGTTGTTAAGGGCGGTAAGAATTTCCGCTTCGCCGCTCTGGTCGTGGTTGGCAACGAAAAGGGCCAGGTCGGCGCCGCTATCGGCAAGGCCAAGGAAGTGCCCGAAGCCATCCGCAAGGCCAAGGAAGCCGCCATGAAGCATCTGGTCACCGTGCCCTTTGAAGGCACCACCATTCCCCATGCCATCGACGGCCTGTACGGCACCGCCAAAGTGGTGCTGCTGCCCGCCGAAGAAGGCGCTGGCGTTATCGCCGGCGGCGGCGCCCGCGCCGTGCTGGAGCTGGCCGGTGTGAAGGACATCCGCACCAAGACCTTCGGCACCAACAACCGCATCAACACCGTGAAAGCCACCCTGGAAGGCCTCAAGGGCCTGCGCAACGCCGAAACCGTTGCCAAGATGCGCGGCAAAGCGGTGGAAGATATCTTAGGCTAAGGAGGATTGGAACGATGAAACTGAAGATCACCCTGACCAAATCCCCCATCGCCGCCCTTCAGGTGCATAAGGACACCGTGGCCGCCCTGGGCCTGCGCAAAGTGGGCATGACGGTGGTCAAAGAAGACAACCCCTGCATCCGTGGCCAGATCTTCCGCGTGAAGCACATGGTCAAGGTAGAGGAAGTAAACGAATAATAAGGGAGGATACCCCCATGAAATTGCATGAGTTGCAGCCGGCCATCGGCTCGACGACTGCCCCGAAGCGCCTCGGTCGAGGCGTAGGCTCTCAGCTGGGCAAAACCTCCGGTAAAGGCCACAAGGGCGCCAAGGCGCGCTCCGGCGGCGGCAAGCGCCCCGGATTTGAAGGCGGCCAGATGCCTCTGACCCGCCGCATCCCCAAGCGCGGCTTTACCAATATCTTCGCCAAGGAATACGCCACTGTGAACGTGTCCGCCCTCAACGCGTTTGAGGATGGCGCCACCGTGACCGCCGAAGCCCTGATCGACGCGGGCCTGCTCAAGAAGACCCTGGACGGCGTGAAGGTGCTGGGCGGCGGCGAGCTGACCAAAAAGCTTACCGTGTCCGTGGACAAGGTAACCGAGTCTGCGAAGCAGAAGATCGAAGCGATTGGCGGGAAAGTTGAGGTGAAGTAACGATGTGGGAGACCCTGCGAAATGTTTGGCGGGTTCCTGAGCTCCGGAAAAAGGTGCTGTACACGTTCTTCATGCTGCTGATCTACCGTTTGGTCAGCGTCATTCCCGCACCCGGCATCGACGTTGCTACCGTTCAGACCGCCATGGGCCAGTACGACATGCTGGGCCTGGTGAATATGATGACCGGTAACTCCTTCTCCCAGATGACCATTATGGCCATGGGTATTTCTCCCTACATCAACGCCAGCATCATTATGCAGCTGCTCACCATCGCCATCCCGGCCCTGGAGCGGCTGCAGAAGGACGGCGGTGAAGAGGGCAAGCAAAAGATCAATCGGATCACCCGCTACGTTACCGTAGGTCTGGCCGCTCTGCAGGCCGTCGGCATCATCGCCGGTCTGGGCGCGATCAAGTCCAGCTACAAGAACTTCTTCGGTTATGCCTCCATCGGCATCATCATGGCCGGCGGTACCGCCCTGGCCATGTGGATCGGTGAAAGGATCACCAAGAACGGTATCGGCAACGGCATCTCCCTGCTGATCTTTGCCGGCATTATCTCCAACCTGTTCAACGGCATCGTGTCCACCACCGCGGGCATCTTCAACGGCACCGCCACCGTGGGCAACCTGGCCGTGATCCTGCTGACCACCGTGATCATCCTGGTGGTCGTCACCTTCGTGGATATGGCTGAACGCCGCATCCCGGTCATGTACGCCAAGCGCGTGGTGGGCCGGAAGATGTATGGCGGCCAAAGCACCCATATCCCGCTGAAGCTGCTGAGCGTCGGCGTGCTGCCCCTGATCTTCGCCTATTCCTTCATGGCGTTCCCGGGCACCATCTTCGCCATGTTCGGCACCAACAGCGGCGCGTACAAGTGGTGGAGTACCTACATGAACCAGACCAGCTTCTGGTACATGTTCGTGTGCGCCCTGCTGATCATCGCGTTCAGCTACTTCTACACCTCCATCACCTTCAATCCTGAGGATATCGCCAAGAATATCCAGCAGCAGGGCGGTCACATCCCCGGTATCCGTACCGGCAGCAAGACCGTGGAATTCCTCAAGCGGACTTCCAACCGCCTGACCCTGTTCGCCGCTCTGTTCCTGGCCATCCTGTCCACCATCCCCTCCGTGCTGACGGTGTGGCAGCAGGTACAGATCCCCTTCGGCGCGTCTTCTATCCTGATCGCCGTGAGCGTGGCCATCGAAACCGTGCGCCAGGTGGAAAGCCAGCTGGTGATGCGCAACTACAAAGGATTCCTAGGCTGATTGAAAAATCAATCCACGGAATGTGCGGAATGTCTCCCTGGGCGGGGGCGAACAGCTCTCCCCGGGGTGACATTCCACTCTTGTGTCTAAAGACTATTCGCTTTTCTTCCCTTTAACAGGGGGGAGAGCGATTGAGCATGTCACACAAGAAAAAACCCCATCCGGTTTTCGGAAGGGGTTTGGGGGGAACCGCTTTTGACTCAAAAGCGGTTCCCCCAAGAAAAAACATAAAGGAGGCGCTGATATGAACCTGATTTTCTTAGGACCTCCCGGCGCGGGCAAAGGCACCCATGCGCAGCTGCTGATGAACGAATTAGGCATTCCCCAGATTTCCACCGGCGATATGCTCCGTCAGGCCATGAAAGCGGGCACCGAAATGGGGCTGGCGGCCAAGCGGTATATCGAAGCGGGCGAACTGGTGCCCGACGAAGTGGTGATCGGCATCGTGAAGGACCGCTTGCAGGCGGATGACTGCAAGAACGGCTACATCTTAGACGGGTTCCCCCGGACGGTGAAGCAGGCCGAAGCGCTGGACGGATTCGCCCACATCGACGTGGCGCTGAATATCGCCCTGGACGACGAAGTGATCGTGAAGCGCCTCAGCGGGCGGCGCGTGTGCTTGAAGTGCGGCGCGACGTACCATATCAGCACCCTGAATGGGAAGGAAGACTGCGCGGTGTGCGGCGAAAAGCTGGTGCAGCGCAAGGACGACGCCCCTGAAACGGTGCAGAACCGCCTGAGCGTGTACGCGGCGCAGACGGCTCCCCTGATCGACTACTATCAGAAGAAGGGCATTCTTCGTACGGTGGATTGTCCCCCTGCCGCTACGGTGCAGGAAAACTACGCCATGGTGCGGGAAACGCTGGGCCTGAAATGATCAGTATCAAAAACCCCATCCAACTGGCAAAGATGCGCAGCGCGGGGCACCTACTCCATGACGTGCTGGCGGCGACGAAAGAAATCATCCGCCCCGGCATGACCACCATGGACATCAACGCTTTTGTGGAAGAGCATATTCGCAAGAGCGGGGGCATTCCCACGGAGCTGGGTTATTGCGGGTATCCCGCGTCCATCTGCGCGTCCATCGACGATGAAGTGGTGCATGGCATCCCCTCGCCCCACGTGGAATTGAAGGAAGGTTCCATCATTTCTATCGACGTGACGCTGGCCCTGGACGGCTGGCAGGCGGACAGCTGCTTTACCGCGCCGGTGGGTAAGATCAGCGCGGAAAAACAGCGCCTGGTGGAAGTGACGGAAGAGTGCTTCTGGTTAGGCGTGCGCAAGGCCGTCAACGGCAACCGCATCGGCGACGTGAGCGCCGCGGTGCAGACCCACGCGGAAGCCCACGGATACGGCGTGGTGCGGGACCTGACGGGCCACGGCATCGGCAAGGACATGCACGAGGATCCTTCCGTGCCCAACTTCGGCGCGGCGGGCCACGGCCCAAGGATCCGCCCCGGCATGACGTTCTGCGTGGAACCCATGATCGCCATGGGGCGCTGGCAGGTGCATCAGCTGAGCGACGGCTGGACCATGGTGACCAACGACCACAGCCCAGCGGCCCATTATGAGCATACAATTGCGGTCACACCCAGGGGACTTCCTGAAATTTTGACGCTTCCTGGCTTCAAATGGAAGGAGGAAGAAACTTGAAACCATCTATTTTGCCGGGAATCGTAGTTTTTTCAAAAAAAGGGCGTGACAAAGGCAGGTACTTTGTGGTATTATATACGTTGGACGCCGAATTTGTGATGATGGGCGACGGGGAGACCCGAAAAATCGGCCATCTGAAGAAAAAAAGGCGTAAGCATCTGACGGCCTGCCCCTGGGAATTCCCCGAAATCGTGGAAAAATACCAGGCCGGGCAATTGATGGACAGCGATATCCGCAAGGTGCTTTTCCCCATCGCGAACCAAGCAAGGGGCGTGAAGACGCCCGAAGAAAGCAGGGAGGGTTAATCCGCTTTGTCCAAGGACGACGTTATCGAAATGGAAGGCAAGGTCATTGAGGCACTGCCCAATGCCATGTTCCAGGTAGAGCTGCCCAACGGGCACCGCATCATGGCCCACATCTCCGGCAAGATGCGCATGAATTTCATCCGCATTTATCCGGGAGATAAAGTCACCATCGAACTCTCCCCCTACGACCTGACCCGCGGCCGCATCACGTGGCGCAGCAAAAATTGATCCTATACCCTAAGGAGGTTGAACCCCAATGAAAGTCCGTCCTTCTGTAAAGCCCATTTGCGAAAAGTGCAAGATCATCAAGCGCAAGGGCCGCGTGATGGTTATTTGCGAAAACCCCAAGCATAAGCAGCGTCAGGGCTGACCCACCCATGGCGCTTGGGAGCGCCGTCCAGGGTGCCACGGAAGAAGGTAGGAAGTAGGCGGTATGAAGTAGGAGGTTTTTCAAGTTCACGAATTTGAGAAACCATATTTACCTCCTACTTTCTACCTCCAACCTCCTACCTCTCCGCAGGGGGCATCGTGGACGGCGTTCCCGCGGCCGCCGGGCTTCTGAAAAAGGGGCCTGAGATGCGAAGAAAGCGCGGCGAACGCGCTCCATGCGGCCACAAGAAACCCTGTCGACAAGCCTGTGTGGGCGGCTGCCCCTTCCGAAAAGGAAGGGGACCATGCATGCTGTCACATAAATACTCCGCCTGGGTTGCGGGCGGAAAGAACGGCGCATCAGCGCCGTCAGCGCGAGGAACGTCTTTCCGGCGGGATCAAGTGATCTACGCCTTGACCCTCAAAGAAAGCGGCCTCATTCCCACCACAGAATCATTTGGAGGTGTAACCAACACATGGCACGTATTGCGGGTGTTGACCTGCCCCGAGAAAAGCGCGTCGAGGTTGGCTTGACCTACATCTTCGGCATCGGCCCGACGGTGAGCAAGCAGATCCTCGAAGTAACCGAAGTGAATCCCGATACCCGGGTCAAGGACCTGAGCGAATCGGACGTGAGCAAGCTGCGCGAATACATCGAACATCACCTGAAGGTGGAAGGCGATCTGCGCCGCGAAGTCTCCCTGAATATCAAGCGTCTGGTGGAAATCGGCTGCTACCGCGGCGTCCGCCATCGCCGCAACCTGCCCGTGCGCGGCCAGAACACCAAGCAGAACGCCCGCACCCGGAAGGGTCCCAAGCGCACCGTAGGCGGCAAGAAGAAGTCGTAAGTTTTGCCTCACCGTCTGCCCGGCTTCGATCTTTCCGCGCCTTTTTCCTTCCGGCTGTGTCAGCTTCGGCTTGACGTAGCGCTGCTACGCCGGTGCCTCGCTTCCTTGCCAGAAGAAAAAATACGCTGGAGATCTCATCGCCGCCCGAACGGTTCGGCAAAATCGGACAGGATATTTATTTCGTTCCCATGCAGCAACCGATTCCATATGGAATCCAATCATCCAAAAGGACGCCCCGAAAGGGGTTCGGAGGGATAGAAGAATGGCTCCTAAAAAAACAGCGCTGAAGAAGGTTTCGCGCAAGCGCCGTGAAAAGAAGCTCGTAGAGCGCGGCGTGGCGCACATCCGTTCTTCCTTCAATAATACGATCGTAACCATCACTGACGTGCAGGGCAACGCCCTGTCCTGGGCTTCCGCCGGCGGCATGGGTTTCCGCGGCAACAAGAAGTCCACCCCCTTCGCCGCTCAGATGGCCGCCGAAACGGCTGCCAAGGCCAGCCAGGAATTCGGCCTCAAGTCTGTGGACGTGCTAGTGAAAGGCCCCGGCTCTGGCCGTGAAGCCGCCATCCGCGCCCTGCAGACCGCCGGTCTGGATGTGACCATGATCAAGGACGTGACGCCCATTCCTCACAATGGCTGCCGTCCGCCCAAGCGTCGCCGCGTGTAATTGAAGGAGGAATACAGGAATGGCAAACAATAAGCAGCCGATCGCCCGGAGATGCCGCGCTCTAGACATTTCTCCGGCCGTTATGGGCTATGCCAACAAGAAGTCCACTCGGAATCCCGGCGGCAACCGCCGGAAGAAGGTTTCCGAATATGGCGCTCAGTTAAAGGAAAAGCAGAAGGTACGCTTCATCTACGGCGTGCTGGAAAAGCAGTTCCGTCACTACTATGACACCGCTTCCAACATGAAGGGCGTTACCGGCGAAAACATGCTGGTGCTGCTCGAATGCCGTCTGGACAACGTGGTGTATCGCCTGGGCCTGGCCAAGACCCGCCGCATGGCGCGTCAGGTTGTGGGCCACGGCCACATCCGTGTGAACGGCAAAAAGGTGGATATCCCCTCTTACCAGGTGAAGAAGGGCGACGTCATCACCCTGCGTGAACGGTCCACCCAGATCGAGGCCTTTAAGGCTCTGCGGGAAGGCACCAGCGTGCTGACCCCCAAGTGGCTCACCTTTGACGCTCCGAATCTCACCGGCACCGTAAACGAGCTGCCCACCCGGGCCGATATCGACTACGAAGTGCAGGAGAACATGATCGTTGAATTCTATAGCCGCTGATCCTGTTCTGACCGTATGATGCAGTCCCACACGACCGTATCCATAAGGAGGGTTGGATCCAGTGATTGTCGAAATCGAAAAAGCGCATATCGACTGTACCGAAATGGCGGCAAACAATACCTATGGCCGATTTGTCATCGAGCCGCTTGAACGCGGCTTTGGCCATACCCTGGGCAACGCGCTGCGCCGGGTGCTGATCAATTCGCTCCCCGGCGCCGCCGTGACCAGCGTGAGCATCGATGGCGTGCAGCATGAGTTTTCCACCGTGCCGGGCGTGAAAGAGGACGTTTCCGAACTGATCCTCAATTTGAAGGAACTTGCCCTGAAGCTGTATACCGATCAGGTCAAGATGCTGGAAATCAACGCCCAGGGCCCCTGTGAGCTGACTGCCGCGGATATCCACGCGGATGACGAAGTGGAAATCGTGAATCCCGATCTGCATATCGCCACCCTGGGCGAAGGTGCCAAGCTGCATATGTGGCTGAGCCTGGACCGGGGCCGGGGCTATGTTTCTTCCGATAAGAACAAAACGGCCCAGATGCCCATCGGCGTGATTCCCATCGATTCCATTTACACCCCCATCCGGAAAGTGAATTACGTGGTGGAGGATACCCGCGTAGGCCAGATCACGGACTACGATAAGCTCACGCTGGAAGTGTGGACGGACGGCTCCGTGGCTCCCGATGAAGCCATCGCCATGTCTGCCCGCATCCTGACCGAACAGCTCTCCCTCTTCGTGGGCCTCACGGACCAGACCCTGCCCGTCAGCGCGTCTGAACCAGAGGACGACAAGATGGAGAAAGTGATGGAGATGACCATCGAAGATCTGGACCTCTCCGTCCGTGCCTATAACTGCCTCAAGCGCGCCGGGATCAACACCGTGGCCGAGCTGGTTCAGCGGAACCAGGAGGACATGATGAAGGTGCGCAACTTAGGCAAAAAGAGTCTGGAAGAAGTCGAGCAGAAGCTGCAGGCGCTGGGCCTGGGTCTGCGCCCGACCGAAGAGTGATAGGAGGAAATCCCCATGGCAACTGAGCGCAAGCTGGGCCGCACCGCGAGCCAGCGCAAGGCGATGCTGCGGAATCTGGCCACCAATCTCCTGTGGTACGGCCGCATCGAAACCACCGAGGCCAAGGCCAAGGAAGTGCGCAGCATCGTGGATAAAATGATCACCCTCGCCATCCGTGAGTATGATCAGACCGTCGATGTGGAAAAGGAATTCTACAACGACAAGAAGCAGATCGTGAAGCAGACCTTCACCAACGATCTGCCTTCCAAGCTGCATGCCCGCCGCCTGATGATGGCTTACCTGTACGATATCAAGGAAGCCAAGAAAGACGACGAGAGCAAGAAGGACTATAAGGAACGCACCAAGGACAACAAGCATCCCGTGGTGGAAAAGCTGTTCCGCGAATATGGCCCCAAGTACCGCGCCCGCAACCAGGAAAAGAACTGTGCCGGCGGCTATACCCGCATCTATAAGCTGGGTCCCCGTCGCGGCGACGCGGCCGAAATGGTCATTATCGAATTGGTGTAAGCCAATCTTCATACAAAAAGCAGGCTGTGATTTCATGGCCTGCTTTTTACGTACCCTGAACGCAAATAAAAAATGGCTGAAATGGTGGAAAAAATTCAGATTTTTTAAATCTTCCCTTGACAATCCCTTTGCGTAACTTTATAATAGAGGGCAAATGGGGAAGGTCCCAAAATAATTCATTCACATAAGGAGGTTTTTTCATGAAGAAGTTTTTGGCTGTTCTGCTGGCGGCTATGATGCTGCTGGGCTGCGTCGCTGTGGTACACGCGGAGGATCGGGTAGGCGCTGATCCCGCGCTGGTTGAAGCGGCGAAAGCGGAAGGCGAACTGGTTGTGTACGGCTCCTGCGAGGAAGAATATCTGCAGGCTGCCTGCGACGGCTTTGAAAAGCTGTATGGCATCAAGGTGACCCACCAGCGCCTGAGTACCGGCGAAGTGCAGGCCAAGATCGAAGAAGAAAACGGCAATCCCTCCGCCGACGTCTGGTTCGGCGGCACCACCGATCCCTACAACATCTGCGCCAAGGAAGGCCTGCTGCTGCCCTACGAAGCCAAGAACGCTTCCCACCTGCTGGGCGCGGCCTACCGCGACGCGGACGGCTGCTGGTACGGCATTTACAAGGGCATTCTGGGCTTCATGGTGAACACCGAGGAACTGGAACGCATGAAGCTGGATATCCCCCAGGATTGGGCCGACCTGCTCAAGCCCGAATATAAGGGCCTGATCTGGCTGTCCAACTACAACACCGCCGGCACCGCCAAGCTGGTCATCAACACCATGATCCAGAAGTATGGTCATGACGAAGGCATCCAGTACCTGGTGGAACTGGACAAGAACATTCAGGTGTACACCAAGTCCGGCTCCGGCCCCTCCAAGAACGTGGGCACCGGCGAATGCGTCATCGGCATCGGCTTCCTGCATGATGGCATTTACCAGATCGTGGATAACGGCTACGACAACATCGGCCTGGTGATCCCCTCCACCGGCACCAGCTTTGAAATCGGCGCTACCGCCATCTTCAAGGGCGCGAAGCACGAAGCCGCCGCCAAGCTGTGGATCGAATACGCCCTGTCTCCCGAGTGCGTGGAGCAGGCGGATGAATTCGGCTCCTATCAGTTCCTGGTGATCGACAACGCCGAACAGCCCAAGCAGGCTGCCGAATTCGGCCTCGATCCCGAAAACGTGATGGACTACGACTTCGAGGACGCCAAGCAGAATACTACCAAGTACATCGGCGAAGTGATGGAAGCGCTGGGCGCCGCTGCTGACGACCGTTTCCAGACTAAGTAATTCCTACTGACACTTACGGGGGATGGCGCCCGGCGCCATTCCCCGTTTTTCAAAGAGGCTAACGCAAGGTAGGAAGTAGGAGGTAGGAGGTAGGAGGTAGGAGGTTTATATAGTTACATTGCTTGAATAAACACATTCCGGCATAAACAAGAGCTATATAAGAACTCCTACCTTCTACTTCCTACCTCCTCCCTGAATATGAAGGGGGGATTTGCCCATGGCCAAGGGCCAAAGCGCGTCGCTGGACAGGAAAAAGCTGTTCGCCGATCCGGTGATGATTACCACCATCGCGGTGCTGATCGCGTTCCTGTCCCTGTTCATCCTGTATCCGCTGGCGATCCTGCTGGTAGACAGCGTATATTCCCAGGAATCCGGTGTGACCGCCAAGTTTTTCTCCACGATCTTCGGGGAAAACATATTTGCGGGCGCGTTCTTTAAGTCGTTAATCATTACGCTGCTGGCGGGCTTGAATGCTGTGATTCTGGGCCAAACGCTTGTAAAAAAAGAGAGGGAAACAGACAGCAGGCTGATTCATTCCCTGTGCCGTGCAATGCCATCCCTTTCGCTTTTTCTTCCGCTGGCGGCGGCGGCAGTTTACATCGACGTGATTTTTGACAGCGGCGGTGTTATCGCTCAGTTCATGCAGCGCGCGTTTACCGAGGATGTGCTAAGCTGTCTCGCTGTCGTATTAGTGCAGCAAATCGTGCTTGTACCGATATGCTATCGTTTTTTTGAAGATACAATGGGGGGCTTGAACAACCCGGCAGATGAACTTGAGCGGAAGGCGCTACGCAAAAAAATGACCGTTCGCACGGTAACGTTTGCGTTGGTGCTGTTTTTGCTGAATTTCATGCTGATCGTGTTCCTCCATGCGAGAAGCTATGGAAAATACAGCTTCATTATTGCCATTTCCAACACCCTGAAGGTAGGCTTCCTGGTGGGCATCCTGTCCGCCGCGGTGGGCCTGCTGTTCGCTTACGTGGAAGTGTACGTGAAGGTGCGCACCAAATTCATGAGCGGGCTGTTCAAGGTGGTGTCCATGCTGCCCGTGGTGTCGCCGCCCTTCGTGCTGTCCCTGTCCATGATTATGCTATTCGGCAAGGCGGGCATCATCACGCGCCACCTGCTGGGCATTTACGATAACAACGTATACGGCTTCTGGGGCATCGCCATCGTGCAGACCATGACTTTCTTCCCGGTCTGCTACATGATGTTCCGGGGCCTGCTCAAGAACATCGACCCCTCCATGGAGGAAGCGGCCAGGGACATGGGCGCCAGCCGGTTCAAGGTGTTTTCCTCCGTGACCCTGCCCTTGTTGCTGCCCGGCATCGGCAACGCTTTCCTGGTGACCTTCATCGAATCCATCGCCGACTTCGCCAACCCCATGATCATCGGCGGTTCGTATGATACGCTGGCTACCACCATCTATTTGCAGATCACCGGCGCTTACGATAAGAACGGGGCTTGCGCCATGGCTGTGGTGCTGCTGGGTATCACCATGCTCATGTTCATGGTGCAAAAGTACTATCTGGAAAAGAAGACGGCCGCCACCCTGACGGGCAAGGCCAGCCGCGCCCGGATGCTGATCGAGGATAAGTCCGTCACCGTGCCGCTTACCATCTTCTGCTGCCTGGTGGCCCTGTTCGTGATCCTGATGTACGTGTGCGTGCCTTTCGGCGCGCTGTTCAAGACCTGGGGACGCGATTTCACCCTGACCACCAAGTGGTTCGAGCAGGTGTTCACCCGCTATAAGGGCCTGAAAGCCTTCCAGGATTCCTTTGTCCTGTCCCTGATCTCCGCGCCCATCACGGCGCTGCTGTCCATGATCATCTCCTATCTGGTGGTCAAACGGAAATTCAAGGCCAAGGGCTTCATTGAGTTCGTGTCCATGCTGGCCATGGCCGTGCCCGGCACCGTTTTGGGTATCGGCTATATCCGCGGCTTTGCGGGCGGCGTGTTCCACACCGGCTTCCTCCAGGGCATTTACGGCACGGGCGTGATATTGGTCATCGTGTTCGTGGTGCGCTCCCTGCCCACCGGCACCCGCAGCGGCATTTCCGCCCTGCGGCAGATTGATAAGAGCATCGAGGAAAGCGCCTATGACATGGGCGCGGGCAGCCTGAAGGTATTCACTTCCGTCACCCTGCCGCTGATTAAGGATTCCTTCCTCTCCGGTCTGGTCACCGCCTTCGTGCGATCCATCACCGCCATTTCCGCCATCATCCTGCTGGTGACGCCCAGCTTCCTGCTCATCACCGTGCAGATCAACGAATTCGCGGAGAAAGGTTCCTACGGCATCGCCTGCGCCTTTGCCACCATCCTGATCGCCATTACCTACAGCAGCGTGCTGCTGATGAACCTGGTGATCAAATTCTTCGGCACCAGCAGAAAAACCAAGGAGGTTGAATAATCATGGCCAACCGCGCAAAAGAACCCAAGGGCGTAAAACTGGATCATATCTCCAAAATCTATCAGGACCCCAAAACCGGCAAGGAATTTTATGCCGTGCATGACGTGGCGCTGGACATCGCCCCCGGTTCCTTCGTGACCCTGCTGGGACCCTCCGGCTGCGGCAAGACCACCACCCTGCGCATGATCGCGGGCTTTGAAAGCCCGGACGAGGGTGAAATCTACTTAGGCGGCGAACCCATCAACGCCCTGACCCCCAACAAGCGGGACACGGCCATGGTGTTCCAAAGTTACGCCCTGTTCCCTCATTACAACGTGTTCGACAACGTGGCTTACGGCCTGCGGCTCCGCAAGGCGCCCAAGGACGAGATCAAACAGCGCGTCACCGACATCCTGGCGTTGGTAGAGCTAAGCGGCATGGAACAGCGCATGACCAACCAGCTGTCCGGCGGTCAGCAGCAGCGCGTGGCCCTGGCCCGCGCGTTGGTGGTGGAACCCGGCGTGCTGCTGTTTGACGAACCGCTGTCCAATCTGGACGCCAAGCTGCGCGTGCAGATGCGTACGGAGATCCGCCGCATCCAGCAAACCTTGGGCATCACCGCCATCTACGTGACCCACGACCAGAGCGAGGCCATGTCCATTTCCGACCAGATCATCCTGATGAAGGGCGGCGTCATCGCCCAGATGGGCAGCCCTACGGAAATCTACTATCACCCCGTCAGCGAGTTCGTGGCGGACTTCATCGGCGAATGCAATTTCCTGAAGGGCAGGGCCGCTTCTTGCGCCAACGGCCAGACTGTGGTGGAGCTGCCCACCGGTACGGCGGCGGTGAACACGGAAAAAGCCTACGCGTACGGCACGGACTGCGAAATCGTGGTGCGGCCCGAGGCCATCCAGATCAGCGATACCGGCATGCTGCCCTGCAAGGTGGAGCTTTCCTGCTTCATGGGCAGCTACCAGAACTATCACGTGCGGGTGGGGGATACCCTGGTCAAGATCACGGACAACTGCCCCGTGAATAAGAAAATCTACCAAGTGGGCGACCAGTGCTTCATCTCCTTCGACCCGGCCTGCGCGCACTTATTGTAATTTACTTGGAAGGAATATACAGGAACATGAAAAAAAGCCTGCTTTGCCTGTTCCTGGCGCTGGCGCTCGTCATTGCGGCCAGCACCCCGGTACGGGCGGAAACCGTGCGGAAAATCGGCGTGTGCGTGGGCCGCATGAGCGATGCGGAAACGAAGGCCTTCTGCGAAATGCTGCGGACGTATTTTGCCAGCCTGGAGACCGGCGATATCAAATACGAGCTGTTTTTCGCGGACGCCGAGGGGAAACCGGAGCAGCAGAAAGCACACATTGAAAGTCTGCTGAAACAGAAGCTGAAGCTGATCGTGATTGACTTCCTGGACAGCGCCGTGGTGGAGGCTGTGACCGAAACGCTGGCGTCGTCGGGCGTCCCCGCGCTGCTCTTTGGCCGCCAGATGATCGTGCGCAGCGGAAACGAATATACGGCCCACAGCAGCGTGGACGCGCTGCTGGAGCGCATGAAGGGCAGCTGCGTGGGCGGCGACCTGCGCCAGGCCAGCCTGAAGCAGGGCGAAATATTAGCAGCCAGGCCGTACCACGGCGATACGAACGGGGACGGCGTGATTCATTACGTGATCATCCGGGATACTTCTCCCCAAGCCGAATCCCGCCTGCGCACCGAGCTGTCCCTGCGGGCGGTGGGCAACGCGGGATTGGAGGCTGTGTGCTTAGCGGATCGCAGCGGCGCGGCGGATCGGACCCAGGCGAAAGCCGTCTGCGAAAAGCTGCTCCAGGATTTCGGCACGCAGATCGAGGCGATCATCTGCACCCATGACGAAATTGCCATCGGCGCGGTCCAGGCGGTCCAAGCGGCGGGTGAGACGGCGAACCCTGCTGTCTGCGTGCTGGGTATGGACGGAACGGACGAAGCCATTCGGCTGATCCGGCAGAAGAAAATGGCGGGCACCGTGGTGATCGACGAAAGCGCCCAGGAGCGCATGGCCCAGGAAGCAATTCAAAAAATGCTGGACGGCGAGGAAATCCAGAAATATTACTGGACGGAATACCAGACCGTCACCAGCGCGTATACTCTGGCCCCGGCTGCGGAAGACTGAACCTGCTGAAAAAAATCAGCCGACGCTTTGGACGGCGTTCGGCTGATTTTTTATACGAAAGCGTTCTGCTCCGGGTCGTAGTGGTAATCAATGGTGGCCAGCACGGATTCAACTTCCTTGCGGTTGCAGTCCATATCCTCGCACAGGCTGTCCAGGCTGGAAAACCGGTCCCGCAGCTTCATGTTGACCACACTCAAAAGCATGTAGGGGTCCTGGGGCAAATAGGCCATGGTCTGATCGCTTCCTCCCTGTTCCTGAAAATGTTCAGGTCTATTATATCAGAAGCCCGCTTTCCGCGCAATCATCCAAATCGGCGGAACCGGGGATTGCGCATGAACTACAAATTGGGATTTGTCGGGGAGAAGGCACCCCTGGGGCCTCCGCGGCCCCAGACCCCGCGGCAGGGGATGATTCCCTGCACCCTCTCCTGCGGAAATAACTCGATGCGTTGAGACAGCTTGGTTCCCGCTGCTGCTTGGAAAGGATAGCAAAACTTGCCGATCTTTTGCTTCTGGCCCGGCCGCCTTTGGCGGCCAACCCGGATGCAAAGCATCCGGGGAAAGCCAGGGAATAATCCCTTAGGAAAAAGCGAGCTTTTTCCCTGGGATTTTCCCGGCTTTCTTGGGCCAGAAGCCACCCCAGCGCCGCAGGCGGCGCTTGTTCGATATATTCTTACAAGCCGCTTCGCCAAGTGAGGGTCCAGGGAGATCATCTCCCTGGTCGGGGGTTTGGGGGCAGAGCGCCCCCAACGTATCCCCGACAAATCCCAATTTCTCATACATGCGTGAGCCGTGTCGGCGGGTTGAACGGGAAAAAGTGAAAAAAGCCGTGAAAAAGAGGGGTGGAAACGAGAAAAAAGCATTGACAAAAACGGCGGTTTGACGGTATAATAGCAGTCGGTCACGATTGGAGTGATGTGCTTGCTGCTGGACATTTCCCGCGCTCTGCGCGCACCGGGGGAGGAAATCCCCTTCCTGCATCGTGACGCCATTCCGCCGCAGGTGATCTTCGGTGAAACGGTGGCGTTTTCCGATGTGACCCTGTCCGGTTTCCTGACCTCGGTGGAGGATCATCTTCGCATCTGGGGTACGCTGCACGCGGTGGCGCATGGCCATTGCGCGGGCTGCTTACAGCCGGTGGACTATTCGGTGGAGGTTCCCTTCGATGAAACCTTCATCCGCGTAACCGCCCGCAATCCCCGGCCGGAGGAAGAAAGTCCCGAGGAAGAGGAATGGTATTATGAAGGCTCTAAAGTGGAGCTTTCCCATCTTGCGCTGACGCTGGCGCTGCTGGATCTGCCCATTCGCTTTGAATGCGGCGACGATTGCCCGGTACTTACCCAGCTTCACGCGGAAGATGATGAAACAACGCATGCTTGCCAGAAGGACATGCCCGACCAGCATCCTTTTTCGGCATTGCAGCAATTGCTGACAAAGGATCAGGAGGTGTAATTATGGCTCTGCCCAAAGGAAAAGTATCCAAGGCCCGCGGCCGTTCCCGTCGCGCGAACTGGAAGCT
Source organism: uncultured Christensenellaceae bacterium (assembly GCA_905234985.1). Classification (GTDB taxonomy): domain Bacteria; phylum Bacillota; class Clostridia; order Christensenellales; family Aristaeellaceae; genus RUG563. The sequence goes on from CAJOJQ010000011.1 coordinate 54,220, forward strand.
GGAGCTTCCCGCTATCGTGGAATGCAAACAGTGCCACCAGATGAAGCTGGCGCACCGCGTGTGCAAGCATTGCGGCTATTACGATGGCAAGCAGGTCATCGTGATGGACGAAGAAAAGAAGAACGCCTGACGCGGTTCCGAGAAAAGATGCCTTTCAAGGCATTTTTTCTTAAACGAGGGTTTGAAAATAGAGTTCAGAGTTCGGAGTTCAGAGTTCAGATTATCATGTCTGTACTCTGCGCTTCAAATGATTCACAGAATCCATCTCAACTCTCAACTCTCCGCTCTCAACTCCCAAACGATAAAATTGCCCGAAGAACGGAAGGAGTACGCTTTTTCCTTCTCCCAAAGAGAGGCGGCCCATGGCTGAAAGGCTGCCGGAGAAAGCAAGCGGAAGGTCGTCCGGGAGGGCGGCGGGTGAACAAAGTAGTCCGTTCGGGTACGCCCGATATAGCGTCAAGAGGCGGCAATCCTGCATTGCCGCGAAGCAAGGTGGTACCACGGGTCAATCCGTCCTTCGGGAGGGGTTGGCCCGTGTTCTTTTTCAAGGTAGGAATTAGGAGGTAGGAAGTAGGAGGTTTCGTTTGTTTGCGCTGCTGTATTCGCGCGGCTGCTTTGAAAACAAAATAAACCTCCTACCTCCTACTTCCAAACTTTCTACATCATAAGGAGGAAAAATCATGTCTGCGGAATTTAATATGGAGAAGACTTATAATCCCCAGGCCATCGAGAAGGAAACCTATGAAAAATGGGAAGCCTCCGGGGCCTTCGCGCCGAAGATCGACAAGAGCAAGAAGCCCTTTACCATCGTGATGCCGCCGCCCAACGTGACGGGCCAGCTGCACATGGGCCACGCCATGGACGCCACCCTGCAGGACGCCCTGATCCGCTATCACCGCATGAAGGGCGACCCCACCCTGTGGCTGCCCGGCACCGACCACGCCTCCATCGCCACGGAGGTGAAGGTGGTGGAAAAGCTGCATAGCGAAGGGCTGACCAAGAAAATGCTGGGCCGGGAAGGCTTTTTGGAGCATGCCTGGGCCTGGAAGCGGGAATACGGCGGCCGCATCACCCGCCAGCTTCGCCGTATGGGCGCCAGCTGCGATTGGAACCGGGAACGCTTCACCATGGACGAGGGCTGCTCCAAGGCCGTGCGGGAAGTGTTCGTGCGGCTGTATGAAAAGGGCCTGATTTACCGGGGCTACCGTCTGGTGAACTGGTGTACCTGCTGCAAAACCGCCATGTCCGACGTGGAGGTGGAGTACGAGGAAAAGGACGGCAATTTCTGGCACATCCTGTATCCCGTGAAGGAAACCGGCGAATACTTAGAGCTGGCGACTACCCGCCCCGAAACCATGTTAGGCGATACCGCCGTGGCCATCAACCCCGCCGACCCCCGGTACGCTCACCTGCATGGCTGTCACGTGATCCTGCCCCTGGTGAACAAAGAAATTCCCATCGTGTGCGATGAGCATGCTGACATGGAAAAGGGCACCGGCGTGGTGAAAATCACCCCCGCCCACGACCCCAACGACTTTGAGGTGGGCCAGCGCCACAGCCTGCCCATCGTGCGGGTGTTCACCTACGACGGCCATATGACCGGCGCGGCGGAAGCTGAAGAAAACGAAAACGTGCTGGATTGCGGCAAGTACGCCGGGATGTCCACCGACGAAGCCCGGAAGGCCATCGTGGCCGACCTCACCGCTTTGGGCCTGCTCAAATCCATCGAACCCCTCAAGCATGAGGTGGGCACCTGCTACCGCTGCCATACCGTGATCGAACCCATGATGAGCAGGCAGTGGTATGTGAAGATGGAACCCCTGGCCAAGCCCGCCCTGGAAGCGGTGAAGAACGGGGAAACCAAATTCATTCCCGATCGGTTTTCCAAGATTTACTACAATTGGATGGAAAACACCCGCGACTGGTGCATCAGCCGCCAGCTTTGGTGGGGTCACCGCATCCCCGCCTGGTACTGCGAAGACTGCGGAAATACCATCGTGAGCCGGGAAGACCCAACCGTCTGCCCCAAGTGCGGCTGCAAGACCCTTTCCCAGGACGAAGACGTGCTGGACACCTGGTTCTCCTCCGCCCTGTGGCCCTTCTCCACCCTGGGCTGGCCGGATAATACCGAGGATTTGCAGTATTTCTATCCCACCACCACCCTGGTGACGGGTTACGACATCATTTTCTTCTGGGTGGCCCGCATGATCTTCTCTGGCATCGAGAACATGGGCCAGACGCCCTTTGAAAACGTGGTCATTCACGGCTTGGTGCGGGACGCTTTGGGCCGGAAAATGAGCAAATCCTTGGGCAACGGCGTGGATCCCCTGGAGATCATCGACCAGTACGGCGCGGATGCCCTGCGCTTCTCCCTGGTGATGGGCATTTCTCCCGGCAACGACACCCGCTATTCCACGGAAAAGGTGGAAATGGCCCGGAACTTTGCCAACAAGGTGAATTTAGACGGCAAGGAAGACCTGAACGGCAAGGAACTGACCCTGCCCGATCGCTGGATCCTGAGCAAGTACAACGAGGCTGTGCGCCAGATCAGCAAGAATTTTGAGGAAGCGGAATACGGCCTGGCCGCCCAGAAGATTTACGATTTCACCTGGAGCGAGTTCTGCGATTGGTACATTGAGTTGGCCAAGGGCGGCTTGCTGGGGGACGACCTGAACCGCAAGGCCGCTGTGCGCGCCGTGCTGCAGACCGTGCTTTCCGGCCTGCTGCGCCTGCTGCATCCCTTCATGCCTTTCCTGACGGAAGAAGTGTACAAGAACCTGCCCGGCGAGGAAAACGCCTCCTGCATGCTGGCCGACTGGCCCAAAGCGATGGAAGCCTATGACTTCCCCGCCGAGGCCGCCCGCATGGAGGGCATCATGGACATGATCCGCTCCATCCGTAATCTGCGCGCCGGCATGAATGTGCAGCCCTCCCACAAGGCCCACCTGATGGTGCGCCCCGCTGAAGGCTGGCAGAACGCCTTCGAGGGCACCGAAGTGTACTTTGCCCGCCTGGCCAGCGTGAGCGCTCTGGAAATGCTGGACAAGGACGCGGCCATCACCAGCAAGACCGTCAGCGCCGTGTGCGTGGCGGGCGAATACTTCATCCCCCTGGGCGAGCTGGTGGACTTTGAAAAGGAGAAGGCCCGCCTCAATAAGGAACGGGATAACCTGCTCAAGGAAATCGCCCGGGCCGAAGGCAAGCTGAACAACCCCGGCTTCGTCAGCAAGGCCCCCGCCAATCTGGTGGCCGCCGAAAAGGAAAAGCTGGAAAAGAGTAAGGAAATGCTCACCGCCCTGGAAGCGCGCATCGCGGAATTAGGGTAAAAAACATTGGGGAGGGCGTATTCGCCCTCCCCAAATCGGTCAAAGGAGACATTATGGCTTTTCATCATATTCCCGTGCTCCTGAACGAGGTGCTGGAGGCCCTGAATCCCCAGCCGGGGGAAACCTATGCCGACGGCACCTTAGGCGGCGGGGGACACAGCGGGGAAATCTTAAAACGCATGGGGGAGACGGGCGTACTCTATGGCATCGACCGGGACGAAGCGGCCATCGCCGCCGCCACAGAACGGCTGGCATGCTACCCCGGCTTTCACGCCGTCCACGGCAATTTCCATGACGTGAAGGAGCTTCTGCCGGGGGTATGTTTAAACGGCGGGCTGCTGGACTTGGGCGTGTCCTCCTTCCAGCTGGACACTCCGGATCGGGGCTTTTCCTACCATGAGGACGCGCCCCTGGATATGCGCATGGACAAAAGCCAGGGCATGACGGCGGCGGAATACGTGAACACGGTCAGCGAACGGGATTTCTGTCAGGCCCTGCGGGATTACGGCGATGAAAAATGGGCGGCCCGCATCGCCCAGATTTTGATAGAAAAGCGGGCGCGGAAGCACCTAAAAACCACCGCCGATCTGGTAGCCGTGGTGGACGCGGCCATTCCCAAGGCCGTGCGCCGCAAGGACGATGGGCACCCCGCCCGCCGTACCTTCCAGGCCGTGCGTATCGCGGTAAACGACGAACTGGCCCCCCTGGAAAAGGCGCTGAACGATTGGGTGGATATGCTGGTTCCCGGCGGGCGGCTGTGCGTGATCACCTTCCATTCCATCGAGGACCGAATCGTGAAGCTGGCTTTCCGCAAAATGCAGCATCCCTGCACTTGTCCCCCCAAGGCCCCCATCTGCATCTGCGGCAAAAAGCCCCTGGGCAAAGCCGTGGGCGGGGCCATCAAGGCAGGGGAACAGGAACTGTTGGACAATTCCCGCGCACACAGCGCTACCCTACGGGTATTTGAGAAAGGATGGCCGGAATTGTGAGTACGCTCTATGTGGTGGCGACCCCCATCGGCAACCTGTCGGATATGAGTCCCCACGCCATCGACACGCTGAAAAGCGTTGCACTCATCGCCGCGGAGGATACCCGGGTCACCAAGAAGCTGACCAACCATTTCGGCATTGATACGCCGCTGATTTCCTGCCACCAGCACAATGAAAAGGGCCGCGCCCCGGAAATTGTGGAACGGATGCTGGCGGAAGATATGGACGTGGCCGTGGTCACCGACGCGGGCACCCCGGCCATTTCAGACCCCGGCGTGGAGCTTGTGCGGGCGGCGGCGGAGGCGGGCATTCCCGTCATCGCTGTGGCGGGGCCTACGGCCATGGCGGCGGCGGTGAGCGTCAGCGGGTTCGATTTTTCCTCCTTCACCTTTTACGGCTTCCTGCCCCGGGGCAATACGGAATTGAAAGAAAAGCTGCTGGATATTGGCCGGAAATCGGAAGGGGCCGTGTTTCATGAATCCCCCCACCGGATCAAGGCGCTGGTTTCCACCATCCGGGACGCCCTGCCGGGGGCCGTCCTGTCCGTGAGCTGCGATTTGACCAAGCTGCACGAATTGACATTACGGGGCACGCCGGAAGCGGTTCTTGCCGCCCTGGAAGCCAACGAAAAGAGCGAAAAAGGCGAATACTGCGTGGTGGCCGACCTGCGTGGCGTGACCTTGCCAGAGGAAAAACCCACCGTGCAAGCCTCTCTGGAAGCACGGTTGTTTGATTTGCTGCTGCAAGGTGCATCCCTCCGGGACGCCGTTTCCGCCCTGGTGGACGCGGGGGAAAAGAAAAACGCGGTCTACGCCGCGTCGCTCAAAGTGAAGGAATATGTGGATGTTTGAATGAAATCAGGTAGGAAGTAGGAGGTGGGAGGTAGGAGGTCTATATAGTCCACACAAACGGAAGAAACCATGCTCTTTGATGAACCTGATAAAACCTCCTACCTCCTACTTCCTACCTCCTACCTGCGTTAAAGTGTCCTTTTACTCCGTTTGGAGCCACACCCTCATTTCCCCCTTTCCCCGGTTATTCCAGGCAAAGTAGGGAATGAGGGTGATTTTTGTTTCTTCCGTTTCGGGCTGACGCCAAGGGGCGTACAGGGGGGCGTTTTCGGGCACGGCGACGCGCTTGCCGGGCACGGTGAGGGAGGGCACAGTCAGGCCGTCGATTTCCATATCCCGGAATTGGGCTTCCGCTTTTATCACCGGGCAGGCCCGCAGCAGGTGCAGGTTCTTTCCGTTGTCGGCTTCCTCGGCGCAGTACACCCAGGGACCCCAGGTATAGCACACCTGGTTCATGGTTTCCCGCACCAGGGGCGAGGCGGCAATGGCTTGCACAGTCATGGGGAAATCAGCGGTGATTTTATCTCCCGCGCGCCAAACGCCTGTGAAATGGAAATAACCGTATTCCATGCGTCCGTTTTGAACAGCTCCGGCGCTGCCATCCTTGGTCCATCCGGGCAGCCGCAGGGCGATGGTGCCTTCCGCTTCGCCGGAAAGTACGGTGACTTCCACATGGCCACTGTTCGCCAGATCCGCATCCAGTTTCAGGGCAATTTCCCGTCCGTTCAGCGTGGCCGTAATCTCGCTGCCGATGTACAGATGGATGTACAGGGCGTCTTTCGATTGAGTGGCGATATATTGGCCTAAGCTGGACACGATGCGGGCAATATTGGGCGGGCAGCAGGCACAGCCGAACCACTTCTGCCGCACGGGTTTCACATGGGAAAGGCGCTCGTCCGTTTCGCAGGCGGCGGGGTCCACTTCCAGGGGGTTCACGTAGAAAAAGCTCTTGCCGTCCAGGGCCATGCCGGACAGCACGGTGTTGTACAGCGCCCGTTCCATCACGTCGGCGTATTCCGCCTTGGGCTGCAATTGCAGCATCCGCCGGGCGAAGAAGGCCAGACCGATGGCGGCGCAGGTTTCGGAATAGGCGGTATCGGAGGGCAGGTCATAGGGCCGGGAAAAGGCTTCGCCCACGTGAGTGCCGCCCACGCCGCCGGTGACGTACATTTTTTCGTTCACCGTGCTGCGCCACAGCCTTTCGCAGGCTTTCCGCATGGCTTCGTCCCCGGTCAGCCGGGCTTCGTCCGCCATGCCGCTGGCGAGGTACATTTGACGAACCGCGTGACCCACGGCCTCGTTCATGTCCCGGACGGGCTTGTGGGCCTGATAATACCTGTAACGTTCTGCCGTTACCGGCAGTTCTTTTTTGCCTTCTTTTTTCAGCCGCCGGTTTTCTTCTAAGGCGAAGGTGCTGGGGTCTGTGCCCCGCACATCGAGGAAGCGCTGGGCCAGTTCCTTCCATTCGGCCTCGCCGGTTTCCTCGTACAGCCGGTACAGCGCCATTTCAGCGATCTCGTGGCCGGGGCAGCCCCGTTCCCCGTCCGGGCCGAAGCGCTTGAAAATGCACCGGCCAAAGCGCCGGGCCACGTCCAGCAAATCGTCCTTCCCCGTGGCCTGCTTCCAGGCCACCGCCGCTTCCGTCAGGTGGCCGAAGCAGTATAATTCATGGTGGTCCTTCAGGTTGGTAAAGGCGTTTTCCCGGCCCGTCAGGGAATAATAGGTGTTCAGGTAGCCGTCCTCCTCCTGGGCGGCGCGGATCAGATCGACGGCCTCCTGGGCCTGCTTTTGCAGCGCCGCGTCCGGCCGCACCATCAGCTGATAGGCTGCCGCCTCCAACCATTTGTAGCCGTCGCTGTCCTGAAAAACGAAGCCGTAAAAGCCATCCTCCATGGGCGGCTTGCCTTCCTCCGGGGAAATCACGAAGCCGCGGTTCTGCTGCACGGGGGCAAATCCGCCGCCCACCTTTTTGGCGGCGATGGCCCGGGCCGCGGCGCGCATGTTATGCGCCCACCAGCTGGGGGCCGCGCCGGGAATGCGGTCATTCAGCGCGTCCCATTGGTAGGGGATCACGGCAGTGCGGATCAGGTTCATTTCCCGGCTCCAGAAGGGGTCCGAAACCCGGATGGAGCGCAGGGGGAGCGGGGCGGAAATCGAATCAGACATAGCTGTTTCCTCCTGTGTGAATTAGCTTTATTATATCGGGGCTAACTTGGTTTTTCAAGTGCTGTAGCAATGCAAAACGAACTTCTCAGATTACTTATCCTCTTATGGCTTTCTCGGAAGGGGGTCTGGGGGAAACCACTCTTTGGCCCCCAAAGAGTGGTTTCCCCCAGAAATCCTTGAATTCCGCGTAAATCCCCCGCATAAGCTGGAGAGATGCGGAGGGGATGGGAATGAGAAAGCAGTCCTTGAAACGGCAGGCGCTGATCACGGGGGTCAGCACGGCGCTGGTGCGGGCCATGGGCTTTTTGCTGCGGCTGTATGTGTCTCGGCTGCTTGGGGCGGAGGCTTTGGGCGTGATGGAGCTGGCGTCCGGGGTACACATGCTGGCGCTTACTCCGGCGGCGGCGGGCCTGCCCCAGGCGGTGAGCCGGCTGACGGCAAAAGCCAAGGATCAGCAGGGGCGTGAACGAGTGCTGTATGCCGGGCGGCGGCTGGCGCTGGCCTTCGGGCTTTCGCTGACGCCGGTTTATCTGGTGCTGTCTCCTTTCCTGGCACGATGGTTAGGGGATGAACGGGCGCTGCCTGCGCTGCTGCTGTTCGCGCCCTGCATGCTCACGGTGGGGCTGTCCAGCGTATACGACGGGTACTTTTTCGGCCAGGGCCGGGCGCTGCCCCCGGCAATCAGCGAGGGCACGGAGCAGGCGGTGCGCATGGGGGCGGTGGCGGCGCTGGCGGGCTTGGTACCGCTGGTGACGCCCGCTTATCGGGCCGCTCTGCCCGCGTTCGCGTCCTCCTTAGGGGAAGCGGCGGGGCTGCTGGTGATTTTGCCCCTGGCGGGGCGAGTGGCGTCCTTCCGAAGGGAACCGTCGGAAAAGGAAACGCGGAAAGTCCTCCTGCGCCTTTCTCTGCCCCTGCTGCTGAACCGGCTGGTGCATACGGGGCTGCGCTCGGTATGCAATGCGGTAATTCCCCTGCGCTTGATGGCCGCGGGCCTGGACAAGGCTGAGGCCATGAGCCGCCTGGGCATGTTAGGCGGCATGGTGATGCCCCTTATGTTCCTGCCCTGCATGGCCTCCGGGGCATTGTCTGCCGTGGGCGGCCCCGCTGTGGCCCGGTGCGGAACGAAAAAAGCGGAAAGCAGGCTGATTCGGCGACTGCTGTTTTCCGCCGCGGCGGTGGGCGCGGCCTGTGCCGGGGGATTGTACGCCCTGGCCCCTTACATCGCGCGCTGGGTGTACCGCCTGCCGGAACTGACGGCCTTGCTGCAAAATGCCTGCCCCCTGGCGGTGATTTTGCCTGTCCAGCAGATGGCCGGGGGCCTCATGACCGGCTTGGGCCTGCAGCGGCGTTCCCTGCGCTCCTCCCTGCTGGGCAGCGCCGCTCTGCTGCTGTGTGCCTGGCAATGGACGGTGCGCTTCGGCATTTCAGGCGCGGCCTGGGCCTATATGGCGGGGCACGGGCTGACCCTGTTCTGCGAACTGGTATTTTTGACTGGGAGGGAAAAACAGTGACCCCATCAATCAAGCCCGGCCTGTTTTGCGTCAGGCCGGGCTTCGCACCGTTTCGGATGGATTATTTCAGATAGTACGCTTCGTCCGGCGCTTTGCCGCCCACGGAAGCGGGATTGGCGTTAAACAGGATTTCGTACAGCGGGGCGGCCTGGGCCTGCATGTCCTCGCCGGACACGAATACCAGGCGGCAGGAGGGCAGGGCCTTTTCGGCCACCTTGGCGGCGGCGATGATGCCCAAATCGGCGATTTCCTGGGCGGCGGCGGCCACGTTTTCATTGGCGAAGGCGATGGAGGCTTCCAAATCCTGCATGAAGGATTCCACCAGATCGGGATGGGCTTCGGCAAATTCCTTCCGCACGATCACCACGCTCATAGAAAGCTGGGCGTCCGCAACGCCGTTCATTTGGGCGGCGTCCGCAAAGGCTTCGGTGATGTCCAGGGCCACGCGAAAATCCGGGTTCTTCATCAGCACGTTGGTCACCATGGGTTCGGGCAGCAGCACCACGTCCGCCAGCCCTTCGATGGCCTTAGAAGCCACGGCGGCATGCTCGGCTTCCGTTTCCAAAGTGGCGTTCACACCGAAGGTGTTCAGGATGTATTCCGTCACATATTCGGGGGTAGCGCCCTGCCCGGCGTACAGGATGGTTTTGCCCTCCAAATCCTGAACGCTGTGGATGGTGTCGCCCTTTTCCAGCACGTACAGCATGCCCCGGGTGGTGAGGGCCAGGGCCTTCACGCCGCCCTCGGTTTTGTTGTACAGCACAGCGCCCACGTTGATGGGCACGGAGGCGATATCCACCTGGCCGGAAATCACCAGGGCGTTCACCTCGGCGGGAGCCGCCACCAGAGAAAGCTCATAGGCACCGTCGTTTTCGGTCATCATATGGGCCACGGACATGCCGGTGGGGCCTTGCAGGGCGGCCACCCGCACCACGGCCTTTTCCGCTTTTTCCGGCGCATTTTCCGCGGTACACACAAAGGGCAGGGACACAGCAAGCAGCAGAACGGCTAAGATTTTGAACATGTTTTTCATTGTATCGTTCCTCCGTTTTCTTTTTTCGTCATGGCGCTTTTTACCTGCACGCCGGGCACGTTGCCCAATTTGCCGGTGAGCGCGCCCACCTTGATATCATCCCCCCGGATCAGCAAACCAATCACGGCCAGGCCGCGTTCATGATCCGGCACGCCGATGCGGCCGGTGACAATTTCCTGATACTGGGAAATGATCTGGTTCACCCGGGCGGTCTGAACCAGGTCTTCGATCACGATGCCGATGAAGCCGATGCGTTCTTCCACGTTTTTCGCTTCCTTTCTCCAAAAAGAAAAGCATGACAGCAATGCCATGCGTCCGATTCCAGCTGTTTTGCCTCCTTTCGCTCTCAGGCCCGGACGCGTCCCTGCCCTCAAGGGAAACCTTTTTTTCGTCCCGCCCGCTCGCCCGCATGCAACGCACTGGGATCCGCTTTCGCCGAACAAGGCTATTATACACGGGCGGGCGGGTTCCGTCAAGGACGGAATGAAGCCACTTGTCATCCTGGATAGATTTGGGTATAATAAAGGCGGAAGGGAAAACCCTTCCCGAACACACGCGAGAGGTTGAGCATCCTATGAAATTGAATCGGATAAGCTGTTTTATGCTGGCCCTGCTGCTTTTGTTCTCCGGTTTCCCCGTCGCCTTGGGGGCGGAGAAGAGCGAGGCGATGTACGAGGCGCTGGCGGCGTGCGATTTTCATGCCCGCAGGGAGCCGGAGGCCAACTACCGGGTGGTGGAGGTGCCGGAAGGCGCCAGGGTGAAGGTTTTCGGCGAACAGGACGGCTGGTATTTGATCTGGTATAACAGAGAAATGGGCTGGGTCAAAAAGGAATGGCTGTGGGCCTTCCGTTCTCTGAACGCCGCGAAATACACCATTCCCGGGTACGAACCGGAAATCGGCGTGGTCACGCTGGGGGAAACCCAACGGATCACCACGGAGGATTTCAAGGGCGTGGACGCCGCGCCGGGCGCCGTGCTGACCGTGTATCAGGCGACTGAAACGGGCTACACGCTGCGGGTATGGCGGGGGGAAGATACGATCGCCCTTTCCGCCGGGGAATGGACGCCCTTTACCCCCTGGCAGGACGCTCAGCCCGGGGATTTGATCGGCGGCTTTACCACGTATTATTCCGAAACCCAGGGCTATCCCATGCAGGCGGAGCGCCAGCACAATATCGCCTTGGGCTGCTCGCTTTTGAACGGCGCGACGGTGCAGCCGGGGGAGCGCTTTTCCTTCAACGCCCTGTGCGGCCCGTACAAACAGACCAAGGGATACAAAAAAGGCCCCAACATCAGCGAGAGCGGCGTTGGCGTGGGCGGCGGCGTGTGCCAGGTGACCACTTCCCTTTATAACGCGGTGCTGGGGCTGCCGCTGCAAATCACGGAATGGTCCCCGCATCGGAGTCGCGGCGTGAGCTATGTGCCCATTGCCCGGGACGCCTCCGTGTGGGAAAACGGCGATTTCCGGTTCTTCAATTATTTAGACTATCCCATTCGCATCTGGGCGCAGCCCCAGAACGGCGCGGTCACGGTGCTGATTTACCGGGCGGAAGAAGAATAACAATGAAAACAAGGAGGAATCCCCCATGATCCCCACCCCCGAAGAAGCCTTTGAAATCTTAAAGGAATACAACAGCGGCGATTTTCATTTGAAGCACGCCCACATCGTGGGCGACTGCATGCGCTGGTTCGCCAATGAACTGGGATACGGCGAGGAAGCGGATTTCTGGCAGATCGTGGGCGTCCTGCACGATCTGGACTTTGAGCAGTTCCCGGAGCAGCACTGCGTCAAAAGCCAGGAAATCATGCGGGAAAAGGGCATTGACGAGCGCATCGTCCGGGCTACCGCCAGCCACGGCTACGGCATCACCGTGGATATCAAGCCGGAGCATGAAATGGAAAAGGTGCTGTTCGCCGTGGACGAACTGACCGGCCTGGTGGGCGCCGCCGCCGTGATGCGTCCCTCTGGTTCGGTGGACGATTTGGAAGTGAAGTCCGTGAAAAAGAAGTTCAAGGATAAGCGCTTTGCCGCCGGATGCAGCCGCGAGGTGATCCAGCAGGGGGCGGAAATGCTGGGCTGGGACTTGGACACGCTGATCGACAAAACCATCCTGGCCATGCGGGCAAGCAGCGCCGTGGATTGATAGAAAAGCGCAGGAACTTGAATCGGACGCTGCGTTCTTTCGTGAACCGCTTCTTCGGGGGCGGTTTTTTCTTTGTCTGTTTTAATCGGGATCATCAACGGCGAAGGTTTCAAAATGCACCTGTTTCCGATAACGCTCATTTTCAATTCCGGTATATTTTGGCAATGATTATCATTAGACTGATAAATTGGGGCCAGATAATCTATTGAAAAATGGGTGAATTAACCATAAAATAATACATGAAAAAAATTTCACACGGAGTATTGCATCCAAATCCATCTCCCCCTTTGCAGCAGTACCTACCGGACACAAATCCCACAAGAATGAGAGGCGATGACTTTGAAACGAAACCCTAAACCCGCGCTTCTTGCGCTCTGGCTGGCAATTGCTCTGTTGCTTCCCGCCTTTGCACTGGCCGATTCTGTATACGGCGATTTCGCCTACGTCCTGAACGAGGAAGGGCGAGCTGTCGTTACCCATTACACCGGCAAAGAAAGAAACGTGAAAATACCCTGGAACTTTCAGGAGAAGATGGTGGCGGAGATCGGCCCGGAGGCGTTTGCGGGAAACACCGCAATCGAAACGGTGGAGCTGCCCGTCAGTGTGACGGTGATTCGGGAAAACGCGTTCAGAGATTGTACAAACCTGAAAAGCGTGAAGCTGCCCCCCCGCCTGGAAACTATCGAGGACGGGGCGTTCCTGGGCTGCGAAAAGCTCATGGAACTGGAGATCCCGGAATCCGTGGCGGAGTTGGGCGAGGAATGCTTTGCGAGCTGGACGAAGCTGACGGGCAATGAAAACAGCCTTGCCGGCGCATACGCAAACGCCGTGGGCCTCAATTACGGGGAAACGGTTCAGGCCACGCCCGCGCCGGTGGACACTTCCGCCTATTATCGGTACAAAATCCGGAACGGCGGCGCGGTGATCACCAGCTACCTGGGGCAAGAAAGCACGGTAGTCATTCCGTCCTCCCTGGGCGGCTATCCAGTGCGGGCCATCGGGGAAGACGCGTTCTCTTCCTGCTACTCGGCGGAACGGGTGATCGTGCCGGAGGGCGTGACGGAATTGGAGAACGTTTCTTTCCGCTATTGCACCGGCCTGCTCGAAATTCAGCTTCCGTCTACCCTGCAGCGCATCGGGGAAAACGCCTTTTATCGGTGCGAGAGATTGGAAGAAATCGAGATTCCGGAAGGCGTGACCGAAATTGGGAACAGAGCGTTCCGCGGCTGTTCGCAGCTGCGGAGGGCGACGCTGCCCCAGAGCCTGAAAACCATCCCCTGGTATACGTTTTTCGAGTGCCACGCGCGGCTGACGATCTACGCGCCGAAAGGTTCCGCCGCGGAAAAGTTTGCCGGACAGCTGGGATACAAATTTGTTGCACAATAAAAAAGGAGGATTCTTTATGAAAAAACGCATCATTTCCCTGTTGCTGGTTCTGCTGATTCTGCTGCCGGAAGCTGCCATGGCGGCCACGTCCGCTTCGCTGAATCAGAAAATGGCCACGCGTTCCGGCCCCGGCACCAAGTATACCGAGGAATTGGGCACGCTGCCCAGCAGCACCAATATCTCGGTGATCTCCCAGGTGGAAACCAACGGCACGGTATGGTATCAGGTGGAATTCCGGAACAACGGGAAACTGTACAGGGCCTACACAGGCAAAAAACGGGTAGACGCCTACGGACCGGTTTCGTGGGAGAATGACACTTATTCCGACGACGAGACGAACGCTTCCGTGAAATCTTATTACGGCCCCGGCGAAGCGTACGCGGAGAGAAAGAAGTCGGTCGGCCGCGGCACCAAAGTGCGGGTTTACCAGGTGGAAGGCGATTGGGCGCTGTGCGATTATCAGGAAAGCGGACACTGGGCGCGCGGATACATCAATGTGGCGGGCCTGAATCATACGTCTTCCGTTCCCGTTACGCCTACGCCGGAGCCTACCGCCACGCCCAAACCCACGGCTTCACCGACGCCCAGAGTGTATGATAATATTTTCGATCGGGATAATAAAATCTGCATAGATTACTACGGAAACTTGTATGATTACTCCGGTCACGATGAAGAATTTGCCTATATGGTGGGCAAGCTGCCCGTTATGAGCTACTTCGACGGCGTGCCCTGCATCCGCAGCCATACGTATGTCTACAGCGGACCCAGCTACGATTATTGGCGGCGCTACAACTACGGTTCCGGCTACGCCTATACGGGAACGCTGGATAAAAACCTGCGCATTTACGGCAAGGAAAACGGCTGGATCATGATCCGCTATCCCAGCGACGCCAACGGCGGCTACCGCTATGGCTGGGTGATCCCGGAAGCCATTTCTGTGGAAAATCAGAATCGGACGCCCGCTGTGGATTTCGCGTATCTCCCCGCCGTTACCACCCGCTATGTGAACGCGACGGATGATCCTGACCGCAGCGTCCAATACGGCGGAACTAACGTTTCCGAACACGTTCCTGTGACCGCGCTGGCTTTCCTGGATGAAAAGCGTGAATGGGTGTATTGTGAATATACCTATGTGGATGAAAATGGCGTTCGTTATCAGGACAGAGCCAGAGGCTTCATCCCTGCCAGTGGCTTAAAGATAAAGTAAAAGGATCGTCCCATGTGGAATGACGGGACAGGATGAATCCAAGTGAAAAGGGCGGTTTTCGCGCTGGAGCTTCGGCGCGGAGACCGCCTTTTTCCGCGCTTGCAATCCCCGGCTTTTTCCGGTATAATAGAAACAGAAGCACAATTGAATCGGGTATTTCCCCCATTGAACGAGCGAGGAGGCAACAGGATGTTAAAGGATTTTCAACGGAAAAAGTCGGAGGACAAGGACGCGCTGAACGCGGAAATCAAGGAAATTCGGGAAAAGCTGCTGGCGCAGCAGCAATTGATCCGGGATAACAAATTACCCGTGCTGGTGCTGATCGAGGGTTGGGCCGCGGCGGGCAAAGGCACGCTGATCAAGGAGCTGATCAGCGAGATCGACCCCCGGTTCTACAATGTCACTTCCCCGTCGGTGGTGCCGGAAAGCGAGGAACGCTATCCCTTCCTCTATCCCTATTTTTCGGCCATCCCCGAAAACGGCAAATTTATGTTCCTGGATTCCGGCTGGATGGAAAGCACGGTGCGCAAGTACCTGCGCCATGAAATCACCAAGGACGAATATAAGCGCCGGGTACGCCAGGTGAACGAGTTCGAGCGCCAGCTGCGGGACGGCGGCTACGTGGTGCTGAAAATCTTCCTGCACATTGATAAGGACGAGCAGTTTGACCGCCTCCAGGATTTGGTGGAATGGACCGACACGGAATGGCGCGTTACCCCGGAGGATTTATGGCAGCATAAGGAATACAAGCGCTTCCTGGAGGCCTACGACGAGTTTATGGAAAAGACCGGCGGCTGCGTGCCGTGGCATATTTTGGACGGCAGCCGCAAAAAGGCCGCCGTGCGGGACGCCATGAAGCTGCTGTATACCCAGATCGACCACGCGCTGGCGTCGGGCCGCTATGTGGGCGAACCCTTTGAGGAGGACTTCCCCCTGCTGGAAATGCCCAAATTGGCGGACGTGGATCTGTCTCCCACCATCGACGACGAGGAATACAAAAAGGAACTGAAAAAACTGCAAAAACGCCTGTCCGAGCTGCATAACATGATCTACCGCAAAAAGATCCCCGTGATCCTGTGCTACGAGGGCTGGGACGCGGCGGGCAAGGGCGGCAACATCCGCCGGGTGGCGTACCCGCTGGACCCCCGTGGCTTCGACGTGCGGCCCATCGCCTCGCCCCTGCCGCACGAGCTGAACCGGCAGTATCTGTGGCGGTTCTGGACGCGCCTGCCCCGCACGGGCCATATCTGCATTTTCGACCGCACCTGGTATGGCCGGGTGATGGTGGAGCGGCTGGAGGGCTTCTGCACCGAAAAGGACTGGAAGCGGGCCTATAACGAAATCAACGAATTTGAACGGCAGCTGACGGACTGGGGTGCGGTGGTCATCAAGTTCTGGATCCATATCGACCAGGAAACCCAGCTGGCCCGGTTCACCGAGCGCCAGAACACCCCGGAAAAGCAGTGGAAGATCACCGACGAGGATTGGCGCAACCGGGAAAAATGGCCCCAGTATGAAGTGGCGGTGGACGAAATGCTGCAAAAGACCAGCACCAAAAACGCCCCCTGGTACATCATCGAATCCAACGATAAGAAATACGCCCGCATCAAAACTTTGAAAATCATCGTGAAGGCCCTGGAAAAAGCCTGCGACGAACAGTTCAAGCGGCAGATGGAATAAGCGGGCGGATCATCCGCATCGGATTTGGGCAGGATGAAAGGCGAGGAGGTACTGTATGCTGTATTACGATTGGACCATCCTTCTGTTGATTCCCGGGCTGATTTTAAGCCTGTGGGCCCAAAACCGGGTGAACGGTGCGTACAAAAAGTACAGCAAGGTGTTCACCCAGCGGGGGCTGCCCGCCCAGGAGGTGGCGCGCATGATGCTGAACAGCCAGGGGGCCGGGAACGTGACGATCACCAGTACATCGGGCACGCTGACCGATCATTTTGACCCGGGCACCGATACGCTGCGCTTGTCCGAAGGGGTGTACGGCTCCTCCAGCGTGGCGGCGGTGGGTATCGCGGCCCATGAGGCGGGCCATGCCCTGCAAAAGCAGGAGGGCTACGCCCTGCTGAACCTGCGCACGGTGATGGTGCCTACGGTGAACATCGGCTCGCGCCTGGCCTGGCCCATTTTCGTGGTGGGCATGATTTCCTCCTGGCGGCCCCTCATGTACGTGGGCATCGGGCTGTTCGCCCTGGCCGTGGCGCTTTCGCTGATCACCCTGCCGGTGGAGTTCGACGCCAGCCGCCGGGCCAAACGGATGCTTTCAAACAGCGGCTATTTCACCCAGGAGGAAATGCAGGGCGTGAGCGCCGTGCTCAACGCCGCCGCCCTCACCTATGTGGCGTCCTTCTTAAGCGCGCTGCTGTCCCTGCTTCGGCTGTTGCTGCTGGCGCAGAGGAGAAGACGGTAGACAAAAAGAGACCGCCGGAAGGAAAAATCCCCGGCGGTTTTCTGATGGAATCTCGCACCGCAGGCATCATTTTATGGGGAAACAGGGTATTCTTTAGGTTCTTCACGTTTATACTAAACTCAAATTAGTATAAAGAATGGGTTTTCTCGGCAAGGGGTGGGGGAAACCTCTTATCCAGCCGCGTCCAATGTTAAACCGGTTTCTCTCAGGATGACAGCACGTCAAGATACTTGCTTTTGCAGTTAGGGCATTGCGTCGGTTCTTGGGCTTCCTGCCATCTGTGCCCGCAGTTCATGCAAATGACGTCATAACCTGTACAGGAATCAGAATCCGTACCGCCCGTCACTTTTTCCGCGTGTTCGTCCTCCAGTTTTTGAACGGTTCCCAGTCCCTTTTTTTCTTCCATGGAATTTCCCTCCTTTGAACGAATGATGAAATGAAGTATGAAAGAACAAAACGGCTTTTTTCCGTTCCTATTATACTATCCGGAACGGGAAAAAGCAAGGTTTCTGTTGGCAGAGTATACAAAACGGAAGAAAAGTGATAGAATAGAAGCGCCAGGCAGAGTACGAATGGACTTCCGCGACGATCCCGGAGGAAGGTACACATGATTTTCTTGCAGTATTTTTTATCCAACCTGATCCTCGTTCCCACCGCGCTGATGTGTCTGCTGCCCGTGAAAAATCAGCTGCGGGGGGAGCTGCGCAAAACGCTGCTTGTGGGCGAGCTGGTGATCGTCGCGCTGGCCGCGGTTACGGCGTGGCTGAAAACGAAATACGATTTGGGCGGAAACGCGCTGCTTGGGATGGTGCTGCTGATTTGCTTCCTATTATATATATGGAGTGTACGGGCGCCTGTCAGCAAGCTGAACGCCGTGTTTTCCTTTGCGGTGTCGCTGCTGTCCATCCTGTCCAACCTGTCCACATCTATGGACGCCCTGCTGGGCTTATCGTACAGCGATGAAATGGATCTGCTGTACTCTGCCGCCATTTATACGGGCTTGGGGTGCGCCTTCGTGCTGCCGCTGATCAGGGTGTTTGCCAAATACGGGAGCCGCGTGGCGGATCAGCCGGTGCCTTCCCGCGTATGGATCACGATCACTGTGATTTTTTCGGCAATTTTCTGGATGAACATGTATCTGCGCACGGTGCAGGAAGCCATGTTTGAAAACCGCGTCGGAACGCTTTGGCTGCTGGCGGTATTCTGCATTATGCTGGCCCTTTGGAGCCTGCTGCTGACGGCGGGTTATATCATCATCTGGGATATGAAAACCATGGCCGAGGAACGGGAGCGCAGCCGCCTGTTAGAAATGCAGGCGCACCAGTACAATTCCCAGCAGAACTATATCAAAGCCTCGGAGCGCACCCGGCACGACTTCCGACACAGCATCAACATGCTCTGCGGGCTGTATGAGGCTGGGGATTATGACGCGCTGGGCAAGTATCTGCGGCAATACGCGGCGGAGCTCCCCGTGAAGGAAATCACCGTTTATACGGACAACACGGTGCTGAACGCACAGCTGAACTACTTTGCCCACGTTTGTCGGCTGAACCAGATCGATTTCCAGGTCAGCGTGAAGCTGCCCTACGCGGTGCCGCTGAGCGACGTGGAGCTGTGCGGCATGGTGGGCAACGTGCTGGAAAACGCTGTGAACGCCTGCAAGCGGGCGGAGGAAAAGCGCATCCGGATCACCATCCTGGCGGAGGGCGGCGCGCAGCTGTACATCGTGGCCACCAACACCTTCGACGGGTACGTGCGCAAGAAAAACGGCGTGTATCTTTCCACCAACCGCCGGGGCGAGGGCGTCGGCCTGGCCTCCATCGCCGCCACAGCGGAAAAATACGGCGGCGTGGCGCAGTTTTATCATGAGGGCAAGGAATTCTTTTCCAATATCGCCATTCCGCTGCCGGATCAGGGAAAGGAGGAGGACCGATGAGGATCGCTGCCGTGGACGACAGCACCGCCGAGCGCGGCTGGCTGCTTTCGGCGCTGAAGGAATACGCCGCCATGCATGGGCTGGAGCTGGAGACGGACGCGTTTTCCAGCGGAGAGGCGCTTTTGGCCGCTTTCCATCCCTTCGCGTTTTCCGTGATTTTTCTGGACATTTTTATGGGCGGCATGACCGGCGTTGAAACCGCGCGGAAGATTCGGGAGCGGGACGACGCCGTGCCCATCGTGTTTCTGACCACCAGCGAGGATCACCGGCCCGAAGCCTTTTCCGTGTTCGCCACCGATTATCTCATCAAGCCCTGCGCCCCGGAGGCGGTGTTCCGCGCCATGGATCACATCCTGCGCCTGCGCACCGACCGGGAACCCCGGCTTTCCTTCTCCTTCGACCGCCAGGATCACAGCCTGCGCCTTTCGGATATCGCTTCCCTGGAGGCGGACGGGAATTATCTGATCATCACGGATCAGAAGGGCAGGCGCTACCGCACCCGCATGACTCTGCGGGAGGCGGAAAGCCGCCTGGATAATCGGTTCCTGCGGATCATCAAGGGCGTGGTGGTCAATATGGATCACGTGGTGCAGATGAACGAAGCGGTGTGTACCATGAACACGGGAGAATCGCTGCCCATGCACAGCCGGAACGGCAGGGACGTGCGGCAGAAATGGCTGAATTATAAGTTCGCCCGGATTCGCCAGGGATAACCCCCCGGCGAATTTTCTTTTTGATGTAGATTTCATAAAGAATTTGGCGCGGAAATGTAAACGAATTTTGTAGGTTGTCACTTCTGATTGTCATTTTATCACAAAAGGGTTGTTTTTTTCCGGGGGGGGGGTATAATAATACTGAAATGGTGGAGGTATGTCTTTTTGACGTACCAATTTTCTGGAAATCACGGAGGGCCATGGCCTGCATGAAGAAGAAGACGCGCCGCCTGTTCCTGCGGATCATCGCCATTTTGGTGGTCGTATCCATGATTCCGGGAATCGTGGTGTTTCAGCAGACGGGCATCAGCCTGGACGCTACCCTGGCGGCGAACCGCGGCGTCCGCCTGGCCGCCCGGCAGCTTTTGCAAAACGATCCTTACGCCAACCGTTCCCGGATCGAGCGAATGAGCGATTTTGCCAAAAGCCTGCTGCTGGGAACGCGCGGCTATGAGGATTACGAGCTGGCCATCGAAATCGCCATTGCCCAGGCCCGCTACGACGAGGCCCTGGCGTTCCAGGAAAAGGCCCTGGAACTCTTTGAGGGCAGCGAGGAGGACGCCGCCGAACAGTACCTGCGCATGGGCTATCTGTGCGTGCTGCTGGGCGAATACGAAAAAGCCCTGAACTGGCTGACCCTGGGCATCGCGGTGACCCCCTACGTGGAAGCGGTGCTGACCCGGGCGCAGGTTCGCCTGAACTTGGGCGATACCGAGGGCGCGGTGAAGGACGTGGACGCCTGCTACGAGGCCGTGGGCGATTCCGTGGCCCTGCTGCCGGAGCTGGTGAACGTATACGAAGCCGCCGGGGAATACGAAACGGCGGCGGGGCTGTGGACCCGGGTGCTGGAAAACGGCGGCGATACGGCCTACCTGCTGGATCGGGCCTACTGCTATGTGGAACTTGGGCGCATGGAGGAAGCGGAGGCGGACGCCGCCCACCACTTGGAAGAACACCCGGAAAACCGCGCCATCGCGCAGACCATGTTAGGCATGGGCTTCCTGCGGGCGGGGGATTACGCCCGGGCCAACCGGTATTTCGCCCTGGCCATCAGCGGCGAAAATTCTGATCCCGCTTCCCTGTACTATTACGTGGTGCTTTGCGCCCACCTGACGGCGGATCACGCCCGGGCCTGCGAATACGGCGAAAAGCTGATCGAGCGGGTGCGGCGGGGCGAAGACCCCGGGGCCGCACAGCTCAGCGTGGAGGACGTGACGGGCAAGGTGCGGGTGGAGCTCAAGCCGGTGGATTACGCGCAGCTCTGCCAGCTGACCGGGGCCTCCCACATGATGTTAGGGAACTACGCCCGGGCGGCGGAGGTGCTGACCCTCTCCCTGGAAGCAAAGGAAGACGGCTATGTGCGCTATCTCCGGGGCGCGAGCCTGCTGGCGGAGAAGCGGTTCGGCGAAGCACTGGAGGATTTTACCGCGGCGGAGCAGGCCGGGGCGGAGCGAGAAAAATGCCGCTACAGCGCCGGGGTATGCCATATGGCCCTGGGCGAAACGGAAAAAGCCCTTTCGGACTTTGACTGGGTGACGCAAAACGGCCAGGACGCTTCCCTGCGTCAGGAGGCCGCGCTCCAGGCCCAGCGCCTGCGGGGCGAAGAACAGAACGAGGAAAGGTAATCAACGGGGCCTGTCCGGTTCCGTATATAATAGGAGGAAACACACATGAAAAATCGGGTATTAAAGCTCACGGTTCTGCTGGCGCTGGTGCTGACGCTCACCGCGACGTCCGCCGCGTTCGCGGAGTATGATTCCAAAAAGCTGGATACCAACTACGCCCTGGCCCTCGCCTATATTGGCCGGGAAGACTACGACAAGGCCATGACCTATCTGGACGCCTGCCTGCAAGACTGCGACGAAAACTCCGCGCCGGAGGTTTACGCGGACGTGCATCTGAAAATCGCCTGCGTGTACACCATCCGTCAGGATTACGAAAAAGCGCTGACCGAGCTGGACGAAGCCATCCGCGTCAAGCCCGACCTGAGCGAGGCTTATCTGGTGAAGACCCAGGTGCATTCCGATCTGGGCGAATACGAGAGCGCCGCGGCGGCCCTGCAGCAGTATATCGACCTGACGGGCGATAAGTCCCTGTACGAGGTGAAGGCCGAAATCTACAGCGCCGTGGGCAACGTGGACAAGGCGCTGGAAAGCTACAAGCTCTTCGCCCAGAACAGCAGCGAAAACGATCTGGAAGCCGCTTACAAAACCGCCATCTACGATATGGACAAGGGCCTGTACGAGAACGCCGTCAAGGAGTTCGCGTCCTGCCTGAAGGATAAGACCTACGGCCCCTCCTCCATCTACAACACTGGCGTGTGCTACATGCGCCTGGAGGACTACGAAAAGGCCCTGGAATTCCTCACCCAGGTGACGGATCAGGACTTCGACGGCGTGAAGTACAACATCGGCGTGTGCAGCATGCTTCTGGACAAGATCGAGGATGCCATCGCCGCCTTCACCGCTTCCTATGAAAAGGAATCCTATCAGGCCGACGCGCTGTATAACCGGGCCGTCTGCTATGTGAGCCAGGAAGACTTCGCCAACGCCATCACCGACTTCACCGCGTATCTGGATACCATGAAGGCCCAGAAGGTGGACGCCCTGAACGCCGAAGCGCTGAAGACCGCCGAAGCCGAGGGCAAGAAGGCCGTGACCGTGAAGGCCGAGGACGTGGAAGCCGTGGTGGACCTGGCCACCTACTACCGCGGGGTCTGCTACCTGTCCATCAGCGATAACGCCGACGCCATCGCCGATTTCACCGCCTGCATCAACAGCGGGCTGGCCGTGACCGACAGCCGCTTCAACCGGGGCCTTGCCGCCCTCCAGGCCGGGGACGCCGAAATGGCCAAGGCAGACTTCACCGAATGCGTGAACAGCGAATACAATAAGGAAGCGTCCATGTTCTACCGCTCCTTCGCCCTGCTGGGCCTGGGCGACACCCAGGGCGCTCTCGACGATCTGACCGCCTGCATCGAAGCGGGCTACGACCTGGGCCAGTCCTACTACCAGCGCGCGCAGGTTTACATGGTGCTGGGCGAAGAGGACAAATACGTGGAGGATCTGGAAAACTCCCTGAATTATTAAGCGACTGAATCAACGCGAAACCTTTTCAAGCGCCGGGCGCTTCCGGGGCTGCCGGGCATGAACCGGCGGCTTCGGAGGCCCCGTAATGGATACACTCTCCGGGCGGCATTTTTTGAACCATGAACCGCCGTAAGGCGATCCACGGGCAGGAGGTATGATTTATGAAACGGATCAGCAAAAATAAGAAAAACGGGAGAATGGTGGAAAAGCGGCTGGCAGTTGTCGTGCTGCTTTTGGCGCTGTGGTTTATGGCGTTTACCATATTGCCGGGAAGCCTGCGGAGCTACGCTGGTTCGTTTTCCGCATACGCTGAAACCCTGGAAGGCGGCGGCGAAAGCGGCCCCGGTATGACCGGATCCGGCGAAGGCGGCTCCGGGGAGAGCGGTTCCGGCGAGAACCAGCAACCTGGCGAGAACCAGCAACCTGGCGAGAACCAGGAACCCGGGGATAACCAGAACGACGGGGAAGGCGGAGAAGTCGGACCCCTTGTTCAGGGTACCGTGAATACCCGTGGAATCGGAGACAACAACGAGAACAATAACGAAAACAATAACGAAAACAATAACGAAAACAACAACGAGAACAATAACGAAAATAATAACGACAATAACAACGAGAACAATAACGAGAACAATAACGACAATAACAACGAGAACGACGGCGGCGAAAACAACGACGATAACGACGACAACAAGGACGGCGACGACGGCGACGAAAACGGCGACGGCAAAGATGATGATGACGGCGACGAAAACGGCGACGGCGACGACGGCGAAGACGACAAAGATGACGACGACGAAGAAGACGAAGACGATGTAGAGGAAGAAGAGGACGCGCCGGAAGGCGAAGCGTACCTCCTGGATGAAAACGGCGAGAAGGACGAGGAAAATACCTTTACCAACGATCCGCCTTCCGACGATGAAGAGAACCCCGCGCAGAACGCGATCCAGAAAGCCGTAGACGCGGCGCTGCAGACGATCGAGGAAAACACCCTGGAGCTGACCATTCAGGTGGAAGCGGGCGAATACAACGGGGATATTATCATCAAGCTGCCCGACGCGGGTCCCCTGGGCGGCGAGAATGAGGAAGCGGGCGAAGATACGCCTGCCTTGAATAAAGACTTTGTGCTGAAAATCGTGTCCGCGGGCGCCACCAAGGACGAAAACGGAAACTATCAGGCCACCGCGGACGGCTCCGCGAAGGTGAACGGCAATATTATTTCCGAGGGCATCAACCTGCTGCTGGCCGGTCTCTATCAGGCCATGGAAAAGCGCATCGAAATCCGCGACGCTACCCTGACCGTGATCGGCACCACAGAGGATGATACGGTCAACGTTGTGGCCCAGGAGGGGTCCGGGGACATCACCATTGACACCGGGGAGGGCAGCGATACCGTTTCCGTTGAGGCCGGAGGTGAGGGAGATATCACCATCCTGACCGGCGAGGGCAGCGACACCGTTACCCTGACGGCGCCTGAAAACGAAGACGAAGGCGAAGACGGCGGCGAAGAGGAAGACGGCGGCGAAGCAAGCGAACCGGCCGCCATCAGCGTGGACACCGGCGCGGGCGACGACCGCGTGAACGTGAATATTGATCTCGGCGGCGATAAGTACAATGAAGTGAACATCGCCGACGAGGATACCGTGCGCGTCCATTTCGGCGGCAAGCTGGCGGAGGATGAAGAAGAACCCATCACGGTCAGCGAAGACGGCAAGACGCTCACCTTTATCAATCAGGAAGGCGGCACCCTTCGCGTCAACATGGAACGCATCCTGGCCCGCAAGCTCAGCGACAGCCTGGAAAATAAGCCGGAGGTCGAAATCGACCTGGAAGATCAGGACGATAACAGACTGCGTTTCAGCGACGACCATACCGTAGTCTGGTTTGACGCCGACGGCGCTTTTACCAACTATATTCTGAAAAATTCTCTTAAGGATATTCACAGCTTCGTTCTCCATATCGCCGGGGACGGGCTGCTGAATCAGCTGATCATCGACGGCGAGGACGCCGCCGACGACGATGGCCGCGTGGTGGTCAGGGATGTGCTGGCCGAAAAGGTGAACCTGATCATCAAGGGCGAAAAGATCGACCTGCTGGGCACCCTGGTGGCCGACAACATCGAAATCATCGCCGAAGCGGAAAGCGTACACGCGGAAGAGGAAGAGGGCCAGAGCAAGCTCGATAAGATCGAAAGCACCTACGAGTCCATGAAGGCCGACCTGTTCAACGTGACCCATAAGGTCGAAATCAACGTGGGCGACGAGGCCAAAATCTACGCTTACGGCGACGTGGCCCTGGAAGCGAATGTGGACCAGTCCGGCGCGATGCTGGATCTCAGTCTGTTCACCGACGTGCTGAATCTGGTCAACGTGAAGGTTGGCAGCGCCAAGGTCAACGTGAAGGGCGAAATTCACGCCGGTACCAGCGGCGAAATCGTATATGATGAAGGAACCAATACCTTCACTTTTGTGGAAGACCAGCAGAAGGACGTTACCTCCGCCGGTTCCATTCGCATTTCCACCAAAGTGAATACCGAGGTGGAAGCGGGCAGCAGCAACGGCTATCTTTCCTCCCTGGCCGTGGCTGTGGCTGTGATCAATTCCGAAATCAACATCTCCGGCGCGGTGCTGGAAGCGGCGGACGATATCGTGGCCCAGGCCAAGGGCGCCGTGAAGGTGCAGGCCCAGGCTGCGGCGGCTGACCTGCCCGTTTCCGTGGGCGTGGTGGCCGTCGTGTCCGACGTGCACGCCGACGCCATCGCTTCCTCTCTCACGGCGGGCGGCAGTATCACCATCAACGCCGAGGGCGAAGTGGAAATCAAAAACAAGGCCGTTCGGGACAGCGGCGACGATGACGACGACGATGACGGCGGCGACGACAAGGACGACGGCGATCACGGCGACGACAACGGCGGCGGCGACGGCGGCGATAAGGACGACGGAGACGATGACGACGACGACGGAGGAAGCAAATCCGGCGGATTCTTCGTTGTCACCGTCCTCAATCAGGACGTGCGCGCCCGCGTGGCGGGCGGCTCCGCGCTTGTGGCGGGCGGCGACGTGACCGTTCATTCCACGGCCAACGCCGACGTAAAGAGCCGGGCGGTTTCCGCCGCGGACGAGGATGAAGACGACGGCGGCGACGACGAAGAAGACGGGGAAGACGGCGAAGGCGAAGAAGAAGACGCGCCCAAGTCCGTGGGCAGCGTGAAGGATTTCGCCCGTCAGATTCTGGAAATCGTGGTGGAGGAGATCGACCTGGGCGCGGTGGCCGATAAGCTGCTGGCCGGCCTCAAATCCGCCGACTATACCGTGAAATCCGCCCCCACCAACGATGAATCCAAGGGCCAGATTTCTCTTTCCCGCTCCTCTGCCAACAAGGGCGGGGAAGTGGTTGTGACCGCCCACCCCAAAGAAGGCTACGTGCTGGACAGCATCACCCTGCGCTATCTGGAACCCGGCAAGGATCACTATACCACCAAGACCCTGGACCTCACGGACAAGGAAGTGCATCCCGAGGTAGGCAACGATTACTATTTCGATATGCCCGCCTCCGATACCGCCGTGCTGGTCACGTTCAGGGAAAAGACGGCCTCCGACACGGAAGAAGTGACGGGGGACGATTTGGCGAGCCTTTTTGGCGATCCTGACGACGAAGGCAAGGATGCCTCCGATGTGGCGGACGTGGGCAACGTGTTTGATCAGGCCACCTCCGGCGCGGCCCAGGAAGCTTCCACCGCCAACGGCGTCCTGATCAAGGACAGCGAGGCCGCCAACGCCATCGAGCTTAAATACGAAGGCAACGACGAGGAAAAGGGTTCTCTGCTGGCAGCGGAGGACGTGAAGAAGGCTGCCCCCGGCGATAAGATCCAGATCGTGGTGAACCCCGCGGCGGATCACAACATGAAGAAGGATAGCCTGTACATGGGCTATAAGACCGCTGACGGCGTGGGTAGGATGAAGGTGTCCGCCGATTCCGACGGCAACTACGTAGTCACCATTCCGAAAAACGCCACAGAAGTAACCTTCGGCTGCGAATGGGAAGCGAAAGAAGAAGAGGAAGAAGAAGAATCCAGCAACGCGGCGGCCCAGATCACGGGCGCGCTGGCGGTTGCTGTGGTTCTGAACAACAATAAAGCCGAAATCGACGGCAGCGTCATTGAAGCGGGCGGCAAGCTGGACGTGGCCGCCAACGCCAGCACCGTGGTGGTGAGCACCGCTGACGGCGCGGGCACGGAAGAAGAAGACGAAGAGAAAAAAGACGACAAAGAGGACGAAAAGGAAGACGACGCGGAAGCCGAAGTCGAATACCAGAACGGCGGCAAGTACGCCGTGCAGGTGGCCGAAACCGAGGGCGGCAAAGTGCTGCAGCCCGAAATTTCCCAGGACCGCCGGAAGATGACCTTCACCGTGACGCCCGACGAAGGCAAGCAGGTGGATAAGATCGTGGTGAGCTGGGTCACGGCCCGGGGCACCAAGAAGACCAAGGAACTGGAGCTGGCGGACGGCACGGACAACGTGTTTGTGCTGACCGTCGAGGACGATCCCGCGACCTCTGAGGATGAGCGCGATTTCATCGCCAAGGACGGCTCCACCGTCACTGTGTCCGTCACCTTTGAGGACGATCTGCTCAGTCAGGCCGGTCAGCTCATCGGCATGGATGAACCCCAGGGTGAATCCACGAAGCAGGACGCTTTCTATGTGGAAGGCTTTAGCAACACCGTGGGCGTGGTGAAGTCCGAGGGCGGCAGCGTGGAGCAGAAGAGCCGCAACGACGAAACCGGCAGCAGCAAATTCGCCTTTGAAATCAAGAACGACACGGGCTACAAAGCGCCCGAGGTCAGCTATACCTATTATAAAGACGGCGACGAGGACGGAAAGCCCACCGGCACCGGTACCATCGAAGCGGTGACGGGGAACACCTACGTGCTGGACATCTCCACCCTGGAGGGCATCAAGCCCGGCACAGCCGTGGAAATCAAGACCGAGTTCGCCGAGGACAGCCGCGAAATCTCCCTGGGCGGCGGCGACGAGGATCACTACACCCTGACCTCCGAAAACGAAAAGGCCAAGGTGGGCGACGAAATCACCATCAAGGCCGAGGCGGCCTCCGGCTACAACTTGGGCGACAAGATCACCTATACCTATACCGACAAGGACGGCCAGACCAAGACCGGCGAACTGACGGCGGGCGAGAACGGCGACTTTACCTTTGAAATGCCCGCGGACGTTTCCGAGGAGGACGGCAAGAACACCGTTTCCTTCTCCGCTTCCCCGGCTGAAAAAGAGGTGCCCCTCACCGTCAGCGTGGAGAACGTGTCCGAGCAGGTGACGGTCGAGGTGGAAACCGTGCCCCGGGTGGACAACGGCGACGCCGTTTCCCTTACCGTAAAAGACGACGAATACTATGTGAAGGAAGTCAAGGCTACCGCGCACAACGCCATTTCCTTCTTTGAATTGGGCCTGCCCGATATCACCGTGACCCAGAACGAGGACGGCACCTACACCCTGAAAGCCGAGGGCGTGGATAACCTGGAGGATAACTGCGCCTCCGTGGAGCTGGAAATCACGGTGGCCCTCAAGCCCGTGGAGGTCAAGGCGGCGGACGCCGAGAACGGCCAGATCAAGGTAGAAGAAAAGCGCGTCATGAACGGCGAAAAGACCGTTCTCCACGCCGAGCTGGAAGGCGACGACGGCTACCGGGCCGACCGGGATACCGTCAAGGCCGTCATCAAGGACGGTACCAGCGAAACCATCGTCCAGGGCAAGCGCCAGAAGGACGGCACCTATATCTTTGAAATCCCGGAATCCGTTTCGGAGAACGCTTCCATTGAAATTCAGGCCGAATTCGAGCGGGGCAAGGACGATCCCGACCTGCCCAGCGCCAGCATCGGCGTTGCCGTGGCCATCAACGTGGTGCAGAGCCGCAACAGCGCCGTCATCAAGGGCGGCAGCGACATCACGGCGGAGGAAGGCCTTTCCCTGAACGCCGAAACCGAAAAGGCCGATTCCACCGCCAAGGCCATCGCCGGTTATTCCGAAGGCAATATCGGCGTGGGCGGCGCCATCAGCGTCAACGTGGCCTCCGCCAAAACCAACGCGAAGATTTATAACGCGGCCAACAAAGCCACCGAAATCACCTTAGGCGGCGGCGACTTTGAAGTGACCGCCAACGCTGACGTACACTTCGGCACCAAGGGCGACGCCCAGGGCAAGGAAGCCGCCGAAGCCGTGGGCGTGGGCGCGGGCATTGCCGTGGCCGTCACCGGCGCGGACGCCACCGCCGCCGTGCAGGACGGCGTGAAATTCTCCATGGCCGACGAGGACGCGGCCCTGGACAATATCCGTTTCATCGCCAAGCAGAAGGTGAAGGACGCTATCGTCGCCAAGGCGGGCGGCGCGGGCGGCATA
Source organism: uncultured Christensenellaceae bacterium (assembly GCA_905234985.1). Taxonomy (GTDB): domain Bacteria; phylum Bacillota; class Clostridia; order Christensenellales; family Aristaeellaceae; genus RUG563. The sequence continues at coordinate 83,400 of CAJOJQ010000011.1, forward strand.
TCCGTCATGCCCGTTCTGGCCCTGGATATCACCGGCAGCAGCGCCGTGGCGTATTTGGGCGATATGAACGGCGGCGCGTTTTCCCTGGGCAGCGAGGACGATCTGCACGACGCGGACGAATTGAAGACCGCCGTGATCTACGCCGCCAACGAAGCGGAGCATTCCTCCACGGCCAAGGGTTCCGCCGCCAGCGGCGACGCGGCTGTGGCGGCCGCCTTCAATATCACCATTCTGAACGACAGCGCCGAAGCAGCGCTCAAGCACAGCGTGATCGGCAACGGCATCTTTGTGGGCGCTGATTCTGTCAGCACCTTGAAGAGCGTTTCCGTGGCCGGCGCCGAGGGCGCGAGCGAGGACGACGATCAGAAGGACGAAGAAAAGGACGAAGATAAGGGCGGCGCCGACGCCCAGGCCGATAAGGCTATCGCGGGCGGCGCGGGCCTGAGCGGCGTCAACGGCAGCAAGAACGTCAGCGCCGGGAGCGTGCTGGAAAAGAACAGTGGCCGCCAGCAGGCGGAAACCAGCGAAGGCGGCGTGTCCGTGGCCGCCGGCTTCGTGCTGAATATTCAGGATAACGCCGCCAACGCCGCCATCGACGGCGACGCGGCCCTCCAGGCCGTGCGCGCCCCCGGAGCTGACGGCGAGGACGTCGAGGACGGCGAAGAAATCTATCAGCAGGATATGAACGGCAACGTTCATACCATCGCCCGCAACCGCACCGTGGCCGAGATCCAGGCCAACGGCTCCGCCGCCAACGGCAGCGTGGGCATCGGCGTGGCCGTGGCCATCAACATCGTGGATATCGACAATATCGCCCGCATCGGCGGACGCGCCAGCGTCAAGGCCGACGGGAATGTTGACGTGCGCGCCGAGGTGCTGGAAGGCGAGGAAGAAGAAGAAGAGGGCGAGGAAGAAGAAGGCGAAGAGGGCGAAGAAAAGTCCGCCCTGCAGGCGCAGCTGGAAAAGGCGCTGAACGACCTGCTCAATTCTCTTATGGAAAAGCTGGGCCTGGCCCAGTACGATAAGGTGCTGGACGTGACCGGCGGCATCGCCGGCGTGGTGGCGGGCATTGCCAGCGATATTGCCAGCGGCATGCTGACGGAAGAACACGGCTTCGGCGAAGCGCTGACCAGCGTTGGCAGCTTCGGAGAAATCGTGGATCTGCTGACGGATAACATCAACGCCGCCGCCAACGTATTCACCACCATTCCCGATCTGGTGAAGGACAGCCTGAACGAGATCCTGGAAGCGGCTGTGGGCAAGGAAACGCTGGAGCTGGTGAAGGCCATCGAAAGCGGCAGCCTGGCCGACGAGCTGCTGGATTTCTCTGAGCTGATGACCCCCATCGAGATCATCAATCAGGCGGTGGAACAGGTCGAAGCCACCGTGGGCCGGATCGACGACGTGATCGCCAAGCTGGAGGAAACGCTGCTTTCCGTTCAGGATATCAGCCTGGACGTCGACGAAAGCCTGCTGCCCGAGGACCTGCGGAAGGATTATAACGACCTGGTGGACGGCATCGCCCAGATCAAGGCGCTGGCCAACCTGTCCGAGCTGGACGCCCTGTCCGATCTGGCGGATATGTCCGCAATCACCGATATTTCCGCGCTGAAAGAGCATCTTGAAAAGCTCAAGCAGGTCAAATCCGATATGGAAGCCCTGGCCGGACGGCTGGGCGACGCCATCAACACCGTGCTGGAAACGGATTTCGTTCAGATGGCGGCTGATTTGGGCAAGGACGTCGTGCTCAATTTGAAAGATGAAATGGCCAGCCTGGTGCTGGAGACCATCAAGAACAGCGTAACCAGCCTGAGCTTTGACGCCGAAGCCTTCCAGAACGGCGTGCAGGACGCCCTGAAAAAGACCTTGAAGGAAGCCGCTGAAAAGGCGTCCGCGGACGCTCTGGCCGAAGTAAAAGCGATTTACAACGAAGCCAAGCGGATCGTTGACGTGGTGACCAGCACCGCCGACGTGGCGGAGGAATTCACCACCGGTAAGATCGAGGCGCTCAAAAACAAGCTGGAAACCCTGACCGGTCTGGCCGAATCCCTGGAAACCAAGGCGGAGGGCATCATCAGCGCCGCCGAGAAGGTGACCACCGCCGCCGGGAATCTGCTGGAGAATCTGGATAAAATTACGGAATACGCCACGGAACAGGCCGCGGAACAGATCAAGAAGCAGATCGAAGAACGCATCGACAGCGTAACCAGCTTTATCAAGGAGAATATCGACGCCACCATCGGCGGCTTCACCACGTTGGTGGACGGCGTGGTGACGAACTACGCTCAGGTGATCGGCGGCAAGATCGATCTGGTGAAGGATACGCTCACCAAGGCGGAAGCGTCCGTGGATCATATCCACGAAACTCTCTTTGACGGCGCGAAGTTCCGCGAGGCCATGAAGCAAAGCGTCATGAAGGCCGCCAACAACCTGAAGGATAACACCCTTGGCGCGCTGACCGAAGGCATCGTGAATATCGATAAGCTGTCCGCCTACATCAAGGGCGGCACCTTGGGCAAGGACATGAAGGACAGCCTGATGGCGGCTGTCAAGAACGCCGGTATGGCCCTGGCCAACGGCGCGATGGACACTCTGACCGACTGGCTGGATCTGAAAGTCCAGGCCCCGGAAAGCAATGTCGATAAGCACGTGATCACCACCGAAGCCATCGCCGGCGCGGGCGGCGGCAGCGTGGGCGTGGCAGGCAGCGTGGCCATCGCCGTGCTGAACGGCACCACCAAGGCCATCATTGAAAGCTACACCGGCAATTCCGGGGACGCCTCCATTGAAGCGGGCGGCGAAGTGGCTATTTTAGCTGTCAACGACCAGAAGGTGACCACCACCGCTTCCGGTTCCATGAACCCGGACGGCAGCGCTGACGCCAACGAGGGCGCGGGTTCCTCCGATGTGAACGATACCAAGGGCAAGGATGAAGGCGGCGAAGAAGAAGAAGAAAAGACCCTCTATACCGTCGCTAACCCCACCGGCCAGGGCGAACTGAGCGTCAGCGTCAAGGGCCGGGAGAAGGAAGACGGCCATGTGAAGGCCGCTTATGAGGATCTGGTGAAAGTCAGCGTCCGTCCGCCGGAAGGCAAGGAACTGGACGAACTGACCTATACCTTCACCGCGGACGGCAAAACCGTTACCAAGAAGATCATCGTGAAGGATCATTCCGCCGACGGCGAGACCACCTATGTGTTCTACATGCCCGAGGGGAACGTATCCAGTATTCAGGCTACTTATAAAGACGCCGATCCCAAAGCCAAAACTGGCAATGCGAACACTAACAGCAAGGGCAGCTCCGTCGGCGTGGGCGCGGCCTTCTCCTTCGTGTACGGCGAAGTGAACACCGGCGCCATCCTGGGCGAAAACCGCGTGCTGGACGCCGACGCCCTGGCCATCCGCGCCAAGGCTGAGCGCGAGGTAGAAACCTCCTCCGTGTCCGGCACCGATCCGCTGGCGCGCGACGGCGGCAGCAGCGGCAGCAAGGATATTTCCATCGACGCTTCCGTGGCCCTGAATATCCTGGAGGGCAGCATCGAGGCTGGCGTGGGCAGGAACGCCCGCATCACCACCCACGGCGAGGACAGCATCCTGATCGACGAACCTGAAGAAACCGAAGAAGGTGAAGAGGGCGAAGAAGGCGAAGAGGGCGAGGAAGAAGCGGACGACGACGCGCCCAAGGCCAACTTCGTGCTGACCGCCGACGAAATCAGCAAAGCCATTTCTCGGGCCAGCGGCTTCTCCATGGGCCAGTCCACCGCGGTGGGCGCGGCGGTCGCCATCAATATCATTGATACCGACGTGAACGTGGGCTTCGCGGGCAGCGCCGAGCTGGAAAACGGCACGGCCTACATCGCGGGCACCAGCGTCAACGAGGATGAATCCAACGCCATGGCCACCGCCATGGGCGCGGACATGGAGCGGTATACCAACAAGTTCAAGAGCATGGAGGAATCCGCCGAAGAAACCGCCAACGGCGTGTTCAGCGGCGAAATCTTCGATCAGAAGGAAGAAGAATCCGACAAAGAAGAAGGCGGCAACAAGACTGCCGGAAGCATCAACAAGAAGCTGGACGCGGAGAGCGATAAGGCCGAGGGCGATAAGACGGCTGCCGATAAGGCCAGCACGAAGGCTCCCCTGTCCACCAACGTGATGCGCACCCAGAGCGTCAGCGACAAGACCGATACCTCCAAGGCCAACAACGATGTTTCCGAGGCCGGAAGCGAAGCCGACAGCGCCACCGATCAGAACCTTCAGATGTCGGGCGACAAGAATAAGAGCAGTGTACAGGTTGCCGCTGCGGTGGGCCTGACTATCAGCAAGCATCAGGTGAACACCACCATGCAGGGTTCCATCAACGCGGCGGGCGGCGTCAGCGTGCTGGCGGGCAACGAAGGCAACTTCCGCACCCTGGGCACCGGCGCGGCCATGTCTCTGGCCAAGAACAGCAACGCCATCGCAGCGGGCGTGGCGGTGAGCGTGAACCGCAACGAGGCCAATACCGAAGTGGGCGACGGCGCTGAAATCATCAGCGAAGACGGCGACGTGACCGTGGAAGCCAACCTGACCCAGAACACCACCGGCAAGTACAACGGCCTGCTGGCCGCGCAGGCGCTGGCAGGCGCGGTCAGCGGCAGCGGCGGCGGCGCTTCCGTGGCCGGGGCCATTTCCGTGCTGGTCAGCAGCGCCGAAACCAAAGCCCGGATCGGCGAAAACGCCAGCATCGAGGCGCACAAGATCGCCGTGCAGGCCGTGGACAAGAGCAAAATGGCCATCCGCGCGGGCGGCATCAGCGTATCCAAGGGCGCTTCCGTGGGCGTGGGCGCTTCCGTGGCCGTGATTGTGAGCAACAATGTGGTGGATACCTCCATCGGCGATGGCGCTTCCATCACCGGCACCCGTCTGGACGTGCTGGCCGAAAAGACCATGGTCACCATGAAGGATTACCGCCTGCCCTACGGCATCAACGACGCGATGACCAATTCCACCGGCGCGGACGAGAATGCCGAAACCGGCATGCTCGATATGAAGAAGGAAGGCGACAGCTACAAGGTCAGCATCAATATCAAGAGCGAGGATCTGCTCAAGGCGGTTGACCTGCTGAACTTCCTTTCCAGCACCAACTATTACGCCGAAGCCATCGGCGGCTCCGTCAATACCGGCGCGAAGAGTTCCGCTTCCGTAGCGGGTTCCATCGCCATGATTTACTTCAACAACAAGATCAACGCGGCTGTGGGCGCGGCGGATATCACCATCACCAGCAGCGAGGACGAGGACGCGGACGAGGGCGAGGACGGCGGCGTGAGCATCAACGCCTACGGCGGCTCCAATACCCGCATCATCGCGGGCGCGGTCAGCGCTTCCGCTTCCAACAGCGTGGGCGCGGACGTGGCCCTGCTGATCAACAACGACGCGGTCAATACCAAGGTGGGCCTCACGGGCCAGGCGAACATCACTGCCGACGGCGATTACGAGCAGACCGCGAAGGTGGATTCCTACACGCAGGTGTTCAGCATTGCGGCTTCGGCTGGTAAGAAGAATACTGTGGGCGGCACCATCAACGTGATCGTTTCCAACAACGAAGCCGTTTCCGAACTGGGCGCCAATGCCCGCGTCACCTCCGGCGGCAAGCTGGATGTGCTGGCGAATACGGCGGAGGATCTGCTGCTGGTAGCGGCCGCCGCCGCCGTGGCGCTCACCCAAGGCGCGGCTGTGGGCGGCAACGTGGATGTGATCGTCAACCGGGCGAAGACCAAGGCGATTGTCGGCGCGGGCGCTGAACTGCTGGCGGGAACGGATATAAAGATCCACGCTGACGACAGGGAGCAGCTCATCTCCGTCATCGCGGCGGTTTCCGCCTCCGGCGGCGGACACTCCATCGCGGGCGCGGCGGGTGTTTTGGTCACCAAGTCCGACACCCTGGTGGACGTCGGCAGCGGCGCGAAGCTGACCGCCGTGGAAGGCGCGCTTTCCCTGAAAGCCAAGTCTGACAGCCTGATGGCCAACGCCATCCTGTCCACGGCAATCTCTCTCAAGGGCATGGGCATCGGCGCCACTGTGAACGTGGACGTGTTCAAGCGCAATGTGAAGGTGAACACCGCGAATGCCCAGCTGACGGCGGGCAAGAGCATCGCTTCCCAGGCTCTGGGCAAGGATAACACGGTGCTGATCACCATGGCTGTGGGCGCCGCGAAGGATATAGCTGTAGCCGGCTCGATCCCCGTGACTGTGGCGAAAAATAACATCAAAAATACCAACAGCGGCGCTCTCCGGGCGACCGCAGGCGGCAGCATTGCCTTTGAATCCGATTACACTTACTCCCTGGTGGATGCCGCTGGCGGCATCGGCATTTCCCTGTCCGGCGTGGCTGTGGGCGCGACCCTGTCTACGGCGGTCATCAGCAATACCATCGAAACGACCCTCGGCGACGCTTCCATTCTGAGGGCCGCCGCGAAGCATACCGTGAACACCCGGGGCGCGGGCGACGCGACCGGCATTTATGTGGGCGCGACGGGTGATGAGCGCATCATCCTGGCGTCCCTCTCCGCTTCCGGCTCTCTGAGCAGCGTGGCGGTGGCGGGCGTGATCAACACCCTGGTAGCCAGCAACAAGATCAAGGCCGACGCGGGCAGCGCGACCATGATCGCTGGATATGATGAGGACATGACCCAGACCGCCCTGGCGGACGTGATCGTGAACGCCAAGGACGAAGCGGGCCTCTACAACTGCGCGGGCGCGCTCTCCGTTTCCGGCAGCACCGGCGTGGGCGCTACCATCGTCACCCTGGTCTTCGCGCAGAACGTGGCCGCGCGTGCGGTGGGCACCATCCAGGCCAGCCGCGACGTAACGGTGAAGGCCACCACGGATAACGACGTGTGGCTGCTGGCCCTGACCTTCGCGGCGGGCGCTTCCAACGGCGTCGCGGGCGGCGCGAACGTGCTTGTGTTCCAGAGCGAAGCCAAGGCCGACCTGGGCGGAACCATTCTGGCGGGCCGGAACGTGACCGCCGCCGCCAAGGGCGACAATATGCTGCTCAACATCGCGGCTTCCGCCGGCATCGGCGGCAGCGCGGGGGTGGGCGCTGTGGCGGTCGTTACCTACTTCCAGGGCAAGACCCTGGCCAACATCCTGGAAAATTCCGTGCTGGGCGCGGATGACAATAAGATCGGCGGCAAGGTGACCGTATCCGCCGAATCCACGGAGTTCGTATCCTCCGACGCCGCCGGTATCGCGGGCGGCGGCACGGCGGGCGTGGGCGGCACCATCGACATCATCATCACTAAGGTGCGCACTGAAGCCCGTACCGGCAGAAACGTGAAGACATACAGCGCGGGCGCGGTGGACGTGACCGCCACGGACAATTACGACCTGATGGCCATCGCGGCTTCTCTGGCCGTGGGCGGCACCGCGGGCGTGGGCGTTACGGCCCTGGTCAGCGTGGCCCTGGGCACGGTGGCGGCCGTGGTGGGCGAAGGCAACACCATCGTGGCCGACGGCGTGAAGGTTCAGGCCGATAACCAGCGCAAGATCCTTACCGCCGACGCGACAGTGGCGGGCGGCGGCACCGCCGGTGTGGGCGCGACCCTGACGGCCGTCGTCGCGGGCGCGAAGATGAGCCAGGACGCCCACGATACCCTGTACGGCGGCATGAAGCCCGAAACCCAGGTGGAGGGCGGCTTCGGCAACGCCAACAGCGCGGCCAGGGAATACAAGCCCACCGACACCGCCGCTGTTCTGGAGGGCGACGGCCAGCGGCCCGGCAGCAACAACTACGGCAGTTACGGTCAGGGCGGCATGGTGTACGAATCCCCCAACGGCGAAATCCTGTATACAAAGGACAGCAACAACAATTATCACAGCACTGGCAAGACCCGCGTGGCCGCCGGGAATGATCCCGTGTTCTATTACGACGCGGAATCCGGCCAGTATGTGGGCGCGGTGGAAGTGTACGACGAATCCTCCTTCTCCAATACGGCCAACGGCGGCGACGGCACCTCCTTCACCGCCAAGACTGTGGGCGACCTGAGCGACGCGGTTTCCGCCGTCATCGGCGGCGGCGGCAGTGTGACCGCCAACAAGAATATCGACGTTCTTTCCAATGATAAGTTAGAGACCCTCATCATCAGCGGCACCGTCGCGGTCGGCGGCACCGCGGGCGTGGGCGTGGGCCTCACGGTTGGCGTACTCAATTCCAACGTGCAGGCGCGCGTGGACGAGGGCACCGCCCTCAGCGCGGGCGGCAGCATCAACGTGAACGCCGCCACCGGCGCGAGCAAGGCCTCCGGCAGCGTGCAGAAGGCCGCGGGCAGCGTGAACCCCCTGAGCCAGGATCAGATCAACAGCAGCAACGCCAAGGCCAACGAGGACGCGGGCGGCAACGCGGGCGATTCCTCCGCGCGGCTGATCTCCGTCACCGCCGCGGGCGGCGTGGCTGGCATCGGCGTCAGCGGCGCTGTGCTGACCGTGTTCTCCAACGTAACCGCCAAGATGTCCGGTAACGTGAACGGCGCTTCCAGCCTGAACGTGACCTCGGGCATGAACTTCGGCAAGGTGCTTACCGCCAACTTAGCGGCGGCGGCCGGGGCCGTGGGCGTGAACGCCTCCGTCGGTATGGCTTACTTCGACGGCAAAGCCCACGCCATGATCGCGGGCGGCCAGGCGCAGACCATTAAGAACGTAACCAATTCCATCAACGTGCAGACCACCGGCAGCACCAACGCCACCGTCGTTGCCGCTTCCATCGCGGCGGGCGCGACGGCGGTGAACGCCGGCGTGGTGCTGGCGCTGAACCGCAGCGAAGCGGGCAGCATCATCGGCAGGAACGTGACCATCGACGCGGAGAACGCGAACGTGTCCGTGGGCCACAGTTTCTCCAGCAACGCCATTACCGTGCCTATCTCCATCTCCGTGGGCGCGGTGGCTGTGAACGCCATGGCGACCGTGGCCATCAACAGCCTGAAGGCCGTTTCCTACATCGGCGCCGCCGAAGGGGAAGCCCAGGGCAGCGGCCGCATCAACGCCGCCAGCCTGGCCGTTACGGCGATTGCCAACGGCGACGTGGACGTGACCGGCGTCGCCGTCAGCGGCGGCGCGGCGGCTGTGAACGGCATCGTGGCCATCGGCCTGAACTTCGTCAAGAACGTGGCCGCCATGCGCAGGATGCCCGTCACCCTGACCGGGGCCATGGACGTGTCCGCCAAGATGACCGGCGTGACCGACGTGTTCTCCACCTCCATCACCGTGGGCGGCGTGGCCGTGGGCGCCAGCGTCGACGCGGCTTATATCGGCAGCTCCAACGAAGCCATTGTGGAGCTGGGCGGCGACAGCACCGCTTCCCGCCTGACCGTTCTGGCTACGAACGATCCGCGCGCCACCGTCCTGGGCATTACCGGCGGCGCGGGCGGCACGGCTGTGAACGTGAACGTGGGCCTTGCGCTGAACAAGGGCCTGAACCGGGCCGTGCTCGGCGGCAGCGGCAACCTGACCCTGACCGGCGAAGAAGACGACGACGGCCTGTTCGTCGAAGCGGTGGGCATCGGCCAGGCCCACACCGCGCTGTACAGCGCCGGTATCGGCGGCGTGTCCGTGAACGTTTCTCTGGCGTTCAGCTGGCTGAAAGCGCAGCAGGAAGCCAAGATTGACAATACCGGCACCATCGTCGTTGAAAACAATAAGACCGTGCGCGTGGAAGCCATCCAGAGTACGCCCAATCCTCACGCGAACTATGTGTTCACCGATAAGAACGGCGGCAATGCCCAGACCGTTAAGTTCGGCGACAGCATGGCCAAGGCGTACCTGTTCTCCGCGGGCGCGGGTCTGGTAAGCGTGAACGCCAGCGCGGGCGTGGTCATTTCCGACAGCACCAACCGCGCCTTCCTCAAGGCGAAGGATCTCACCGCCGGTACGGTTTATGTGACCGGCGGCGGCAAGTCCGACTCCAACGTGAAGATCGACAACATCGGCGTGGGCGTGGTCAGCGTGGGCCTGATGGCGGGCGTGTCCCTGACCAAGGGCACCTTCGACGCGGGCATTTCCGCTACGGGCGATTGGAACATCTACAGCCTGATCCTCAAGAACGACTACACCTCCACCTCTGTCAGCGACGTGACCCCGGCGGCGGGCGGCGTGAGCGCCAGCCTGGTCAACGCGGGCGTCAACGTGGGCATCGCCCTGAACGCCACTAAGGCCAACACCACTTTGAACGGCGGCGGCAGGGTGACGGTGCAGAAGGTGGTCAACATCAGCACCAATTCCTCCTACGTGGCGGGCGAACCCAACGCCCAGGCCATCATCACCAAGCCCGCCGTGGACGTGAGCCTGGTGAAGGTGGTCGCCAACGTGGCCGTGGCGCAGAACCGTTTGTCCCAGACCACCACCCTCAATAATATTTCCTTCCTGGGCGGCACGGCGAACGTGACCATCAGCTCCACTCTCAAGAACGCCGGAGCCAAGGCCGAAACCAAGCTGTCCGGCGGCAGCGGCGCCAGCGTCAGCATCGTGGGCATCGACCTGAACTTCGCCGTGGCGACCTCCAAGACCGTCAACACGGCCACCATTTCGGGCGGCAATATCAACGTGAAGTCCCTGAGCATGGCCACCAGCACCAAGTCCCAGGTGAACGCCTTCGGCAAGACGCCGACGACGGTGGGCCTGGTGCTGCTGGGCGCGCTGCTCACCGACGCGCGCACCGCCGACCGGGTGACGGCCACCACTTCCAACGCCAACATCACTACGGCAAACGATCTGGACATCACCGCCGTGGGCGACGGCACCGCCGACGCCATGTCCGAAAACGGCATGAAGGTCAGCTTAGTGTCCGGCACCAGCAGCCGGGCCAGCGCGCAGGTGGGCGCGGGCAGCGGTGACCGGCAGAGCGTTACCGCCGGGATCAGCGGCGGCACGATCAACGCGGGCGGCGACCTGACCATCGCCGCGGAAAACATCGGTTCCGCCAAGGCCAATATCAAGAGCGGCCTGGAGCTGGGCCTGGCCACGGTCAGCGTGTCCGTGCTGCCCACCACCAGCTATTATAAGACGGAAGCCTACGTCAACGGCGGCGCCAACGTCACCACCGGCCGCGACCTGACCGTGCGCACCCAGGACAATACCAAGGCGGAAAGCAAGGCCAACAGCAACTCCATCGGCCTGGGCCTGAGCGCGGACGATACCAAGGGCACCAACACCATCGTGACCGACAGTTCCATCGGCATCAGCGGCACTTTGAAGGCCGAAAACAACCTGAACATCCTGATCAACTCCATCACCAGCATGGAGGCCCGCACCGTATCCACCGGCGGCGGCTTCATCAAGGGTTCCGGCCTGCGCGCCGAAAACTACCTGACCCGCACGGGCAAGATCACCGTGGGCGAAAACTCCGAACTCGCCGCCAACTTCGGCGACGTGAACATCCTGAGCGTGCTGGGCCGCTCCTACGACGGCAAGAAGACCGACAGCATCAGCACCTACGCCAAGTCCGTGGGCGGCGGCGTGGTGACGCTGAGCACCATCCGCAACGATACCTCCATCAGCAACACGGCGCAGATCGACGTCAATAACGGCGTTTCGATCTTCAACCGCTACAACAATATCAACATCCGCACCGACTCTTCCCAGAACGGCCTGTCCGTGTACGGCTCCGCCGACGCTTCCGGTTTGGGCGCGGCGCCTGATGTGAAGAACGACGTGCGGCTGACCCTGAACTCCGTGATCAACCTGGGCCAGGGCGGCAGCAAGGTGGAGATCGAAGGCCGCAGGGTGTATGTGGGCGCCCGCATCGCCGAGCTGTCCGAGAACGTGTACGCTTACGCCAAGGGCGCTGCCGTGGGCGCGGACGTGGACGCCACCAACAACACCACCCACCATATCAACGCCACCACCAACGTAAGCTCCGTCACTATGATCGCCCATGACGACGCTAAGCTCTACGCTTCCACCGCTCCGGCGTATAAGAAGGAGAACATCCGCTCCGAATCCCGCGTGCAGCTGAACGCCATCGGCGAAGCCATCGCCAAGACGGATATGCGCGACAGCTACGCCAAAGCCACCCTGAAAGTGAACAGCGGCTTCACCTTCTACGGCACGAACCTGAACGCCACCATTAACCAGTACGATGAAAACCGCACCAGCGTGATCCAGAAGGTGGGCGGCTTCATCAGCAAGAAGAAGAAGGACGAAGGCTCCTTCACCGTCAGCAAGGACGCCTCCTTCACCAATTCCGTCCTGTACCTGGGCGACGCCGCCGCGGGTATCTACATCGATATCAGCAACGACCTCAACGACAACGGCGTGGTGCGCCAGGTGGGCATCAAGAACGAGGCCGAAATCTGGAGCATCACCAACACCATGGTCACGCTGGGCAACATCAGCAACTTCATGCCCGGCACCGCCAACCTGACCGGCAATATCTCCAGCCTGACGGTGTACAACCAGGCCATGCTGCCCCAGATCACCATCACCAACAACACCGACCGCAGCCTGACGCTGGGCAACGTGATCTTCCGCAACGAAGGCTTCGTGAACCCCCGCGTCTATAAGGACGGCACCCGTTACAGCGTCAACATCCTGAACACCCATTACGCGCCTGAACTGGTCGTCACCAACACTGGCGCGGGCGACATCACCCTGAACGGCATGATCCCGCTGTACGACGGCCGCGCCACCTTCCAGTGGACGGGCGAAACGGGCGGCAGGCTGCTGAGCGCCGATACCGTAACGGTGATCACCATGGACGATACCACCGGCACCCAGAGCGTGCGCCCGCTGTGGACCCACAGCCTGGTGGTAAAGAACGCGGCCCAGGTGGGCTATGACGAAGCACATCCCTTCTACGCCTGGATCGTGTCCTCCGACACCGAACGGGATCCGGACGACGTGCTCATCGCCTCCGAGGGCGACGTGTACTTCGACATGACGGCTGTGCAGCTCTACGACGTGAACAGCCTGGACGACAGCAGCATCCACAACGAATCCCGGCCCGCGCCTGTGGTGGACATCAACAGCATCACCTCCGCCCAGGGCAACGTGTATCTGGCGCTGGAGGAAGGCCGCAACCTCTACATGACCGACCCCAACACCGTTACCATCCCGCTGCCCGGCACCCTGGAATATGATACCAGCTCCACCGTCACCCTGGCGGCGGAGTACACGGTCAGCGGCCTGGATATGCTGGCCTATTACGAGATCGCCTATGATCCCGAAAGCGGCATTTCCACCTACCAGCTGCCCAACGGCACCGTGTTCTACATGGACGGCCAGGGCAACGTGTCCCGCATCGAGGAGGGCGGCGTTTCCACCGCCCTGACGGATTATACCTTCCACGTGAACGCCGACGGCAAGGTGGATATGATCACCATCGGTGAGGGCGTGTCCATCAACCTGCTCACCGGCAAGCTGAACGTGGAAGACGGCACCTCCTTTGAAGTGCTGATGCAGGCCATCTCCGCCACCTGGATGAACGAGAAGGGCCTGTTCAACGGCGGCATCAAGGTGCGTATCTCCCTGGAGGACGGCTCCGATAAGGACTTTAAGGTCCTCAAGATGAACCGCGAATGGAACAACCTGGTCTGGTACTACATGAACCAGCTCATGCCCGACGTGATGAAGGTTCAGACCGTGAACAACTTCATGATCGCCTGGGATCAGGCCAGCAACCAGCTCCACTTCTATCGCGTGGGCCAGGCGACTACCGATAACGGCGCCATCTCCAAGTTCAATGAAGACGTGTTCAAGAACCTGAGCGGTGAGGAAGAGGGCGGAAATTACCGCACCACCTACAGCAAGACCGACGCTTTCTTCGGCGCGGGCGGCAAGAAGCTCAGCGTGGGCGAGATCCTGAACACCAACAACCGCACCAATAACTGGACCTACGTGTTCCCCGTTGGAACCAACGAGGACGGCGACGAGCTGCTGGGCTTCCTGGAGACCGGCTACTGGGTCAAGGCGACCAGCACCGACCGTGGCTATGGCAATAACCATGCTTACACCTATGAATGGTCCGCGGACGGCGTACACTATCAGACGCTCCACATCGTGGATACCGGCTCCAACATGGGCGTTACGGTGGACGCCAACTACTCCGGCGACATCTACGACGCGCTGAACGGCGTGTACTGGCTGCCCACCCATGAGACAGGCGTGCTGACCTCCGTGATGACGAACAAGGGCGAGCGGATCGAAGCAAATGTGGACGATCACTTCCGCTTTACCGAACCCAGGCACCACGTCCGCGTGTGGACGCCCAAGCTGTGGTACAGCTGGCCCACCATCGATATCACTGCCCATGAAGAACACCTGGTCATCCATAACCTGACGCTGGAAGAGGTTTCCGCTTTCTTCTCCAACGAAGGTTATGAGACGGTGAACTACTACGAGCCCTCCATCTGGGACGAGGAAACCGGCAGCGAAAGCACGAAGCTGAACGTCGAATACAATGAGGACGGCACCATCAGGCGCGACGCCGGCGGCAACATCGTTGGCGAAGCACGCCGCGTGTACGTGGATTATGACGCCCAGGGCAACATCACCCGCCTGTATGAAATGGTGACGCGGACGGACGACGAGGGCAATCCCATCCTGGACGAATACGGCAAAGAGATCATCGACCTCAAGACCATCCAGCTCATCGGCGATAACCTGCATGAGGACTACGGCCACACCGGCTTCTTCAAGCTGTCCGAAAACGGCGAAACCTATATCCTGGAGGAAGACAGCGAGAAGGCCGCCGCGGCGGGCATCGATACGGCGAACGATTTCACCGGCACCACCGGCGCTTACGATACCACCAAGGGCGGCATCAAGCAGGGCGATACTACGTATTACAAGTATCTCGTCGTGGATGCCAAGAACAACGAAACCGCCAGCTACACCTATGCCGGCGACTACTATGTGGCGGTCACGGGCGAAGAAGTCAAGGTGGTCGAGCATAAGGACGCCGAGCAGGCCGACCTGACCGGCGCCCAGAGCCAGGATAAGTTCCTGCTGGCCCTGGATCACGGCGATCTGGGCGACGCGGTTTACACCGCTTCCGACGCTACCATCACCGTGAACGGCGCAGCGAAGGCCGGTACCCGCTACAACAGCGACGGCTCCGCCGACGACGCCTTCTTCGCCATTCCCGGCGCGCTGTATCAGCGGGTGGAAACCACCGTGAAGGTCGTGAACGAACAGACCGGTCAGGAAGAGGAAAAGACCACCGTGACCTGGACGCTGGTGGAAAATCCCGAGGAAATCGACCTGACGGACTACACCAGAACCAATTCTCAGACCGTTGAGGACGAAGAAAACAAGACTGAACTGACGGGCGATCTGTACAGCTTCACCGAGGTCAGCGAAGAAGAAGGAGCAGAAGCAACCACCGTTACCTACCTCCGTGCCCCCGACACGGTTTATTCGCTGACCCGTACGCTCATCACCCACGACGTCTGGCATGAGGAAACCGAGGAAGTGACCTTCACCGAGGCGGAAACCCAGGCCGCGACCGCCAATCAGACGGTCACCGTGGACGGTGCGCAGATCACCGGCACCCTCTACACCAAGGACGGCCAGCAGTACCTTAAGACCGCCGGGGCGGAGGGCAGCGAAGGCAAGCTCTTCAAGCTGACCAACGAACCTGTGTACAGCGTGACCCTTGAGGAACAGGCGGAAGCCGTCGAATTCACCGAGAGCGAAACCGAGGCCGCCCAGGAAGGCGAAATCACTGACGACAGCGGCGAAACCTACACCGGCACCCTGTACGTCAAGGACGGCGTGACCTACATCTTAACGCCCGATACCGTAGTCGACACGGGCGAAGTGGATGAAGAAAACAAGCCGATCATGGAAACCGTGCCCGGCGTTCTGTACAGAATCAACAAAGAAAAGACCTATACCGAAGCTTGGAACAAGACGGCCACCGAACGCATCGACAGCGAAGAAATCCTGTGGCTCTACGCCGACGTGGAACGGTACGCCACCGACGAAAACGGCAAATACGTGATCAACGACGCCGGCGAATTCCAGACCGAAAAGGACGAGAACGGCGACCCGATCATCGACTCCGTCGGCGTAGGCGGCTTTGGCAGCGTGGGCCGCTGGGTGCTCAAGAGCGCCTGGAACGCCCTGGCCGGGGCCGTGGACGCGGAGCTGACGGACGAAGACGCCACCGCTCTGGTAAACAGCGGCGCGACCTTCGATTACTACCGCCTTGAAGGCGGCAAGCTGGTCAAACCCGAAGGCGATATCGCCGAATACGGCAGCCTCATGTGCCGCAATGTGCAGGACGAGGGCGGCAACGTCGTGTCCCGCGTGGCCACCCTCTACAAGCCGCCGCGCTATGAGGACGTTGACAGGAGCGTCAAGACCTGGCAGACAGAAACCGTTGAAGAAGAGGAAGGCCAGGAAGGCGCCTTTATCGCCAGCCTGACGGCGGAAAACGGCTACTCCATCCTGCAGAACCAGACCGTCACCGTGGACGGCCAGGAAATCACCGGCACGCTCTGCGAAAAGGACGGCGTGCGTTACCTGGTGGCCGAGGAAACCGTGGACGGCG
Source organism: uncultured Christensenellaceae bacterium (assembly GCA_905234985.1). Classification (GTDB taxonomy): domain Bacteria; phylum Bacillota; class Clostridia; order Christensenellales; family Aristaeellaceae; genus RUG563. The sequence goes on from CAJOJQ010000011.1 coordinate 99,928, forward strand.
AACCTGTTCAGACCCTGTATAAGATGCACAGCGATTCGCCGGAAGCCGACAAGGACGAAGTGCTGATCGTTTACGTGCGCGACTGGTTCGACGTGGTGCTGTACGACGGCCTGACGGCCCGCCTGCGCTACGACGAGTTCAAGAGCGAAAGCCGTCCTGCCGGGGACGACAATCCCGTGTACGTGCTGCGCTTCGGCGACGCGAAGGATACCAAGGACGGCCCTGCGCAGACGCCTACCATGACCATCACCGGCCCCGTCTCGGGCATCAAACTGAATCTGGTGAGCCTGCCCGACACGGCGGGGGTCAAGTCCATCACCACCGAAACTGACCGGAACGCCAGCTACCGCATCACCGAAACCCTGTACCTGACGGTCAGCGGCCTGGTGGTCAGCGTGAAGGACGCTTTCGCCGCCAAGTACGACGGGACGACCTATGAATCCACCAAGATCATCGCCTCCCAGCTCACGGGCGCAACCAAGACCGAAAAGGACGCGGCTGGCAACGTCATCTCCACCGACAACGGCAAGCCTGTCCTCACCATGAAGGCCAATCAGGCCATCTGGCGCGAGCTGCGCACCGACGTGATCTCCACCGACCGCAACGGCAACTACTGGTACAAGGGCGCCAACGATTCCGAATGGAAGCAGGCTTCCGCCACCGTGCGGCGCGATCCCACCAACGAAAACGTGAGCATCCGCAGGGACGGCTTTGCCACCGTGACCTATAACGGCAAGACCTACCTGGAAATCACCCTGGAAAAGCCCAAGGACGATTCCGGCCGCGTGCTGGAGAACGAAGACTACGTGCTGTACTTCCGCATGCCCGTGGGTTCCGGCGAAATCAAGGCCGGTTCCGACGGCAAGGTGGACGTGGTTTCCGGCAAGCCCTATAACCAGAAGCTCGTGCGCGACGTGATCGGCACCTACTGCTACGTCACCACCATCACCGCGGCGCAGAACGCGGACATCTGGATCTTCGGCGGCAGAGACAGCATGCTGGACGGCGATCCCGCGAATCGCGACAACGACGACGTGACAGCCGGCGGCCACCTGTACTTCTACTCCGAATCCAGGGGCAGCATCGGCTTGACCAGCGACACCCGTCTGGACGTCTCGTCGCCCGATATCCAGTTCTTTGACCTGAACGCGGATTCCGTGATCCGCACCAACGTGTTCCTCTATAAACGCGCCGGTGAAGGCGATCTGCTGATCCCCCGCGATATGGTGGTGGACGGCGCCATCTGGAACGTGGCCACCGGCAACGGCAGCGTGATCTTCGGCGACAGCGCCGACAACGTGAACCATACGCTGACCCTCGTCAACGGCGGCAAGGCCATCATCACCACCAACGTGCTGGATGACGGCAGCGCCAACCCCGCCGCAACCAACCCCAGCGACGTGCGCATCAAGGAAATCGCGGCCCAGGGCGTCAAGCCCACCGACGATACGCTGGATCCCAACTACCGCGAGGGTGACCTCATCATCCCCAAGGGCGATCAGTCCACCGTACTCATTAAGGCGACCAATGACGTGATCGTCGAAAAGATCGAGCTGGCCGACGTGGTCGGCGGCGACGAAGTGGGCGGCCTGATGATCGTTGAGGCGGGCGGCACCATGACCGTCGAAAAGACGTTCAATATGAAGAACAAGGGCGAAGCGCGTCTGACCTTGGGGGACGAAGGCGTATTTGAAGACGAAGTCACCCTGCTGGATCACAGCCTGATGATCGCCACCGCGAAGAACGATATCACCTTTGAGAAACAGCTGAAAGCGGACGGCGGTTCCACCATGAACCTCACGTCCACAGACGGCGGCCTGATCGCTAAGGACGACGTGGTCATGACCAATGGCAGCATCGCCAATATCGACCTGAAGAAGGACGCCGAGTTCAGGACCCACGCGGATCTCACCGGTTCCGATATGACCCTGGTCTCCCATGAAGGCGACGCGGTCATCACCGACTACCTGATTGCGAAGGACGGTTCCATGGTCAGCATGACCCTGGAGAAGGGCAGCTTCGTGCTGACCGATTATACAGGCGAAGACGGCAGCCGGGTGGAAACCTATCTGAATACCGTGGGTTCCGTGCTGAACCTGAACGCCTTGCAGGATATCCTGGTCAGCCACCACACCGCCGAGGGCAGCATCGAAAACATGATCGCGGGCAACCGCTTCAACGCCAAGGATCTGACCCTCATCGGCACCTCTACCACCATCAACGCGGACAAGGGCGTGACCATTGTCAGCGACGAGAACGAAAACCTGACCGACGATCCCTACGTCGTCAAGGTGTATGACAGCCTGAGCAGCCGCACGGCCACCGTCACCGATCAGGCCACCGGCAACATCACCACCAGCGCCATGGGCCTGAAGATCATCAGCGCCAACGGCGGCCTGGACAGCGCGGGCGAGGATGACAACCGCTACGACAGCTGGTACCTGGAAAACGGTGATATGAACGCTCTGGTGAAGGAGGACATCGTCCTCCGCGACCACCTGAAGACGGTGGGCGGCACCGGCACCCTGCACACCACCGCCGGTTCCTTCATTCTGAAGGATTACACCGTCGACGGCGCGCTCCGCACCGAAGGCATGCAGCTGACCGAAAACAGCGTGCTGGAGATCATCGCCAAGAAGAGCGTACTGGTGGATCGCGTCGCGGCGTCCGCTTCCGCGCTGAGCATGACGGCGGAATCCGAAAATATCGAATCCAAGACCTGGACGGCGGACGCCAGCCGCGTGTTCGCGGACGCCGAAAAGAACGTGATCGTCCTCAATCCCAGCGACTTCACCGACGGCCCCGCGGTCACCGTCACCGGCTCCGAGTACGCGGATTCCTTCCGCCATCCCGATTCCACTGACGATACGGAAATCCCCGTGGAGCATATGGGCCTGTACGTGAACGCCCGCAACGGCAGCGTGCTGTTCATGACCCGGCTGGCGGAGGATAACGACGTCAACTCCCTGGACTTCCAGGCGGTGAGCAGCAACGTGGACGTGGACGCCCGCGACCATGTGACCATCCTGGAAGCCACCCTCACCGACGCGGACATGAACATCAAGTCCTCCGGCGTGGCGGTCACCCGCCGCGGCTTGGGCCTGATGAACGCTCTGCGCGACGGCGCGGAAAACGAACCCGAGAGCCTGGTCAGCCTGGCCAACTGGGTCGTCGGCGACCGCAGCAACCTGAACATTACGGCCCTGGGCGATATCAACATCCTGTACAACCTGAACGGCGTCAACGAGGATGACCGCATCGCCGAACGCGAATTCACAATTATCAACGACAGCCATGCCACCGTGACCTCCACCGCCGGCGGCGTGTACATCCTGCGCGATTACGATCTCGCCGATACGATGTCCACGCTGGCTTACGAGGCGGACGATTACGTGGGCGACAACATCTACGTGCCGGACGTGCTGGTGGTCGGCAACGAAACCGAACCCAGGACCCGGGACGACGCCTTCGGCAACCGTTCCTCCTTCACCGCCACCGGCGCCAAGACCGTGAAGGTGGCCAACATCCTTTCCGACTTCGCGGACGTCAGCCTGCGTTCCACCGAGGAAGACACGCTGTATGACATCATCCGCGGCGAAGAAACCAACCTCCGCGTGGCGGCGGCCCAGAACATCGACGTGCTGCATCCCTTCAATGCCGACGGCACGGTGCGTCATATGATGATCAGCTACCATGACCGTGCTTACGACGGCGATACTACCCCCATCGACACGCCCAATAACGCCTCCGTTACCCTGAGCGCGGGCCTGGACATCGGCACGGAAGAACGCAACCTGTACATCGACGTGCCCGAGGAACTGACCGTGCGCATCGAACGCGTAAGGAACCTGTACCTCACCGCGCTCAAGGCCGACGCCCTGGGCGATCCCGTGAAGCCTCTGACCTGGAGCGACGATTCCATCGGCTACAGCCCCGAAGACGGCAAGCTCATCCTGGACGGCGAGCTGTACCGCCTGGGCTACAGCGAGAAGGACGGCCTGCTCATCACCGGCGAAATGGAGAACGTGGACGGCGAAGAATACTACGCCGTCGTGATCCCCGAATTCCAGGAGGAGAACCTGCCTGGCTGGCTGCTGGAGCGCAGCGACGCCCTCTACGGCAACGACGGCGCGGTGGCCTGGACTTACCTGCTGTCCGATACCGTGGACGTGGAAGACTACGTGCTGTCCGCTTTCGACGGCATGACCGAAAAGCAGGTCGAGGAAGCCGTCAAGACGCAGTACGGCGCCGAAATCCTGAACGCCGCCAAGACCGCCGTGAAGAACGGCGAAGCCGCCACCATACAGGAATACATCGCGGCGGCGGCCACCACGCCCACCGGCACGGTGGAAGACGCGGCGTACAAGGCCATCTGCAACGCGGCCAACGAAGCCGTATTCCGCAAGCTCTATGACGAGGGCCTGATTGATTCCTATACCGACGAAACCGGCGAAAAGCAGCAGCTGGACCGCAAGGGCCAGATTCTCTCCATCATCGGCGACGACCGCGCGTGGGATTACGCGGTGGACTTCGCCGGTCAGCTCCGCGGCGCGATCAACAGCTTCACCGATACCACCCCCGTGGAAAACCAGAGCCTGAGCGACTGGCTGCTGGAACGCAGCGAAGCCGTGTACGGCGATGAAAACGCCGTGGGCTGGATGAACCTCGTGTCCGCCAGCGAAGAAGAAGTGAAAGCCTATATCGCCGCTCCCTACGAGGGAATGACCGATAAGGAAATCGAAACCGCGCTCACGGCGGAATACGGCAAGGAATTTGTCGCCGCCGCCAAGACCGCCGTGAAGAACGGAACCAGCCAGAGCATGCAGGCGTTCATCGCCGACGCCGCCCTGACGCCCATCGGCAATGCCGCTGACGAAGCGCAGCAGGCCATCCTGGAAGCGGCCCGCTCCAGCGTGTTTGAAAAGCTGCTGGCCGCCGGTATGGCGGGCGCGTACACCGACGAAGACGGCAAGCGCGAAATCAGCCTGCAGGATCAGATCACCCTGCTCACTCAGCGCGATGAGGAATACGCCGCCGCGCTTGCGCAGCAGCGTCTGGAAGCCGCCGCCATGGACGACGCTTCCTACCAGAACGCGCCGGGTCACGAAAGAACGAGCAACTACCTGACGGCGGCCCAGAAAGCGCTGGCCGACGCCGATCAGGCCGTCAGCGACAGCACCGCCGCCCGCGATTCCCTGCAGAACGCCCTTCGCGTGCTGACCGAACAGGAAATCGCCCAGCAGCGCGAAAGCGAAAAGCTGGCCGCCCTGGAAGCGGATCTCGCCGCCCTCAAGGAGGAACAGAAGACCCTCAGGGAGCGCGAGGACCAAAACGCCAACAAGGAAGCCCAGAAGGCCCTGGAAGAACAGATCAAGATTCAGAAGACCAGGGTTGACAGCCAGCAGGCCGTCGACGCCCGCGCCGCTGAAATCGCCGAAAAGAGCGCGCAGCTGGCCGAGGCCGAGAACGCCCTCCGGCTGGGCCGCATGGAACAGATCGCCGCCCAGATGAACCTGGACGAACTGAACGAGGCGGTCCTCCGCGCCAAGACCTTCCAGGCGGACTACACCCGCGAAGGCAGCGTCCGCGCCGAGACCGGCGACTGGACGGCCAAGGCGGACGAAGCCGCGTGGCTCACCGAAGCCGAAGCGGCTGCCGCGCAGGCCGAACAGGCCGTGCAGGCGGGCGACTACGCCAAGGCGAAGGAACTGGCTGATCAGGCTCTCGCCAGCCTGAAGACCGCTGAAGCCTATTCCCAGGTCTCTCTGGAAGAAGCCATCGCGCTCACCCAGCCCCTGCAGGCTGTGGCCGAGACCGTGGCCAATTCCGACGCGGCTAAGACGGCGGCGGACGCCTACGACGCGTCCTACGAAGCCTACACCGCCGCTTACGAAGCCCTGCATGAAAAGCTGAAGGCCCAGGATAAGCTGGAATCCGAAGGCTTGTACCTCCAGGGCGCGAAGTTTGAAACCGAAGAACAGAAGCAGGCCGCCATCGAGGATTGGGAAGCCAGGCTGGCCGCCGCGGCGGATGAAACCGCCGCCGCCCAGCGCGAGGCCGACGACCGCATGGCGGAGCTGACCCAGGCGCAGGCGGAGCTTCGGGCCGCCGAACAGCTGCTCTCCGACGCCCGCGGCACCGCTGTGGAGGCTGAACGCTACGGCTATCAGCTGAGCAGCACGCGGATCGACGCCGAACAGCGCGACCTGAACATCCTGATGGGCGAAGCTGTGGAAGGCGGCGAAATCAACGTCCGCAACGAAGGCAGCATCACCATCATCATCGACAAGGATATGGACACCCCGGACACCGTGGCCCTCAAGGACAGCGACGTGACCGTGGGCACCGTGAACAGCGAGCGCGGAAACGTGAGCATCGAAAACCGTTCCGGCTCCCTGCTGGCGGGCGAGAACGAATACAAGGAAGTGGGCGACCACGTCTACCTGGAGGAGAACGTACACGGCCGCGACATCACCCTGGCCGCGCGTGATTCCGTCGGTTCTGCCGACAGCGCCTTCCTGGTGGAAGAAACCGCCCACGAGAACACCCAGGTTGTGAACACCTACATGGTCAGCCTGTACGGTGAACCGGGCATGACCGACACGGGCATCCTGATGGATGCGGACAGCAACACCGAACGCACGGAAAACAAGCCCATCGGCAGCCTGTATACCAATAACGGCGAGGACATGACCCTGGCGGAGAAGGTGGCCAACACCTCCCTGACCTCGGAGCTTCCCACCGTGACCGCCGGTTCCGTCGCCGAAGGCGAGCTGGCCTCCATCATCGCCATCCGCAAGGATACGCTGCGCGCCTACAGCGAATCCGAGGCCACCAGCCTGAACCTGAGCGCGCAGACCGGCAGCATCTTCGTCACCGAGCGCACCGGCAGCATCGGTGCGGGCGAGATCCGCGCGGCGGGTGACGTGGTGCTTACCGCCATCAACGGCGACGTGACCCAGCTTGCCACCGCCGACAACCGCTCCACCGTGACTGTGGGCGGCGAGATGACCGTGACCGTGAACGGCGACGTGAGCCTGATCAATGAAGGCGACCTGACCCTGAACCTGAATACCCCCACCAACCATGTGGACATCACCGGCCGCGAAGCCAGCGAGGACGTGAAGAACACCTACGGCCTGTCGGACGAGGCGGCGGAGGGCAGCATCTCCGTGACCAGCGAAAGCGAAAAGGCACTCACCGGCACCGCGCTCTCTAACGGCAGCGTCACGCTGCTCAACGGCGGCGACATCGGAACCGACGATGAGGCCTTTGAGATCCACAGCGTCCTGGAAACCGGCGCCGTTACCCTCAAGGGCGACAACATCAACGTGAACAACGCCGAGGGCGGCGTCACGGTGAACGAGATCGAAGCCCACGGCAACCTGAACCTGAACGTGGGCAGCGACATTGCCGACGCCGGGAACACCGGCCTGGGCGACACCATGGACGGCCTGACCGACGCGCAGCAGGCCCTGACCGACGCGGAACGGGCGCTGACCGAAACGAACACCGCCGCCGGCTATGCCGAAAAGGCGAAGGAAGCCGCCGACAGCGCCCTGGCGGAAGCCATTGAAAACAAGCGGCTGGCCGAGGAAGCCCTTGATCAGGCGAACAATGATTTGAACCAGGCCCGGACCGATCTGGGGGCCGCGCAGCAGGCCCTGGACGAAGCCCTGGCGAACCTGAACGAGAACGACCGCGACTCCGTCAAGGCGGTGGAGGACGCCCGGAAGGCCGTCGAAGCCGCCCAGGCCGCCGAGACCGCGGCCACCGAGGCCGTGGAACACTGGCAGGCCGAAGTGGACGCCGCGCCCCAGGCCATCGAGAACGCCACGCAGGCTGTGACGGAAGCGCAGGCCGCCCTTGAACAAGCGCAGGCCACGCAGGAAGAAGCGCGGACGGTCCGCGATCACGCGAAGGAAACCCTGCAGTACGCCGAAGATCTGCTGGACGCCCAGCGCGATTACGTGAACGCCCTGCACGACGAAGCGGCGACAGACCTTGAAAAGACTGCCCTGGCCAACCAGGTCGGGGCCGAAGAAGACCTGCGCGACGCGTACAGGGATTACGTGGCGCTGGCCGAAGACGAAAACGCCGATCCTCAGGCGCTGGCCCAGGCGGAAGAAGCCGTGAACGTGGCGCGCCAGGCCGTGGAAGAAACCCGCACGGCGGTTCAGGTCCTCCGCAATGAGACCGCCGCCGAACAGGCCTTGGCCGACGCCGTGGACGCCGCCGAAAACGCCGAAAACGAACGCGCCCAGGCGGAACAGAACAAGAACGACGCGACCGACGCCGTGGCCCAGGCCCAGGCGGCGCTGGACGCCGCCGTGACCGATAAGCAGATCAGAGAAGCGCAGGCCAAGCTGGACGAAGCCGTGGCGGCGGAAGCCGAAGCCCAGGAGGCGCTGGAAGCGGCGGAGAACGCCAAGGCCCAGGCCGACCAGAACGTGGTGGACGCCGAAAACGCGCTGGAAAAGGCGAAGGCGGAAACCGAGCTGGTGAACCAGCTGGAGGACCGCATGAACCGCGCGGCCGACGAAAGCAACACGGAGGAATCCCAGCAGAAGGCCAACGACGCGCTGGCGGCCGCCAAGCAGCTTCTGGAAGCCCAGCTGGCGGAGGACGCCGCCGAGGCCGATGAAAAGGCCGCCTTGAAGGAACTGCAGGAAGCGACCGACGCCAAGACCGAAGCCGAGCAGCAATTGCAGACGGCGGAAGAAACGGCGAGAGCCGCCGAACAGACCCTGGCCGACGCGGAAGCGGCGGCCCAGCAGGCCGAAGAAGCGCTGAACGCCCTGGGCGACAACGCCAGCGGCGCGCAGCGCAAAGAAGCGCAGAAGAACCTGGACGACGCGAACGCGGCGCTGGAAGAAGCGCGGAACGCGGCGCAGCAGGCGAACGAAGAAAAAGACCAGGCCCAGAACACCTTCGACGCGGCGGAAACCAGGCTGGACAACGCCACCGCGGCGGAAGCCGAAGCCAGCCAGAATCTGGCGGACGCTCAGGAAGCGCGTGCGGAAGCTGAGGGCATCGCCCAGGCCGCCGCCGACGCCGCGGATAAGCAGACCGCCAAGGAAGCCGCGCAGAAGCAGCTGGCGGACGCCCAGGAAGAACAGAATCAGGTGACGAACCTGATCCAGGAGCTGGCCAACGCCAACGAGGAAATGGAACGCGAGCAGGCGCAGCGCGACAGCGACCGCGACAGCTATAACCGTTCCAACACCGGCAAGGATACGGCTCAGAAGGGCCTGGAGGATACTACCCGCAAGAGCGATACCCTGGATAAGCAGAACAACACCCTGGCCGACAAGCAGGCGGCGGTCAAGGCCCTCGAGGAACAGCTCGCCGCCCTCACCGGCACGTCCGATCCCGATCAGGCCAAAGAAGCGGCCCAGCAGAAAGTAGACCAGGCCCAGAACGACCTGAACGCCGCCGCCGCCGTCTCCCAGACGGCTGACGCAGCCGTGAACCATGACGCTATCAAGCCCGACGCCACCGGCTCCGGCGCTGTCCGCGCGGACGACGCTAAGAGCGGCGACGCGGCCATCCGCGTCAGCGGCAACGCGACCATCACCTCCGGCGGCAGCATCGGCGGCCAGAACGGCCAGGAGCTGACCATGAACGTGGACGGCGTCACGGATATCAAGGCCAAGGACGACGTCAAGCTCCAGTCCGGTCAGGACGTGACCCTCAATAACCTGACGGCAGGCGGCAGCGTCGGCGTGGCCGGCCACGGAGACATCACCGGCGTCGGCGGCGATCCCGTCATCTCCGGCACCGACGTAACGCTCAACGCCGTTTCTACCGGCGACGAGAACGCCACCATCGGCAAAGCGGACGGCACAGCTCTCACCCTCGATACGGATGAAGTCAGCCTCCGCGGCGACGACGTGGGCGTGGACGTTTCCGGCGGCGTCACCCTGGGCGACATCGTAGCCAATAACGCCGATATCACCGCCGACGGCGACGTGAAACGGAAGGACGGCACGGAGATCGACGCCAGCGATCTTACGATCCGCACCACCGGCAACATCGGCACGGAAGACAACCCCATCACCACCAACGTGGACACGATCACCGCCGTGGGGCAGGATGTGTACATCGACAACCGTTCCGATGATCTGACCGTGAAGGAAATCTCCGGCAAGACGGTGGATATCGACACCGCCGGCAGCCTGGGACAAACGCCCGACGGCACGATCACGGCGCACGACCTGACGATCACCGCCGGGTACGACGTGGGTTCCGAAGACGATCCTCTCCGCGCCAACGTGTCCGGCAATATGGACGTAACCTCCATCTGGGGCAATACGTACGTCCTTACCGCGACCGGCTGGCGGCTGCTGAAGGATGAAATCAGCCAGATCGCCGTACTGGGCGCGTTCGCCGAAACAGCCAAGCTGAAAGTTCTCAGCACCGCACACTACGCCATGCAGACCGATCCGGCGCTGCTGGAACAGTACGCCTGCGGCGAAGACCTGACGAGCTACAGCGAACACTGCGCGGCCAACGGCAGCCCCGAAATCTATCAGGCCCTGATCGACGGCGCGAAGAACGACGTCAGCAAGATGCTTTGGACGCTGGTTCGCGATCAGCGTTCCATCGGCGACTTCGTACTGGGCGTCTTCTCCGAAGAAGCCTATGTGTGCGACAGCCTGATGCGCTTCGAGATCAGCCTGACCGGCCTGAACAGCGCCTACGACGGACAGCTGGAAGGCGAAATGGTGTATGTGCTGCTCTGTGTGGCGGGCAAGCTGGTCAGCGTTCCCGTGCAGGTGCAGGACGGCATGCTCCACTTTGATCTGGATCGTTTGGGCATGGACAAAGCGAATTTCGGCTTCACGCCGTTCGTGATCGTCAGGAGCGACGTTTACAACAGCCTCATGACGGAAAAAGGCGAAGCAAGCCCTGATTCAAAAGCCCAGGCCGAGAACGGCACGGTGAACAACTGATAAACCCCAAATACAACGGGCGTCGGAATTCGTTCCGACGCCCGAAGTTTGTGCATTTGTTTTCTAAAAAACGGTTTACCCAAGTATTATCCCAACTCTTATACTAAAATCTGATAAAAAAGAGACAAGATAATCGAGGATTTTTTCGCCTTGGCTAAGCTGAATGGAGGGAGGCGTAGCAGCGCTACGTTGACCGGAATGAAGCAACGCCAGGGCGAAAAAAGACCGATTAGATGTCAATTTTTTAGCAGATTTTAGTATTACTTCTCCACGGGCCGGGGGGCGATTTCGCTCAGCTCCAGGCCCTTGTTTTTTTCGCCCGCCAGGCGGATGCTCCAATCGTTTTCAAAGAAGAGAACGGGGTTATCGTTCACGTCGAAGCCACGGGCGGAGGTGGAAGTCAATTGCAATTGATCGGCGGGTACGGGGCTGTCCTTGATCCAGCGGACGAAGCGGTAGCCCAAGCGGTCCATGACTAAATCGACGCCGTACTCGCTCTTTAAGCGGTAGGTGAGTACGTCGAACTGCAATTCGCCCACCACGCCCACGATGAATTCCTCCAGGCCCGTTTCGTTGCGCTGGAAGGTCTGAATGGCGCCTTCCTCGGAGAGCTGGTTGATGCCCTTGACGAACTGCTTGCGCTTCATGGAGTCCAGAGGGCGCACCCGGGCGAAGCGTTCCGGGGCAAAGACGGGGATTTTTTCAAACTTGATTTTCCGGCCCACGGCTAAGGTGTCGCCCAACCGGTACACGCCGGGGTCGAAGAGGCCGATGATGTCGCCGGGATAGGCTTCTTCCACGCCCTCCCGCTCGTCGGCCATGAACTGCTGGGGCTGCTTGACCTGCATTTCCTTGTTGGTGCCGGAGTGCCAAACCGTCATGCCTTTGTGGAATACGCCGGAAACCACCCGCAGGAAGGCCAGCCGGTCCCGGTGAGCGGGGTTCATGTTGGCCTGGATCTTGAAGATGAAGCCGGAGAAGTTCTCGTCCTCGGGTTCGATCATGCCCTGGTCGCTTTCCCGGGGCAGGGGCCGTTCGGTGTAGCGGAGGAAGCGGTACAAAAAGGGTTCCACGCCGAAATTGGTCACGGCGCTGCCGAAGAACATGGGGGTCAGTTCGCCCCTCCGCACGGCGTCCAGGTCGAAAGCGTCCCCCGCCTCGTCCAATAATTCGATTTCATCCGCAAGACGCTGGCGGTAATGCTTGTCCAGGGCCGTTTCAAAGGCGGGATCGTCCACGGAAATCACGGTCTTGCCCGCCTTGGTCTTGCCGTGGTCGCCGCCGAAATATAATTCGACGGTCTTTTCGTCCCGGTGATACACGCCCTGAAAGTCCCCGTCCACGCCAATGGGCCAGTTGACGGGGCAGGCCCGCACGCCCAACACCTGCTCGATTTCCTCCATGAGGGCGAAGGGGTCCTTGGCGGCCCGGTCCATTTTGTTCACGAAGGTGAAGATGGGGATGCCCCGCATGCGGCATACCTTGAACAGCTTCACCGTCTGCTCCTCCACGCCTTTGGCCGCGTCGATGAGCATGACAGCGCTGTCCGCTGCCACCAGCACGCGGTAGGTGTCCTCGGAAAAGTCCTGGTGGCCGGGAGTGTCCAGGATGTTGATGTGGAAGCCGTCAAATTCAAACTGCATGGCGCTGGACGTGACCGAAATGCCGCGCTGCTTTTCGATTTCCATCCAGTCGCTGGTGGCGTGGCGCTCCGCCCGGCGGGCTTTTACGCTGCCCGCCTGACGAATGGCCCCGCCGTACAGCAATAATTTTTCCGTCAGCGTGGTTTTGCCCGCGTCGGGATGGCTGATAATGGCAAAGGTGCGCCGGCAGGCCACCTCTTTTTGTAAATCAGACATGGGAATAGATTCCTCCTAAAATTATTTTATCAATAAGCCATTGACGGCAGAATTAACGCAGAATCATAGCCCGCCCTCCTTACAGAAAATCAAAGCTACTTATTATATACCGGAGGGATGGGGGATTGTCAATAATTTGGGGAAAATTCTAAAAACTGCTATCCTGTTCCAAGCGCCATGATTCTTGACTTTTCAGAAAATTGGACTTAGAATAGGGTACAGAGAGGCAGTTCTATGCAGACCCGCTGACATTGCCTGCGAAAGGAGGCGGTTAGGATTGAGAATTTATCTGGATATGTGCTGCTATAATCGGCCATATGATCCGCAGGAACAATTGACAGTTGCAATGGAAACTCAGTCTAAGTTACATATTCAGCAATGGATAGAAGAAGGAAAATTTGATCTTGTTGGGTCGTATACGCTTGATTATGAGTGTGGAAATATCCCGTCGCCTTTGAGAAGGGGACAAATAAAAGAATTTGTATACAGGAACGCAAAGCTGTATGTCAGTCACGCGGGAGATGGTGAAATCTCGAGGAAAGCCGAAGAAATCATGAAAACGAACGTCAAGGAATACGATGCGTTTCATGTGGCTTCCGCAATCTACGCGAATTGTGCGTATTTTATCACTGTTGACTATCGACTGCTGAAGTATCAAACAAACGAGATCAGAATGGTTTCACCGATTGAATTTGTTATGGAAATGGAGTGTCAGGAAGATGACGTATCCCATTGAAGCCATGGAAACAAACACCTTCGAGCTTGCGGAAGCGGGAATGGCGTGTTTGACGGAAAAATTTGGGGCTGTTGGCGCAGAAGCGTTTATCGCTATGATTCTAAGGGAAAAGCTGGATTATACCCGATGGCGCAAAACCTATTATGACGCGATGAAGCCCGGAGCGTTCCACGAAAAAGCCCTCGCATACGCGAAAGAGCATCCCTACACAGGAAACGCGCAAGTGATTTGAATTGAAACATATCGCCCTCCATCCGTTCAGCGGGTCGGAGGACGTTCTTTTTTGAAACTCAAAATTGGTCGGCCACGGGAATGTCCAGGGGCAGGGGCAGCCAGCACCGAAGCAGGGGGTCGCGGACGGTGAGCAGGGCCATGGGCGAAAAGAACAGGGAAGCGGCCTGCTTTTCCGTCAGGCACAAGTCCGGTTCATCGTCGACGGGGGAGACTTGCGTTTCGTTGCTCCTTACTTCCAGAGCCAAGGCCCCCGTGTTTTCTACCCGAATCACGCGCCTGCCCTCCGGAAGAGGGACAATCTCACGGCGGAAAGCAAGGGCCGCGTTTAGGGTGTTTTCCCAGTTCAGCACCCGGAGCATTTGGCTGTCGCTGACCCGGCAGCTTTCCGCGAAAGCGTTCAGAGCGGCGGCGCGGCGCACGTTCCAGCCAGGGCAATGGACGGTGCAGCCCTTCCGGCCCTCCATCCAGGCGCGGATCGCGCCGGGCAGCAGGGTTTCATCCCGAAGCACTAATTCCGTGACCTCGTCGCCCATGGCAACCAGATAACCGGCGGGGATGCCCGCCTGATCCCGGAGGACCCAGGGCACGCTGTTGTAGGTGCACAGGGTTTCATAAAACAGCTCCCGGGAACGATGGCAGCGGCTGGGCTGGGCTTCGTACAGGGCATACAGGGCATCCCGCTCCGGCCCGCTTTCGGGGAACGGTTCGAGCTTCGCCGGGGCCGCGTCTTTCAGCGCGTGGCGCACGTTGGCGGCGTTGACGGAAAAGCTGAACCCTAAGCATGCCTTTGCAAACCCGAAGTATTCATACCGCTGGCGCTGGCCGCCCAAGGCCAGGAAATCAAGGCCCATTTTCCGGGCCTGCTCCGCCTGCATGGCCATCAGCGCCCGCATGTGCCCCCGGTTCTGAAACCGGGGATGCACCGCCACCGAGCCGATATAGCCGCAGCGCAGGGCTGCGCCGCCCATTTGTACCTCTATGGGCAGCATAGCCAACGTGCCCCGGATGCGCCCCTCCGCCTCCGCCACGGCGTGGAGCCGGGAAAAACCGGGATGGGCGTACACCTTGGGAATCAGCCGGGCGAAATCATGGGGCCGGGCTTTCTGGCTGAATACGGCGTTGATCAGGTCCAGGATTTCGTCTTCTTCCCCGGGCCGGGCAAAACGATAATCGGTCATCAGGATCCCTCCGTGGCACGCAAAAACAGGCTGCTTTCAAATTATATAAGCAACGGAGAAAAAACGCAAGCCGCGCATCTGCTTACTTGTTCGCGTTTCGCTTCGTTTTTCTTTGTTTTCATTGACATCGCGTGATAAAAGAGATAGAATTGCTTTACTATGGCAACACATGATGGAGGGGGTTCATCAGATGAAGCATATCCGTTTTCTGTTCTTCCTTGCCGTGATCCTGGCGCTGTCCTGCGTGCTGGCTGCCGCCGTCGGGGAGGAACCCATTGCCCTGACCCTGAACAATCGGGTGAACGCGTACACCGATGAGGACGGCGACCTTACGAGGTTCACCTTTACGCCCGAAGAATCCGGCATGTACTCTTTCTGCTCCAGCGGCGAGAACAGAATGTGGGGCTCGCTGTACACCGACAATTTCGATCAGCTGGTCAGCGATTACGGCAACGCGGCCGACGGCAAAAATCTTTGCTCCAGCTACTATCTGAACGCCGGTTCTACCTATACCTATGAAGGCGGCGTCGCGTATGGAGAAACGGGCGATTTTGAATTCTGGGTGCAATCGGCCGACCGTTTTGTGGCGTGCGCGCCTGAGTACCCCATCGTCGTTGCTTACGGCGACTCCGTCGAACTGGAAGTATTCGCATACGATCCCAACGGCGTGCTGACTTACGAATGGAAGCAGGTGTCGCCGGAAGTAATCAATCGGGAAGACGTTACCGGCAGCACCTTATTCATTGACTCCGTGACCGTGAATCAGGAATACAACGTAAAGGTGATCGGCAGCCAGGAAACGGATTGGGAGCTTATCAATTTCAGGGTGTATTATGATCCGCAGGTGACAATAACGCCCCTCTGTGATACCGATCAGACGGTCGCTCCCGGCGGCTCCGTCACGCTGTCTGTGGCGGTCACGTCCCTGTGGGGCGAAACGGACTGTTACTGGTCTTATTCCGGGGAATCCACGGGTTATCGTTTCCAGGAAGTGGAAGGTGAAAACGGGACGGCGCTGACGGTTGAAAACCTGCAGGAATACCGTACGTATAAATGCGCGGCGATTTGCACCAACGACAGCTGCAGCATAGAGTTTTATAAAGAAATCAGGTTTTATCTGGACTGTAACAACTCTTTCCATGTATCTGTCGAGCAGTATGAATATTCCGTCAATCCCGGAGGTTCCGTATCCCTGAGCGTAGACGCCTCCTGCACCGTGGGCGATCTGCATTTTGCCTGGTATTCCTTGCCTGAATCTTACAGCGACGAAGGGGAACTGTTGGAGGACGTGAACGGCCCCACCCTGGCCTTGGAGAATGTCGCCGCCAGCGGCTATTACCGCCTGTGCGTCACGGACGATTATCAGAACAGCTGGGAGGCGCAGTTCCGCGTCACGGTGGAAAACGGTTTCCAGGCCTGGTCCGAAACGGAAGACGACGAGATCTGCGCCGCGCCGGACGATGTAATCACCCTGGAGGTGGGCGGTCGGTGCAGGAACGGGGCGGTGTCCTATCAATGGTACAAGAGCGATGAACCGATCTCCGGCGCCACAGGCCCGGTCCTGGCCGTCACAGACCATGTGACGGAAGAAGAACCCTGGGTCAGCTTCGCCTGCATCATTTCTGATCCGTACGGCAATCGGGAAAGAATGCGGTATTCCATTTACCTGGGCGAAGGCATTCTGGTGCGGCCCGTATCGAAATCGGCTTTTGTGCTTCAGCCTGATGAAACCGCCGTACTCATGGCCTCTGCCCGCAGCTTTGACGGCGCGGCCATGACCTACGAATGGGCGTATGACCAAAGCAGTATCTTTGAGGAGGAGTCCTGGGCCGTCATTCCCGACGCCACGTCCACGTCGCTGACCGTCAGCGGCCAGGACGGCACGAAAAAATACCGTTTCCTGGCAAAAGACCAGAACGGCAATGAAGACTATACTGAATTCGACGTGGACGTCGACTCCGGCCTGATTTTGGACAGCCATGATTACAACGTGCCCGTATTCCCCAATGAATCGGTCACGCTGCAGGTCTCCGCTTCGACGTTCTACGGCCCCATCACCTATCAGTGGTACAGAAACGAAACGCTTATTTCCGGCGCTACCGAAGCCTCTTATACCCTGACCGACTCGGAACGCTATATTGAATATACCTGCGTGGTAAGCGACCGGTATGACATCCAATACACCTGGTTCCGTACGACCCCGGGCAGCCGCTTCACCGCCCAGGCCGTAGGCGATACCGATATCCTCCGCCAGGAAGGGGCACAAGTGACCCTGGAGGTGGAGGCGAGCAACGCCACCGGCGAAATCACATATCAATGGTACAAGAACGGTCAGTACATCAATAATGCAAATGAAAGCAGCTACACCTTAACCGCCGCCGCCGGGGTCAATTATTATACATGCGAGGTCTGGGATGAAGGCGGCGGTCGCGCGCGGATCGACTTTTATTGCAGAACGATGGAAATTCCCGCCATCACGGCGGGCGTGAACGCGTCCATCACGGTTTCCAACAGAAAACCGGCCTATCTGTCCTTTACCCCCGACACGACGGGCGTTTACACCTTTACCGCGTCCGGCACCGCCCTGCGGGACTCTTATCTGATACTGTTTGACGGCAATTGGAACGAAATCGCCAGCCGGGGCCTCTCCTCAAAGGGCGCCTATATGCGCCAGCGCCTGACCGCGGGGACCACGTATTATTTATCGTATAACCTTTATGGCTCCAACAATAACGTCGGCAGCGTTTCCGTCGTCAAGTCCGCGGATCGGTACACCGGCGCGTTCACGCTGATGACCGGTCAATGCTTCTTTTTCAGCGGTGAGGATCGAGATTTCTATTATAACATCGAATCCGCCGTCTCCAGCAATCCTTCCGTCGCGTCCGTCAACACCCGTACCATTACCGCCAAGTCTCCCGGCACCGCAACGGTGACGCTGCAATATGACAACGGATATTCGGCTGTATACACCGTTACGGTCGTTTCGCGCAGCAGCGTGGTCACCGTGCCCTCCGGCGTGCGCGTCATCGAGGAAGGCACCTTCGAGGGCGATACCGGCCTGGTGATCGTGAACCTTGGCAACGCAAGCTATATCAGCAGCGGCGCTTTCAAGAACAGCGGCGTGCAGCAGGTGATTCTGAACAACTGGAATGTGTACATCGCGCCCGACGCTTTCAGCGGCGCGCATCCCGTCATCGTCACCAGATGCTATGAGGTGTCCAGGTACTGCCTGGAACACGGCCTGGAATTCCTGTATTCGGAGGAAATCGGCGGCAACGGCTGATCCAAAGCCAAAGAAAACGGGGCTGCGTCACAAGCCCCTAAAAAGCGGGACATTCTGCTGCCAGGAGCAGCGGGATGCCCCGTTTTTTAACAGCACCCAGAAAGGAAGGTGATCCCGCCGCTTGCATTTGGACCCGGAAAATGCTATAATGCAATCACTTTTCAAGTGGGAGGGAATTTTCTTGGAAGACCCGATAGGCCGATGGTTTGTGGAAGTCATTATACTCGGTCTTTGCGGCCTGCTGGCGCTGTGCCAGGCCGCGCTGACAAACGCAAATGAGGGGAAAATCCGCGCTGCCGCCTCGGAAGGGGATGGCAGGGCGAAAAAACTGCTGCCTTTTTTGGATCAGCAGGAGCCGGTGATTGCCCTGCGGGGGCTGCGTACCCTGTGCCTGCTGCTGTTCGCCGCCTTGGGGATGGAGCTGTGCCAGGGGGCGGGGCTGCCCTTCGCGGGGGCGGCGGTGGTTTTCTGTCTGATCTCCGCGCTGCTCATTATGATCTTGTGCAAAATGACCCCGGAAAAGGTGGGGCGCAAGCGGGCGGATCAGATCGCTCTGACCCTGCGGCCCCTGATTGCTTTCGTCACGCGGATGATGACGCCCTTCACTGTTTTAGAGCGTTTGGCCGCCCGGAATTTGGCCCGGCTGTTCGGCGTCGATCCCCGGGATAAGGACGAGGAAGTGACGGAGGAAGAGATTCGCGCCCTGGTGGATATGGGCGGGGAAAACGGCGTGATCGAAAGCGACGAAAGGGAAATGATCAAGAACGTGTTCGACTTCGGGGACCTCACCGCCGCCGACTGCATGACCCACCGCACCGACGTGACCGCCATCTGGATCGGGGACGACCAGGAAACCATTTTGGAAACCATCAAGGAAAGCGGTCTTTCCCGGTTTCCGGTGTATAAGGAGGATATCGACGACATCATCGGCGTGCTGTCCACAAGGGAATACCTGCTGAACATGAGCGATAAGCGCCCCAAGCCGCTTCGCGCCCTGCTTCGCGACCCCTATTTCGTGCCGGAAACCGTGCCCACCGACGTGCTGCTGCGGAACATGCAGCACGTCAAAACCCATATCGCCATCGTGGTGGATGAGTACGGCGGCATGAGCGGCATCATCACCATGGAAGATTTGCTGGAAGAGATCGTTGGCAATATCTACGACGAGTTCGACCCGGCGGCGGAAAGCGAGATTCAGCCCCTGGGCAGCGATACCTGGCGCGTCAACGGCGGGGTGGAGCTGGAGGCGGTGGCCGAAGCGCTGAAGATCACTCTGCCGGAGGATGAGGATTACGACACCTTAGGCGGCCTGATTTTCAGCCGCTTTTCCACCATTCCCCAGGACGGCACCACCCCCAGCCTCACCCTCTACTGCACCGAGGACGGGGAAGCGCCGGAGGAAGGGACGGCGGACCGGATCGAGATTCAGGTGGAGACCATCTTAGACCGCCGAATCGAATGGGCCAAGGTGCGGGTGATCCGCGCCGGAACGGAGGAAAAAGCGGACGCGGAAGCATAAAAAGGGGGGACGCGGCGAAGGTCACGCCCCCTTTCCGCGCGTTTACGGGAAAAATGAAAAAAGTGCCGCGGCAAAGGAAGATGATGGCAGGCTTTTTCGTTGAATGAGTATCAACAATGCAAAGGATGAAGCGATATGTGGATTTGCCAAAAGTGCCAAACACAAAACCGGGAGGGCGTGCAGGCGTGCCCGGTATGCGGAACCATGCGGGCGGCGGGGCGGTTCGGCTCCGCGCCCCAGCAGCGGTCGGGCGTGAGCGCCCCTCGGGTGACGGCGGCTGCGGCGGCGGCTCCGCAGATGCAGGAACCGGTTCAGTCCGGCATAAACCGCTCCGGCTATCAGCCGCCGGAGGACAATATGCGCGCGCCCCGCGCCGTCCGCGGAAAGGGCGGAAGACTGGCGAGGCTCACAGGGTGCCTGCTGTGCGTGCTGCTGCCCGTCATGACGATTTTGCTTTCCTGGCAGCAGCGGGAAATCCTGCGCCCGGTGCTGGCCCCCTTGTTTACGGGATCGGAAGCGCCGGAATGGCTGGGCTGGACGTGCTATGGCATCCTTTCCCTGGCCGCCGCGCTGGTGGCCCTGCTGCCGGGGCTGTGGACGCTGCTTTTGAACAAAAGAAAATAAAGAGAGAAGGGTTCTTTTATGTTATCGTTTGAAAACGATTATTCCGAAGGGGCGCATCCCCGGCTTTTGCAGGCGTTGGTAGATACCAATTTCGTTCAGCAGGTGGGCTACGGGGAGGATGAATACAGCCTGCGGGCCAAGGTGAGGATTCGGGCTGCGTGCCAAGACCCGGAAGCGGACGTGTTTTTCCTGGTGGGCGGCACCCAGACCAACGCCGTGGTGATCGACGGCCTGCTTTCCGGCACGGAGGGCGTGGTGGCGGCCAGCACGGGGCACGTGAACGTGCACGAGGCCGGGGCCATCGAGTACACCGGGCATAAGGTGCTCACCGTGCCGGAAAAGGACGGCAAGATCGACGCGGAGGACTTGCGCGCCCTGCTGTCCGGCTTTTACGCCGACCCCACCCATTCCCATATGGTGTACCCCGGCGCGGTGTACATTTCCCATCCCACGGAGTACGGCTCCCTGTATTCCCTGGCGGAGCTGACCCAGCTTCGGGACGTGTGCCGGGCTTACGGCATTCCCCTGTTTTTGGACGGGGCGCGGCTGGGCTACGGCCTGGAAAGCTATGAAACGGACGTGACTCTGCCGGACATCGCCCGCCTGTGCGACGCCTTTTATATCGGCGGCACCAAGGTGGGGGCCCTGTGCGGCGAAGCGGTGGTGTTCCCCCGGCACGGCGCGCCCAAACGCTTCATCACCCACATCAAGCAGCATGGAGCCATGGTGGCGAAAGGACGGCTCATCGGCGTGCAGTTCGACGCCCTGTTCACCGACGGCCTGTATTTTGACATCAGCCGCCACGCCATCGACATGGCGGAGAAAATGAAGCGGGCCCTTGCGGCGCTGGGTGTGGAATTTTTCCGCCCGTCGCCCACCAACCAGCAGTTCGTGATCCTGGAAAACGCCGCGCTGAACCGTCTCAAATCCCAGGTGCGGTATTCCTACTGGCAGCCCTTCGACGAAACTCGTTCCGTGGTGCGCTTTGCCACCAGCTGGGCCACACGGGAAGAGGACGTGGACGCACTCATTAAAAAAATCAGGGAATGTATGTAACAGGGTTATTGAACTGGGCCCCATGTATAATCCATTCGACTTGAAAATGCTATAATTTCAGTATTTCAAGAGGAAGGCGAAAGCATGAGCGAAAAGAGAAAGCGGATCAACGCAACGGGAAGAACAGACGAAGAAAAGAAAGCAGAGCAAACAGAATAAAGTGCTCCCTTTGTCAAGGACAATTTTGATTTGGAAAGGGGAAGTACAGGACAAGAATGTGGTATACTCTCCCAGCTGGGACGGAGGATAGG